>JBBFLI020000005.1:0-139199 GCA_037481615.2 Desulfobacterales bacterium
ATGGTCCCGCCGCCCGTGCTCAGGATGATCGGCTTGCCCACCCGGGCGATGTACTTGAGCAGCGGGATGTTCTTCAGATCCCCGGAGGCCACCTTGAAGGCGGGCATCTCGAGCTTGGCCAGAAAATCGACGCTCGGAAAATCGAAGGCCGTCGCAAACATCGTCACCCCGATCTCCTGCGCCCAGGCCTTGAGCTCGCGGTACTCGCTCTCCCCGAACTCGAGCGCCTCGCGGTGCTCGCCGTAGGTCGCCCCGAAGCTGTTCTCGTTGTCGTAGGGGCGCTCGTAGGCCGCGCGCGTGAACAGCGCGCGGTTGTCGCGCTTCTGCAGCTTCACCGCATCGGCCCCGCACTCCTTGGCCACCTGGAACATCTCCATGCAGGTCTTGAGCCTGCCCTGGTGGTTGTGGCCGATCTCGGCGATGACGAAGCATGGGTTTTCGTCGTTGATCGTTAGGCCTTCGATGGTCAGCTGGCGCATCGCATCCTTCCGTTGAGCTGTTTTCCATTCCCCATCAGAGACCTGTAAACTGCTCCGGTTTTGATCGCGGTGCAAGTCCAGCTGAAATGCTTTGCGCGCTGAAGCCCCTTGAGGGACAGTTCTCTGCGCAGCCTCTCATCCCTCAGGAGGCGAAGCATTGCAGAGCTGATTGCCTCGGGTGATTCCGGATCGACGAACAGGACCGCCTCGCCGGCCACTTCCCGCAACGCTGGACGATCGGCAGTTATGGTGGGAATTCCGAGAGAAAGCGCTTCCAAGACCGGTATCCCGAATCCCTCGTAAAGGGAAGGATATGCAAAAACCTTCGCCCGGCGGATGAGTTTGAACTTCGCGGCTTCATCCACATAGCCCGTAAAGACCACGCGTCGCTGCAGATCGAGTTCCTGGACAAGGTTGTAGAGGCTTTTACATCCCCATCCTTTTCTCCCCGCGATAACCAGCTGAAGGTCTGATTCTTCGGGGCAAATCCGGTGGAAAGCGCGGACCAGGTTGAATAGGTTTTTCCGCGGTTCGAGAGTGCCGACGAAAAGGATGTAGCGTTCACCGATACCGTAGTGCCGAAGAAGTGTATCGACCACCGAATGTTCGGGTGGCGCTTCCGGCGGTGCGAGATGCACTACCGTCAGCTTTTTGGGGTCTACGCCCATGCGATCCTTCAAATCGTTGGCTGTCGACTCGGAAACGGCGATGAGGCGATCGGCATGGGAAACCGCAAGACGCGTAAACGTTCCAAAATACCACCGCTTGATCGGTAGATGCCAGTGAGGCCCGATGAAAAAGGTCAAATCGTGTATGGTGACTACGCGAGAAGCTGCTGTCGCGAACAGCGGAAATGAATAATGCAGGGAGTGCACCAAATCGATACGGTATCTGCGAACAAAATAAGGAATCCATGCCTGCTCCAGCACAAAACGGAAGGGGAGGAGTCTATAGATCCTGCCGGGGACCTTGATCCTCTTGATGGCTCGGCCAGGCAAGTCGTCGAAGGCGTTTTCATCGCTCTGAACAAGAACGAAATAATCATGATCGGGAACGAAAAGGGCCAGAGATCGGATCAGGTGGACTGCATACATTCCCACCCCGCTCTTTAGCTTCGGGATCTGGCTGGCGTCGATCAGGATCCTCATTCCTCAGGATCACTCCAGATCAGATTCAGGGGAATCAAAGACGAATTCCTTCCCGGACAGAATTCCGTCGCAAATCAAGTCAAGCCCTGGGCTAGCTCCCGGAGCCAAAGCTTCGAGGGTTTCGATCCGCATGCGGTAGGGTGGATTGCCGCCTGTGGGTTCCATGAACTCGAGAGGAATCATGCGACGAAAGAAGAAATGATATGCATATTTTCGGGCTCGGAGAATTTCAGCGGATGACATGCAGTTCAAGCGCGGAAGACGATCCAACTCTTGAATGTATTCCGCTGGTGTCGAAACATCACAGGCGATTCCCTTGTTTCGTATCCATGCCTCTCCGGCTACGATGACGGGAATCCCCATGGCGGCGAGCTCGATTCCGGTTTTCGTATTGTAAATTATGACCGCGTTGCACCTTTTCATGACGGCGTAGGTGCTCAACGGGCTCTCCGGGTCAATCAGGAAAACGTTTTCTGGAATCGCCGGGTAGCGCTTGCGAATTTCATCCGCCACTCGCTGCCGCGACGGCAGGCCGCCTTGTATTTCAGCAGGGTGAATACGAATAATCAGCTGCAGATCTTTACGCTTTGAAAAATAGTCGATGCTGGCGATCAGCCATGAAATCATGTCGGGGAAAGCATTTGAATTGTAGTGCAGCGCAGCATCCCAGACGACACTGGTCAACAAACCGATACACGGCTTCGAAAAGTCAACGCCAAGACGCCGGAGGGCATCTTCGACCCGGAATAGCGGTTTTTCATGAAACCAGATCCAATCCTGTGTCCCTCTCCAGCGGCTGGCCAGGTAGTCCATAAGCCGCTTTTCCTTCTTTTCGCCCCAAGCCATATTCTCCCACGAATGAACAGGTTCTGAGATCATGGTGCGGTGGTAGGTGTCATGATGGCTGAATATAAAGCATTGCTTTCGGTATGCGGGGTTCCAATTGACAACGCGGATTCCTTTTTTACGACACAATGCCCCGAGGATGCCCTGAGGAACGTAAATCCCGTGATTAAAGACCACGCAGTCGTAATGGCTTGTATCAAGCAGGCGGCGCAGCGCTGTTTCAGAAATCAGCGAAGCTTCGAGATATTGGCTGGCGATCTCTTGAGAGTATTCTTCCTCGTCGAAGTCTCCACGTGCGAAAAACCTCAATGCTCCAGCGCGTGCCTGTTCCCCGAGGTCGAGTTCTTGATGGCGAAAGGAACCGAGTTGCGCAGCAGGCACTTGCTGCGCCAGTGCATGACACATTGTGATTTCATGGTGGTTGAGAAGCTCACTGAAACACCGGATCGGCAGCCCCAGAGGTTTGAAGGAGCGGAATGCCGGTCTAAAGCATGTCGAACAAAAGGGTCTTGTAAGAGGACGGCACTTGCCTTTGGTGAGCTTTCCGAGATAGCCAATTTCGCAACCCATACAAGCGGGCAACATGGCGTCACAGAGTAAAAATTCCACTCGGCTGCCCCTCAGGCTCAGTGCAACCGCCAGCATACTCTCAAGAATAGTGCTTCCGATCTGGGACCCCACACAGGTGGCCACAAGGATTTTCAATGATTCCTTGTGCCGTTCATTGTTCTTCCAAAGACTGCGACCTCTTTGTAACAAGGGTCGCCAGTCAGCATATCGAAAGGATGCGTTCAAAGTTCGCGCAAACTTGCGCATCAAAAATGATTTCTTCAATAATTTTCTGTATAGGGGGTAATTCATGTTCGTTAAAATAAGCGGAAAAAAGACATCCGAGAGTTCCGTGATAGAAATGGGTTTATAAGACGCCCATGATAATGATCAGGCAGGCCAGGTTTTAGAAATGATAAAATGACGCGAGCGCCACACAAAACATCTACACTTTTCCTAACGAAAGTGTTTATCGCCTCCGCTATAACACCTGGGCTGCCTATCTTCACGAGCGGCATCAGGCGCTCAAAGTGATTTTCTTCCTGAACCAAGCAGAAAGTCCAATAGGAAATCTCCATCTTCGCTTAATCGTCTGCCTTCTGCCCTGATGCCTTCATCTAAATCGCACGGCGGCTCAAATCGTTCGGCAGCGCCTCGGTCTCTTTCCCGCAGATATCCTTGAATCGGCAAAGGCCAATTTCTTTTCTAACTTTCATGATGGAAACGGCTCCCTTCGTAGTCAATACTTTCCACACAATGTCATCTTTGATGAAAACTGCCATCTTTCAACTTCAATCTTGCATTTTGGTTTTTTGAAGCAGAGAAAATGCTTTTCAGAGTTCAAAAATCTTCTGTATATAAACGTAGCTTAGTTTGTTCTTTGGAAAATAGCGAAGTAGAAGTTTGTCAGTGCCCAAATAGTAGCAAAATGGTGACGTTGGGGAACACCTCACCGGTGTTTCCCGCTTACCTGTTGTCGGTTTCTTATTGCTGTGTGACCATCACGCGGTATAAGACAAACCGCATGGGGTGATCCCATTTGGTCTTGATCCACGGCTGCCGGCTGCGGCGGATCACATTGGCCGGAAGCTCCAGCAGCAACAGCCCCAACCGCTTGAGCCGCGCCGTCGCCAGCGCCTTGGGCAAGCCCAATCGGCGGATGCAGTTGAGAAGATTGTAGGCGATCAGCCCGGTCAAAAACAGTGCATCGTTCGCCCAGAAGCTGTTGGTACGAATCGCGGCGGCGCAAAATCGTTTTTCAACTCCTCGATCTCCTTCTCCACCACGGTGCCGCGGTTGTAGAGCCGCCAGATGGTCTCCGCGTTCAGGTGCAGGCTGGTCACCACCACCTCGTAGCGGCCCTCCATCAGCTCAAAGAGCGGCAGCTGCGCCGGCTGCTCTTTCCCGGGCCGGTTTCTCTCGATCACCCCAAGCGCCGGCGACAGCTCTACTTGTCGAGCTGTCAGTAAATATTCGCGGTAAAGTGGCCATCGCCGATCGCGCGCCATTTTTTGATCTTCGAGATCTCTCCGGCAACGCCGGCCATCAGCTTGCGGATAAACCCCTCCAGCCTGTGGCCGGTGCCACAAGAGCCTGGACGCAGATAGCCGTCCACCACCGCACGGGCACCCACATCCACTGCCACCGGCTGTGCGCACGCGCTCACTCAAACCGGTGACGATCCGCTCCAGACCCAAATTATGCGACCAGCGCATTTCTCCCAGCCGACGCCCGAAGGTGGACGGATGGGCTATCGCATCCCATTCGAAAAAGGCCGAAAGCGCCTCGTCCTTCAGCAGGGCCGTATCGCTGATCGCCTACCCGTCCATCATCCGCAGGGCCACCAACTGCTCCAACAATGAGCTCATCGAATGGTGTTTGTCGAGGTCCAAATCGGCGCTGAGGTGTTGCAACGGCTCGCGTACCGAAAAATGCTCCAGCGCACGGGAAATCAGCGCCATGCCGGCATGCGAAGTTGACGCTTTCCCGACGAAAACAATCTTGGCTTTTCCTTGGGAGATGACTTTACGCGGGCGGCCTTTTCCGCCATGTCGTGTTTGCAGCCTTCGATGATCCCTTTCTCGTGGGTCGACCACGGTTAAGTTCTCAGGATCATTATTAAAGTATGCTCTCTTTTTGGGTAATACCTGATTGCGGCGCAATATCCGCGTTCAAGGCTTCTTCGATGGTTGTTGTGAAAACGTACTCATGGCTCTTCCCTGGTCGAAACCATGGCGAGGTAAATAGCGAAACGATCCGGCTGCGCGGCATTCTATGACCTGTTCAATTCAGCCGTGGCTAATTTGACCTTTGAATTGGATAATTTGCTTTTAGCGTTTCTTGATCATCACTCGTCCCCCTGAGCTCCGAACCAGAGCTTGGGATCCGGTTCAAATTTTGAAAAACATGCTCTGGCGCCAGCGCCATTTCAACATCAATGCTTTTTCCGGAACCGGGATTCGATCCACAGAAATAAACTGCCCATCCCCGTTTTTTTTATTAAAGATCTCAATAGGTTGTAGGCGAGGTCGATATGCGGATTCACAACCGGACCCATTCCATGGCTGAGCAGTTCGGCCATGGTGCCAATCCGTAGGGCTCCTTGGATGACAACTCCGAAATAATCCGCTTTGAATATGCCGTCTTTTTTTAAGGTTTCAAAAAAAATCGAAAAGAGATTTGGGAAAAAAGAAAACATGCGCCTGAAAAAGCTGGACGGTTCTTTATTTTTGATCCGCGCGGCAACGCGCCCTACTTGGTACGATCTTTTCAACATGTAACTGCGCTTCATTTTGTAAGGCGGCACATAATGAAGCACGGAGCATTCTAAGGAATAATAGACCTTCTGGGATTCATGTGGAATTCTGCGGCGGTAGTCTTCAAGAACGGCTCTCTCTTCCCCCAGTCCAATCTGATTTCCTTTCATTCCAAGATTTACATTGAAGCCGCCCAAGTTGAACAGGAGCTCGCGGCGGATGATGAAATTTCCTCCGCTAACCCTGCAACTGGTCGAAAATCCAGATCTTTCAGCAAAATTGCGTAATTCATAGCGGTCTTTGAACCATCGTGGGCGGGAGGAATCATAGTATGGGAATATTGGGCCGCCAATGATATCGGGTTGGTATTTATCGATGACTTCCAGGAGATTGTTCAGGTATCCTTCGGGAGCCATGGAGTCATCGTCCAAGTAGGCGAGATATTCTCCTCGGGCGACTTCAGCGCCCTTGTTTCTGGCGTAAGAAAGGCCTTGCCTGTCTTCCTTGACGTATACGATATGGCGATAACCAGCAGCGATTCGCGAGACGATGGCCTGGGTATCATCTGTGGAGTTGTTGTCAACAACGATTACCTCGTATCGTTTCCCCGGAGGAGACTCCTGCGTCATTAGGCTGGTCAGGCACTTTTCGAGGAGGCGCGAGCGGTTGAAGGTGCAGACGATCACCGATAAGGAAAACGTGCACGGGTTCATCACGTCCTCCTAATGGTCTGAATTTTTCTTTCGAAGAAAGATGGCCCCGAAGGTGTAGGGAGTGTTTCCAAAGCGATGGTGAATGAGGTAGGATTCTTGATTGTCGTAGAATCCTTGATTCCCCATTAGGTCGAAGTGCCCCGACTGCAGAAAAGTACGTTCGATATCTTGCTCGCTCTTTAGCTGATTTCGCGGCCGTGTGTCCTTTCCGTAGCCGACCACCCCTGGTGCTGGATTGCGATAATCAAACGTTATCGCAAAGATACCGCCTGGCTTCAGACATCGGGCTATTTCCGATAGAGCAGCTTGTTTAATGTCGTAGTCGAGGTGTTCAAAGACACAGATGGAAAAAGCGTGGTCAAAGTACTCATCGGGGAAATCCAGCTTGCGCATATCCATAATGTAGGAATGAAGGTTCCATCCCATGGAAATCGCGATTTTCTGACATTGACGGCTCAGTTTTCGATTGAGTTCGACGGAATGCACCTCGTACCCTAAGGAGGCGAGGTAGCAGGTAAAGAGGGAAGCACTACCGCCACCGTCAAAAAGCCGAGCGGAGGGGTTCAAATAGGGAGATGTTATTTTGAGAACCCAGTAAATCTCCCAGTAAAGGAACCAAGGGAACCTGACGTCGTCGGCGCAATCGGGAAGTGCTTGATAATTGAGCCTTTGTTCGATGCCCCGGGCAAGTGCCTTTGCCTCATGTTCATTGGTTCGAACAGTGATTTTTCTGTTGATAAAGCGCCCGTAATTCCTTTTAAGCATTTTTAGAAGACTTGGCTTTTCGATCGATTCCTCAGGCAAGGTCCCAACCCAAGAGGACATCCATAAACCCTTCCGGAATAAAGTATTAATCAATAAATTTAATGACTTGACGGTAGACTCGGCATCTTTTGTAAGAAGATCTGAACGGCTCATTGTTTTGTTAATGATTACAGCTCCATCGTTCATCTTTGCAGATCGATCGTCATTTTTCTTTGCCACGCCCATGTTGAGCGTATTGTTCCAAATCTCAACCCGGATCCTGATGTCCTCTTCGCTAAACAAATCGTTTTCATGTGTTTGGAAATTAAAATATTTTTTTTCTGAATTTAATTGGTAAATATGAGACGTATTGAACTCTGTCATTTCTCGTTTATGATCATTCACGATCTCGTTCATACGGGTCACCAGGTTTTCTATGGGATCCCCGTTGGATAACATTTCCCTTTCCGCCCAATCGCGTAAAGACTGACTTACATTTTTGGGATTACAATCCTTGCATAAATCAATAAAATCGTTCTCCTGAAGGATCCTGGGAACATGCCTGTACCATTCGCATTGAATGGAATCAGGAAATGAAAATGGCTCAAGCATATATGCAGGCTTGCCAGCCACCGCAGCTTCGATCAGGCTGGTACTATAGGAGGATACGACGAGGTCGCTGGCTAGAATCCAATCGCGTACAGACTCTTCTTTGATAAAATGAAGGTTTGGCGATCGTGTTCCTATATGTTCGCAGAAAAATTTATGCATCAGCTTGGAATTGACTGCCGGCCGTGGACGGAAGATTACGCACAACCCGTTTTCCGACCCAGCGCGGTTACACCAACGAAGAACGGTTTCCAGTGACTTGATGCAAAAATCCCTTAATTCATAGATCTCTTTAGGGTCTGCACCTAGCTCATGAAATAACTTTATTTTGTCTCCGATAAACGCCCAGCGATAATTTTCGGGCAAAAAAATCCATTTCCATTGGGGATTTAATCCATAAAGATTTGCGAGTGCCCATCTCGTCTTGAAATAATTTCGATATGGCAACTTATATAGCTGATAGGCGGGATGGCCGTTGACGAAAATATTGCACCTCGGGACTCCATGGGCCATAAGATAATTTAGATAGAAATCACCCCATGCGTGGTGAATAACGCTTCTCTTGGCAAAGTCGTCCGATGGGGCTTTAATTTTCCATTGAGCACTATAGTGGATCTGCTCCCAAGCCAAATTGAAATGTACCGATGACGGCCAAATCTTGACATAATCTTCCGTAGCCAGGGCTCCAGCTGAAAAATAGAAAAACGGATGGACAACAACCCGTGGATTGAGACGAGCCATCGATTCAATTGCATGGGCATAGTAGTTTCGTATTTCGATTTCTAAGCAGTACTTGTAAACTGCAAGGCTCTTCACCGCGCAGGCGACATCCATCTCGCGTGCTGTATGTTCTACGAACCACAGCACGTCGACTGTCTTTTTTTGATTTGGATCATTTTTCCCCTTCATGACTCTCCAGGGCATATTTCACTCCTTACCGAAGCGGCTCTGGTAACGAAAACTCAAACATCTATCCTTGTCGGCTTTGTCTTGTATGCCATGCCATTTACTATGCGTTATTCTAAAACTTTTGCATCGGAAGCCTCCCCCTCTCAAAAGCAGGGGGAGAACGCCTCAAGATATGGAACCTCCGGGAGATCAAAGACTGCTGCTTAGCTGCATAGCGGCTTCGAGATCCTTAACTCTCCGAACTTCAGTCAACCTCAAAAGACCTCCATATTCGAAGGAGTTTACTTTTACGCTTCTTTCCCGATACTCCGTCTCGCCGGGGATATTCCGATCAACTCGTCCATAGCTGCGAAGGCCTTTTGACGCAGCAGAAGGTTAGGATCTCCTTCGGGGAGCATACCGCTGCACTTCGCCAAAGCCTTTCCAAAAGAATCATTGGATCTCAAATCGATGGGAAGGCAATAAGGACGCAATTCCTCGGGCTGACGTGCGAGGAGAGCCTTCGGCAGGATAACAAAGCAGCGTGCCATCACGGCTTCGAGGATTTTGGTTTTGAACCCCATGCCGTAATTTGAAAGCAGGGCCATGGCTCTTGCAGGCCTCAGGGCGATGTACGGCTTGGGAATCATGCCTTGCCATTTTATCCGCGGCGAAATGTGAACTTTACGACTCGGCAAAGCGCCTGTGGCTATGAATTCCCAATCGGCGAATTCGTGATCGAGCTTGCCGACGGCGGATATAAAGTTTCTCGTTGCATCGGCGATCAAAGGGTTGTCCAACGAGGATCCAAAATGCACACAAATATTTCTTTTCGGATCGCAAGGTTTCAGCTCTTTCACATATGAGCGTGGAAGATAGAATGGCACGTATTTCACTTTTTTGGAAGAGATAAATTTCTTCCAATAGAAATCAGCTTCCCATTGAGATATTGTCAGGACATAATTGGAAAACTGGGCGCAAGCGAGGTCTAAAATAAAATTCTTGACCGCTTGAAATAAATATCGAAAAGCTTTCAATGAGGCTCCTTGAGCGAGAGCCCAGTGAAATCGATGAAAAAGTTCGGCATTATGCGATCGAACCATCAAGGTCGAATTCGGCATGGATCGACGCAGATTTCTTAGAAGGTTCGGAGAAAAAGTCATCTCTAAAACAACAATATCGAAGCGGTCCAAAGTTTTGCAAAAAACCTGTTCAAAGTCTTCGCGGGTATAAAATTTTCCGGAAACTAAAATTTTATCGTACTCGATACCACGTTCGATAAAATATTCCGTACGAGAACGAATGTCCTTCACGGACCCTAAGTAGTTCTGTTGGGCATTTTCATAATTCTTTTTGTATATATGCAGCACGCGCACTGACATCTATTTTTTAATTCGCAATCTTTTCCATTGCGACAAATGCGAAAGTGTACTCACGCTGCACACGTTCCCAACGCACAGCACGTTCCCTGGTTTTCAGATCCAATGGTGCGCACAGTGAAAAGCCGTTGCACTGCGCAAGCGAAATTAGCGTGTGAAGCTGTTCCGGTCCAAAAATCTTCATCTCCCCCATGGCTTTCCCGTAGGGATAGATACCGGAGCAGTCTATCGGTTCGGACCAATAATCCATGGAAATGAGAAGAACACCTCCTGTTTTCAGGATCCGGGACATCTCTTTAATGAATCCATGTAGGTCGACCCCATGTTCGATGACCGATATGCAGGTCACGGCATGAAAGAAATGATCAGGGTAGTCGGTACGGGACAGATCTTGAACGCTAAACTTGATCCCCTGTGAGCGGTAGGCTCGATCGTGAATTGGTCGGATATCGCAGGCGTACAACTGTTGGTAGCCCAAGGCTGACAACCACCTGAGTATGGCACTGCTTCCGCCAGATCCGGCGTCGAGCACAGGGGATGAAACGTTAGTTTTATCGAGGACGTAGAAGAGAGACTTCAGTGTATCCCAGTTTTTCTGAGGATCATGATGCGAGGGAAATCCCAGCGCCTTTACAAGTCTGCTGCAGGCTTCAGCCTCGGAGCGGGTCAGCAGGGTGCAACAGCCACCAATTCTGTGCATGAACCGGAATATTTCACGGTACTCTTCAATGCTCAGAACTTGAGACCGTCTGAAAATAAACCATTTTTTTTGCAGATTTTTTTTTATAAAAAGCTCTGAAATTGCCATCGCGAAGTCACATATTTTTTCAGTAAAGAATTTTACAACTCGACCGTAATTATCTTGGATAAATGTCAATATTTTTCCACTATGAACGGAGATCCATCAAGAATCCCTCTGCAAACCACGTCAAGTCCAGGGAAAACACCTGGTTCAAGCTGCCGGAGGCTGTTCAGCATCAAACCGATCTTGTGCTTTCGGATAGGAACCAGAAAAGGTAACTCAATCATACGACGAAAGAAAAAGTGATAGGCGTATTTACGTGCCCTGAGCAGTTGTTCAGGGGACAAGCGGTGTGGAAGGGGGAGCCGATCAAGAACTTCTAAATATTCTTCGGGCGAGTTGACATCGATAGAAAACCCCTTGCCGCGTATCCAGGCTTCACCTGCCACGATCACAGGAATCCCCATGCAGGAGATTTCAATCCCCGTCTTTGTGTTATAGATGATTACCGCATTGCATTTTTGCATCAATGCATATGTGCTGATTCGACTCTCAGGGGGAACCAGGGTAATGTTTGGAGGGTATTTCTGGATCCGCTGTTGAATTGCATCAAGCATTTTCTGACGCGATGGGATAAGCCCATGGATTTCGGCTGGGTGAATTCGCGCCAAAAGTTTCAGGTCGGGACGTTTGCGAAAGTACTCGATAGTATAAACCATCCATTCGAGCATATTCCGAAATGCATTGGACCGGTAGTGGAGCTGAGCATCCCACATGACGCTGGTCAGCAGACCGATACAAGGCTCATTGAAATCGATCCCCAGCTCCTGTTGAATCCGGTCGAGATCTTCGTAAGGTTTATCATGGAACCAGATCCAATCTTGCGTCCCATATCGGCGACTTTTGAGATAATCGAGGATAACCTTTTCCTTTTGGAAATCCCACGGCATTCTTTCCCAAAGGTTGGTAGGCTCGGTGATCATGGTACGATGGTAAGTGTCATCGTGACTGAAAATAAACGTTTGTTTTCGATAAGACGGGTTCCAATTCACCACCCGAATCCCTTCTCTTCGAAGCACTTCTCCGATTATTCCCTGGGGAACATAAATGCCGTGGTTGAAAACGGCCGCATCGAATCGGTGCTTGGCAAGCACGTTTCCCATAGCCGATGCCGTCAGCATGGAGGCTTTCAGGTAACGCCTCAGGATCTTTTCTCCGAAAGGTTCGTCTTCGAGATCTCCCCGCGCAAAGAAGCGCAGTGCCCCCGCCATTGCATGCTCGCCCACTGCAACCTCTCGATATACATATTTTGGTATATCCTCGATGTGCAAACTTTCGGATAGTCGACAAGCTTCGTCGGCATCAGCATCACTGATCCAATCACCAAATCGCAGTATCGGCAAGCCAAGAAACTGGAAAGCATCTTCACCTTGCTTCACACACTCATCACAGCGCGGGGTGTGTTCTTGAGTCAATAAATCTTCTGGGGCTATGTTATAAATTTTGATCATTTGGCAGCAGGGGAGACTCTGATCACAGAGCAAAAAGCTCACGCGGGCGCCCCTGAGGGTCAACGCGATAGATAACGCGCTTTCAACGAGGGTACCGTGCTCATAGCAACCCATGCTGGTCGCGATCAGTATTCGTTTCCCGCCTATAGCGGATCTCTTAACGTTCTCCCAGGTTTGAGATTCATTTTCAAGCATGGACGCAAGGCTCTGTGCTTGCAAGCGGTTCTGTTTGAAGGCCTTGCTTGCCATCGCAGCTTTGAAAATTTTATTAAAGATTTTATTGATAATTTGATTCATTTTTTTCTTAGATTTTTAGTTAAAATTATTTCAATAATTTTATGTAGTTTATGCATAGTGCCGAGTCTGGCCTTCTCCTCCCAAAATTTTTTCTCGGCTTCAAGCAATCTTTTCTCTTCTGTAATTTCCGCAAGTTTGTTCTTGCAATCAACTAACTTTTCTCGCAAGTTTTCCGCTTTTTGTTTGGACCTAAAAAGTTTCAGCCGCAAATCGTTTTGCAATACATTTTCCCGTGCAACCCTTATGCTGGCATCTTTGAGCAATTCCCACATCACTTGTGAGCATAATCCCGGTTTGATTTTTGAGTCTTCAAAAACATGAGATCGGTCGCTGGAACCAATTTCTTGCATCATTGAACGTTGCTTGTCATCAACTTTATTTTGAGATGTTTCTGACTCTGTATCGCAGGCATCGATGATGGTTTGATTTGATTCTTTAAAAGAGATGATTCTCGCGGCGATATGATAAAAAGGGCTAAAGTCTTTTAGATTTCTCTCTCTGATCAGTTGTAGAGCAAGCACCATAACAGTCAGCCAGTTGTCTCTTTGAAAATTCATCATAGCAGACAGATCAAATAAAGGCGATGAGGGAGTCTCCGAAACGAGATGGTCAATTTCTTTGATGATGTGCTTCCTCCGTTTTTCCCAGACGAGCCCGGCGAGGATCAGGCCGCGGGAAATGAAAATTGATTTCCTGCTGGTTTGATCTAAGACGAGATTGACGAGAAGAGACACGAAGTGAGAGAGAAAAGGCGTTTGGGTGTGGATAGGAGTGTTGTGTGGGCCGAACAGTCTTTCTCTTTGTCTGTTAATGGTATCGGAAAGTTGCAGGGTCGGTTCGAAGTGCCGCCGGTACCATAGCAGCTCAGGAATGTGCACAAACTTGCCGTATGCGGCCAGTTCCGTGAGCAGAAGTCGATCCGGCAGGACGACATGTCGGAAAACACCCGCTTTTAAGAGCGAGTCCGCACGGAACAACCCGTAAACGGCGTAACCGGCTCCGCGTAGATTGAGAACTACCTGAACCAGATGATCCACGAAACCCAGTCCGTGGGTATCGATATAATCCGGAATTTCGACATCAAGTAATTTCCCTGAGGCGTCGATAGCAGCTGCAGAAGAATAGGCCAATACACAGTCCGGATGAGCATCTAAGGCCGCGATGTGACTCTCCAGCCAACGCGAATCCCATCGATCGTGGTCGCTGGCCCAAGCGAAAAATTCGGGCCGATACTTTTCCAAAGCCATGAAGAATGCTTTACGCCACGTCGAGATCATGCCTTCATGGGTTGAATTTCGGAAATAAGAGATCCGATCATCCCGTTTGATAAACGTGCGCATGACTTCTTCAGTAGCGTCGCTGGAGCAGTCGTCAATGGCTATAATCTTGAAGTCCCTGCAAGACTGGTTCAACAGCGATTCCAAGGCCTCGGGAATATAATCGGCCCGGTTGAAAAGAGTCATTCCGAAGCACATTCTCACATGCTGATTAACGTTCATTGAAAATCACGATCCGTATCGAAAAGTACCAAGCCGGAAATTGATCATAATTATACAAAATGGCGGTGATTTTAAAGGTAGCCTAACTCCTCCAAAAGCGAACTTGATGGAGTTGATTTTTCCGCCCAAGAGAACTCGGCTTCACGGTATCGACCCTGACGCCCCTTATCGATTTGAAGGCCACTGATTTTTAAGCAGTTCTTCTCATTCACCCCCACCGCTTTCGCTAAATCTATGACCACCGATTCCGTTCTTTCAAGTAGATCCTCGAAGCGCAATGAGTATACTGAATCATAAGCCGCTACAGCGGCTCTGATGCGAATGATATAGTCTTCCCAAAGTTTGAAGTAGCCGAGGTAACGACGATGTTGATCTTCCTCAGTCATTCGCCGATTGCCTCTTTCGCGCTTCAGATCTCTCTTGAGCAGGCTCAGAGCGACATCTCGACCGTCACGAAAAATGTGGACGACGCGGGCTCGCGGAAACAGTTTCAGCCAGACTGGCAGAAGCAATGAGTTCCGAGGATCCTTCCAGCCCCAAATACATCGCTCTTTGAAGATCAGGCTTGTTGCTGAAAAACCGAAATGAAACTTTATCAGGCCAGCTTCCAAGCGGCTTCTTACGAAGTTGATCATCCACCTGTAGCGATCGTCAAACTCGGCTACAACAGGCAAATGATCAAGGCAACGCCAATTGCAGCCGATGATGTCCAGCACTTCCTTATTCAAGTTCAAAAAGAAAACAGATTCTTCGTTCCCTGTCAGATCCCTCCCCATAAAAACGCCCATATTTTGAAGGATTCTCGATACCAATCCGGTTCCAGACCGGTGCATACCAATTACGATGATCACAGGGCATTTTACCGCACGTGAATAAAACCAGGGGTAACAAGGTCTTTTTCGTACGGATCTTTTCATCTTTTTGACGTAAAATTTTTTATAGCTTAAAATTCAGGATAGGAAATCATCTATCAAACGTTTCGATGTCCAAGCGAGATCCGGCCGAACACAGCCAAGATAGTCGCCGGAAAATATTCGTTTCGGATCGTTCTCCGGCACTACTTTGATGCTCAAGATATTCTCGAGGTAAACATGCCGCCATTTAGGGCGTGCCGGTGTAACTAAAGCGATCGAAAAGTCGTATTCCCCTGTATTCAGCAGACGGGGAGGGATCTCTACTTGAGAGGAAAAAACCGAGCCCTTTGATTCTGGCCCGATTTCCAGGGGATGGGTCGTCAAGACATGCACCCCTTCCCTGTGCAAGTGGAGGACGGGAAGGATGGGAATGTCATCTCGTAAAATTCGGTATTCAACCCGTGCGTGGATGGGCTCATCTCGAAAAAACAACTCCTTGGCAAGTCCGTTTTTGTCAAGCAGTTCAATCCTTATAAGTTCTGCCCCGCAAGGTCCGCGATCAAGGCCTTTGTCGCTTGGTTCAGGCGAACGGTTCTCAGGTTTCGGTGTGGGCTCCAGCGACGTTTCCGGTTGGGGCGCATCAACCACGAAGGATGCTTGAAGCTTGAGCATGCGCTTGGCATAAGCCTGAACGACGCTGCGCGGCGGTCCGTCCTCCAAGATCTGTCCTTCGTCGATCCAAATACAGCGGTTACAAAGTCCGATCACGGCATTGATGTTGTGGGAGACGAAAAGAATCGTTCGTCCCGAACCCGCGAGCCCTTCCATTCTTGAAAGGCACTTTTTTTGAAAACCAATATCCCCTCCTGCGAGAACTTCGTCCAGCAGAAGAATCTCCGCGTCTAGGTGTGCGGCGACCGAAAAGGCCAGCCGTGCATACATGCCCTTCGAGTAATGATTGATCGGCATGTCGATAAAACGCTCGATTCCCGAAAATTCAATGATTTCGGGCATTCTTTCTTGTATCTCCTTCTTCGTCATGCCGTGGAGGGCCGCGCTATAGAGGATGTTTTCGCGACCGGTCAGTTTCGGTTTGAACCCGGTACCTACGCCGAATAACGCGGTGGTCCTTCCACGGATCACCGCTTCCCCCTCGGTCGGGTAGATGATCCTGGAGAGAATTTTCAGAAGAGTGGTCTTTCCTGCTCCGTTCCGCCCGATCACCCCAAGACGTTCACCCCTATGCAAATCGAAGCTGACTCCCTTGAGAGCCCAGATTACCTTGTCTCCTCTATTTCGAAAAAGCGGCAGATCGCCTTT
The DNA here is from genome assembly GCA_037481615.2 of Desulfobacterales bacterium. Classification (GTDB taxonomy): domain Bacteria; phylum Desulfobacterota; class Desulfobacteria; order Desulfobacterales; family SpSt-501; genus SpSt-501. The sequence goes on from JBBFLI020000005.1 coordinate 16,335, forward strand.
GAGGATATCGTAGGGAAGCCTGAGGATGTCGATTGGCCTAACCCTGGAGTTCGATTTCTTGGTGATGTCTATATGGTAGCGTTTTGAAAGCCCCTTGGCTGAAATGATCGGCTCTTCCGCCATAGAAACCATCCGATAAGTAAAAAACCTTAGGCAGCGTAGCGTGCAGTTTCTCGTTGAACGTATGAACACACTAGATCGAGAGTTTCTGGATCATGCGCATCCATGTGCGTTTATGGGTTCAACTCCGGTGGATACGGCGTGAGGAAAATACGCGAAACCAGTTTTTCAGGGTTTCGGCGACACACTGAACGCTCTGGGCCTTGAGAGCCGAATGGCCGTCAACCATGAAGTGGAATCCCCCCTGAGCGATGAGCGACGAGATTCCGTTGTGACCCGAGCGGTTTTCGGCGCTGCAGAGGAAAGGCGTCACTGCCTCTGGCCAATGAACGGATCTGCAGATAATCTTTCATCATCCACCACAGCAAATCTTCACCCAAAAGCCCTCCGGTGTCCGCGGCGCCACCCTCTTCACCGTCCACAGCGCACAAGTGGACTTTCAGCGGAAACGGTGTTTTTCGGCCCCGTGAGGGCAAATCCATAGCGTGGCGGCCCCGCCAAGAGCAGTTCGGGTTTGCATCTGTCACGCTTTGGCTTGTCCCGTGCGGGCATCCATCGCTGCGGTATCGTGACACCCCGCTGTAACTATAACCAGATCGACGCGCGGCTGATTCCCAAGGCCCTCCCATCACCGCGGGGCCAATCTTCTTCCTGTCCAGACGTGAGTCATCGCGCCTGCAAAGCGCGGTGACCAGCCGGGGATCATTTTTCGGGTTTCCATCGCCTTGATTTTCGTTAATGCCGGTAAAGGGAAGAAAAGAAATGTAATATCTATCTTATTGCTATATTACTAAAAATAGCTTATAATTTATCCGCCAGATATGACTCGGCTCTTTGGTACATCCGTGTTCCGATCAGGAGGAGCAGCGCTGTCAGACCGGAGGAATAGGCAAACTGCCAGAGTGGAAATGGGAATTGCTGGAAGAGACAAGAACGGAAAGCCAGAAGGGTTCCCGCCATCGGATTAAGAAAATAAACTATACGAATCCGTTCAGGGATCATTTCGGGGGCGAAGAGGACAGGCGAGACGAACAAGCCTAAATAGAGGCATAAACTGAGAAATTTTTCGAAATCGGCTTTAACGAGGATAAGACAGGCGAAGATGAGGCCGATGCCCAGTACGAGCATAGAGCACTGCAGCAAGATGAGAGGAAGCAACATCAGCCGTAAACCGGGATAGGTGTTGTACATGATCATCATGAAAATCATCGGCACAAAAGCGATCAGCAAACTGTAATGATGTGAAAGGACGGGAGCCAGGGGAGTGATCATCCGCGGATAATAAATTCGTTTCATCACAGCAGCATCTTTGAGGACGCTTTTGGCCGCCGCCATTGTAGCGTCGCGGAAATAAAACCAGAGAATGATCCCGCTGTAAAGATAAAGGGGATAGCTGATTTCGACGTGGAGATTTGCGCCGGAGCGAATTTTGATGAAAGTAAAGATAAGCACCATGGCTATGGGCCTGACCACAGCCCACACATAGCCCAGCGCCAACTGGTCGAAATCCAGACGAATCGATTTACACACCATACTCCATAGAAGATGTCTATAACCGGCCAGTTCACGTAAGTTTAGGAAATTTTCCCTGTCAGGCGGTCGAATGACCAGGGGATCGGAAGGGCTTTTCTTTCTCATGAGCAAATGAATTGCCTATTTCGCCTGTTTTCCCTCCCGCCCTATTCACTGGAATTGTATCCGGATGAGCGGGTATGGAACGGCATGAAGAACAATGCAGTTGGGTGACAAGCCATCACGTGCCCCGGCACACTGGAAGCATTTAGACGATCAACAATCGAAATTGTTTTCGGCCGAATCCAGAGGAGGGGCGGAAGCATCTTTGGGGGATAGGATCGGTTCTTCGATCGGCCAGGCTATGCCGACCGCCGGGTCGTTCCAGAGAAAGCCTCGGTCATACTGGGGGGCGTAGTAACCGGAGGTTTTGTAGAGGACCTCGCAGCGCTCGGAAAGGCAAAGATAGCCGTGGGCGAACCCCTCGGGGATGTAGAGCATGCGGCCGTCGTTTCTAGAAAGCTCGACCCCCACCCATCGGCCGTAGGTCGGCGAGGATCGGCGGATGTCGACGGCGACGTCGAAGATACGGCCGCGCAGGCAGCGGACCAGTTTGGCGATCGCCGCGGGGCGAAGCTGGTAGTGCATCCCCCGCAGCACGCCCCGGATGGACCCCGCTTGGTTGTCCTGAACGAAACGCGGCAGTCCCAGCGCGGCGAAGGCGTCCTCGCGGAAGGTTTCAGCAAAAAAGCCGCGCTCGTCGCGGGCGAATTCATGGGTGATCACAAGCACACCGGGCAGGCTTGTCGGATCGGCCGTGAATTTCATGACTTCGTCCTCAAAGAATAGCTCCGCATTCTCGGTTACCCCCCGAAATGGAAAATAACTAATTGGTATAATTGAATAAATATTTATTGTTTCCAGCTGCTCTATGTTTATAGAGAAAGCGCACCCCGGTGTAAAGAGAATTGATTTCGTAGGCGTGGGGCGATGGGGGAGCCCCCGGGTCTGATCCGTCGTGACGGCGAGTTTGCACCAGGCTCCGGGATGTGCGATAATGGTTTCGAATCGGGAAGACCCTCTTCCGCGAGGGAGAATCTCCTGCAAAGGGAGCATGGCCGCATGCAGCGCATCCTGATCATCGACGACGAGCCACAGATCCGTTCCATGGTCCGCCTGATCCTCGAACGGGAGGGCTACGCGGTCCTCGAGGCCGTGGACGGTGCCGAGGGGTTGAAGATCTTCCGCGAGAAACCGGCCGACCTGATCCTGACCGACCTCATCATGCCCAATAAGGACGGGATCGGGATGATCATCGAACTCAAGAAAGAGTTCCCCGACGTGAAGATCATCGCCATGTCCGGCGGCGGCCTGAACCGCCCCGAGGGCTACTTGCGCGGCGCGCAGAAGCTCGGCGCGGCGGCCACACTCGCCAAGCCCATCAACCGCCAAGACCTGGTGCGGGTCGTGCGCGACACGCTGAAGGCCGATGCCCCCTCTGCGGCCTGAGTCGAATCCATTCGGCAGAACCGAACCCGCCGCAACACCTCCCCGATCCGACGGTTTTCGGCGGTTGCTGCATTCGTTTGCCTTCCTTGCAGGGGCGTTCGCCCTGCTTCCTTTATCCGTTCCCCCCGGCTTTGCGGGCGACACGATCCTTTTTCATGACGGCATGAGAACCCTTTGCACCGGGAGAGCCTGGGAGGAAAAAGACCAGGTGCATTGTGAATACCGCGGGGCGGTGTTGAGCTACCCGCGAAGAGACGTCCTGCGCATCGAAAAGGCCCCGGCCGTGGCCGTACCGCGCGAGGAGGCTCCGCGGAAAGACGCGTCCTCCGGCTCGCTGCCCGCCCCCGCCGCCCCGAAGCCCCAAACTCCGCAGGAGGTCAAGCCCCTCCCCCCCCCTCAACCGGGGCGAGGCGGCGGACCGCCCTTCTACGACCCCCGGCGTCCCAAGCGCTACTGGAGCAGCCCGACGCGGCACCATGACACCTACGAACAGGCGCTTGCCGCACTGGCCGCCGAGTTCGAAAAGCCCGTGCCCTGGATCGAGGAACGTCTCGCCGAGACGAACGACCTGAACGAGATCCGCAAGCGTCTCAAAGGGGACCCCTCCCCACAGGTCGAAGGGAGGAGCGAAACGGGCGCCGAAGAACGACGAATTCTTCCGGCCGCAGGCGTCGAATTCTACAACCCGCGCCGGCCCAAGCGCTACTGGACCTCCCCCGAGGCGCACCACGACACGCTCGCCGACGCACTCCAGGCCCTGGCGCGCGAATTCGGCAAAACCCCCGATTGGGTCGAGCGCCACATGGGCGAGTCAAACGACACCGGCCTCATCCGCCGCGCGCTCGAGGAAGCCCAGCAGGCGGGAAAGCCCTGAAAAATCGCAGCTCTTGTTGACAGGGCTTTTTCTTTCCGCTACGATCTAATAATATTTACTGTCAATTGAAGATCTTATGAGCGGAACACGCAGTTCGAACATGCGTCAGGCAAACGCCTTCATGATCGGCATCAGCCGCGATGTGATGATTTTCATCCGCATCCTCACGAGCTGCGTCACGGCGGGGCTGCTGATCTTCTTCATCTCGGCGCTCTCCGGCGAGGACCTGCTCAAGAACCACAGCACGGTCAAGGAACTCGACAAGCTCCTCGGGGAGATCTCGGCCGAATTGAACGGGGGGATCGAGCGCCGTGTGCGCCAGCTCGGCGAAGTCCCGCAACGCAACCCCTACCGCAAGTTTTACGCCGCCGAGCTCGCCAAGGAAATCCACGAGGCCTCCTATCTCACCGAGAAGCAGAAGATCCTCTTCGACACCTTCAACGTGCGCGATTTCGAGGCCAAGTCGAAGCGGCTCGTCGCCTACTCCGAAACCGCCGACATCGACGGCCTGATGAACGAGCTCGACATCGTCAAGCGAGAGCTCAAGAACGCCTCGAACCTCCTCGACAAGCGGAAAGAGAAGCTCGAGCGCCAGCGAAGCGCCTACCTCTTTCTTTTCTTCATCCTCTGGATCGCGATCTATTTCTACTACGGGCGCGGCTTCATCCGCGCCCGCTGAATCCGCCCGGGCGGGTCCATGTACCTCCGGCACTACCAGCTGCAGCGAAAGCCTTTCCAGATCACGGCCGACCCCGCCTTCATGTGGCTCGGGGAAAAGCACGGCGAGGCCCTGGCGACCCTCAAATACGGCATCCAGGAGAACAAGGGCTTTCTTTTGCTCACGGGCGATGTCGGCACCGGCAAGACCGCCCTCATCAAGATGCTCTTGCAAAAGATCGACGTCTCGGCGCTCGTGGCCACGGTTCCCGACCCGGGTATGGAGGCGCTCGACTTCTTCAACTTTCTGGCCGACGAGTTCGGCATGAAGCGGCGTTTCGCCTCGAAGGGCGAGTTCCTGATCGAGTTCAAGCGCCTGCTTCTCAGCGCCCATGCCGCGAACCGCCAGGTGCTCCTCATCGTGGACGAGGCTCAGCGGCTGAGCCTCGACATGCTCGAGCAGGTGCGGCTGCTCTCCAACATCGAACTCGAAAACCGCAAGCTGATCAACATCTTTTTCGTCGGCCAGACGGAGTTCAACCGCACGCTGCTCGACGAGAGCGTGCGCGCGGTGAGGCAGCGCATCACGGTGAGCTATCACATCGAGCCGCTCGCCGAGAAGGAGACGGCCCAGTACATCGAGCATCGCCTGAAAATCGCCGGCGCCCGGCAGGCGATCTTCACCCCGCAGGCGATCCGTCGCGTTCACGCCTTCTCCGGGGGAAACCCGCGCCTCATCAACATTCTCTGCGATCACGCCCTTCTCACCGGCTACGCGCGGGGGGTGCGCACGATCGACCCGGCGATCCTCCAGGAGTGTGAGCGCGAGCTCCGGCTCCCGGAAATGCGGGCCTCCGAATTCAAGGAAAAAACGGAGAGCGGCTTCATCCGCCCCGCTGCGGACCGGGAAACTTCCCCCGCGGAGCAGGCCCCCGAGGGGCCCCCTGCCTGGAGAGTGCCCGCGCTCCTTGTGGCGCTTCTGCTCACGGCCTTCGCCGGGATCGTCCTTTACCAATACCGCAGCGACAGCCCGCGGCGATGGGCGACCGAGGAGATCGCCCCGCAGAGCTATCCCGCCGCGGCCCTGCGCCGCGAGGCGGCACAGGAGCCCGCGGCCCCGCCGGGCTCGCCTCCGGCCGCCGCCCCGACCGCACCGATGATTGCGGCGGCAGGCGAGGGCAGCCCCCCGCGGGAAGTCTCGCGCGAGGCGTTGCGGACCAACCCCTTCGCCCAGGGCAAGGTCATTCTCTTTTTCCCCCACAACTCGAACGAGCTGCGAAAGGATGTGCTGGAAGGCCTGGAGGAGATCGCCAAGTACCTGAAGGCCGAGAAAAACCTCAAGGTCCGGATCACCGGCTACACCGACAACGTGGGCCCCCTCACCTACAACCTGAGCGTTTCCCAGTTCCGCGCGAACTCCGTTCGAAGCTATCTCGCCGGCAAGGGGATCGACCCCGAACGCCTGATCGCCGTCGGCCTGGGTCCGAAAGACCCGATCGCCTCGAACGACACCCCCGAAGGCCGCGAACGCAACCGCCGCGTCGAGATCGAGCCGATCCGCGATTGAGTCTCCGCCCCCTCCCCGGCAGACTTCCCCTCAGGCGCCGAAGCCGAAACGCTCGAGGAGAAGGCGTCGGGTCCTGCGGCTGACCGGGAGCGCATCCATCTCCTCGGCGGCGACCCAGCGCGCATCGGCCGCATCGCTGGCCGCACGGGGCTCGCCGGACACCCACTCGGCCGACAGGTCGACGATCACGTAATGAAATCGGACCCGGCCGGCGTCGTCCTTTTCGATCACGTCGAAAGCGGCCACAGGTTCGAGTGCTCGGATCTCGACGCCGGTCTCCTCGCGGATCTCACGCTCGGCCGCCTCGCGGAGCGTTTCCCCGAGGAGCACCCCGCCGCCGGGGATGGCCCAGACCCCTGCCGAGGGCGGAAAGGCGCGCTTGACCAGCAGTACCGCCCCGTCGCGCAGCACCACCGCCCCCACGGCCACCCGCGGCCGGTCGGGATAGCGGTTCGGATTCTCTTCCCCCTGCCTCTCCGTCATTGACACCCTCCCGGTTTTCCCTTACGAAGCGCTGAACTCGAAAACCCCGTTTGCGCAAAGGAACGGATCCCCCCGATGAAACTTTCTTCCAAACTGCCCGAAGTCGGCGCGACCATCTTTTCGGAGATGACCCAGCTCGCCCAGGAATGCGGGGCGATCAATCTCTCCCAGGGATTCCCCGACTTCGACCCCGACCCCGAGCTGCAGAGTCTCGTCCTGCGGTTCATGCGCGAAGGCTGCAACCAGTACGCCCCCATGCCGGGGGTGCCGCTCCTGCGCGAGCGCATCGCCGAGAAAACCCATGAGCTCTACGGGGCCGCCTACGACCCGGAAACGGAGATCACGGTGACCACGGGCGCAACCGAGGCGATCTACGCCGCGATCACGGCCGTCGTCCACCCCGGGGACGAGGTGATCCTCGTCGAGCCCGCCTACGACTGCTATGCCCCGATCGTCCGCTTGAACGGCGGCGTGCCGGTCCCGGTCCCGCTCGAATACCCCGCCTGGCGCATCGATTGGGGGAAGATGCGGGACCGCATCGGGCCGCGCACGCGGCTTCTGCTGCTCAATTTCCCCCACAACCCCACGGGGGCCGTGCTCTTGCCCGAGGACCTGGAGGCGCTCGCCGCCGTGCTGCGGCCGACCTCGGTCCTCGTCCTGAGCGACGAAGTCTACGAGCATGTCGTCTTCGACGGCTTGCGCCACTGGGGGATGTCCGCGCATCCCGAGCTGCGCGCGCGGAGCTTCGTGGTGAGCTCCTTCGCCAAGACCTATCACACGACCGGCTGGAAGGTGGGCTACTGCCTCGCCCCCGCCGAACTCACGCGCGAGCTGCGCAAGGTTCACCAGTACATCGTCTTCTCGGTCAACACCCCGATCCAGCACGCCTACGCCGCCTTTCTCGAAGACCGGCGTCGCTACCTCGAGCTCCCCGCCTTCTATCAGCAGAAACGCGATCTCTTTCTTCGCCTTCTCGAGGGTTCGCGCTTCAGGCCCCTGCCCTGCCGCGGCACCTATTACCTGCTCCTCGACTACTCCCGGATCAGCGACGAGCCGGAGGGCGAATTCGCCCGGCGGCTTACCCGCGAGCACGGCGTCGCGGCGATCCCCCCCTCGGTCTTCTACCATGACCGCACCGATCATCGCCTGTTGCGCTTCTGCTTCGCGAAGAAAGAGGAGACACTCCGCAGCGCGGCCGAACGGCTGCGGCGCATCTGAAGGCGGGTCGGCCGCCGCCGAAGCGCTTCGGCGGCGGCCGACCCGGCAGAGAAGTCTTCCGGGCAGGGGCGATCAGGCGGGTCCCTTGCGGGCCGGGGTCTCCTTCATCCAGTAGGGGTGGATCATATCCTCGAAGAGCGTCATGGCGGCCTCGGCGCCCTGGCCGGCCGCGGTGACGATCTGCTTGTAGCCGCCTTCCACATCGCCCGCGGAGTAGACCCCCGGCAGGCTGGTCCGATGCCGCCCGTCGTGCTTGATGTAGCCTTCCTCGGTCAGCTCCAGGCCGAGCTGCCGGGCGATTTCGACGGCGGGCTCGTAGCCGATCGCGATGAACACCCCGTCTACGGCAACGGTGCGGCTCTCCCCCGTGCGGTTGTTCTGGAGGAGGACCTCGCGCACGCGGTCCTCCCCGCGTATTTCGCGCACCTCGGTGTTCCACAGGACCGGGATACCGTTGTCGAAGAGCTGCCGGGCGAGGAACTCCTGGGCGCGCAGCTTGTCCCGGCGGTGGACGAGGGTGACCTTGACCCCGATGTGATGGAGGTGGAGCGCCTCGGTCACGGCGCTGTTTCCCCCGCCCACCATGAGGACGCTTTTCCCGCGGAAGAGCGGCCCGTCGCAGGTGCTGCAATAGCTCACCCCGCGGCCGGAGAGACGGGATTCGCCGGGCACACCGAGGTGGCGGTGGCTCGCGCCGGTGGCGAGCAGCAGACTCTTCGTCTCAAACCGCCGCCGGCTGGTCCGCACGCGGATCGGCTGGCCGTAATTCACCTCGAGAACGTTTTCCCCCAGGAAAATCTGCACGTACTGCAGAGCGTGACTGACCATGATGTCGACGAGCGTTTTCCCTCCGACCGAGGTGAAGCCGGGGTAGTTCTCGACCACCGGGGTGAGGGCGACCTGGCCGCCCAGCGCCTGCCGCTCGATGATCGCCGTTTTCAGCCCGCTGCGCACGGCATAGATCCCGGCCGTGAGCCCCGCCGGCCCCCCGCCCACGATCAAGAGATCGGTCTGGACCTCTTCGGCGTCGCTTTCGGGGATGAAGATCGTCTGCGGTTCGAGCTTGAGGAGCGAGAGCGCGAACACCTCTTCGGCCTGAGCCCCGAGCCCGATCAGGGTCTCCTCGGCGAAGACCTGCGGGACACTCTGCGCGGCGTAGCGCTCGGCGAGTTCGGGCTCGGCCTGGATGTCGATGATTTCGACGGAGACGAAATCGGGTTTTTCGACGGCCGCCTTGACGGCATTGACCACCTGTTGCGGGCAATAGGGGCAGGTCGGGCTGACAAAGACCTTGACTCGGCGGGGGCTGTCGATCCGCTGGATCACCTTGCGCGCCTGATCGGAGAGCTGGCTCTTCCCCATGCCGACGAGGAGCAGCGTCTCGAGAAAGCTCCGCGCCTCTTCCCCCATGGGCGCGCCACGCCAGCGGATCGCGTAGCGGTCGGGGGCGATGAGCAGCGTCGGCGATCCCTCGACCCCGTGCCGGCGGGCCTGCTCGTGCCGGAGGTCGTATTCCTTGAGCGTGATCCGCGGGGTCAGCTCGCGGAAGGCACGGATCACCTGGCGGGCCCCCTGGGTGAAGACCGACTCGGCCTGCCGGTCGGTGAAGAGAAGCAGCGGAATATCGTGGGGGAGCTTCTCGAAGGCTTGACGCAGTTGCCGCAGATAGGCTTCGGCGGCGAAATCGGATTCGGCTCCACCCGAAGGTCGGGTTGGTTTCATGGGTTGTCTCCTTTCCGGGGTTCCGGAGCGCGAAAAGGCTCGTTTGGCAACAGAGCGGCCGCCAGCTCCAGGTCTTCAACCGTCGTAATCTTGAAATTGAACGGGCTCCCCTCCACGATCCAGACCGTCCCGCCGCGGCGTTCGACGAGCGAAGCGTCATCCGTCGCGTTGATGCCGAGCCTCCGGGCTTCCTCGTGTGCGGCACGGATCAGGCCCACCCGGAAGACCTGGGGGGTCTGGGCAAGCCAGAGTCCTTCCCGATCGACGGTGGCGCCGATGCGGCCCCCCTCTTCCGCCTTCTTGAGCGTGTCCCGCAGCGGAACGGCCGCAATGGCGGCCCCGGTTTCCCGCGCCCGGGCGACGCAGGCCGCGATGCAGGAGGCGGAGACGATCGGACGCACGGCGTCGTGGATGGCCACCCAGGCATCCTCCTCGGGGATCGCGCACAGACCGGCGAACACCGAATCCTGGCGCGTTTCCCCCCCGCGGACGAGGGTTAAGGGCTTCTGCAGACCGGATGCGGGAAGCAAACGCTCCCGCACCCAGAGCTCGTCCTTCGCGGGGACGACCAGGACGAGCCGGTCGATCGCGTCACAGGCGTCGAAGGCCCGGAGCGTGCGCACGACCAGGGGAACGCCCCCCAGGTCGGCGTACTGCTTGGCGAGGCTTCCGCCGAAGCGGCGTCCCCGCCCGCCCGCGGCCACCAAGGCATAGACCATCGGCGCGGACCCCTCCGGTTTACTTCAGGTATTTGAGCTCCGGCGGCAGCGGGACCCCCTTCCCCATGAGGTCTTCGCCGTAGTTGACCGAGGCGAGAATTTCGATATCGCGAAGAGCCCGGCTGTCCCCCTCGAAGGAGACCTCCTGGAGGTTTTCTTTCTGGATCTTGCCCCCCGCCCACTGGATGTCGAGAACGCTGCTCGCGTCGAAACGGTCTTCGCCCACCACGAGATCGACCTGGCCTCCGTAGTGCTGGACGATCTTGGCGACGAGCAGGCTGGGGCGGGCGTGGAAGCCGAGCTTCTGGGGGATGGGGACGCGGATCGAGCCGCGCTCGATATTCTCGTTGAGGATCAGCCGCGCGTGTTCGCGGCCGAGCGCCAGGAAATGGCAGACAGAGTAGAGGCCGTAGTTGATCGTCCACTCGAGAAGCTGCTCCGGGGGGATGAGGGCGCAGAGTTGATCGTGAACCTTCTTGTAGGTGTCCTTGTAGCCGGCATCGTAGAGGTGGCGCTCGTAGAAGTGCAGCAGACGGCCCGTCATCTGGAGCAGATGGAAGACGACCGAGAAAAACCCTCGCAGCTGCTTGAGCTTCCGCCTGCCGATGCGAATGCCGCCGTGGATCACATAGGTGTCGAAGGCGGATTGCAGGTTATGGAAGAGCATTTCGTAGCGGCGGATCTCGACCTCGTTCACCTTTTCCGGCACAAGCGCCAGAATCTCCCGCAGGCTCAGGCGCTCGTAGAATTTGATCGACTCGAAGCTTTTGATGATGTTCAAAAATTCGCTGGCGATCTTGACCAGGTGGTGCTTCTGGCGGTCCTTGTCCTCGTCATCGATGTCGTAAGCGAGCGAGTCGCTGCACTGGATGTGCGGAAAGTCCTCCTCCCGCAGGCGGTCTTCGGGGATCGGGATGCCCAGGCGCTTCGCTTCGGCGAGAATCACGGGCGCGGCCCGCTCGAGACAACCCTTGAGAAACCGGAGCGCCTCGACCCCTTCGGCCTCGAATTCGCTGCTCTCGGGGAGATCGTAGTGGAGGATGCGGTTCGAGATGTGCTTCTGAAAATTGGAGGCGAGACCGATGTGGCGCATCGTGGCCACGAGCTCGCGGAACAGGTACCAGTTCTTGTTGTTCTTGGCCCCGTGGTAGTCGAGAAAATCCTCGAGCAGGGTGGAGGCGGAGGCGAGGGTGGAGTAAAACTTCTGCGTGTAGGCGCCGCTTGCCGAGCCGCTCTCGGCGATGAAGAGCGTGCAACGAAGGAAATCTTGGGCGAAGGTGCCGATGCGGTTCTGGAAAAGCTCCGCCCCGGTGGCGGCGCAGCTCTCGGGCGTGGCCGAAGTCTTCATGTCATCTGGCGTCTGGGAATTCGCCCGCCCATCGGAAACCGGCGGAGGGGGGTTCGGGGTGGGGATGGGGAAGCTGCCGGTCGGAGCAGTCCATAAGCCGAATTCTGTCCCCCCTGGGCGGGGGTGGCGGTCATTCCTCTAGGATGCCGGTTGCCCGGCACCTCCAGCGACCTACCCGGGGGCTCGGGCGGGCCACCCTCGAACGCCCCCCTATTTGGTCTTGCACCGGGTGGGGTTTGCCGAGCCCCCCGGTCACCCGGGGGACTGGTGCGCTCTTACCGCACCTTTTCACCCTTACCGCGGAAGCCGGTCCGCCATGGGCCCGGCTCCGCGGCGGTATGCTTTCTGTTGCACTTTCCTTCGTGTCGCCACGACTCCATGTTATGGAGCACCCTGCCCTGCGGTGTTCGGACTTTCCTCCCGTCCTGTCAAGGACCGGCGACCGCCTGGACTACTCCGACCGGTCTTCTTCCTCTTTCCAAAAAATGATCCTCTCACAATTCGGGCAGTTCTGCAAGCGGTCCATCCGCTGCAGCTCGTTGTACATCTGCGGCGGGATGTTGACGTTGCAGCCGCGGCAGACGGAACCGGAGACCGGCGCGACGGCGACGCCGTCTTTTTTCACCCCCAGGACCCGGCGGTAGCGGGCCAGAACGGCCTCGGGCACTTCGGCGGCCAGGCTCCGGGCTCGATCCTCGAGCTCCGCAAGCCGATTCCTCCAGCCCTGGGCCTCGGCGAGCACCGTCGCCTTTTCCGCCTCGACCTCCGCCGCGCGTGCTTGAAGGGCGGCTTCCCGTTCCTTCAGATCGCGCTGTGCCGCCTCGGACTCTTCCAGGAGGCCGAGCAGTTCATCCTCCACGCGGGCGGCCATCGCCTTCAGATCCTCGATTTCCTTCAGCCCGGACTGGTATTCCTTGTTGGTTTTGACGCTGCGGAGCCTCTCCTGGCTTCGATCCACACGGAGGTGGATATCCTTGAGGTCGGATTCGAGGGCGCGGTTTCGAGTGCCGATCTCCTGCAGCCTCGCCCGGACGGCGTCCAGAGCCGTGCGCTCTTCCCGGAGGCCGGCTTCCAGCTCGGAGAGGCGCCGGTCGACCCCCCCCAACTCGTGATTCAGCCTCCGGATCTCCAGCTCCGTCTCCTGGAGCTTCACCAGCCGGGAGATCAGCGGCCGGACGTCGCTTCCCCGAGGTTGATCTTTCGCGTTCAATCGCCCTCACCCGTTTTGAAAAGGTCCCTGTTCGTCACAGCGCTCATCCACGGCGACGGCGAGGCGTCGCCGCCGGAGCAGGCGCCGAAGCCGCTCGGCGACCGCGACCGGCATCCAGCGCTCGGAGTGAAAATGGCCCATGTCCACGGCCGTCTTCCCCGCCGCCTCGATGTCCCGCGCATCGTGGTAGCGCAGCTCGCCGGTGATGAAGACCTCGGCCGGCGAAGACAGAAAATCGCCCACGAGGCCCGATCCCGATCCCGTGCAGACCGCGACGCGCCGGATGCGCCGCGAGGGGTCGCCGACGACCCGGACCCCGGGCACCTGAAATTCCCGTTTCAGGCCTGCCGCAATCTCCTGCAGACGGCGGGGGCGGGCCAACACGCCCCATCGACCGAGACCGGAGCCGGGAATCCCGCGGGGGACGAGCGGCCGAACCCGGCCGAGGCCGATGCGCCGGGCGAAGATGTCGTTCAACCCCCCGGGCGCGGCATCGAGGTTGGTGTGCATGGCGTAGAGGCAGAGACCTCGACCCAAAACCGCCCCCAGGATGCGTCCGGGGGCGCTTGCCGTGTCGATCCGCGCTAACGGATGAAAGAGAAGCGGATGGTGCACCACGAGCAGATCGACGCCGTCACGGCAGGCTTCGTCCACAGCGGCCTCGGTAGCCTCGAGAACGACCCGAACCCTCCGCAGAGGCCGTTCGGGGTCGCCGATCTGCAACCCCACACGGTCCCACGGTTCGGCGAGAGCGGGCGGAGCGATCTCTTCGAGCAGCGGGAGAATCTCTCCCAGCCGGACGGCCATGGCCCGGTCTCCTCGCGGCCGCTTGCGACTCCCGGCCATTTCCGGGCCGGCGGTTTCAAAAAAAAGCGGCAGGCACTCCCCCCCGGGGGTTGTGAGGCCGCCTTCCGCCCGAGTCTGCAGAGCGGGAAAAGTGGGCCCACCTGGGATCGAACCAGGGACCGACCGGTTATGAGCCGGTGGCTCTGCCAGCTGAGCTATGGGCCCGTCGGGTCGGGAACCTAACGGGGCGACCTGTTTTTGTCAAGAATCGCACGCCCCCCTCAAGTCTCGATGAATTGCTTGAGTTTCCGGCTGCGTGTGGGATGCCGGAGCTTGCGCAGCGCTTTGGCCTCGATCTGGCGGATCCGCTCCCGGGTGACGGCGAAATCCTGACCGACTTCCTCGAGGGTGTGATCCGCCTTTTCCCCGATCCCGAAACGCATGCGCAGCACCTTCTCCTCCCGCGGCGTGAGCGTGGCGAGCACCTTGCGGGTCTGCTCCGCGAGGTTCATGCTCACGGCGGCTTCGGAGGGCAGCATGAACTTCTTGTCCTCGATGAAATCCCCGAGATGGCTGTCCTCCTCCTCGCCGATCGGGGTCTCGAGCGAGATGGGTTCCCGCGCGATCTTGAGCACCTTGCGGACCTTCTCGAGGGGAATCTCCATCTTCTCGGCGATTTCCTCGGGGGTAGGCTCCCGTCCCTGCTCCTGGACGAGGTAGCGCGAAGTGCGGATCAGCTTGTTGATCGTTTCGATCATGTGCACGGGGATGCGGATCGTCCGCGCCTGGTCGGCGATCGCGCGGGTGATCGCCTGGCGGATCCACCAGGTGGCATAGGTGCTGAACTTGTAGCCCCGGCGGTATTCGAACTTGTCGACCGCCTTCATCAAGCCGATATTTCCTTCCTGGATCAGGTCCAGGAACTGCAAGCCGCGGTTGGTGTACTTCTTGGCGATGCTCACCACCAGCCGCAGATTGGCCTTGGTCAACTCGCTCTTGGCGAGCTTGGCCGTCTGCCGCCCTTGCTGCACGTTGGCCATCGTCCGCTTGAGCATCCGGCTGTTGGCGCACAGCTCGGCTTCCCGCTGCGTGATCTTTTCCTGGAGCGCCTTCAACTCGGCGTACCAGCCGGGCAGCTCCTCGCGCCGATTCTTGGCCTTGCCCTCCGCCCAGCGCAGAAAAACGTTGCGCGACTTCAGATTCTCACGCACCTCCTTGACGGAGGCGCCGAGCTTTTCCGCGTAGCGCGAGATCTTTTTCGCCGCGGCATCGAAGGCGTCGATTTCACCCTGGATCCTCGCCTCGATATCGTCGATCACGGAGGATTCCAGGCGCCAGTCTTTGAGCAGCTCGAAGATCTCATCGAGGTGCTTCTCGAGATCGCGCTTGGCCCGGCGGGATTTTTCCGAGTCGGGATCGGCCTGGAACACCTGGAGCCGGAGCGGCCGGGTTTTCTGGTGCAGGGTTTTGATGCGGCGGATCGTCTCCAGGAACTTCTGGGTCTGTTCCACCTCGTCGCTGTAGGTGTCGCCCTCGTCGATGTCGCGCAGCACATGCTTCGCCCGCAGGTTTCCCGCCTCGATTTTTTCCCCCAGTTCGACAATCGCCTCCACGCCGATCGTCGTCTCGAGAAGCGCGCGCAAGACCTCCTGTTCTCCCGCCTCGATGCGTTTGGCGATCTCCACTTCCCCTTCCCGGCTGAGCAGGGTGACCATGCCCATCTCGCGAAGGTACATCTTCACCGGGTCGGTGACCGACCCGTAGTCGAGGCCGTCGAGGTCCTCGGCGGGCGAGCGGGCTTCCACGGGCACGGCGGCCTTGACCAGTTTGCGGTTGTGCTTTTCGTCGACGACCTCGATGCCGTTGTCGTCGAACATCATCAGGGTTTCATCGATCTGCTCGGGGGTGAGCATCTCGTCGGGCAGGACCTGGTTGATCTCGTCGTAGGTGAGGTATCCCTGCCTGCGCCCCTTGGCGAGAAGCTCCTGAATGGCTTTCCGGCTGACCTTCGGTTCCTTCTCCTTTGCCTGCTCTTTCGCCGGGGGCTGGGCAGCGGCAGCGGGCTTCCCCTTCGCCGAAGCCTTCGCCGCCGACTTGCCCCCCTCCGGAGGGGAGGTCTTGGCGGATCGGGATTTCACGTTTTCAGTCGCTCCTTTTTTCGACATGGCAGATGACCTCCGGGTCTTCACGCCTCGCGGGATTGATCGTGCAGCGACACCCGGCTTTCCTGGCGGCGGCGACGCGCCAGATTCTGCTTCTCCATGAGCAAGCGCCGCAGCTCGGCCTCGTTGTGCTCGCGTTCGGCTTTCTCGATCGCCCGCTGCAGTTCGTCGGCTTCATCCTGCAGGCGGCGGATTTCCAAAAACCGGGTGATGAGATGGAGACATCCCTTGCGCGTCCAAGGCTCCTCGCTGAAGGCTAATGCGGCGAGCCGGCGCCGGGCCGGGCTCTCCTCCATGCGGCCCAGAAGCTCCGGCAGCTGTTCGGTCCGTTCCAGGCCGAACTCGAGGATCGCTCTGGCGGCGGTTCGCAAATCGGCGTCCCGAAGCTCCTCGACGACCTTTCGCCGGGCGATTTCGGGGAGCATCTCCGGAAACTGGACCATGAGGGAAACGATCCGCTCCTCCATCCGGTCGACCGCGGGGACGCTCGGCGGGGGGGAGGCTGCGGCCCCTGCGCCGGCGTTCGGCGCATCCTTGATCCTCGCGAGAACCACCGCCTCGTCGATCCCGACCCGTTCGGCCAGTTTTTGGATGTAGAAGGCCTGCGCCACGGGGTCATCGATCCGGCGCAGCGCCGGGACCAATTCGTTCACGATGCGGATCTTCCCTTCGGTCTGCAGACCGTGGGAGCGTACCGCATGCTCGATCAGAAAGGAGACGATGCCCATGGCGCGATGCCGCGCGATCTTGAGAAAGTCCTCGGCCCCGTGTCGGCTGACGAAGGAGTCCGGATCGTGACCCTCCGGCAGAACCAGAATCTGGGTGTCGGCCTGCTCCTCGCGGAAGACGTCGCCGCGACGGAAGTCGGCATGCACTTTCCAGAAGAGGTCGATACAGCGGCGGGCCGACCGCTGACCCGCCTCGTCGGAATCGTAGACCAGGATGAGGCGGTCGGCGAAACGGGAGACCAGTTGGATATGCTCCGCGCTGAGCGCCGTTCCCAGAGTGGCGACCGCGTTGCGGACGCCCCGCTGGTGGAGGGCGATCAGGTCCAGGTAGCCTTCGACGATGAAAACCGAACGTTCGGCCCGGCATGCATCCCGCGCGCGGTCGAGCCCGTAGAGGACTTCCCGTTTCCGGTAGACGGGCGTTTCGGGGGAGTTGAGATATTTCGGGGTCGAATCATCGATCACCCGGCCGCCGAAACCGACGATCCGCGACTGCAGGTCGCAGATGGGAAAGATCACGCGGTTGCGGAAGCGGTCGTAAAAGCCCGAGCCGTCCTTGCGCGGTACGACCAGACCCGTCTTTTCGAGAACGGCCGGGGGGATCCCACGCCGCGTCATGTGGCCGAGCAGAGCATCCCAGGCCGGAGGGGCGTAGCCGAGTCGGAACTCGACGATCATGGACTCCGAGAGCCCGCGCCGCCTCAGGTACTCCCGTGCCGGGGCCCCTTGGGGCCCGCGCTGCAGAAGCGCATGGAAAAAATCGGCCGCCTCGCGGTTGACCCGCAGAAGCGTTTCCGTCTCGCTCTCGCGCCGCGGGGACCGCGGGGCGGTCTCTTCCGGAATTTCCATCCCCACGCGCCGCGAAACCAGGCGGAGGGCCTCACGGAAAGAAAGCGCATCCCGCTTCATGAGAAAGCTGAAGACGTCACCCCCGGCGCCGCAGCCGAAACAATGGAAAATCTGCTTGTCGGGGCTCACGGTGAAGGAGGGCGTCTTCTCGGCATGGAAAGGGCAGAGCCCCACCAGGTTTTTTCCCGCTTTCCGCAGGGTCACGGTTTCCGCGACGATCTCGACGATGTCCGCGGCGCGCCGGATGGCGGCGATTCGGTCTTCCGGAATCAAGGACGCCCGTTTCTCCATCGCCCGAAGACGGATCGGTTGCTCCGGCCGACCCCTTCCCGGATCGGCCGAGACCCGCTCCGAAGCGTCGGGTCTCGCCGGATTCATGGGGCGCCGGCACAAGGGGCGTTGAGTCACAACTTATTGAATTTCGTCAAACTAAGCTTCGAGTCGGCCCCTGTCAAGCATTGCGCGGGAGACCCGCTCATGGCTCCCCCAGCACGGCGAGTGCCTCCCGGAAATCGATCGCCCCGCTGTACAGGGCCTTGCCGCAGATGACCCCCACCACCCCGAACTCTTGGAGCGCGAGAAGCGCCCGCAGATGATCCAGGCTGCCGACCCCCCCCGAGGCGATGACCGGGATGGACACCGCTTCGGCCACCAGGCGGGTGGCGGCGAGATTCGGCCCGCCGCGGGTGCCGTCCCGGGCGATGTCGGTGAAGACGATGCCGGCGGCGCCGCAGTCCTCCGCCCGGCGTGCCAGGTCGACGGCGGGGATTTCGGTCTGACGCGTCCAGCCGTGGACGGCCACTCGGCCTTCCAGAGCGTCGATCCCGACCAGAATCCGCCCGGGATGTTCGCGGCAGACCGCGGACAAGAGCTGCGGGTCGCAAGCGGCGGTGCCGAGGATCGCCCGCTCGGCCCCTTGGGCGAGCAGGCGACGGACGCTTTCCGCATCCCGCAGCCCGCCACCGACCTGGACGGGGATTGCGGCAGCCCGGATGATCCGGGCGACGGCGTCGCGGTTGTCGTGGCTCTTGCCGGATGCGGCATCCAGGTCCACGACATGGAGCAGGCGGGCGCCGGCTTCGCGCCACCGGCGTGCAGTGCCCTCCGGGTCCTCCGAGTAGACCGTTTCCGTTTCGAAGCGTCCCTGGAACAAACGAACGCATCGGCCGTTTCGCAGATCGATCGCCGGGATCAGCAGCATGAGGGAAAAGGGCCTCCTCCGCTTGGGAAAGCCGGCTGGGCGGGGATGTCAGAGAACGCCTTTCGAGGAGCGCACCCCCCGAACGCGCGGGTCCGGCTCGACGGCCTGGCTCAGGGCGCGCCCGAACGATTTGAAGACCGCCTCGAGAATGTGGTGGCCGTTTCGTCCGTAGGGGACGCTGATGTGCAGGTTCATCCCCGCCCGGTTGGCGACGGCGCGGAAGAATTCCTCGACCGGCAGGCTCCGCGGGTCTTCCCAGCCCGTGGGTTCGGCGGGCAGTTGGAGCACGAGAAACGGGCGCCGGGAGAGATCGATCGCCACCGCGGCCAGGGCGTCGTCCATGGGCGTGACGGCGTACCCATAACGCCGGATCCCCTGGCGCTCGCCGAGCGCCCGGTCGATCGCCTCGCCGAGCACGATCCCCACGTCCTCTACGGTGTGGTGCTGGTCGACCTCGATGTCCCCCCGGGCGCGGAGGCCGAGGTTGAAGAACCCATGGACCGTGAAGAGTGTAAGCATGTGATCGAAAAAGGGGATGCCGGTAGAGATCTCCGCCCGGCCCTCCCCGTCGAGAGTCAAGGAGACGGTCACCGCCGTTTCGCGGGTCTTGCGCTCGGCTTCGGTCTTTCGTTCCATCGGGGGGTTCTCGAAAGGGTTGGCGGCGGGAGGGCCGCCGTTTCGGAGCGAAAAAACTCGGGTGGCCGCCATCAGGCGGCCACCCGTTACCCGATTTCCGTTCCGGCGATCGACCGGGGCCCGGCGGGCACGAAAATCATGTTTCCCGGCTCACGAGATTGTGGTAGATTCGCACGCTCTCTATGGATAACCGCCGATCAGGAAAATACCGTCTTCTCTGGTGGAGATGAGGGGGATCGAACCCCTGACCTCGGCGTTGCGAACGCCGCGCTCTCCCAGCTGAGCTACATCCCCACAATAACCCTAATCACATACCAGAGCTCGCGGAAAGGGTCAACGAAAAATTTTCCGAGTCGGCAGGGGAAGAAGACATGCAGCCCATCGTTTTGCAGGACGCCATCAAGACACACACGGCAGACCAGGACAAGCGGATCGCCCCGGAGGAAACCCTGCGGAGGTTCCTCGAACGCGCGCGGGCCTCGGGGATGGATCTGATCCGGGAAACCCGGCGCATCGACTCCGGCAGGCTGGGGATCCCGGTGTTCATCAGCCGCTGCGGCAGCGACGCCCGGGCGGTCATCGGGACCCTCAAGCAGATGGGCAAAGGGGCGAGCCCGGCGCAGGCCGAGGCGAGCGCCGTGATGGAACTGGCCGAGCGTTTCAGTTTCTTCAGTTTCGTACGCAACCCCGAGGTCTTCCAGATCGGCACCCGCGCGGCAATCGGGTCCTCGGCCATGGATTTTTCCTACATCGCCCGCTCCGTCCAGGACGACTCCGACGACCTCGAGGCCGGCCGCGCCCTCTTCGAGGCGCTTCCCCTGCGCTGGACCTGGGCGACCGACCTCGCCCGGGGGACCCTCGTCCGGGTGCCGTTCGACTGGTTCTTCGCCATCAACGAATTCAACGGCCCCTCCGCCGGCAACTGCCTGGAGGAGGCGATCCTCCAGGGGCTCTGCGAAGTCGTCGAACGCCATGTCTGCTCCCGGGTCTGCCACGAGAAAATCCCCGTGCGCGGCATCCGCCCCGCTTCGGTGAGGGATCCCATCGTGCGCGGCCTTCTCGAGCGCTTCCGGGCCTGCGGCGTCGAATTGCGGTTATCGGATTTCAGTCTCGACACGGGGATCCCCACCGTCGGGGCGCTCGCCTGGGACCCGGCCACCTTTCCCCGGCGAAGCGAGATCGTCTGGACCGCCGGCACCACGCCGAGTCCGGTGAAAGCCCTGGCGCGGGCGTTGACTGAGACCGCCCAGCTCGCCGGGGACTTCGACACCGGGGGCCGTTACGTGGCAAGCGGTCTTCCCAAGCCGGCGGCGCTCAACGAGGTCGGCTGGGTTGTCGACCCCGTCGAAGAGGTCGACCTGGATGCCCTGCCGGAGCTCTCCCACCCCAACCTGAAAGTCGAGATCGAGCGGTGCCTCGCCGCGCTCGGACGTGTGGGACTCGAGGCGTTCGTCGTGGACACGACCCACCCCCGGCTCCGGATTCCGGCCTGTTACGTGATCGTCCCCGGGGCGCACTTCCGCGAACGCTCCCGATCGATGAGCGTCGCCCTCTTCGCCGCGCGCCACGCCGCAAACCATCTCGAACCGGAGCGCGCGCTTGCCCTGCTCGACGACCTCGAACGCAGGCTGCCGGGCAAATACTACGTCTCCTTCTACCGCGGGCTGGCTCTGGTGCGCGCCGGCCGGAGCGAGGAGTCGCTTTCCTTCTTCCGGCAAGCGCTCGTGCGCGACCCGCACCCGACGGAGACGGCCGGAATCTTGAGCCACTTCGCCTCCGCGCTGAAGGATTGCGGTCGCTACGCCGAGGCGATCCCCTTGCTGCGCCAAGGCGTCGCCCTCGACGCCGAACGCATCGATTTGTGGAATCTGCTGGGTTTCTGCCATTTCAAGAGAAGCGAGTACGAAGAGGCCGTGGCCGCCTTCCGCCGGGCGATCGAACTCGACCCGGGCTCCGCGATCGACCATGCCAACCTGGGGGTGAACCTCGCCGCCCTCGGGCGCAGGGAAGAGGCGATCGAGGCCTTGCAGACCGCGCTGGCGCTCGACCCGGGCATCGAGTTCGCCCGCAACCGGCTGAAGGCGCTGGACGCCTCGCCGAGCGCACCAGGAAGTCTCACGGCCTGAACGAGGGGTCCGGGGCTGCCGGCTCACGAGGGGCAGGCGGCGACGGCGCGTCGAAGATCCTCGAGTGCGCCGATGACCTCCTGGCAATCCCCCTGCAGGCGGGCGATGGACTGCCGTGTCCCCTCCTTTGCCTCGCCCAAGGTCTGCAGGCGACCGGCCAGTCCGCGGAAGTCGGCGTCGTAAAACTCCAGCCGCTCCCGCAGGCCTTCGGCGAGCCGCCGCGCCGCCTCGTCGGCCAAGCGGAAAAGGTGGGCGAATTTGAGGTTTTCACGAAAGTCCACGAACTGGGCGCTCAGGGCGTCCCGGGCTTCCCGCTTGAGCCGGCTGACGGCTTTTTCAAAAGCCCGGAGTTCCGCGGCGCCGGTGGATCCAGGTTTCTTGAGGGTCTTCCTGACCCTGCCCAGCACCCGGTAGACGCCCAGGCGCAAGAGCGCCTCGGAGCGGATCCTCGCGGGATAACCGATCCCGGCAGACAGGGTCGGCATGCCCTCGTGGGCGACTTGCAGAAAACTGCGGATCGAGGGCAGCAGGTCCTGCCCGGGGCAATCGAGGGCGATGCCCTGCTCTGCCAGCTGCCGCCGCAGATCCTCACAGGCCTCCTCGATCCAGATGCGGTACGGGGCGGCCGCGGCCGTCAGCCCCTCCTCGATCTTGCGTTCCTCCCCGGCCACGAACCGCACGATGTCCGGGTTCACTTCGTCGGTGATGAAACGATCGAGTGCCTGCTTGAATTCTTGGTAGGCCTGATAGAGGGCCCGCGAGAACCCCTGGGGCCCCCCCAGCGGCAGAAAACGATCGGCCGAAAGGTGATAGCCGTCGATGAAGCGCAGCATCCGTTGCATGACCTCGCCTGAGGGCGGGTCGAGGAAGCGGTGCACATCCGATTTGAGCTCTTCCCGCAATTGCGGCAGAGCCCCGGAAAGCGCGTTTTGCATCAGGCCCGCGAGATTCCCGAAACGTTCCCGTCTGCCTTGAAGCCTTTCACAGATCGCACGCACCTCTTGGGCATCCCGGCCGAGGAAATCTGCGGCGAGCGCAGCCCAGCGGGAAATCCCGGCCGCCGCGAGGTGAAGCCGCTCGATGGGGTTTTGGAAGAGCAGGCGCAGCGACTGCCGCCCGACGAGCCCCCCGAAATCCTCCTGAAAGCGGCGCATTTCCCGCTCGGACCAGGCGGTCAGTTCGGGGTCGGAAAGCCAGCCCTCGAGAAGCTTGCGCTCTTTGAGGGCCAGGCGTCCCTCGATACGCTGGAACAAGTGGTAAAGCGCCGAGAAGGCATACAGGGCGGGTTCGGGCACGAGGTGGGCGAGCTCCCCCCGCACGCGCTCGCGCAGCCGTGTCAGGTCCTCGAGGCCCGGGTGCTCGTTGAAATCGACGTTGAGCACGAAGAGGACGTTCTCGAGAATCCCCATCCGGCGCAGCATGGAGAGAAACTGCACGTCGGCGCGCCGCAGCCCGGTGCGGCTGCTGATGATGTAGAGCAGCAGGTGCGCGCGGTGCAAGTAGTCCTGGATCATCGCCAGATGCAGGGGGTTGGGCGAGTCGCTGCCCTGGCAATCGGCGATCTCGAGGCTTTCCGGGATGCCGCCGGCGACGTCGATCTGGAGGTCCTTCAGGTAGACTGCATGCGCCTCTTCGCCGGAGAAGGACCAGTGCCCGAGAAAACGATCCCCCTCGAATTGCAGGACCGCAGGCCGGTCGGCAAGAAAGGGACGCACCGTTTCATAGCCTTTCAGGTATCCCGACAGAAGGGCGAGGTTTCGGTCCAGGGCGTCCTCGTCCACGCGCCGCTCGACGCCGAGTGAGGAGAGCGCGCGGGAGAGGGCCAGCCGGTCCTGATCCCGCCGCAGGTCGAAGCCGCCGTCTTCCGGCTTTCCGGCCCGCTCCGGGAACAGGATCATCGCCTGCCGGATTTCCTCGTTCACCTCCGGCCAGGTTTTGAAAACCATGTTCGCCTGCAGGCGATCCCCGCGTCGGATGCGGGTGATGATCGAGGTGATCACCCCGGCGCCACGCTTGAGCATCTCGTCGCCGAGCAGGCAGTTGAGGAATGTGCTCTTGCCGGACTTGATCGGACCGACCACCGCGACCCGAAGGACCCCCTCCTCCAGGCGCGCCGGCACTTCCCGCAGAATCGCCTGGGCGTTCTCGAGCGACCGGTCTCCGCCCCCCCCGAGCTCCTCGGACTTCCGCAAGAGAGCTTCGAGCTCCCGGCAGACGTGCCGGAGCACCTGTTTGACTTCCGTTCCCGACGAAACGGTATAGGCCTTCGTCATGGCTCCTCGCCGCAGGCGATGGTTCTCCCCGCCTTGTCGTTGCTCGGGAATCGTGCTATAGAGGCCGACCGAGCCTTACCCGGTGAGCGATCCGCGATCCCGCGAAGTCCCCGAGGATGAAGGAAACCGGCCCATGTCCGCGAGACACCCCGATTGTCCTCTCCACAACCCCTTCAACTGCAAGGAATACAACAACCCCCGGCTCTGCGCCCTGGTCCGCGCGGACAAGACCTGCCGCAAAAAACGAAAAACCAGGAATCGGGAATCGGCCGTAGAGGGAAGATCCGCTCAGGCATGACCGGCGGTCCCCGAAAGAACCGCCGGGTCCACGCCCATTCGTTTCAGCGCGGCGGACCAGCGCTCATCGACGGGCAGATGGAACAGGTTTTCCTCATAGGCCGGCTGGGTGAGCCATGCGTTTTCCCGGAGCTCCGCTTCGAGCTGCCCCGGCCCCCAGCCGGCGCAGCCGAGGCTGACCAGCACGAGGGAGGGGCCATCCCCGCGGGCGATCGCCTCCACGATGTCCCGGGAATTGCTCAGCCCGAGGCGATGGGTGACCCGCAGGGTGGATTCCCAGGCGAGGGGGGGGCCGTGCAGCACGAAAAGCTCCCCGCTGTGAACCGGCCCCCCCAGGTGAACGGGGCGGTCGGCTTCCGCCGGAAGGTAGCGGATGTCGAGCTCCTCGTAGATGTCCTTCATCCGCAGCCCGTCGATCAGGCGGTTCACCACGATGCCCATCGCCCCTTCCGCCGTGTGCTCGCAAATGCAAGTCACGGTCTGGGAGAAGTTCGGATCGAGCAAACCGGGCATGGCCATCAGGAAATGGCCCTTCAGGGACCCCGGATAGCTGCCGGAATCTGAGGACGTCATCGGGTGGACCCCCTTCGCTTCCGCTTCGGGCCGTTACGGCGTCTTTGCCGGCTTCTAAAAGGAACCCCCAGCTTTGTCAAGCACAGGGGAATTCCGCTTCGCCGCGCAGACCGAGGAGTTCGTAGACGATGACATGGCCCAGCGCCCGTCGCAGGTGCGCCGGAACGTCGAGGGGTTTCACCTCGAGCGGAAGAGAAGTCTCCTCCATGGCCGCCGGACCGAGGAGGATGCCGTCGGGGATCGTCCGGAGCAGCCGCTGCAGGCGGAACACACCGTTTACGGGCTCGCCGATGACGGCGGTCTCGAGGCGTCGGCCGACCACGATTTCGCCGCAGGCGACTTGCCCGGTCTGGATCCCGCAGCCGATGCGGAGGATCAGCCCGTGCTCGGCGGCGACGATGCGGTTGAGCGGCTCCAGGCGCCGGCGCATGTCGAGCGCGCTGAGCGCAGCCCGGTCCGCGTGGCCGTATCCCCCGACGGCATCTTCGAACCGCGCAAGGAACCCGTCGCCCAGGATCTTTTCGACCCTTCCTCCGTGTCGGGAAACCGTCTCGGTCATTACGCGGAAAAAGCGCTGCAGTAAAAGCAGGGCCGGAAGACATCCGAGCCGGCGGAGAATCGCGGAAAAGCCGCGGATGTCGAGCGCGAGCAGGGTCATCCGCCGCAGGCCCGGGGGGGGCGCCTTCGGGACGAGCCGGGGGCTTTCCCCGTGCGGCGACGGCGTCGCGGAGGGTTGCAGGCTCATGGCGTGAGCGACCTCGTCGAGAAACGCACTTGCGATTGCGATATCGGCCCCTGGGAGCTTTTTCTTGATCGGGCCGCAGGGGAAATTCAACGGAGCGGAATCGGCTCATGCGTGTCGTCGTGCAGCGGGTCAGCCGGGCCGGGGTGCGGGTGGGGGGGGAAACGATCGCCGGGATCGGCGCCGGTCTGCTCGTCTTTCTGGGCGTGGAACGCGGGGACACGGCTCGAGAGGCCGGGGCGCTGGCGGAGAAGGTGGCGCATTTGAGGATCTTCGAAGACGAGGCGGGGCGATTCAACCGCTGCCTTCTCGAAACAGGCGGCGAGGCGCTGGTCGTCTCCCAGTTCACGCTGGCGGCCGATTGCCGAAGCGGCCGCCGCCCCTCCTTCACGCGGGCGGCCCCGCCGGATGAGGCGCGCGCCCTCTACGAGGTTTTTCTCGAAAAGCTCGCGGCCCGGGGCGTCCCCGTGCGCTCCGGCCGTTTCCAGGCCCGCATGGCGGTGGATTCCGTGAACGACGGCCCGGTCACCCTGGTGATCGACCTGCCTTGAGCTCGCGGGGGGGGGATTCCCGCGGGCTGAGGGGGAGCGGCCCGTCCGCTCACCCCGAGGTGATGTGCGCGTAGGCGCTGTGGTTGTGGATGGATTCGAAGTTTTCGGCGCTGACCGAAAACCAGCGGATGTTCGGGTCCGAGACGAGCCGACGAGCGATGTCCCGCACGATGTCTTCCACGAATTTCGGGTTCTGGTACCCGCGCTCGGTGATGCACTTCTCGTCGACCCGCTTGAGAACCGAGTAGACCTCGCTCGAGGCGCTCGACTCGACCAGCTCGATCATGTCCTCGAGCCAGATGAAACGCTTGAAACGCAGCGCGAGCCGGACCTCCCCGCGCTGGTTGTGCGCGCCGAAACGGCTGATCTCGCGGGAGCAGGGGCAGACCGAGGAAATGGGGACGACGACCTCGGAGAGGAGATCCACCCTGCCCGCGGCGTCGCTCGAGCCGGCGATGCGGCAGGAATAGTCCATCAACCCCGTGGCCAGGCTGATCGGCGCTTTTTTTTCGATGAAATACGGAAAGCACATCTCCAGGTGGGCCGAGGCCGCCTGGAGATGGCGTTTCATGGTTTCGAGGATAACGGCGAATTTCTTGAGCGACACCTCCGGCTTCAGGGCGTGGAGCATCTCGACGAAACGGCTCATGTGCGTGCCTTTCGTCTCGTGCGGCAGGTCCACATACATGTTGATCGTGGCGACCGTGTGCTGGAAGCCGTCGCGTCGGTCGCGCACCGTGATCGGATAACGCAGGTTCTTGATCCCCACCTGGTTGATCGGGATGTTGCGGAAATCCCTCTCGTTCTGGACATCCGGGATGCTCATGACAGCAGGGACTCGCGGCGCACGTTCCGGAGGGCGCGGAACAGGTTTCCGCGTACCTTGGGATTGGAGCGGTAGAGGTCGCGCAGGAGGCGTCGGATCTCCGCCCGGCGCGAACGGCCGGCCGAGGGGCAGGGGTTCTCCATGACCGGCAGGCCCTGCCGTCGCGCGAACCTGCGGATGAGCGCCTCCCCCGCATAGGCGAAGGGTCGGATCAGCGTGAAGCGGCCGTCGAAGAGGGGCTGCCGCGGCCGGAAGGTGCTGATTTCCCCGGAATAAAACATGTTCAGGAGCAGCGTCTCGATGATGTCGTCCTGGTTGTGACCCAAGGCGAGGGTCTGACAGCCGTGACGATCGGCGATCTCGAAGAGCCGTTTGCGCCGCAGGCGCGCGCACAGGAAACAGGGGTTCTCCCGGTTTTCGGCGCTGTGACCCCGGAGCCCGAAATCGGTCCGCTCGCTCTCGAAAGGCACATCCAGCCGTTCGCAGAACGCCGCGAGTTCCTTTTCCGCCCCGCCGGCGAACCCCGGGTCGAGGTAGACCGCGCGGAGGGAATACCGGACGGGCACCCGCGGCCTCCTCTCGGCGAGCATCCACAACAGGGAGAGGCTGTCGGCGCCGCCCGAGAGGCCGACCAGGATCCGGTCCCCTTCCCGGATCATCCCGTAGTCGTGGAGCGCTCTTCCCAGGGCCCGGTTGAGAGACTTGTATTCCGGACCCGCCGCCCGCAAAGAGCCCCCTTACTCTTCCAGCGCCGGGGTCGGTTCCTTGAGCCGGATACGACCGGCGGCGACTTCGCGCAGCGAAATCACGATGTCTTCGTTCTTGGGAGCGGTGACGAGGTAATCGGAGCCCTCGCGGATCTGCCGCACCCGTTTGGCGACGAGGTTGACCAGTAGAAAGCGGTTGCTCACCTTCTTCAGGCAGTCTTCAACGGTGATTCTGGCCATCGGCCGTTTCCTCCCTGCACCCCATGCCTCCCGCGCCCCCCCGGTCCCGGCGCCCGCCGGCGGAAGGGATCAGAGGATTTCGATCACTTCATAGCGGCGTTTTCCGCCGGGGACGTCCACGCTCACCTCGTCGCCCGGCTTTCTGCCGAGCAGCGCCCGTCCGATCGGCGAGGTGACCGAGATGCGCCCCTGCTCCACATCGGATTCATCGGGCCCGACCAAGCGGTATTCGACTTCCTGGCCCGTCTCGAGGTTCTCCAGCCGGACGCGGCAGCCGAAGACGACCCGGTCTCGGGCCACGTCCTCGGGTCGAATCACTTCCAGATGCGCGAGCTTGTGCTCCAGTTCGCTGATTCGCCCCTCGATGAAACCCTGACGGTCCTTGGCCGCGGCGTACTCGGCGTTTTCACTCAGGTCCCCATGGGCCCGGGCGGCCTCGATGGCCCGGATGTTCTCGGGCCGGACCACCCGTTTCAGATTTTCCAACTCGCGCCGGATGGCCTCGTAGCCCTCCGGCGTCACCGGGATGCGTTCCACGAATGCTCTCCTGTACGATCTGAAGTCTTCCGCTCGAGGCGAAATCCGCTCCTCCCCGCCATCGGCGAGGGATCTCGGAGTCGAAGTCGCGTGCGGGATCAGAGGTATTCCCGGGCGAGGAGCCGGGCGATCTGGACGGCGTTCGTCGCCGCCCCCTTGCGGATGTTGTCGGCCACCACCCAGAGGTTGAGCCCGTTCTCGACCGATTCGTCACGGCGGATGCGGCCGACCCAGGTCAGGTCCTGGCCGGCTGCATCGATCGGCATCGGGTACCGCCCCGCCTGGGGGTCGTCGACCACGAGAACTCCGGGGGAGCGCGCCAGGAGCTCCCGCACCTCCTCCGGGGGACAGGGCTTGCGGGTCTCCACGTTGACCGCCTCCGAATGCCCGTAAAAAACCGGGACGCGCACGGTGGTCGCCGTGACGCCGATCGTCGGGTCCTCGAGGATCTTGCGGGTCTCGTTCACCATTTTCATTTCTTCCTTGGTGTACCCGTTATCGAGGAAACGGTCGATCTGCGGCAGGCAATTGAACGCGATCCGGTGCGGGTAGACCGACCGGGGGACGGGCAGGAAATTCAGCAGGGCCCGGGTCTGGTCGTAGAGCTCCTCGATCGCCTTTTTTCCGGTTCCGGAAACCGACTGGTAGGTGGACACCACCACGCGGCGGATGCCGTATTGGCGGTGGATCGGGTTCAGGACCACGACCATCTGGATCGTCGAACAGTTGGGGTTGGCGATGATCCCCTTGCGCCGGAAGCCCGCCGTCGCATGCGGGTTCACCTCCGGGACGACGAGCGGGACCTCGGGATCCATCCGCCAGGCGCTGGAATTGTCGATGACGACACAGCCGGCGGCGGCGGCAAGGGGGGCGAACTTTTCGCTCACGGTTCCGCCCGCGGAAAAGAGCGCGATGTCGATCCCCCGAAAGGAATCCTCCCGCAACTCCTCGACCGGGATCGTCTCCCCCCGGAAGCGCAGGCTCCGACCGATCGAGCGCGCCGAGGCGAACAGGCGCAAGGAACGGACGGGGAAGTTCGCCTCTTCCAGGCAGGCGATCATCTGGTTGCCGACGGCCCCGGTCGCCCCGGCGACGGCGACGTGAAAACTCTTCTCAGCCATGGGACATCTCCTGCGAAAAGGAGGCCAGCACCGTGGTCCCGGCTCGCACCCGGTCGCCGACGGCGACGGCCGGGCGGACCTCCCGCGGCAAATAGACGTCGAGCCGGGATCCGAAACAGATCATGCCGCAGCGCTGGCCGCGGGCGACGGGGTCTCCTTCCTGGAGGGTGCAGAGAATGCGCCGTGCGATCAGGCCGGCGACCTGGACGAAGCAGATCTTGCGCCCCTCGGGCGTTTCGATCCAGACGGCGTTGTGCTCGTTCTTCATCGAGGCTTCGCCGCGGTCAGCAGGAAGGAACCGCCCCGGCCGGTATTTCGTCCGCGCAACACGCCCTTCGTGGGGGACGCGGTTCACATGGACGTCGAAAACGGACATGAAGATGCTGATCTGGAACGCCGGCCCCTCGAGGAAGGGGCTCTGCGAAACGATGTCGGCGAAGATGACCTTCCCGTCCGCCGGCGAAACGATCAGCCCGCGGCGCTGAGGGATGATGCGATCCGGATCCCGGAAGAACCCCGCGATGGCAAAGGACGCGGCCAGGCCCAAGACCGCCGGAAACGTGAGCTGGAGCAGCGCGAAGACGAAGGTGGCGAAGGCGGCGGCGGCGATCAGCGGGTAGCCGGCCCGCGCCACGGGGAAAGCCGTCTGGCGGGGGGGCTCGGCCCAGGAGTATTCATCGGGCATGGGTTCGCTTCCTGATATGCCAAGAAATCGTTATCAATTAGCTTAGCCTCGGATCCTTGTCAATCGCCTGCGGTGGCGTCTCGGCGCCCTCGCCTCCCGGAGTTCGGGGGGCGAGGGCCGCGCGCTCGGCATCCGAAGGCCTGAGGTAGCGGGGAACCAGCCGCGAACCCCGTTCGCCGGCGTCCAGGGCCATGCGCGCGGCGGCAAGCCGGCCGATCACCGCGGCACGGGGGTCGTTCTGCCCGGGGGGGGCGAATCGGGCCCCTTCGCCCAAGGCGAGGCGGATCTTGTCGGCATGCAGGGCCGCGCCATCGCCGATGAACAGGTGGGGACCCTCGAGTTCACCCAACAAGGCATCGATCGTCAGCGCCCGCTCCGGGGCAAGACGCCCGAGCCGCTCCCCCTCGGCCCGGTAGAGCGCACAATAGAGCTCGCCGCGCCGGGCGTCGATCAGGCAGCAGATGCGCTCGTCCCGCGGCAGAAGCGATGCCGCCAGGGCCTCGAGACTGCCGACGCCGACGCAGGGGATCCCCGCCGCGAAAGCCATTCCCTTGGCGGTCGCAATCCCGATCCGCAACCCCGTGAACGAGCCCGGTCCGACGCAGACGCCGACACCGTCCAGGTCCGCGGGACGCCAGCCTGCGAGGCGCATGGCGTGTTCGACCAGCGCGAGAAGGTGGGCGGAGTGCGTCTCGGGCAGGCGCACTGCGGTCTCCACGAGGAGCTCCGTATCCGCGAGCAGCGCAACCGAGCAGCTGCGCGTAGAGGTGTCGAGAGCGAGAATCCTCATCGTTTCGCCGGACGTCGCCCCGCGGCTTGGGGAACGCGTCGCGCGCCTGCCGCCCCCCCCGGATCGACCAGGGCCTGACGCAGCACCTCTTCCATGGTCTGAACCGGGACGAGGTTCAGCCTGCGGCGGATGTTCGCCGGGATCTCCTCGAGGTCCTTCACGTTTTTTCGCGGGAGGAGCACGGTCTTGATCCCGGCGCGGAGCGCTCCGAGGGCCTTTTCTTTCAACCCCCCGACCGGCAGCACCCGGCCGCGCAGGGTGACTTCGCCGGTCATGGCGACATCGCCCCGCACCGCCCGACCGGTCAGCACGGAAACGAGCGCCGTCGCCATGGCGATGCCTGCAGAGGGGCCGTCCTTGGGGATCGCCCCCGCGGGGACATGGATGTGGATGTCCTGCGCATCGAGTTTCAAACGCCGCTCGAGGGCTCCGTTCAGCGTCGAGCGGGCGTAGGTGACGGCGGCCCGGGCGGATTCCTGCATGACATCCCCGATCTGCCCGGTGACGATCAGCTCGCCCTTGCCCTTCATGAGCGAAGCCTCGATGTAGAGCACCTCCCCGCCGGCCGAGGTCCAGGCCAGACCGGTGGCGACTCCGACCTGGCTCTCTTCCGGGTCCATCTCGGGGATGAATTTCGGCGGGCCGAGGAGGCGCGGCAGGTTGCGGCGGGTGACGACGACCGGTTCCCTCTTCCCCTCGGCCACGCGGCGGGCGACCTTGCGGCAGAGGGCGGCGATTTCGCGCTCGAGATTCCGCAGGCCGGCCTCGCAGGTGTACAAACGCACGATCCGCCGCAGGGCCTCGTCCGTGATCTCGAGCTGGCGGCTCTTGAGGCCGCTCTCGCGCACCTGCCGCGGGATGAGGTGGCGCCGCGCGATCGCCATCTTTTCCTCTTCGGTGTACCCGGAGAGGGTGAGGATCTCCATGCGGTCGAGAAGCGCCGCCGGGATCGTGTCCGGGATGTTCGCCGTGAGGAGGAAGAGCACTTGCGAGAGATCGAAGGGCAGGTTGAGGTAATGATCGCTGAAGGCGACGTTCTGTTCGGGGTCGAGCGCCTCGAGCAGCGCGGCCGAAGGGTCGCCGCGGAAATCGAGGCCCAGCTTGTCGATCTCGTCCATCATAAAGACGGGGTTTTTGACCCCCGCCTGCTTGAGGCCTTGAACGATCCGGCCCGGCATGGCCCCGATGTAGGTGCGGCGGTGGCCGCGGATTTCGGCCTCGTCGCGGATCCCGCCGAGCGAAATCCGAACGAACTTGCGCTTGAGGGCGCGGGCGATCGCTTTGCCGAGCGAGGTCTTGCCCACCCCGGGCGGCCCGACGAAGCAGAGGATGGGCCCGCGGCTGCGGGGGTTGAGCTTGCGGATGCTCAGGTGTTCGATGATGCGGTCCTTGACCGAAGAGAGCCCATAATGCTCCCGGTCGAGCACCGCCTTCGCCCGGGGGATGTCGATGCGCTCGGGGCTGCTGCGGCTCCAGGGAAGATCGACCAGCCAGTCGAGGTAGGTCCGCACCACCGTGGATTCGGCCGAATCCGGGTGCATCTGCTCGAGCCGTTTGAGCTGCCGCAGCGCCTCCTCGTGGGCCTCCCGACTCATGCGCGCCTTCTTGATCCGGCGTCGGTAGTCCTCGATCTCGGCCAGCCGTTCGTCCTGCTCGCCCAGTTCGCGGTAGATGGCGCGCACCTGCTCCCGGAGGTAGTAGTCCCGCTGGCTCTTCGAAATCTCGTCTTTCACCTCGGACTGGATCTTCGCCTGTACGGCCGAGAGCTCGAGCTCGCGCTTGAGCAGATCGTTCACCTTGCGCAGGCGTTCCAGGGGGTCGAGGATCTCGAGCAGCGCCTGCGACTCCTCGATTTTCAGCCGCAGGTTCGAGGCGATGAGGTCGGCGAGCTTTCCGGGCTCCTCGACGTTCTGCAGCACGGCCGTGATGTCGGTGTTGAGCTCGCCGCGGAGCGAGAGGATCTTCTCGGTCTGCTCGCGGACGTTGCGCATCAAGGCCTCAGACTCGAGCGAGGCCTCCGCCGGGGACTCCTCCTGCAGGAGTGCGATCCTCACCCGGTAAGGCGGACGACGCCGGGTGAAGCGCTCGACCCGGCCCTTGGCGACCCCCTGGATGAGAAGTTTCAAGCGGCCGTCGGGCAGTTTGAGAACGCGCAGCACCCGGCCCACGGTCCCGACGCGGTAGAGGTCCTCTTCGCGCGGCGATTCGAGTGCGGCATCCTTCTGGGTGCAGAGAAAAACGAACCCCTTGCCGGCGACGGCCTCCTCGACGGCGCGCACGGAGGACTCCCGGCCGACGAAGAGGGGCAGGAGCATATCGGTGAAAATGACGACATCACGCACGGGAAGGAGGGGGAGATCCACGGGGATGTCGGCCGTGGGGGTCTCTTCCTCAAGGATCGTGATCAGGTCGTCGCGGTCGACTTCGGCCATGAGTGAATTCTCGACTTTCTCCCAGAACAAAAGCCGGTTGCGTCCCCGAACGGCGGCGCAACCGGAAAAATTCGTTGGGAAATCCCGGAAAAGTCGTCTATATTGTAGCGCATACGGACGGCGTTGCAACCGAAAACGGCACCCCTCATCGAAGCGCTTTTCCGGTCGGGCAAGGGGGATGCGGGGCGGCAAAAGGGAAGCGTTCCCTTCGGGCCGCCGAGGGCATCGTGACCCATATGGAATGGATCGGGTTGGTGGTCGGGCTGATCGTGGGGAGTTTCCTGAACGTCTGCATCCACCGGCTTCCCCTCTCGCTTTCGATCGTCCGGCCGCGTTCCCGCTGTCCGCAGTGCGGCAGCGCCATCCGGCCGTGGGACAACATCCCGGTGATAAGCTACATTCTCCTGCGGGGCCGCTGCCGGGATTGCGGGGCCCGCATTCCCTGGCGCTATCCTCTCGTCGAGCTCTTGACCGGGGCTTTCGGGGCGCTGACGATCCTGCGGTTCGGCTTCGGCCCGACGGCGCTCGTCGCCTTCCTGCTGGTCTGTGCGCTCCTGGTGGTCACCTTCATCGACCTCGACCACCGCATCATCCCCGATGTCATCTCCCTTCCGGGCATTCTCCTCGGCCTGGCCGCGAGTTTCGGCCCCGGCCTGGTGCCGCCGCGCGACTCGCTGATCGGCCTGCTCCTGGGGGGCGGCGTCCTTTTTCTGGTCGCCTGGGGGTACCAGTGGCTTGCGCACCGCGAAGGCATGGGGGGCGGCGATATCAAACTGCTCGCCATGATCGGGGCCTTTCTCGGCTGGAAGGGGGTTGCCGTGACCCTTTTCATCGCATCGCTTTCCGGTACGCTCGCGGGGCTGGCGGTGATGCTGCGGCGGACCGAAGGGATGAAAGCCGCCGTGCCCTTCGGCCCTTTCCTTTCCATCGGCGCGATCGCCTACCTTTTCCGAGGCCCGGAGCTCGTGGGCTGGTACCTCGGAACGCTCGGCTGATCGGCTTTCCGAAATCGCGGGCATGCGACTGGCCATTCTTTCGGACATCCACGGCAATCTCGACGCCTTCGAGGCGGTCCTCGAGGATCTCGCAACGCGCCGGGTGGATGCCGTCTACAGCCTGGGGGACAACATCGGCTACGGCGCCCAGCCCGAAGAGGTCGTGGAACTCCTCGTCCGCCGCGGAATCCCCTCCGTTCTGGGCAATCATGAGCTTGCGGCTCTCGACCCCTCCACCCTCGACTGGTTCAACCCGGCGGCCCGTCGTTCGCTTGCGCTCACCCTTTCCTGGCTGCGGCCGGACACCCGGGCCTTTCTCGCCGCCTTGCCGCGGTTCCGCTCCGTTCACGGGCTCCGGCTGGTTCACGGCTTTCCCCCCGACTCGCCGACCACCTACCTCTTCGAAATCCCCTGGCTCGACTTCGCCGCCCGTTTCGCCTGCTTTCCGGAGCGCATCTGCCTCGTGGGCCACACCCATCTCCTGGGGCTCTACCGCCTCCTCGAGGGGCAAGTGCGGGAGGAGGCCTTGAGTGAGGGGGAACATGCTCTCGACCCGGCATCGCGCTACCTCGTGAACGTGGGAAGTGTCG
The DNA here is from genome assembly GCA_037481615.2 of Desulfobacterales bacterium. Taxonomy (GTDB): domain Bacteria; phylum Desulfobacterota; class Desulfobacteria; order Desulfobacterales; family SpSt-501; genus SpSt-501. Next base: position 51,121 of record JBBFLI020000005.1, read on the forward strand.
GGCAGCCCCGGGACGGCGATCCGCGCGCGAAATACGTCATCTGGGACGAAGGCCGGGGGACGCTCGAGGTCCGCTGCGTGTCCTATGACGCCCCGGCCGCGGCGGCCAGGATCCTCGCCCGGGGGTTGCCGCCGGAACACGCACGAAGGCTCTGCCGATGAAACGGATCGGACGTTACATCGTCCGCGGCCTCCTCGGCCGCGGCGGCATGGGCCGCGTCTATCTGGTCGAACTGCCGCCGATCGGCCGCACGGCGGCGTTGAAGCGGCTCGAGCCCGATCCCCTGTTGGTCCGCCTGCTCGGGGAGGACACCCTGCGCGAGATGTTCCTCGGTGAGGTCGTGAAGATGGCGCAGCTGAGCCATCCCCACCTGCTCTCGGTCCATGATTACGACGAGGCCGACGGCCGGCCCTTCGCCGTGATGGACCATCACTTTCTGAACGTGGGCCTCCTGATCGGGGAGCGCCCGCAGGCCGAACTGCCCTCGCGCATCCTGCGCATCGACCGCGCCCTGGAGATCGCGCGGGAAACCCTGGACGGGCTTGCCTGCCTGCACCACCACGGGATCGTGCACCTCGACATCAAGCCCTTCAATCTGCTGCTCGATGAACACGGAGCGGTCCGGATCGCCGACTTCGGGCTCTCCCGGCTGCGCGGCGAACGCAGGCGGCGGCCCTCCCAGCTGAATGTCGGCTCCCCCTGGTATGCCGCCCCGGAGCAGGAACGGGACCCCGAGTCGGCGGATGCCCGGGCCGACCTGTACGCCTTCGGGGTGACCCTTTACCGCCTGTTGACCGGCAGGCTCCCCGGCCCCGACCCGGGCAAGGCGGCCCCGCTCTTGAACCCCGACTTGGACGATGACTGGGGCGCCTTTTTCGATCGGCTCCTCGCCCCCGACCCGCAAGGGAGGTTCCCCTCCGCAACCGGGGTGAGCGAGGCGCTGGGGGCGCTCGAGGCCGCCTGGCGGGAGCGAAGGGAGCGCACGTGCGCCTACGCGCCGCTCGTCGCCGCCGCCGCCGGCCGAGGGGCGGCGGCCGCCCGGCCGCGCTCCCGGCCCCTGAAAATCGCCCCCGCGGAGGCACAGGACCGCTTCGGGCTAGACGAGATCCGCCGCCCGCGATCGTACGCCGGCCACGCCTTCGAACCGGCGGGGCGGCGATTGCTGCGCGACGTCGCAAGCGGGCTCCTCTGGCAGCGCGGGGGGAGCCCCTACCCGGTCAACTGGCGGGAGGCCCGTGCGTATGTCGAAGCGCTGAACCGCGAGGGTTTCGCCGGCATCGCCGCGTGGAGGCTTCCGACGGTCGAGGAATTGCTCACCCTCGTCGCGCCCACCCCGCACGGAGCGGACTTTTGCGCCGCGCCGCTTTTTGACCGCCGTCAAAAAACGCTCTGGAGCTGCGACCGCCGGTCTTTCACGGCGGCGTGGTTCGTGGACCTGGAGGCGGGGTTCGTGTCCTGGCTGGATGCACGCGCCCGGCTGTTCGTGCGGGCCGTGGCCGACGGCGACTGAAAGGCTTCAGCCCCGCGCGTTTTTGCCGAGCTCCATGCCGAGCTCGAGGGCCTTGCGGTTCATCTCGAGAAAGTCGGGGGGAACGCGGCTCTCGAGCACCTTGAGGATGGACTCGGGGCGGACCAGATCGGTCAGCGCCACAAGCGCACCCAGCATGCAGATGTTGAAGACGATCGGCCGACCGATCACCTCCATCACCGAGCGGTAGAGCGGCAGCTCGCGTTGCAGGGCGTCCACCTTGCGCTGGATCTTGACATAGCGGCTGTCGGTGATCAGCAGCCCCCCGGGGCGGATGATCGAGGAAAACTTGTTGTAGGCCTCCTGGGTGAGGCAGACGAGCACGTTCGGCTGCAGCACCTTCGGGTAGTAGATGGGGGTGTCGGCGATGATCACATCCGAGCGGGTCGCCCCTCCCCGGGCCTCTGCCCCGTAAGACTGCGATTGTACGGCGTTCAAGCCCTCGTGCAGCACCGCCGCCTCGGCCAGGATGATGGCCGCCGTGATGACCCCCTGGCCACCGGAGCCGGAAAAGACGAGCCTGCAGCGTTCCATTACCGGCTTCCTCCCATCGCGCGCTCGACCAGCCTGCTGTATTCTTCGCAATACTCCGGGGCCTCGACGTCGACGAAAATGCCGCGTTCGATCAACTCCGGGTTTTCCTGTTTCGCCTTGGACCCGACCGGCGTCGTGTGGTCCTTGAGCCATTTGACCATTTCGGGCGCATCCCCGATCCGGTTCTTGCGCCCGAAATAGGTCGGGCACTGGGTGAGGACCTCGACGACCGAAAAGCCCCGGTGGCGGATCGCCTTCTCGATCACCTCGCTCAGGTGCTGGGCGTGGTAGGTGGTCGACCGCGCGACGAAGGTGGCGCCCGCGGCACGCGCCAGTTCCACGATATCGAAGCTCTTGTCGATCGTCTTGTAGGGGGCGGTCGTGGCGCTCACATTGATCCCCGAAAGCGGGGAAAACTGCCCGCCCGTCATGCCGTAAATGCGGTTGTTCATCACGATCGCCGTGATGTCGATGTTGCGGCGTGCGGCGTGAATGAAGTGGTTTCCCCCGATCGCCAGTGCATCCCCGTCGCCCATGGGGACGATCAGGGTCAGCTCGGGCCGGGCGAGCTTGACGCCGGTGGCGAAAGCGAGCGCCCGGCCGTGGATCGTGTGCATGGTGTGGAAGTCGACGTAGCCCACGATCCGCGAGGAGCAGCCGATCCCGGAGACCATGACGATGTCGTTCTTCTTCAGCCCGAGCCGCTCGATCGCCCGGATCATCCCCCCGAGAACCTCGCCGTGCCCGCAGCCCGGGCACCACAGGTGGGGGAAGAAGCGTTCCCGCAGATAATCTTTGACGGCCATCGTCACACCCCTCTGCCTTGAATGATGCGCAGGATGTTGTGGATGTCGGCCGGCGTGATGAACACGCCGTCGATGCGGTTGGCGAGGAAGACCCGATCGGGCCGCTCCACCGCGAGTTTCACCGAGGGGAGCAGCTGCCCCATGTTCATTTCGACCACCACCACCGCGCGCGCCCGGGAACAGCGGGTGCGGACAATGTCGGCGGGAAAGGGCCAGAGCGTCTGCAACTCGAGCAACCCCAGCCGCTCGCCCCGGGAGCGGCGTTCCTCGACGATGTGCCGCGCCGAACGGGCGGAGGAGCCGTAGGAGATGAGCACGATGTCGGCGTCCTCGAGGTGGAACTCCTTGTACCGGGCGAGTTCGTGGGCGCGGTTTTCGATCTTGTCGACCAGGTGGCGGAGCAGCCCGTGGACCACGCGCGGTTCCGTCGAGGGGAAACCCCACATGTCGTGGACGAGCCCGGTGACGTTGTAGCGATGCACCCCGCCGAAGTCGGACATGGGGAGCCTTCCGTCCTCGCGCGGGAGATAGGGATGGTAGTCGACCCCCTCTTTCACCGAGGTCTTGAGCCGCTCGACCGTATGCAGCTCTCCGGGCTCGGGAAGAATCAGCTTTTCGCGCATGTGGGCCACGACCTCGTCGAAGAGCAGGATCACCGGTGTGCGGTAGGTTTCCGAGAGGTTGAAGGCCTCGACGGTGATGGCGAAGACGTCCTGGTGATTGGAGGCGGTGAGGGTGATGATCGAGTGATCGCCGTGCGTCCCCCAGCGGGCCTGGTTCACGTCCCCCTGACTCACGTGGGTGGGGATGCCGGTCGACGGCCCGCCCCGCTGCACATCGACGATCACGCAGGGGATCTCGGCCATGATGGCGTAACCCAGGGCCTCCTGCATGAGCGAAAACCCCGGGCCGCTGGTTGCGGTCATCACCTTGCAGCCGGTGAGGGAGGCGCCGATGATCGCACAGAGCGAGGCGATCTCGTCTTCCATCTGGATGAACTTCCCTCCCCGCTGGGGAAGCTTGAGGGAGAGAAGCTCGGCGATCTCCGTGGAGGGCGTGATCGGATAGCCGGCGTAGAAGTTGAGCCCCGCGTACAAGGCCCCTTCGACGCAGGCTTCGTTGCCCTGAACGAATTTCACGGTCTTGCTCATGGCCGCCTCATTCCTCCGTCTCCACCTCGATCGCGAAATCCGGGCAACGCAGCTCGCACAACCGGCAGCAGATGCAATCCTGCGGTCGCACAACGCTGACCTTGTCCTGTTCGTCGAGCTCGAGAACGTGCTTGGGGCAGAGCTCGACACAGATTCCGCAACCCTTGCACCAGTCGCGGTTGATGAGATGCCGTTTCAGCTTCGGCTTGGCCATCGCCGGGTCCTCGAATAAAAAAAAGCGCGTATGGGGTGTTGATCCGGGGGCGGCGGAGGAAGGATCCCCCTCACGGCCGCCCTGACCCTGTCGTGATCCGAAACACGAGCGAAGGGATACAGAAACGGAAGTTTAGTCCGTCCGCTCCCCGATTGTCAACAAATGTTTTCCCTCATTCTTTGACAGCCCCCACGCCGCGTGGTTAACTATTGGCCGGGCGCAGGGCGGGCCCGCCCTGCAAAAACGCCGCCCGAACGACCGCGAACCTGGCCCCATGAAGCAAAGAAGAGTCTGGATCGCGCTGGCGACCCTCGGGGTGCTCGCGGGGGCTTTCGGTGTCGTGGCCCGGCTGGCCCTGGAACGCCATTTCGACAGCCCGGCAGGCGGGCAGGCGTCGGCCGAGTCTTTCGTCGTCGAGCCCGGAGAGCCGCTGGTAGACATCGCCCGTCGCCTCGAGGCGCGGGGCCTGATCCGCAGCGAACTCGGTTTTCGACTGCTCGCGCGCCTCGAGGGGGCCGAGCGGCGCCTTCAGGCGGGGGAATACGCCTTTTCCCCCTCCCTTTCCCCCCGGGAGATCCTCGGCCGGCTCCTTCGAGGGCAGGTTCGCCTGTATCGGCTCACGGTTCCCGAAGGCTTGACCCTCTCCCAGATCGCCGTCATCGTCGAGAAAACAGGCCTGGCCGCCGCCGCGGAGTTCGAGGGACTCGCCCGCGATCCCGCTCTGGCCAAACAGCTCGGCATCCCCGCCGAGAGCGTGGAGGGCTATCTCTTTCCCGAAACCTATTTTTTCCCCCGCGGGGCCGGCGCGCGGGCGATCCTGGAAGCGATGGTCGCGCGCTTTCGCGCCGCCTACCCGCCGGAATGGGATGAGCAGGCCTCGCGGCTGGGCCTGAGCCGGCATGAGGTGGTCACCCTCGCCTCGATCATCGAAAAGGAAACCGCCGACCCCGCCGAACGGCCGCTGATTGCGGCCGTGTTCCACAACCGCCTCAAGCGCGGCATGCGTCTCGAGACCGACCCCACCGTGATCTACGGCATCCGCGATTTCGACGGCAACCTCACCCGCCGGCACCTCGAAACCCCGACCCCCTACAACACCTACATCATCCGCGGGCTGCCTCCAGGCCCGATCGCCAACCCGGGGAAAGCGTCGCTTCAAGCGGCCTTGTTCCCCCCAGAAAGCCCCTTTCTCTATTTCGTTTCCCGCAACGACGGCACGCATCATTTTTCCACCACTTACGAGGAGCACCGGCGTGCCGTGCGTTTCTACCAGCTGGGCGAGGGTAAAGCCCCCGCCGCGCACGAAAAGTCAAAATTCTGACAGTCGGCCGGCTTTCGAACCCGCCGGCTTCCGCGCACGTCTTCTTCCAACCCCCGGAAAATATTGCTTTGAAAAACACGGCACCGTCTGGCATGGGTTTTGTATGGGAATAGGGCAAATGGCTTCTCGGGTGTGCGTGCATCTTTTCTGGAGGGCTTCCACCGCAAGGGTCTGAGAAGACACCCCACGAGAACAACGGCATCAGGGGAAGCCGGAAGAAAAAGACAGGGCAAGCGGGCTCTGTCTTTTTTTTTGCCCGAGACGGGCGGGACGAAGCGTTCGCTCAAAGCCCTCAAGATCCGGCTCCACCCGGGCGATAGTCAGAAAACAGAGGCGGAGTGAACCGGACCGGACCGCCGCCCAGGTTATGGAAGAGCCACCCGTCAGACCCGTCAACCTGCTGGATCGCATCGGGCTGTTGATCATCGGCTCGGGGGCCGCGCTGACCTATCTGTACATCGACGCCTCGCTGCGCGGCATCCAGCCCTCCTCCCTTTTGACCGTGGCGGTCATCGTTTTCATCAGCGGCTGCACGCAGATCCTCGTCCACAGCGTCAACACCTCGAACCGCAAGCTCCAGGAGGCGAACCAAACCCTCGAGCAGAAGATCCGCGAGCGGACCGACGCGTTGCGCTGCTCGGAGATGAAATACCGCACCATCTTCGAAAACACAGGCGCCGCGACGATCATCGTCGAAGAGGACATGCGCATTTCGCTTGCAAATTCGCGTTTTCTCGCCATGTCCGGCTACCGCCCCCGCGAGCTCCTGCAGCGGAAAACATGGCTGGAGTTCATCGACGACTCCAGCCGCCGTCGGATCGAGGAACTGGGATCGGGCGCTGCGCCGGGGCTCGCCGCCCTCTTCGGCCGGCAGTTCAGCTGCCGGTTCCGCGGCCGGGATGAAAACGCCCGCGATGTTCTGGTCACGCTGGCCCCCATCCCGGAAAGCCGGGCGAGCGTCGCCACCTTCGCCGACGTGACCGAGCTGAAGGAGGCGGAGCGGCGGATCTCCTTCCAAGCTTTCCACGATTCGCTTACCCGCCTTCCCAACCGCGCTCTCTTTCTCGAGCACCTCGCGATGGCGATCAAACGCGGCAAGCGCAAGCCCGATTACCGTTTCGCCGTGATCTACCTCGACATCGACCGCTTCAAGCTCGTGAACGACAGCTTGGGCCACAGCGCGGGGGACGAGTTGCTGATCGCCTTCGCCGACCGCATCCGCAGCGGGTTGAGGGAAACCGACGTCCTCGCCCGACTGGGGGGTGACGAGTTCGTGGTGCTGCTCGAGGACCTCGACCGCCCCGAGGCCGCTCAGGAAATCGCCGAACGGCTCCAGGCGTCGCTGCGCGAGCCCTTCGTTCTGCGAGGCCGTGAAGTGTTCGCGGCGGCGAGTTTCGGCATGCTGCTCGAAACCTCGGGCTACGACCAGCCCGATGCGATCATCCGGGACGCGGACGCCGCCATGTATCACGCCAAGGAACGGGGCCGGGGGCGGATCCAGCTTTTCGACCGGGGCCTGCACGAGAAGGCGCGGCTTCAGCTCCAGCAGGAGACCGATCTGCGCAAGGCGATCGACCGCAGCCAGTTCTGCAATGTCTATCAGCCGATCGTGCGCCTCAAGACCGGCTCGATCGCCGGCTTCGAGGCCCTCGTGCGCTGGCGCCACCCCGACCGGGGGACCGTTCCCCCCGGCCAGTTCATCGCCATCGCGGAGGAGACCGGCCTCATCCTGCCCCTCACCAGGCTGATCGTCGAACAGGCCTGCCGCGACGCCCGCGACTGGTATCGCCGCGCGGGGGCCGGCGCGGATCTCAGCGTGAGCGTCAACATTTCGAGCCGCCACTTTCTCCAGCCCGGCCTCCTCGACGAAGTGCTGGAGAGGCTCGCCGAAGCCGAAATCCCCGCCTCGCTCCTGCGCCTGGAAATCACCGAGTCGGCCCTCATGGAGGATACGGAGGAAGCCGTCCGACTCGCCCAGCGGCTGCGCGACCACGGCATCCGCATCGCCATCGACGACTTCGGAACCGGCTATTCCTCGCTCGCCTACCTGCAGCGGCTCCCGATCGACATTCTGAAGATCGACCGCAGTTTCATCTCCCGCATCCATCTCGCCTCCGGCGACAACCGCAACATCGTGGAGGCGATCGTCTCGCTCGCCCACAAGCTGAACTTGACCGTGGTCGCCGAGGGGATCGAAACCCCCGAGCAGCACCGCATCCTGCTCGACTTCGGCTGCGACTTCGGGCAGGGGTTCTATTACTCGCCCCCCGTCGCGGCGAAAGAGGCCCTCGGCCTGGTGTGCGCCCCCGGGCTGATCGAGGGTGAGCTCTCCTGGCCGCTCGCCGCCTCCTTGGCCGGAGCCGCGGCCGGGCCAGCCTCTTGATCCGCCCCCGCACTTTGCCGGCTTCACCGGAGTCGTGGTATGCAACGATCCCATGAATCCCGGGACATGGAGCATCGCAGGGCTCGCCGGCCAGAGGCTGCTCGTCGGCTTCGAAGGGGTTCGGTTCGACCCTGAGCTTCGCGCGTTGATCCGCTCCTTCCAGCCGGCGGGCGTCATCCTCTTCCGCCGCAACATCGAAACGCCGGGGCAGGTCCGGGAACTGACCGCGGCGTTACAGGACTTCGCGGCGGGGATCGGAATCCCCCCCCTCTTCGTCGCCGTCGACCAGGAAGGCGGACGGGTCGCGCGGCTCCCCCCGCCGTTCACCCAGTTTCCGGAAACACCGCCGATCGCCTCTCTGGCGGAAGCAGAACGCTTCGCCGCGATCACGGCCGCCGAGCTGGGCGCCGTCGGCATCAACATGAACCTCGCCCCCGTGCTCGATGTGGCACCGGCCGGGTTCGGAAGCGTGATGGAAGGCCGCGCCCTCGGCTCCGATCCGCAGGCCGTCGCCCGCCTGGGCGTCGCCGTGATCCGCGGCCTGCAATCGCGCGGCATCCTCTCCGTCGCCAAGCACTTTCCCGGAATCGGGCGCACCCGGCTCGACTCGCACGAGGACCTCCCGGTGCTTGCCGAGGACCTCGACGGCCTCGAGTCCTGCGAGCTCCCCCCGTTTCGCGCCGCCGTCGCCTGCGGGGCGGCCGGGATCATGATTTCCCATGTCCTCTACCCCCGGCTTGACGCGCAATGCCCGGCCAGCCTCTCCGCCGCCGTGGCCCGGGGGCTCCTGCGACAACGACTGGGGTATGGGGGGCTTGCGCTCACCGACGATCTGAACATGGGGGCCGTCGCCCGCGTCTTTTCCCTCGAGGAGGCCGTGCGCCGGGCGTTCCGCGCAGGTGTCGACCTCCTGCTCGTCTGCCGCGGCACCGAACGCATCGCCCGGGCCCATGCCGTGCTCGTCGCGGAACTGCAGCGGGGGGAGGCGCGGATGCGGGAGTCCGCCTTCGAATCGATCGAGCGCATCCTGGCCGCCAAGCGCGTCCTGGCCTAACGGGCAAAAGGCGGCGCGTTGTCGCCAAGCGGGGGGGTCTTTCAGCCGTTCCGCGAGAAGACGTCGCTCTCCGGCCCGCAGCGATGGCCTGCGCGCAAAAGATGCAGTCCGGCGGCCGCGACCATCGCCGCGTTGTCGCCGCACCAGCGCGGCGGGGGGATAAAGGATGCGAGGCCGAGGTCGTGCGCCGCGGCTGCAACCCTTTCCCGCAGCGGGGTGTTGGCGGCGACCCCGCCGACGACGGCGATCCGCGGGCATCCTTTCGCCTCCGCCGCCCGCAGGAGCTTGGCGACGAGCACCTCGACCACGGCCTCTTGAAAGGAGGCCGCCAGATCGGAAGCCTCCCCTTCCGACAGGGGCTTCCGTCGTTCGATCAGGCGGCCCACCGCCGTCTTGATGCCGCTGAAGCTGAAATCGAACCCGGGCTGTTCGAGAGCGGGCCGGGGGAAGGGAAAGCGACGCGGGTCGCCGCGGCGGGCGAGTTTCTCGATCACCGGCCCGCCGGGATAGCCGAGGCCGAGCATCTTGGCCACCTTGTCGAAGGCTTCGCCGGCGGCATCGTCCCGGGTCTGCCCGAGGAGCTCCATCGCGAAAGGGGAGGAGACGAGGTAGAGCGCCGTGTGGCCGCCCGAGACCAGCAGCGAAACCAAAGGGTATTCGGGGACCTGGCCCTCCAGGAAGAGGGAATGGATGTGGGCCTCGAGGTGGTTTACCCCCGCGAGCGGCAGGCCGCGGGCCCAGGCAAACCCCTTGGCGAAGGAAAACCCGACGAGGAGCGAGCCGACGAGTCCGGGGCCGCGGGTGGCCGCGACGGCGGCGATCGCTTCCGGCCGGATTCCGGCCTGGAGGATCGCTTCTTCCACCACCGCGGATATGGCTTCGATGTGGCGGCGGGAGGCGAGCTCCGGCACGACGCCGCCGAAGGGGCGGTGGGTCTCGACCTGGGAGGCGACGATCGAGGAAAGCACCCGGGGGCCGTCTTCGACCACGGCCGCGGCCGTGTCGTCGCAGGAGGATTCGATGCCCAGAACGATCATGGCCGCGTCCGGTCTCAGGCCCAGACGAGCCTCTCGGCCCCCTCGCGTCGCTCCACGATCTCGCCGATCGTCCAGGCACCCTCGTTCATCGCCCGCAGCCGGTCGATCGTATCCCTTTCGGCTTCCGGGGGGACGATCGCCACGAGGCCGATGCCGTTGTTGAAGGTGCGGAGCATCTCGAATTCGCTCACCTGGCCGGCCTGCTGCAGGAAGGAGAACACCGCCGGGACGGGCCAGCTTCCGCGGCGGATGAGAACGCTGAAGGCCTGGGGGACGACGCGGACGATGTTGTCCACGAGGCCCCCGCCGGTGATGTGGGCCAGCCCGTGGAGCGGAAGATCCTTCTGCAGCGCGGACACCGTGTCGGTGTAGATCCGGGTGGGCCGGAGCAACTCCTCGCCGAGCGTCGTCTGGAGCTCGGCGATGTAGGCATCGGGGGAGAGTTTCAGCCGCTCGAAGCAGATCTTGCGCACGAGCGAGTAGCCGTTGCTGTGCAGCCCGCTCGAGGCGATCCCGATCAGCCGATGGCCGACGCGGATGGCGGTGCCGTCGATGATGTCGGCGTTGTCGACGATCCCGACGACGAAGCCCGCGAGATCGTACTCGCCCGGTGCGTACATCCCGGGCATCTCCGCCGTCTCGCCGCCGATCAGGGCGCAGCGCGCCTGGCGGCAGCCCTCGGCGATACCGCGGATCACGGCCTCGACCCGCGCCGGCTCGAGCTTTCCCGCGGCGAGATAGTCGAGCATGAAGAGCGGCTTGGCCCCCTGAACGAGGATGTCGTTCACGCACATGGCGACGAGATCGATGCCGATCGTGTCGTGCCGATCCATCAGGAAGGCGATCTTGAGCTTGGTCCCGACCCCGTCGGTGGAGCTCACGAGCACCGGGTGCTTCATGCGCGAGACCAGGTGTTCGATCGAAAACAGCCCGGCGAAGCCGCCGATTTCGCTCACGACCCCGGGTCGACGGGTCTGCTGGATGATCTGCGCGATCGTGGAAACCAGCGTATTGGCTTTTTCAATGTCGACACCCGCCTCGGAGTAGGTCAGCGGCTTGTCCATGAGGTCTCCTTGGAGGTTGAAAAATTCTTGAAAAATATAGAATCGCGGCGTAAAAGTCAAAATTTATTTCCGACGGGTTCGAAGAGGCCATCCCATGCGCAACCGCTTCGCCAGACTCGACCGACTGCCGCCCTACGTGTTCGCCACCGTGAACCAGATCAAGATGGAGGCGCGCCGGGCCGGGAAGGACATCGTGGACCTGGGGATGGGGAACCCCGACCTGCCCACCCCCCCGCACATCGTGAACAAGCTGGTCGAGGCCGCGCGCAAGCCCCAGAACCACCGTTATTCCGCCTCGATGGGCATCACCAAGCTGCGCCATGCGATCTCCGCCTGGTACAAACGCCGCTTCGACGTCGACATCGACCCCGAAACCGAGGCCATCGTCACGATCGGGGTGAAGGAAGGGCTTTCCCACCTCGTCCTGGTCGCCGTGGGCCCGGGGGATGTCGTCTTCACCCCCAACCCGACCTACCCCATCCACCCCTATTCCGCCATCATCGCCGGGGGCGAGGTGCGCGGGATCCCGCTGGGGCCGGAGGAGGATTTTTTCGAAAATCTGCTCCAGGCGACGAAACAGACCTGGCCGCGGCCGAAGCTGCTCATCCTGAGCTATCCCCACAACCCCACGACCGAGGTGGTCACGCTCGACTTTTTCGAAAAAGTGGTCGCCTTCGCCCGCGAGCACGAGATCCTCGTCATCCACGATTTCGCCTACGCGGACCTCGTCTTCGACGGCTACACGGCGCCGAGCTTCCTCCAGGCCCGCGGGGCGAAGGAGGTGGGGGTCGAATTCTTCTCCCTTTCCAAGAGCTACAGCATGGCGGGCTGGCGTCTGGGGTTCTGCTGCGGCAACCCCGAGACCGTGGCCGCCCTGAAACGCATCAAGAGCTACCTCGACTACGGGGTGTTCCAGCCGATTCAGATCGCGGCGATCATCGCGCTCAACGGCCCGGAGGACTGCGTCCAGGAGATCCGCGAGACCTACCGCGAGCGCCGCGACGCCCTGATCCGCGGGCTCGGCCGCGCGGGGTGGAAGATCCCCAAGCCCCGCGGCACGATGTTCGTCTGGGGCCGGATCCCCGAAAAGTACCGGGCCATGGGGTCGGTCGAATTCTCGAAGTTTCTGATCCGTGAGGCCGGGGTCGCCGTATCCCCCGGGCTCGGCTTCGGGGAATACGGCGATGAGTTCGTCCGCTTTGCGCTGATCGAAAACCCCATGCGCATCAACCAGGCGGTCCGCGGTATTCGGCGCATCCTCTGAGCCGCCGCCGATCGCCCCTCTTCCTCGAAAACGAAAGAGCCCGAAACCATGCGCCAGATTCAAGTGGGTCTTCTCGGCTGCGGCACGGTGGGAACCGGTGTCGCCAAGTTGCTGCTCGAGCGTCGCGAGGTGATCTCGGCCCGCCTGGGAGCCGACCTTCACCTGCGCCGGGTCGCCGACCTCGATACCGCGCGCGACCGGGGCGTCGCCTTCCCGGAGGGAGTCCTCGTCGCCGACGCCCGCCGGGTTCTCGAGGACCCGGAGATCGAAATCGTGGTCGAGATGATCGGCGGGACCGGCGTCGCCCGACAGTTCATTCTCGAGGCGATCGAGCGCGGCAAGCACGTCGTCACGGCGAACAAGGCGTTGATCGCCGCCTGCGGCAACGAGCTCTTCGCCGCGGCCGCCCGCCAGGGGGTCGACCTCTATTTCGAGGCGAGCGTCGGCGGCTGCATGCCGATCATCAAGACGCTGCGCGAGTCCCTCGCCGGCAACCGGATCCACTCCATCGTGGGGATCCTCAACGGCACCTGCAACTACATCCTCTCGCGCATCACCGACGAGGGGATCGAATTCGCCGCGGCCCTCGCCCAGGCGCAGCGCGAGGGCTACGCCGAGGCCGACCCCACGCTCGACATCGAAGGGCACGACACGGCCCACAAGATCGCCATCCTGAGCGCGCTCGCCTACGGCATGCGCATCAACCTCGAGGACGTCTTCATCGAAGGCATCTCGCACATCACGCCCCTCGACATCGACTTCGCCGGGCAGTTCGGTTACCGCATCAAGCTGCTGGCGATCAGCAAGCGGCTTGCGGACGCGGTCGAGATCCGCGTGCACCCGACGATGATCCCCTTCGAAAATCTCCTCTCCAGCGTGAACGGCACCCTGAACGCGGTGACGGTCGCGGGCGACGCAACCGGGGACATCCTGCTCTACGGCCGCGGGGCGGGCATGATGCCCACGGCGAGCGCGGTGGTCTCCGATCTCGTCGACCTCGCCCGCAACATCCTGCACGGCTCGCCGGGACGCATCCCGCCGCTCGCTTTCGTCGAAGGGTTCCTCCGCGAAATCCCGGTCGTCCCGATCGTGGAGATCTCTTCCCACTACTACTTCCGCTTCACGGCGCTCGATCGTCCCGGCGTCCTCTCCGCGATCGCGGGAATCCTCGGCCGCCACGGGATCAGCATCCAGTCCGTGCAGCAGAAGGGCCGCCGCAGCGGCGGCGCGGTCCCGGTCGTCATGCTCTCCCACCGCGCCCGCGAGGCCGACGTGAAGCGCGCGCTCGAGGAGATCGCGCGGCTGGAGGTCTCGGCCGCCCCGCCGGTGCTGATCCGCATCGAAGACGAGACGCTCGAATCCTGAAGAGGGGAGCCTGCGCACCATGCACCTGGCCTGCTTCGACCTGGAAGGGGTCTTCGTCCCCGAGATCTGGATCCGCTTCGCCGAAGAGACCGGAATCGCCGAGCTGCGGCTCACGACGCGCGACGTCCCCGACTACGACGCCCTGATGCGCCGGCGGCTCGAGATCCTGGACCGTCACGGGCTGCGCCTCCGCGACATCCAGGCCGTGATTTCCCGCATGGAGCCCCTTCCCGGCGCGCGGGAGTTTCTCGACGACCTGAGGCGCCGCATTCCCGTGCTCATCGTCTCGGACACCTTCACCCAGTTCGCCGGGCCCCTGATCGCGAAGTTGAATTTCCCCACCCTGCTGTGCAACCGCCTCGAGGTCGCCCCCGATGGAAAGGTCACCGGCTATCGCCTCCGGCAGGAGGACGGGAAACGCAAAGTCGCGCTCGCCATGCAGGGGCTCAACTATCGCGTGATCGCGGTCGGCGACTCCTACAACGACGTCCGCATGCTGACGACCGCGGATCACGGGATTCTCTTCCGCCCCCCCGCCGCGGTGCGCAGCGAGTACCCTTCGCTTCCGGTCGCCGAAGACTACCCGGCTCTCGCGCGGCTCATCGGTGGCATCCTCACGCGGGAGGAGCCATGATCCATCGCAGCGAAACCCGCGTCATCTACGGCGACACCGACCGCATGGGACAGGCCTACTACGGGAATTACTTCCGCTGGTTCGAGATCGGCCGCAGCGAGTTCTTCCGCGCCCTCGGCCTCACCTACCGCGAGATCGAGGAGCGCGGCTTTTTCCTGCCGGTCGCCGAGTGCGGGGCGCGCTACCACGCCCCCGCGCGCTATGACGATCTGCTGGTCATCGAGACGGGTCTGGACCCCACCGTCCGCGGCGGCATTCGTTTTCAGTACCGGCTCTATCGCAAGGAGGGCATGGAGCTCCTTGCCGAAGGCTTCACCCACCATGCCTTCGTGGACCCCACCGGGCGCGTGGTCCGGCCGCCATCCTTCATCCGCGAGCTCATCGCCGGAATCTCCTCTACCGGTCATTCCCCGTCGAACCCATGAGCCTCGACCTCTCCGCCTTCAAACACCGCCGCATCCTCGTCGTGGGCGATCTCATGCTCGATGAATACTTGTGGGGATCTGTCGAGAGGATCTCCCCGGAAGCCCCGGTCCCCGTGGTCCGGCTGGAGGATACCGAGTCCCGCCCCGGCGGGGCGGCCAATGCCGCACGCAACCTCGCCGCTTTGGGGGCGAAAGTCGCTCTGGCCGGGGTCGTCGGGGCCGACGAGGAAGGCAGCAAGCTCATCGCGACGCTCGACGCCCTGGGGGTCGAGCGCAACGCCGTGCTGATCGATCCGGGTCGCCCGACCGTTCGCAAGTCCCGGGTCCTCGCCGGGGGGCAACAGCTGTTGCGCATCGACCGCGAGGAAACCGAAAGCCTGAGCAGGGCGCTCTGGGAAGAGATCCTCGCGCGCACGGCGGCCGTTTCCGACGGGGTCGACGCGGTGCTGCTCTCGGATTACGGCAAGGGCGTCGCCGTCCCCGAGCTGTGTGCGGAACTCGCCAGCCGCGCCCGGCGTCGCGGCGCGCCTGCGGTCGCAGATCCCAAGGGCCGGGATTTCTCGAAATACGCGGGATTCACGCTGCTCACGCCGAACCGCGCCGAAGCGCTCCTCGCCGCCGGGGTCGAAACGAAGGGCGATCAGGCTCTCTTCTCCGCCGGCACCCGGCTTGTCGATACCGTGGGGGTCGAGCACATTCTCGTCACTTGCGGGGCGGAAGGAATGGTGCTCTTTTCCCGGGGTGAGAAGCCGCGGCGATTCACCACGCGTCCCCGGCAGGTGTTCGATGTCTCCGGCGCGGGCGACACCGCCGCCGCCGCCGTCACGCTCGCGCTCGCCAGCGGCTTCCCCCTGCCCCGGGCCATCGAAATCGCCAACGCCGCGGCCGGCATCGTGGTCGGAAAGATCGGGACGGAAACGGCAACCCGCGAGGAGCTGGCGGTCGAACTCAGCGAAAAGGCCGATCCGGCTGCCCGCAAGCGAAAAAGCCTCGAGATCCTGGCGGGTATCTGCGCCGATCTCCGTCGCCAGGGCAAGCGCCTCGTCTTCACGAACGGCTGCTTCGACCTGTTGCATGCCGGGCATATCCGCCTGCTTGCCGCCTCCCGCGCGCTGGGCGACCTCCTGATCGTCGCCGTGGACGACGATGCTTCGGTCCGCGCCCTCAAAGGCCCGGGGCGCCCGGTGATCGGCGTCGAGCAGCGGGTGCGCTTGCTCGCCGCCCTGGACAGCGTCGACTACGTGTTGGTCTTTTCGACCGGCGAGCTCGAGGCGGTCATCGCGGCCCTGCGGCCCGATGTCCTGACCAAGGGCGGCGACTACGGGAATAAGCCCGTTGTCGGAGGCGCGCTCGTCGAGTCCTGGGGTGGCCGAGTCGTCCTCATCCCCTTCGAGGAGAACATCTCTTCCACTCGGCTGATCGAGAAAATCCGCAACACCTGAACGCCCCTTCGGGATGAACGATGCCGTTCTACAGCGCATGCCCCCACGGCCTCATCGTCAATATCCATCTCCAGCCCGGGGCCTCGCGCGATCTGATCTCCGGCCTCCACGGGGAAGCGCTGAAAGTCCGGGTGACAGCCCCCCCCATCGAAGGCCGGGCGAACCAGGCCCTGATCCGCCTCCTTGCCAAGGAACTCCGCCTGCCCCCATCCGCCGTCTCGATCGTCGCCGGGGCATCGTCGCGAACCAAGAGAATCCATCTTCACTGCCCCCCGGGGAGGTTGGAAGCGCTCGTGGCCGCGCTGGGAAAGCTCGCGCAATCCTGAGAAAAAAGAGTTCTTGACGCGGGCCTTTGCTGCAGATATATTCAGAGCATTGGTGCGGGGTGGAGCAGCCTGGTAGCTCGTCGGGCTCATAACCCGAAGGTCGGAGGTTCAAATCCTCCCCCCGCTACCACAGAAAATCGTAGGCTTACGAAAGAAGCCTCATCCTTTTTTCCCCCGAATCAATCCTTTCGGTCCAGGGGTGCGGTGATCTTCCCGGGGCCGCCCTTTGTTTCGCAGCACCCGACAGAAGCCGACATATCGACGGTGAAAAGTTGTCCTTGACCGGGCCGGGTGGGAAGAGGCCGTCTCTCCAGACGCCTTCGATCGCCCCGTCCCGGCTTGTGCGAGCGAACACCCCCATCTGCGGCTCGATCCGACGATTTGCCCGGAAAGGCCGAAAATCAGTTTTCGACCCCCCGAGTGAAGTTTGCCGAGGAGGTCCACATGAAAACACTCTTCCGAAGTATTTTCACTGTGCTTTTCTTTTTTTCGGTTTCGACGGCTCAGGATGAACCGCTGGGATTGAGTGCTTTCTTTGACAAGCCGGAATACCGGGTCGGGGAACCCATCAAACTCACCCTCACTTTCCTCAACAGGAGTTCCGAGACGGTTTATCTTCGAGTGGCCGCCTCCCAGATCCGGATAGCGTCCAATGGGGAAATCCTCTTCAAACGCAAGGGATTCGCCGGCGCACGTGCGGATTTCAATGAACTCCAGCCGGGGGAGAGCCGGCCGTGGACATTGGAGTTTTCTCCGGAATCGTTCCTCATGCCGCCGGCTGGCAGACACACGGTCACCATCACCTACACGAACACCCAAAGAGAATGGGGGGCGGACGGCGGCGCAAGGACCCAGAGAAGAACCATGGCCTACAAGCTGTGGACCGGCAAAATCAAGACGACGGCGCCCTTGAAGATTGTCGACTGAGCGTTTTTCTGAACCGCCGGGAATCTAGTCGGGAGCCTTGTCCCGCCGCCTCGAGCTTGCCTCTTGACCGGCCTCGCCATCCCCGCTCAGAATTTCTTCTCATGGCTATCCCGCCAATACGGCTGTTCATTTTTTACCTTGGTTGAGACCCCCTTGCGAATTGTCGCCTCCGGCCGGAGCGCTGAGTTCTAAACCGAGGATGCCGGGCCCGCTCACCGTGCGTTTGCGTCGAGCCTAAAGCCGATTTCTCAAGAATTCGCCCAGCAGCCTCACGCGTCTTTCGCTTCTTTTCTATCCCCTCCCGCTGAAGATGCCCTTCTGACCCAGGCTGTGGAGATGCAAAGGCACAGGGCTTGCAGTTCCCTCCGCGCGATTCGCCGCGCCTCTTGGGCGGCAAAAATGGAATCCGATATAATTTCAGGAGGGAAAGCATGCACAAGGCTATCGTCAAAATGGTTGGGGTGGCTGTCCTGCTGGTGGCTTTCTTGACGCTGGGCTGCGGGGGCGGGGGCGGCTCTTCTACGGCCGCATCCACCCCCCCGCCGAGCGGAACCGGAACCGTCTCTGCAAGCGTGAACTGATCCATCCATTCCCCCTCAACCGCACATGGAGGCGCAAGCGATGAAACGAGTGGTCACGTTCCTGATTTTTGGATTGATTCTGAATGTTTTCTGCGCCAATACGGTTCCGGCTGCCGCTCTCACCCCCGGGTCCACCTACACGGTGGAAGTCTATCCCATCACTTCGAACGGCTCGCTCGGGGCCCGTTCTTCTTTGACGACGGCCACGGCCGGGTCTGACGGGAAACTGACGTTCTCACTCGCCAACCTGCCCAATTTCCCGACATACAATTTCCTCCTGGTTCGCACCAAAGACGCAAACGGCGACATCGTGCGTCAGGCGATCGCCCCTGCGCCGGCGGACGGTGCAGAGACCCTTCTGGGGATTTCGCCCGCCTCGGTCAGCCAGACGGGGGCCATGTTGAAAGCGATGGCCGATGCCGGAAGCGATGACCCCGTCATGGTGCTCTTCGGTTTCACCCTGATCCGTACCGGCGCCCTGGACGAAAGCGACATTGAGACGATGGGCGATCTTGCCCGGGACGCCGTCCTGAACGGCTTCAACGCCTACCTGGAGGGCAAGATCGGGCCGACGAAAATGCAGGCTTTCCGCAACGCCGTGCAGAACAGGCTGGGCGGCTACACGGCGAAAATCAAGGAGCTGATCGACAGCGCCGATGCCGGGATGAAGCAGAACTTCCGCGGGGAAGCCGGGGCCATGCTCTCGCGCTTCCTCGTGGAGGCCGCGGCGGCCGCCGGTGTCGACCCGGCCCTGATCCCGCCGGCGATGAAGGCCATGTCCGACCAGGCGGAGTTGCACGCCGGCGGTCTGTCGGAAGAAATGACGGCGTGCACCGATGTCGTCATGGCCTCGACGTATCTCAAGATCATGGCCGAGGTGATGAAACAGAAATATTCCTCCGGCCTGGACGTGCTGGGCGCTTCGGCCGAACAGATCGATCGCATGAACCTGGCGATCAGAAACTTCAGCGATGCCCTCGTCGGCATCTTTGCGGATTTCGAAAGCCTGTTCGAAAACGAGGAAGAGATGCCCACGGTCGAAGACCTGGAAGACAAGATGGCCGATATGCAAGCGGCGTTCAGGACGGCCTTCAACACGTTCATGGCGGATAGCGCCTCGACGGTCGAGGAGCTCGACGCGATGGTCGATTCCCTCAAGTCCGGCGTCTGCCCCGCCACCGGAAACCAGGCGGCGTGCGAAGCCTCGATCGACGCCTTCAAGGGGCCCTCCGATGACTACCTCGGCCTGGGAGGCTTCTTCCAGGTTCGAAACTTGATCGGAGAACCGCTGCGGTGGCCGATCCCCATGGTGGCCGCCGTGAAGTGGGTCGCGGACAACCATCCGACCCAGTTTCATTACACCCGCGACGATCTGGACCCCGCCCCCCAGCACTGGCTGAACTCGCGCCATGACTTCACGGGCCCCTTTGTTCCCTCCGCCCTCTCTCACATCCTGGGGCTGCGCGAGGACATCGAGATCGTCTACGGCCGGCGCATGGCGGGGGAGATCGCGGCAAGCTGCGATATTCATGAGGACCTCTGGGATAGCCTTTCGGACAGTGAAAAGGTTGCTTACACTGGAATGACCGATAATCCAAATACCGATGGGGAGCCGAGGGTGCTGCGCATCGTGGCCTCCGAAAACACCGCTGAACAGGACGATCTTGACGGCCTTAATACTTCTCTTGTCCCTGCCTTCACCCACTGCAACGACATGGCGCCTTTCCTCAACGGCTACGAGCTCCAGGGACTCGAGGACATCCTGCTCGAGCGCCTGGCGGTCCTCAAAGAGAACATCGGCCCGGAGGCCGTGACGGACGCTCAGCGCCAGGCCCTGATCGATGTGCTCAGCGCCCCGCGCTTCCGTTGAACCCAAAGAAACCCAACACCCTGAACGGGTGATTCGGCGCCGGGGGATCGACCCCGGCCCGAGTCACCCGTTTTCTTCTTGCCTCCCCGTTTTCCCGGCTCGAGCCCCCAATTGGCAAGCGCGAAATCTCCTGGTAGAGAGCCTTTCTTCGGCCGCCTATAGCCCGGGGTGTTTCTAAGGTCCTGGCCGAAAGCGGCCGCTTCGACAACCTACAGGCCGGAGGATCGGCGATGAGCGACGGTTTTTCCTTTCCCCCGAACCCCTACCTGCTGCTCACCCCCGGCCCGCTGACGACCACGGCGACGGTCAAGGCGGCGATGCTCCGCGATTGGTGCACCTGGGATGAGGACTACAACCGCCTGGTCGAGGAGATCCGCCATGAGATCACGTCACTCGCCACCCATGACCCCGGCTACACGAGCGTTCTCATCCAGGGGAGCGGCACCTTCGGCGTCGAGGCCGTGATCACGACCGCCGTCCCCGACCAGGGGGAACTCCTCGCCGTCGCAAACGGCGCCTACGGCCGAA
The DNA here is from genome assembly GCA_037481615.2 of Desulfobacterales bacterium. Lineage (GTDB taxonomy): Bacteria > Desulfobacterota > Desulfobacteria > Desulfobacterales > SpSt-501 > SpSt-501. Next base: position 71,575 of record JBBFLI020000005.1, read on the forward strand.
GGATCCACGAGATCGCCCGAAGGGGGCGAATCCCCGCAAGGCTGCTCGATTTCGGCGAGCTCTCCCCCCCGGACCCGGAACGCATCGCCTCCGAGCTCGCCCGCCGCCCCGGCATCACCCATGTGGCCCTCGTCCACTGCGAGACGACGACCGGGATGCTCAACCCCGCCGCCGCGGTCGGCCGGGTGGTCAAGGATGCGGGGCGCGTTTTCATCCTCGATGCCATGAGCAGCCTGGGGGGCATCCCCTTCGATGCAGCCGAGATCGGGGCCGACTTTCTCGTGAGCAGCGCCAACAAGTGCATCCAGGGGGTCCCCGGCTTTTCCTTCGTGATCGCCCGGCGCTCCGTGCTCGAGCAGACCCGCGGCCGCGCCCGCTCGCTCGGCCTCGATCTCTACGACCAGTGGGAGACCATGGAGAAACAGTGCGGCAAGTGGCGCTTCACCTCGCCCACCCATGTCGTGCGCGCCTTCCGCCAGGCGCTCGTGGAGCTCGTGGAGGAAGGCGGCGTTCGCGCGCGCCACGCGCGCTACCTCGAAAACCACCGCGTTCTCGTCCGGGGTATGGAGGCGCTGGGCTTCCGGCCCCTTCTGCCTCCTCCCCTGCGCTCGCCGATCATCACCGCCTTTCATCGCCCGGATCACGAGGGCTACGAGTTCGGCCGCTTTTACCGGCTGCTCAAGGAGAAAGGGTTCGTGATCTACCCGGGCAAGGTGACCGAGCTCGAGACCTTCCGCATCGGCCACATCGGGGATGTCCACCCGCAGGACATGAGAAGGCTCCTCGAGGCGGTCGAGGAGTCGATGTACTGGGTGTAAGCTTCTCAAAGAGGCGCTCGGCGGGGTTCAGTTTTCGAGACGCACGGGCTGGCTGTAGAAGGCCGCGTTCGGACCGAGGTCGGTTGCGGCATCCGCGATCAGGCGGTTCACCCCGAAGCCGAGCCTCATCCACCCGCCCCGGCGTACCACGACCGCCATGGGGTGGAGCCCTTTCAGGGGCTCGACCGTTACAGGGATCCTTCCCAGGGGCGAGGCGAGAAAAACGGGTTTCTGCAAGTCGAACTCGGCCCATGCCGGGCTCTCGGGCGAAAGATAGGCCCGAAGGGGGCCGCGCTGTTCTTCGGGCAGGATCTGCGAGTGTGTGGCCTCCTTGCGGACGAGGGTGAGGAGTGTCAGCGGGTATTCGGGAGGGGCCGACGGATCCTCCCCCGGCGCTTCCGCCGGGAAGCGGTATTTCCCGTCGGGATGACCGAACCGCATGCCTTCCCAGGCGATCTCCGTTCTCTTGACCTCGAGGAATCCCTTTTCGCGGAGCTCGGCGAAACTTTTCTCGCCTCCGGGCAGGCTCCGGCGGATCGCTTCTTCGACCGAGGGCACCTCGACCGGCGGGGAAAGACGCCTTCCCACCTCGGCCACAATCCAGGAATCCGGTCGCGCGCCTTCGGGCGGGGAGAAGGCCGGGCGGGCGTAGTTCAGAAAATCGTGAAAGAAGGAGGGGATGAGGTTTTCTTGCTCGAGGTTGAGCGTGCAGGGAAGGACGAGGTCGGCGAGCTCGGCCGTGTCCGTCAAAAAGGCGTCGACCACGATCTTGAAGGGAACTTGTCGCAGGGCGCGCGCAACGGCTTGCGCATCCGGGGACTGGTTGACGGGGTTGCTCCCGTTGACCCAGACGAGTTCGACCGGCGGGTCGGCCGCAGCGATGTCGCGTCCGATCGTCGGCTTGAAAAAGCGGGCCATCCGGCCGGCGCGAGGTGAGGCTTTCCAGGAAAGATCGAGAAAGCGCGCCGACGAGACGATGTAATACACCCCGGCCCCGGGGCGGCCGACCTGCCCGGAGGCGACGGCGAGCGCATCGATGAAACGCACATTCCCCCCGCCCCGTCGGTAGCGCTGGAGCCCCCAGCCGATGATCGTCGAAACCGGGCCGTCCGTCCCGCCGTAGATTCCCGCCAGGCGATCGACATACGCTGCGGAGATCCCGGCGGTCTCTCGCCAGGAGTCCGCATCGCCTTCCCGGAGAATGCGGCGGAAACTCCCCCACCCGACGGCATGGACCGGCAGCGCCGGGAAAACCCGCCCCGCGGATTCGAGCGCGCGCAGAACGGCGGCGGCGAGAAATCGGTCCTGTCCCGGCCGGATGCGGATGAACTCGTCGCTCCAGGCTTCGTGCCCGTCACCCCCCGGCGAGACGGTGAGCACACGGGCGCCCCGTTTCCGGGCCCGCTGCACGAGGGAAAGCAGATGGATCGAGGTCCGGGCGATATCCCTTCCCCAGTTGACGATCCATCCGGCGTTCAGCAGATCCTCGGGGCGGTTGTGGTCGAGGGCCCCGAAATCGGCGATCGAAGCCGCTCTGCCGGCTTCGGCGCAGAGGCTTCCCCCCGCCCGGGAAGCACCCAGGGCGTTGAAGAAATGCTGAACGATGTGGAGCGAAACCCCGCAGCAGCCCGAGCTGTCGAGATGAAGGATTGTTTCCGGCCGGCCCCGCAGCGCCTGGATCCTCGCCGCCGCAAGGTCGAGGGCTTCCTCCCAGCCGACGGCCCGCAGGCCCTCCGGCGTCCGCCGGAGGGGGGTCCGGAGGCGCGAGGGGCTATTTAGCCTTCTTTCCCAGGACTTGAGCTTGGCGCAGCAGAAACCCCTCGTGAAGGGATGTCCGGGATTTCCCCGGATGCGCGCGCCCCCGTCTTCCCCCCGCTCGACGAGAAGCGAGCAGGCATCCGGGCAGTCCTGCGAGCAGGCCGTGACGATGCGCACGGTTCACCTCGCGGCCGGCAGCGCCGAGCGCTCTTCGCCGGCGTAAATGCGCCCTCCCCAGCGGGTCGAGAGGAAATCCGCGAAGGCGACCGACTCCTGCTTGACGAAGCCCGTGCCGAGCTTCCCCCGGGCGTATAGCTCGAGCACGGCGACGAGCCCCGCCGCCGTCGAGAGCTGGATCGCCGAGTAGCGCCGGCCGTCGATCAGATCCCCGTAGATTTTCTTGGCGAAACTGCGCTGGCGCACACCGCTTTCGTCCTGGCCGACCACGTTCACGTAAATGATCACGACGTCGGTCTCGGTGACGGGGACCTCCTGGTCGAAGATTTCCGTCAGGAGCTTGCGGTTGTCGATCAGGTTGAGGTCATAGAGCAGAAACTTCATCAGATCCCGGTGGCCGGGGTAACGGATGGTCTTGTAGTTGAGCTCGCGCACCCGGCCTTCATAGGTTTCGCAAAGGGTCCCCACCCCGCCCGAGGTGTAGAAGGCCTCGTACTCGGTGCCGTCGAGTGTGAGGCGCTCGTACCCGTCGAGGGCCTCGACTTCCAGGCGGCGGCCGCCGCAGATCACCTCGCAGAGGTTGCAGTACTCGTTGATCAGGCCTGCCGTGTTCCAACTCAGGTAGTACTTCATCGCGTTGCTCGCGTAGAGCGGAAGCGCCCCCACGCGGAGCTCGAGGCTGCGAAGCGCGGGGAGCTCCGCCGCCAGGCTCGCCCCGATGATGTTGATCGCCCCCGGCGCGAGCCCGCACTGCGGCATGAAGGGAACTTTCCCCTTCTCGGCCAGCCGCCGCACCACGGATGTGGTCTCGACGTCCTCGGTCAGATCAAAGTAGGCGACACCCGCCCGCGCGCAGGCTGCAGCGATATCGCGGTTCAGGTAGAAGGGAGCGGCGCTCACGACCGCGTCCTTCCCGCCGATGAACGCCTTCAGTCGCGCCGGATCCGCGAAATCGAAGCTTTCGACTCGGGTTTTGGCAAGCGGGGGAAGCGCCGCCGGGGGTCGGCTGTCGGCGAGGTGGACCGCTTTGCAAAAGTCGCAGGACTCGAGCATGGCGGCGATCGTCCCTCCGACCTTGCCCGCCCCCAGGATGCAGATCTCCATCAGGTTTTCCTCCAACGATCTTTTTCCGAAAGCCTTCTAACGCAAGCGGAACCGAGGATCCAGGGAAAAGTCCTTCATCGGGGAAAGGCCGCTCTCAGGCGTTCCATCCCCCGTCCACGTTGAGCGTCGCCCCCGTGATGTAGGTCGCATCCGGCCCGGCGAGAAAGGCGACGGCGCCGGCCACCTCCTCGGTCCGGCCGTAGCGGCCGAGCGCGGTCATCGAGCGCATGAAATCCGCGTGCGTCCCGGTTTCCGGGTTCATTTCGGTATGAATCGGCCCGGGCTGCACGGCGTTCACGAGGATGCCGCGGCCGCCCAGATCCTTCGCCCAGCTCCGGGTGAACCCGGCCACGGCGAACTTGGAGGCGTTGTAGACGCTCATGTCCGGACCCGTGGCGCGCTCGCCGAGAACGCTTCCGATGTTGATGATGCGGCTTCCCGGTCCCATCACTTTGACGGCGGCGTTCGTGAGGTGAAAAACGGCGTCGACGTTGATCCGCATCAGCCGCTCGTAGTCGGCGGCCTTGATCTCCCCGATTTTGCCGCCGAGGAAGACGCCCGCGTTGTTCACCAGGATGTCGAGCCCCCCGAAATCCCGGGTGACCCGCTTGACGAGGGGAGGGAGCCGCCGCGGCTGCGCGGCGTCCGCCGGGTACGCCCTGGCCTTCCCGCCCGCCCGGGCGATCTCGCGCACCAGCGTCTCGGCCTGCTTTCGAGATCGACTGTAGGTGAAGGCGACCTTCGCCCCATCGGCGGCGAGCCTGCGGACGATGGCGGCGCCGATGCCCCGCGACCCGCCGGTGACCAGAGCGACCTTGTCCGCCAACGGTTTGCTCATCTGCGTTTCTCCTTTCCCGAACGTTCTTGCGCCTTGCGGCGGAGTTCCAGTTCACGGCCCAACGCTAACGATCTTTCGGGGAAGGTCAAGATATCGAGATCCTTCTTGATTCCACAAAACCGACGTGGTATGGAAGAAAACCTTTTCGTTTCCCCGATGACGGCGCAGAAGCCATGTGCTGCATCACCCCGCGAGTTCGTCTCTCCTCATCGTTTTTCCTCATGAAACCTGAGCGTACGCAATTGCCCGGGCGGCCGGGGTTTTTCAGCCGATCCATCTCTCCGTGCCTCATGAGGTCGACGCCATGGAATGTCTGTTCTCGCCTTTTCGTCTGAAGCAACTGGAGATCCCCAACCGCATCGTCATGCCGGCGCTTGCCTCGTTTCTGATCGAGCCGGACGGCACGATCACGGAGAAGACCGTTGAACACTACCGCCGCCGGGCCTCCGGCGGACCCGGGATGATCATCGTGGAGGCCTGCGCCGTTTCCCCGGAGGGGGTCGTTTCCGCCCACCAGGCGCGGATCTACGAGGATCGCTTCGTGGAGGGGCTGGCCCGGATCGCCGAGGCGATCCGGGCCGAGGGGGTGGTGCCCGCCGTGCAGATCCATCACGGCGGCCGCCAGACATCGGCCAAAGTCATCGGCAGAAAGCCGCTCGCCCCCTCCCCCATCCCCTGCCCCAGCATCAAGGGCGAGGTCGAACCGCTCACGCGCGAGGGCATCCAGGAACTCGTCGACCAGTTCGCCACGGCGGCGGTGCGCGCCCGCCGGGCGGGCTTCGAACTCGTCGAAATCCACGGCGCCCACGGCTACCTCGTCAACCAGTTTCTCTCGCCCTATTCCAACAAGCGGGAGGACGAATACGGGGGCGACCTCGCCGGAAGGACCCGCTTCGCCTGCGACATCGTGCGCGAGATCCGCAGGCGTGTCGGCGGGGAATACCCCCTCTCCTTCAAGATCAGCGCCGAGGAATTCGTCCCCGGCGGGCTGACCGTCGAGGACAGCATCGCCATCCTCGAACTCTTGCAGCAGGCAGGGATCGACATCGTCCAGGTCTCCGCGGGAAACGACGCCACCCCGGAGTGGATCTGCCAACCGATGTTCATGGACAAGGCCTGTCTCGTGCCCTTTGCCGCGAAAATCCGCTCCGCCCTGCGCCTCCCCGTGATGGCCGTCGGTCGCATCAACGACCCCCACATCGCCGAGAGCATCCTCGCCCGCGGTCAGGCGGATCTCGTGTGCATGGGCCGGGGGCTGCTCGCCGATCCCGACATGCCGAAAAAGGCCCGCGCCGGCGATTTCGACACGATCCGTTTCTGCATCGCCTGCAACACGTGCATGGAGTCGATCTTCCGCCGCGGCCGGGTCGAATGTCTGGTCAACCCCTTTCTCGGCCGCGAGCAGGAACTCGTCATCCGCCCGGCAGACAAAAAGCGCCGCATCCTGGTGGTCGGCGGCGGCCCGGCCGGGTTGAGCGCCGCCTGGATCGCGGCCCGGCGCGGCCACGAAGTCACCCTTTGCGACCGCCAGCCCGTTCTGGGCGGCCAGCTCGTCGCCGGAAGCGAGCCGCGCTTCAAGCGCGAACTCAAAACCCTGATCCGCTTTCTCTCCCGCCAGGTCGAGCTGAGCGGTGTGCGGCGCCTGCTCGGCTTCGCGGTGGACGCCGGTTTCATCGCCGCCTCCCGACCCGACGCTGTCGTGATCGCCACCGGTTCGAACCCGGTGCTGCCGCCCGTCCCGGGGATTGAGCGGCCTTTTGTCTACTCCTACAACCAAGTGTTGAACGGCCTGGGGACCAGGGCCTGCCGCACCGTCGTGATCGGCGGCGGGGCGACCGGCTGCGAGATCGCCCTGCACCTCGCCGAGGCGGGCTCTCCCGTGAGCCTGATCGAAATGGAGCCGCGCATCGGGCAGGGGATCGAGGCCATCAGCCGCAAGGTGATTCTCGAGCGCCTTTCACGTTTCAAGGTCGAGGTGTTCACCCGGAGCCGCCTGATCCGCATCGACGAGGCCGGGGCCGTGATCGGCCACGCCGAACAGGGCGAGCGGTTGCTCCCGGCGGAACGCGTGGTGATCGCCGTCGGCTGCCGACCCGAAAACGGCCTGGCCGACGAGGTCCGCCAACTCGGGATCGAAATGCACCTTCTGGGCGATTGCGTCGAGCCGCGGAACGCCAAGGCCGCGATCTACGAGGGGACGGTCCTGGGGCTCTCCATCTAACCCGCCCTCTGCCGCCCCCTGGACCCGCTAACGCGCCGTTTTTTTGCCGGCGCAAGGAGAAAGGAGGTCGGCATGAAGAGCCCGGGTGGCAAACGGAGTTTGGGGGCTTTCGGCGCCCTGCTGGTAATCGGCCTGCTTTGCGGGGCGACCTTCAAAGAGTGCACGCCGGTCACCCCGGCCTACCAGAACCCCTACCAAGGTCACGCCTACTGGTTCCGGGGAAACATCCACACGCACACGCGCCTGAGCGACGGCGGCCTCACCACCCGCGAGGTTGCCGCCCTTTACCGGAATGCAGGCTATCACTTCATCGCCTTGACCGATCACAACCGCGTGAACAACGAGCCCGCCGAGGGAATCGTGCTCCTCCGCGGCTGCGAGAGCGGGGACTGGTGGGAAAATCACCTGAACGCACTCGGGGTCGCCCGCTGCCCGGAGGAGTGCGCAAGCTGCTACTGGGGCTGGGGGCTCCCCACCTGCAGCAACGCGGAGAACCAGAAGCGGATCAACCAGGCGCTGGAACAGGGCGGGTTCGTGATGCTCAACCACCCGAACGAAACCGGACCGGACTGCTGGATCGACGAGCCGATCGAGCGGGGCTGGCCCGAGCACAAGCTTCTCGGGGTGAAAGGGTTTCAGGCGATCGAGATCATGGGGGCCGTGGACAAGTGGAAATTTCTTCTCGACCGCGGCCGGGTCGTCTGGGCGGTCATGGCGGACGACTTTCACAGCGGCCAACCCGGAACGAAAGGCTGGGTCGTGGTGAACTCCTCGCGCTCCCCCGCCGACGCCGCGGACATTCTCGAGAACCTGCGGCGCGGAAACTTCTACGCCGTCAAAAACGGCGGCCGCGACGCTCAACGCACCCCCGCCTTCCGCTCGATCCAGACGGTCGGAAACATCGTTTCCGTCTCCTTCACGAATGCGAGCACGATCCGTTTCATCGACTGCCGGGGCATCCTGGAGGAGAAATTTCTCCCGGGGGATGAAGGCCAAGAGAAGTCGGCAAGCTATGTGCCTGCCTCGGGCGGTCTGCCCGTCCCGAGGGGTTACCTCCGCGTGGAAATCGAAGACGCGAACGGCAACATCGCCTTCTCTCAGCCGCTCGCCGTGATCGGCGACTCCCCCTGCGCGAGCCAGATCCCTCCGCAAACCTGCAGCAAAACCTCCTGCGCCGACCTTCCCTGCTGCGCGGGCTACCATTGCTGCGGCGAGCGCTGCCTGCCGGTTTCCATGCAATGTCCCTGAGCCTCTTTCGGACTCAAGGGATCCCCCCACGTCCCGGGCCGCCTCCCTCATCGGGCGGCGGCCCCCCGCGGGGGACCCCATGGCGATTGATCTCCGGGCGCTTCCGGGTTATCAGCCGGTAGCGCATCATGGGTTGAGGAGGCAATTCCGGCCGTGGAACGCTATGCCTGTCTCCACTGCGATCTCTTGCAGGAAGTCCCCCCCCTGGCCGAGGGGGAGGTCGCGCGCTGTTCCCGCTGCGGCTGGCTGATTCTGCAGAACAGGCCGCAAAGCTTCGAGCGTCCGCTCGCCCTGCTGCTTGCGGCCGTGATCCTCTTTGCGGTCTTTCAATCTTTCCCCCTGCTCACCTTCAAAAAGGCGGGGCTCGAGCAGACGGCCCATATCGCCACGGGCATCGGCGAACTCGCCCGGCAGGGGATGGTCCCCCTGGCGGCACTCGTCGCCGCGACACTCGTCGTCGTGCCGGCGCTTTATCTCCTTTCGCTTCTCTACGTGCTCGTGCCGGCCGCCTTGAACCGCCGGGCGCCGGGGATGTTCCTCCTCTTCCGCTGGGTGAGGGTCCTGGCGCCCTGGCAGATGGTCGAGATCTTCCTCCTCGGCGTCCTGGTCAGCCTCACCAAGGTGTCCCAGATGGCCCGGATCGAGGTCGGGGCGGCCCTCTATGCCCTCGGGGCGTTTCTTTTCGTGACCGCCGCGGCGACGGCTGCCCTAGACCCCCAGGAAATCTGGCGCTTGTGGAGGAGACGGGGATGACAGCCTCTCCCCGGACCGCGCGGCAGGCCGGGATGGCGGCCTGCGAGGTGTGCCTGCTGCTCAGCCCCCGCAGCCGCAGCCGCTGCCCGCGTTGCCGCAGCCCCCTCCACAGCCGCAAGCCGCAGAGCATCTCCCGCACCTGGGCGCTGCTGATCGCCGCTCTGCTGTTCTACTTCCCGGCGAATTTGCTGCCCATGACCACCGTCGTCACCCTGGGGCGCGCGCAATCGGACACCATCCTGAGCGGTGTCGTCTACTTCATCCAGACCGGTTCCTGGCCGATCGCCGCCGTCATCTTCATCGCCAGCATCCTCGTCCCCCTGCTCAAAATCGGCATCCTGGCCTTTCTGCTGGTCAGCGTGCAGCGCGGATCCACATACCGCCCCCTCGAGCGGACGCGGCTCTACCGCATCACGGAGCTGGTCGGCCGTTGGTCGATGCTCGACATCTTCGTCGTGACCGTGCTCGTCGCCCTGGTCAATCTCGGGGCGCTGGCCTCCATTCAAGCCGGACCGGCGGCGCCCTTCTTCGCCGCGGTGGTCGTCCTCACGATGTTCGCCGCCATGAGTTTCGATCCCCGCCTGATCTGGGATCGATGCTCCGGGGAGGAAAGCGATGACTGACACGGATCTCGAGGCAAACGGCGCGGACGGCCTCCCCCGTGCGGAGGTCCGCCGCAGGCGGAGCCTTTCCCTCGTCTGGGTCGTCCCCATCGTTGCGGCCCTGATCGGGGCCTGGCTCGTCTTCAAGGCCCTGAGCGAAAAGGGTCCCGAAATCACGATCGCCTTCAAGTCCGCCGAGGGGCTCGAGGCCGGAAAGACCAAGGTCCGTTACAAGGACGTCGACATCGGCCAGGTGACCGCGATCGAGCTGAGCGAGGACCTGAAAGGCGTCCTCGTCCGCGCGGCCCTCGTCCGCGACGCCGAGCGGCTGATCTCGGAGAACACGCGCTTCTGGGTCGTCCGCGCCCGGGTCTCGGCGAGCGCGATCTACGGCCTGGGGACGGTCTTCTCCGGCGCCTACATCGATCTCGACCCCGGCCCGCCCGGAAAACCGGCGCGGCACTTCACCGGGCTCGAGGAGCCGCCCGTGGTCACGACCGGCATGCCCGGGAGGCATTTCCTCCTCGAGTCCGAGCGGCGCGAGTCGATCGAAATCGGCTCTCCGGTCTACTTCCGCCAGATCCGCGTGGGCGAGGTCGTCTCCTTTCATCTGAGCGAAGACGGCTCGAAGATCGTATCCAAAATCTTCGTGCACGACCCCTACCACCGGTTCGTCCGCAGAAACACCCGTTTCTGGTTTGCAAGCGGCCTGGATGTCCGCATCGACTCCGCGGGCATTCGCGTGCGCACCGAATCCCTGGTCTCTCTGCTGGCCGGGGGGATCGCCTTCGATACCTTCCTCGATCCGGGGGACGGTCGGGAAGAGGCGCCGGAAGGTGCGGTCTTCCGGCTCCATGCGGGCATGGACGCGGCCAAAGAGCGGGAGTACGACGAAAGGGATCTCTATGTTCTCCTCTTCGACGAATCCGTCCGCGGGCTCTCCCGGGGGGCCCCGCTCGAGTTCCGCGGATTGCAGGTCGGCAAGGTGATCGACATCAAGACCGAGCTTGATCTCGCCTCGAACCGCGTGCGCATCCCGGTCGTCGTCGCCCTGGAGACGGATCGGATCGCGCTTCGCGAGCGCCCGAAGGGGATGGAAACCCGCGAGGCCCTGCTCGCCTTTCTCGTCGAGCGCGGCCTTCGCGCCCAGCTGCGTACGGCGAGCCTGCTCACGGGACAGCTCTATGTGGCGCTCGACTTCTTCCCCAAGGCGCCCCCCGCGCGGATCTCCCCGAAGGGCCCCTACGGCTACCCGGAGTTCCCGACGACCCCCACCCCCTTCGAGGAGATCGGAGCCAAGCTGAACCGCCTGGTCGATCATCTCGACCGCATGCCCTTCGACGAGATCGGCCGCGACTTGCGCGCAACCATCAAAGGCGCAAGGCGCGTGGCCGATTCCCCCGAACTCGTGGAAGCCGTACAGTCGTTGAACGGCGCCTTGAAGGAGCTGCGGGAGCTCGTGCGAGAGTTGAGAGCGGGGGCCGCCCCCGAGCTCACGGCGACCCTCGAGGAGGCCCGAAGAGCGCTCGCCGCGGCGCAGGCGACGCTTGCCGCCGACTCGCCGGTTCAGGCGCGGCTGAACGCGGCGCTGGATGAGCTCGCCGCGGCGGCGCGAGCCCTGCGCACGCTCGCCGATTACCTCGAGCGTCACCCCGAGGCGGCCCTCTTCGGCAAAGGAAAAGAGAAATGACCCCAAGACGAAAGTCCGGCGTCCCCCGCATCGCCAAGATCGCCCTCAGTTTGTTCCTGCTGGGGTGCGCAACCGCAAGCCCCCGCGTCGCATACTACCTGCTCTCCCCCGACGTCGAACCGGCATCCGCCGCAACCGCCGCCGAAACCCGCCCCCCGCTCAAGGTGGCTCTTCGGCCGCTCGTCCTGCCCGATCTCATCGACCGCCCGCAGATCGTCGTGCGGTCAAGCGAAGCCACGGTCGAGGTCTCCGAGTTTCACCGCTGGGGGGGAAGCTTGAAGAGAGAGATCGCCCGCGTCCTGGCCGAAAACCTAAACCTCCTTTTGCACGACCATCCCGCCGTCGTCGCCACCGACGATCTCGCCCTCGGGCCGGATCTCGTCCTGGCCGTCCAGATCCTGCGCTTCGACGGCCGCCCCGGGGGCGAGGTCACGCTGAACACCCTCTGGACGCTTGCGCGCCCCCAAGCCGCAGGCGAGCGCCTGGTGCAAGATTCGCGCATCCGCGTCCTTTGCGAAGCGCCGGGTTACGAGGGCCTCGTGCTCGCCCACAGCCGCGCCCTCGGCCTGCTCAGCCGCGAGATCGCCGCCGGGGTCCGTCGTCTCGGTCAACGGTCCGCCCCTTGAGACCTTTCGTCGCCGAGGGGGGGTCGAACCGGAGGATTTGTCTCACCCGGTTCTTCGCATCTTGCGTTATCTTTGCAAATTTCTTATGGTGGAGGCCTCTTTTCAGATTCATGTCCGCTCTTCACCTTCTGCGGCGTCGACCGGAGCACCTCCCCCGAGTTGACAGGTCGGAAGCCATGGGAGATCGTGCAGGTCATCACGCCCAAAACGTCTCCCCGCATGCATGATGGTTGTGCCCGAACCGGGATTGGAGGAGTCGGTCTCCACCGTATCCAAAGTCGTCGAAACCGCTTTTCGCTTCTTCCACTGCGTCCCCCTGACGGAAAGGAGGTCGGAAATGAAGAAATCATTCGCATGGTTCATGTTGCTCGGTTTGGTCGGCTTCACGCTGTCGGGTCATGCTTTGGCGGAAGGCGGGAAAATACACCGATTCACGGCAACACCCGACAACATCCACAATGGGATGTTCGAGAGCACCATCCCCCCCGTGCTGAAGATCGATTCCGGTGATACCGTCATCTTCAACAGTTTGATGCTTTTTGAAGGGAAGCTAAGAGCCGGCATGACCTTCGAAGAAGTGCTTGCGCTGAGGAAAAGCGTTCTGGATCGCGGTCTCGGTGCCTATGCGTTGACGGGTCCTTTTTACGTGAATGGGGCGGAACCGGGAGATGTGCTCGAAGTCCGGATCAAACGGATTGTTCCGGGGGACTACGGAATCACGTACAACTACCCGGGAGACATGAACCGTGGTGGCCTTCCCGAGTACATCAAGGACAGCTATATCAAGACGGTCCCCTTCTCGAAGGACAAGAAAACCGCTGAGTTCAAGCCCGGGATCGTCTTTCAGCTCAGGCCATTTTTCGGCACCATGGGAGTTTCTCCGAAACCGGGTGAACGCAAGAACTCGGGCGTACCGGACTATTTCGGCGGCAACATGGACAACAAGGAACTTGTGGCCGGAACGACCGTATTCTTCCCCGTGTTCGCCAAAGGTGCACTTTTCATGGCTGCAGACGCCCACGGCGCGCAGGGGGATGGAGAGGTAAACATCACCGGTCTGGAGACCTACATCGAGGAGGCTGAATTCCAGTTCATCGTTCGCAAAGACCTCAAATTAGAGCGTCCGATGGCCGAAACGCCGACCCACTGGATCACGATGGGCTTTCATCAGAGTTTGGACGAGGCCATGAAAATCGCCCTCCGCGATGCGATCGACTTCCTGGTGAGAACCAAAAATCTGTCCAAGAACGAGGCCTACGCCGTTTGTAGCACGGCCGTCGACTTCCGGGTCACCCAGGTGGTCGATGGAAACAAAGGCATTCATGCCATGATCCCGAAGGAGATCTTTAAATAAATTTTAAATGAACCGATCGGAAGTTGTCGCTTCGCGATTTTCCGCGCGGAGAGTCAAGAGAAAACCCCGAAAAGGGCCGGTGGGCGTTCCGGCCCTTTTTTTTGCGCCACGAACACCTCTGGATGTCCGATAGGACTGTCCATGGGCGATTCTCTCATTTCTCGAGAAAAGCGCTTGGGCATGGTGCCTGGGGCCGGGGTCGAACCGGCACGGGGCGAGGCCCCAAGGGATTTTAAGTCCCTTGCGTCTACCAGGTTCCGCCACCCAGGCAAGAGGTGAGCAAAAGAGGGGCGTCCCCGGGAATGTCGAGCCGTCCAGGGGGCAACCAAAAGCATATGCAAAAGCTCTGGGCGGTTCAAGCGAAAAGGGGTTCGCTGAAGCGGAAGCGCTCCTCCTCGATCAGGGCGATGCAGGCGTCGACCGCGCGGGGGTCATAGAGCACCCCCCGCTGGGCAGCGATCTCCTCGATGGCCCGTTTCAGCCCGAGCGAGGGGCGGTAGGGGCGGTGGGAGGACATGGTCTCGACCACATCGGCCACACCGACGATGCGGGCTTCCTCGAGGATCGCATCGCCTGCCAGATGGCGCGGGTAACCCGATCCGTTCAGGCGCTCGTGGTGCTGGAGCACGATGTCGGCCACGGGCCAGGGGAAATCGATGGTCTGCAGGATGTCGTAACCCGCCTGCGGGTGGGTCTGGACGAGACTTCGCTCCATCGTGTTCAGGTGCGCGGGCTTGCTCAAGATTTCGGCCGGAAGCGAGATCTTCCCGATGTCGTGGATCACCGAGGCCATGAAGAGCCCCTCGAGGCGCTCGCCCGCAAGTCCCATCTCCTTGCCGATCGCCCGCGACAGCTCGGCCACACGCTGCTGGTGGCCGGAGGTATAGGGGTCGCGCTTTTCGACCATCTTTCCGATCGCGAGCACGGCCCCGCCGATCATCCGCCGCAGCCGCTCGAGGCTCTGCTGCAGCTCGTCCTGAAAACGGCGCCTGCGCTCCACCTCGCGCCGCAGCATCTCGTTGCTGAAGCGCAACTCGGCCGTCTTCTGGAAGACGAGGGTTTCGAGATTCGCGTTCAGCGAGCGCACCCGGCGCTCGGCCCGCCACTTGGCGCTGAGCGAGGTGGCGAACTGAACGATCTCCCGCGGGTGAAAAGGCTTCTGCAGAAAGAGCAGCCTGTCTGAAAACCCGAGCGAAGCAGGAAGCCCGCCCAGTTCCCCGAGGGTGTAGCCGGTGACCAGGACGATGTTCACCTCCGGGTCAAGGCGCAGGATCTTTTCCGCGGCCCAGATTCCCGAAGGTCCTGGCGGCAAATGGATATCTAAGAATACCGAGGAGTAATGAATATTTTTATCAACCGATTGTTTAATCAGCCCAACCGCTTCTACGGCCTGCGTGCAGCAGCTCACGCGAAAGCACGCCGGTGCGCCGCGGTCAAGCGCTTGCCCCTCCGCGGAGCGATGGGAGCGCTCGGAAAAGGATTCGAGGATGTCGCGGTAGATGGAGAGAATGCCCGGGTCGTCGTCGACGGCGAGAATGTGGAAGGCGTTTTCGTTCAAAGCCCGGTAACGTCCGCAAAAGAAGTTCGCTCTGCGACGGGGAGTGCATGCAAATTGAACGCCATCCCTTCCATCCGACAGTCCGAAACGGGCAAAAATGAAAGAAGCCCCCCAGCGCGATGGCCCTCCCACACGGTTAATCACTTAATATATTGATTTTGCGAAGCATGTAATGACGGCGTGGCACTTGCAGGAGGTGGCGAGAAGAAACGTTCCCTCCTGACTCAGGATGAAGTTCCGGGCCCTGATCAGGTCGGCGGCGCGGATGCCGCCCACACCGGCGGCAAGTTGATAACTCCTCACGACCAGAATGTTGACGCCGGCAAGATCGAGCCCGGCGATCCTGCGGTAAAGGCTTTCCGGCCGCGGCTTTCCCGTCACCGCGCATTTCGGCCCCTCCCGGCAGTCTTCGGGGCAGAGAAAGTCGGCCCAGCTCGCGTAGAGATCGCCGGAAGGCGCGATGCTTGCGTGGGGCAGTAACGGGATGAGCAGTTGAGGGGGACTCGATCGCCTGAGCTCGGCGACGGGGGAAAGGCTTTTTTTCAACCACTCGAAGGCGAGGTGCAGGGGGACGGCGGCGACCACCCAGGAAAGGGAGGTTGCGCTCGATAGACGATGCGCGAGGAAATCGACGGCCTCCGCGCATTCGACCCGAAACCCTTCCGCTTGGAGCCGCCCACAACGCCGCGGGTCCCTTTCGATGATCCGGCACGGCATCCCCCGCGCCGTGAGAAGCCGGGCCGCCCGGAGGCCGAACCTCCCCCCGCCCACAACCCAGGTCAGACGCTTGGGGGCCGCTCCCATGTCGATCGCCTACGACGCAAGGCCTTCCTTGTCAAACCCCGACTCCTCTGGTACAAGAACATTCAATGGAACCCCCCGATGTCAAATCGAAAATCATCCTCGCCTCGAACTCCCCCCGCCGGCGCTACCTCCTCGAGCGGGCCGGGTTGCGCTTCGACGTCATCCCCAGCCGCATCCGGGAAAGCGACCCCGGGGGGATCCCTCCGGGGCAGTATGTCCGCGAGCTCGCCTCCGCCAAGGCGCTCGATGTCGCCCGCCGCCATCCCGAGAGCTGGGTCATCGGTGCGGACACGGTGGTCGTCGTGGACGGTGCCGTGATGGGAAAACCCTCCTCCGACGAGGATGCCCGCCGCATGCTCTTCCGCCTGAGCGGCCGCATTCATGAGGTCATGACGGGCTTCTGCATCCGTCGGCAGGCGAGCGGCAAGGTTTTCTCCGATACCGTCCGCACCACCGTCCAGTTCAAGGAACTCGCCCCGGCCGAGATCGACTGGTACATCCGCACCGGAGAGCCCTTCGACAAGGCCGGAGCCTATGCTATCCAGGGAATCGGCACCTTTCTCGTACGCCGGATCGAAGGCTCCTACACCAACGTGGTGGGGCTTCCCGTCTGCGAGGTGATCGAGATCCTGATTCGCGAGGGGGTGTTGGGGTACGACCGGCCGTATCCCTCCCCTCCCCCGGCCGATGAGGGCGGCGGGAGGTGAGCCGTGAACGCGGGGATCCATGAGCGCATAAACGCCGTCCGGGCGCGCATCGCCGCGGCGGCGCACGCCTGCGGCCGCGATCCTGCGGCCGTCCGCCTCGTCGCCGTGAGCAAGACCCGGCCGGCCGGGGCCTTGGCGGCGGCCCATGAGGCGGGCCTTGCCGACTTCGGCGAAAACTACGTCCAGGAGGCGAAGGACAAGATCGCCGCCCTGGGGCATCTCCCCCTCACCTGGCATTTCATCGGCCACCTGCAGACGAACAAGGCGAGATTCGCCGTACGGCTCTTCCATCTCATCCACACCCTGGACTCGGTTCGTGTCGCCCGCGAGCTCGACCGCCACGCCGGACGGGTCCCCAAGGTGCAGGAGGTCCTGATCCAGGTGAGGCTTTCCGCTGAGGAGACCAAGTCCGGTGCCCTCCCCGAGGAGGTCCCCGCCCTGCTTCGGGAGGCGGCCGCGCTGCCGCACCTGCGCGTGCGCGGCCTGATGACCCTGCCTCCCTTCTTCGACGATCCCGAGCGTGCACGCCCCTACTTCGCCCGCCTCCGGGAGCTGCGGGACCGCCTGCAGGAGGAGGCTCCCTCCGGGGTTTCTCTTGGCGAGCTCTCCATGGGCATGACCGGCGATTTCGAGGCGGCGATCGCCGAGGGGGCAACGATCGTGCGCATCGGGACGGCGATCTTCGGAAAACGGGCATGAAGCTTCTCCTCCACACCTGCTGCGGCCCTTGCACGATCGTCCCCCTCGAGCGCCTGCGGGCCGAGGGCTGCGAGATCACGGGCTTCTTCTTCCGCCACAACATCCACCCCTTCGCGGAGTGCCGGAAGCGCGAGGAGACGTTGCTCGCCTTCGCGGCGGCGGAAAGATTCCCCGTGATCGTCACCCCGGGTTACGATCTCGAAGGGTTTCTGAGGAAGATCGTCTTCCGCGAAGCCGACCGCTGCCGGATCTGCTTTCGCGAGCGTCTCGGCGCCGCAGCCCGGGCCGCCCGCGAGGCGGGTTGCGAGGCCTTCTCCACGACCCTTCTCTACAGCCGCTACCAGCCCCACGGGGTGATTCGGGAAATGGGCGAGGCGATCGGCCGGACAGCCGGGGTTGCCTTCGTCTACCGCGACTTCCGCGACGGCTGGGCCGAGGGCGTGGCCGAATCCCGCCGCCTCGGCATGTACCGCCAGAAATACTGCGGCTGCATCTACAGCGAAAAGGAACGAAACCTCGGAAAAACCGGAAAGAAAGACCCCTCCCCCCCGGAAGAGCCTCCCCTTGCCGGGCCCAAGCGCTGAAGCCGCCGCATGTTCGGGAATTTCCTCTACTTCATCGTCGCCCTGCTGATCTACTCGACCTACCACCCTTCCGAGGACCCGGGGCTGGGGGCGGGCGAAGCGCTGTTCTTGTTTCTGATCCTCTCCGGAGCCTTCGCGCTCTTTGCCCGCTCTTCCTTCCGGCGGGCCGCAGCGCTCGTGCGCCATGCCCCGGAGGCCGTCGCCGATGCGCGCTTCCAGTCGGCGCTGATCCGCTGCTCGCTTATGGCCGTGGGGGTCTATGCGGTGGGGATCTACGGGCTGTCGCTTCCCGCTTTCGCCGAAGCCCTGCCCGGGATCGGCCGCATCCCCACGCTGCAGGCGCTTCTCTTTCTCAGCCTCTTCACCGGATACCTCGCCCTGACCTGGGCGTTCGCCTTTTCCGCCTACCGTGAACTCTACCGGCCCGATTTCGGCCGCGGCGAGTACGTGAAATCGAACATCTCGTTTGCGCTTCCCGTGCTCCTCCCCTGGCTGCTCCTTTCGGGGGCGCTCGACCTTTTGAACGCGCTCGCCCCGGAGCCCTTCCGCCGCATGGTCGCAACGACCGAGGGGCAGGTCGCCGTCTTCAGCGCCTTCCTTCTGGGGACGGCGATCGTCGCCCCGGCCTTCGTCAAGCGCTTCTGGCGCTGTCGCCCGCTCGCCCCCGGGCCGGCCCGCTCCCGGATCGAGGCCCTTTGCCGGCGCGCGGGTCTCGCCTTTGCCGACATCCTGCACTGGCCGCTTTTCGGCGGCCGCATGATCACGGCCGGCGTGATGGGCCTGGTGCGGCGCTTCCGCTACATCCTCGTCACCCCCTCCCTGATCGAAGTGCTCGACCCGGAGGAGATGGACGCCGTCGTGGCCCACGAGATCGGGCACGTCAAGCGGCGGCACCTCCCCTTCTACCTCCTGTTCTTCGCGGGCTACCTCGTGCTGTCGCTGGTCTTCTACGATCTTCTGCTCTACGGCATGCTCTACGCCGAGCCCCTCTGGGAGATCTTCCGCCCGAGCGGCATTTCCCAGGCCACCGTCTTCTCGGTCGTCTTCGGCACCTCGATCCTCGTCGTCTTTCTGGTCTACTTCCGTTTCGTCTTCGGCTTCTTCATGCGCAACTTCGAGCGTCAGGCCGACGCTTACGTCTTCCGGCTCTTTGCGACCGCGCGCCCGCTCGTGACCACGCTCCGCAAAATCGCCCTGGCGAGCCGCCAGCCCCCGGACCGGCCGAACTGGCATCACTACAGCATCCGCGAGCGGATCGAGTTTCTGATCGCCTGCGAAGAGGACCGTCGCTTGCTGCAACGACACGACCGCCGCGTCAAGCGCGCGATCGGGGTCTACGTCGTCCTTCTCGCGCTGCTCGCCGTCCTGGGCTATCAAGTGAACCTCGGGGCCGTGGGCGCGCGGATGAGCGATCACCTCCTTGCCACGCTTCTATCGCGTGAAATCGAGAAGAACCCCCACAGCGCAAGCCTCTACGGCATGCTCGGGGATCTCCAATACCGACGGCGCAACTGGGAGGAAGCGCGTTTCGCCTGGGAAGCCTCGCTGCTGCGCAAGCCGGACAACCCGATCGTCCTGAACAACCTCGCCTGGCTGCTCGCCACCTGCGAGGACGAGCGCCTGCGGGATCCCCCGCGGGCCCTCGCGCTCGCCCTGCAAGCGGCCCGCTTGCAGCCCTCCCCCTTCATCCTGGACACGCTCGCCGAGAGCTACTTCGCCAACGGGCTCTACGAGGACGCCGTCGCCGTCGGCGAGCGTGCGCTCGAAGCCGCTACCGGCGACCGTCGGCACTACGAGGATCAGCTGCGGAAATTCCGGGGAAAGGAGCGGGCGGGATCCTGAAGCCGGCCGGGTTTCGCGCCCCCGGCCGGCCCGGAAGTCAGCGCGGGGGTGGGGATTCCCTGCGCCGGAAATGGGCGATGATTTTCCTCACCCCCCCGCCGATCAGAATGGCCGCCATGAAATAGAAGCAGAAGGTGATGAAGGGAAGAGCGCCCGCGAAAGATTCGATTTCGCCGATCCGCGGCATCACCTGGGGAATGCGGAAGATCAAGCCGATGCCGGTCAGGGCGAGGATCCCCCCCCAGACCAACTGTAGGCGGGAGCGGAGCTCGGGGTCCATCGGCTCAGCTCCCGGGCTCTTCCTTCAGGCGACCGCGGAAGAGGGGCTTGCGTTTCTCGAGAAAGGCGCTCGTCCCCTCGCGCGCGTCGGGGCTGGCGAAGACGAGGGAGAAGGCATCCACCTCGAGGCGGCAGCCCGTCAGCAGATCGACCCCGAGGCCGTGGTTCACGGCCTCCTTGGCGGCCCGCAGGGCCACGCGCCCCTTGGCCGCGATGTCGACTGCGGTCTTGCGGACCTCCTCCATCAGCGCGGCCGCGGGCACGACCCGGTTCACGATGCCCAGCCGGAGCGCCTCCTCGGCGGAGATCATGCGACCGGTGAAGATGAGCTCCTTGGCGGCGGCCGGCCCGATCAGCCGCGGCAGGCGCTGCGTTCCGCCGAAGCCGGGGATGAGGCCCAGGGTGATCTCGGGCAGCCCGAAGCGGGCACTGTCGGCGGCGTAGATAAAATCGCAGGCGAGCGCGATCTCGGTCCCCCCGCCCAAGGCGTAGCCGTTCACCGCGGCGATCACGGGGATGGGGAGTTCCTGGAGCTTGCCGATGACCCCGTGCCCCATGCGGGAGAAAAACTTCGCCGCCAGCGGCCCGAAGGTGGCCAGCTCCCCGATGTCCGCCCCGGCGACGAAGGCCTTCTCGCCCGCGCCGGTGAGGACCAGCACCCGCACCTCCTCGTCCTCGGACAGCCGATCGAGGGCCAGCGACAGCTCGCCCAGGAGCGCGCGGTTGAGCGCGTTCAGCGCCTTCGGCCGGTCGAAGGTGATGGTGGCGATCCCCCCCTCTTGCTCGACCCGGATGTTTTCGTAGCTCATCCCTTCCTCCTTGGTGTCGGTTCGGGCCGCCTCGCGCCGCTCACCCGGGCGGCCGCCCGGCGGGCGACTCGAAGGCCGTGGGCTGGATTTCGCGGATATAGGCGCGGATGCCGTTCACGATCGCTTCCGCCAGGTGCTCCTGGAAGGCGGGGGTGGTGAGCAGCCGGCATTCCTCCCGGTTGCTGATGAAGGCCGTCTCGACCAGGATCGCGGGCATGCGCGCCCCGAGCAGGACGTAGAAGGGCGCTTGCTTGACGCCCTTGTCCTTCACCCGGCTGTAGCCGTTGCGCCCGAGGTTTCTGACCAGCGATGCCTGCACCATCTCGGCCAGCCGGCTCGATTCGTTGATCTTCGCGTTGCGCAGGAGCTCGTTCAGGATGGAATGGAGATCGCTGATGTTCTTGGTCGAGGTCGCGTTCTCCATCGCGGCGACCCGGATCGCCTCGTCGTCGGTGGCGAGGTTCAGAAAGTAGGTCTCGGTGCCGAAGGCGCGCGGGTCGCGCGAGGCGTTCGTGTGGATGGAGACGAAAAGGTCGGCGCGCTGGGTGTTCGCGAAGGCGGTTCTCTCCTCGAGGGTGAGGTAGCGGTCCTCGTTTCGCGTGAGGATCGCTTCGAGGTTCAGCTCCTCGCGGATCTTCCGGGCGGTCTTCCGGGCGATCTGCAGGACGATGTCCTTCTCGTGCACGCCGGGGATGAAGCCCGGGGCCCCGAAGTCCTTGCCGCCGTGCCCGGGGTCGATCACGATGCGACGAACGCCGAGCGCGAGCTGCCGCGCGAGCGCCCCGCGGGGCACCTTGCCCGAACGGTCGGCGGGGGGGGCGACGGAGGCCGCGGGCGGCTCCCCCCCCGCGCCCTCGACCGGAGCCCCGTTTTTTCCCCAGACGTCGATCACGATGCGGAAGGGGTCGCGGAGCGAGAAGACCTTGTAGGTTTCAAACGACTTGATGTCGACGACGACCCGCACCGAGTCCGGGGTGTAGCGGGCCGCACGGGCGTCGCTCAGCAGATCGTCGTGGATCGGGATCGTGCGCTGGCTCCCCTCGGCGAGCGTGGCATTCGCGAGATCGACGTAGAGCCGCGGCGGCTTGTCGATCGTGGGGTCGCGCTTGAGCAGACGATGCGAATAGTCGGTTTCGCGGTCCACATAGACGACGACACGGGTGTAGTCCGGGTTGGACCAGTGTTTGACGTCCTGGACGATGGCGAGCCCCTCCTCGGAGAAGTCCGCAACGGCCGGAGCGGCATCCGCCGTCTCCGGGGGGGCGGGCGGCGGCTGCGGCTCGGGTCGACTCGGAGCGGGCGGGTCCGGTGCGCGCCGGGCCGCCTGTGCGGGGGGACGCGGACGCGGCAGCGCCTGGAGCTCCTTCTCCGCCTTGGCGGCGACGGGATGCTCGGGGAACTCGTTTTTGATCTTTTCGAAGTTTTCCTTCGCCGCCCGCAGATCGGAGTTGAACTTCAGGCCGCGGTGCAGATCCCGGTAGAGCAACCCCTCCTGGTAGAGCGCCTGGGGGGCGAGCGTCCCGCTCGGCTCGTTCAGGTAGATGTTGCGGAAGCGGCCGATGCAGAGCATCCATTCCCGGCGCGTGTTTTCGGTCGGTTTTTTCCCCGAGAGGTCCTTGAAGCAGCTTTCCGCACGCGAAAGCTGCTCCCGGGCCTGGGGGGAAGGGGGTTTTTCCCTCGGGGCGGGCGGTTGCACCGCCTGCCGGGGAGCGGCCGTTTTCGCAGGCGTTGCCGGTGCGCTCTCGCGGGGGGCGGGGCCCGCGGCGGCCTCGGCCTTGAGCTTCTCCATCTCGGCCGCGGCCCGGGGGCGATAGGCGCTGGCGGGAAACCGTTTCTGCAGGAGCTCGAACTGCTCGGTCGCCGCCCGGAGGTCGGCCTCGCCACCGAAGCGGCGGTGCAGATCGGCGTAGAGGGTTCCGAGATGAAAGAGGCTCGCCGGAGCGAACGGCCCCTTGAGATCCTGCTGGTAGACGGCCTGGAACTTCTCGATGCAGGCGACCCAGCCGGCGCGCTGCCGGGCTTTCGCCGCATTGCGCCGAACCTCGCGCGCGCAGTTCTCGGCCTCGAAAAACGCCTCGCTGACAATAGGGGTTTTGCCGGGTCGGGCTTCGGCCGGGAAAAGCCCCGGCAGCAACAGCACGCAAAGCAGGACCCGCCAGCAGATCGCCGAGCGCCATGAAGGTCGTTTGCCCATTAGGGTGAGTTTAGCGGAAAAATCCCCTCATTGCCACCCGTATGCCGAGGCCGTCGCGGGATGGCCCCTTTGCCTTTGCCTTGCGCCCCGTGTTCATGGGGCCTTGCCGCCGATTTTCTGCTGGAGCCGATGGAGGAGGTTCATCGCCTCGATCGGGGTGAGGCGGTCGATGTCGGCCCGGCGCAGTTCCTCCAGCACGTCTTTTTCTTGCGCACCGAAAAGATCGAGCTGGACGGGGAGGCTGGAAGCGACGGGGGGGGGCTCGGCGCTCTCACCCAGATTGACGCGCCCGCCGCTCTCGATCCGGCGCAGGATCGACTTCGCCCTTTCGATCACCGTCCGCGGCACCCCGGCCAGACGGGCCACCTGGATGCCGTAGCTGCGGTTGGTTCCGCCGGGGACGAGCTTGTGCAGGAAGATGATGTCGTCGTTCCATTCCCGGACGGCGATGTTGAAATTGCGGACTCGGGGCCGGGTTTCGGCGAGCTCCGTCAGTTCGTGGTAGTGGGTGGCGAAAAGCGTCTTCACCCCCCGCCCCTTCCAGTCATGGAGGTACTCGGCCACCGCCCAGGCGATGCTCAGGCCGTCGTACGTGCTCGTCCCCCGGCCGATTTCGTCGAGGACGACGAGGCTCCGCGCGGTCGCATTGTTCAGGATGTTCGCCGTCTCCTGCATCTCCACCATGAAGGTGCTCTGCCCCTCGGCGAGGTTGTCGAGCGCACCGACCCGGGTGAAGATCCGGTCGAGAATGCCCACCTCGGCGCGACGCGCGGGGACGAAGGAGCCCATCTGCGCGAGAATGGCGATCAGCGCCGTCTGGCGCAGCACCGTCGATTTCCCGGCCATGTTGGGGCCGGTGATGATGAGCACCTGGTTTTCCTCGTCGTCGAGGCGGATCGAATTGGGGACGAAACGCCCGCCGGGGATCAGGGTCTCGATGACGGGGTGGCGGCCGTCATCAATCCGCAGCCGGCCGTCCTCGTAGATCTCGGGCCGGACGTAGCCGCGCCGCTCGGCCGCCTCGGCCAGCGAGAGCAGCGCATCGATACGGGAGACGAGACCCGCCGCCGCCTGAATGGCCGTATGCAGGCGTGCGGCCTCGTCGCGAATCTCGAGAAAGAGACGGTTTTCGAGCGCAATCCGTTCCTGCTCGGCCCCGAGCGCCCTGGCCTCGAAGGCTTTGAGCTCCTCGGTGATGAACCGCTCGGCGTTCACCAGGGTCTGCTTGCGGATGTAACGGCCGGGGGCATCCTTCACGCGCGAACGGGGGATTTCGATGTAGTACCCGAACACCCGGTTGTAGCCCACCTTGAGCGATGCGATCCCGGTCGCCTCCCTCTCCCGGGCCTCGATCGCCGCGAGAGCCCCGCGGGCGTCGGTCGCGATGCGGATGAGCTCGTCCAACTCGGCATGGTAGCCCTCCCGGATCAGTCCGCCCTCGTTCAGCACCGGCGGAGCGTCTTCACGAATGGCCGCCTGGATGCGGCGTGAGAGCTCCTCGAGCCCGTCGAACGACTCCGTCGAATGAAGAAGCTCGGCTTCGAACGGATGCAACCCCTCTTGAATCCGCGGCAGGACGGCGAGCGAGCGTCCCAGCGCGAGGAGATCCCTCGCGTTCGCCTGGCCCATGACGACACGGCTCCCCAGGCGCTCGAGATCGTAAACCCCCTCGAGCAGGGCGCGCAGTTGCCGGCGGAGGGAAGCTTTTTCGCGCCCTTCGGCGACGGCATCGAGCCGGCGGTCGATCTCCGATTTTCGGACGAGCGGATAGAGCAGCCATCGCCGCAGCGTGCGTGCGCCCAGGGGGGTGCAGGTGTGATCGATCACCGCGAGCAGGCTGCCGCGCCGCCCGCCGCTGCGCATGCCCTGGACGAGTTCGAGGTTGCGGCGGCTCTGCTCGTCGAGGATCAGCGCATCTTCGAGCGCGTAGGGCTCGAGGCGCAGCACGTGGGCGGTTTTCTGCCGCTGGCTTTCGGCGACGTAACGCAAAAGGCCGCCCGCGGCGGCGACGGCCGCGCGCAGATGGGCGCAACCGAAGCCTTCGAGGTTCAGGGTGCCGAAATGGGACGCCAGGTAATCCCGCGCCCGCGACGGCTCGAAGGCGCGGTCCTCGAAATACGTAAAGGCCGCCTCGGCGAGGGCCTTTCGTATCCAGGCGCAGCGGGCTTCGGTCTTGGCGGAATCGGGGAGCAAGATCTCGCGCGGGGCGATGCGGCGGGCTTCGTCCTCGATGGCCTCCGGCCGCTCGGATTCGGTCGCGCGGAACTCGCCCGTGGAGAGGTCGAGCCGCGCAAGCCCCCAGAGCCCCCCGGCGTGAACCACGGCGGCGAGAAAATTGGGGGTCTTGGCGTCCAGGAACTCTTCGTCGAGGATCATCCCCGGGGTGATGACCCGCACCACCTCCCGGCGGACGAGCCCCTTGGCGGCGGAGGCGTCCTCCATCTGGTCGCAGAGCGCGACCTTGTAGCCCCGCTCGATCAGCCGGGCGATGTAGCCGGAGGCCGAGCGGCAGGGGACCCCGCACATGGGGACCGGGGATTCCTCGTTCTTGTTGCGCGAGGTCAGCGCGATCTCGAGCTCGCGCGAGGCGATCTCGGCGTCCTCATAGAACATTTCATAGAAATCGCCCATCCGGAAGA
This sequence comes from Desulfobacterales bacterium, assembly GCA_037481615.2. Lineage (GTDB taxonomy): Bacteria > Desulfobacterota > Desulfobacteria > Desulfobacterales > SpSt-501 > SpSt-501. The sequence goes on from JBBFLI020000005.1 coordinate 96,879, forward strand.
AGAGGATCGCCTCCGGGTGCTCGCGTTTCACCGCGAGGTATTGCTGCATGACGGGGGTAGGTCTGGCGATGCCCATGAGGCCGGCGTCATTGTCGGCAGGATGCGGAAAGGCGATCAGGCCGGTTTCAGAGGCGCGGTGAAGGAGGATTCCTCCGGCTCCCCGGCGCCGTAAGGCGGCGGGCCACCCTTCAAGGCGGCGATCTCCTCGCGGAGGGAGGCGATCTCCTTTTCCTGCGCCGTGCGCGCCTGCTCGAGTTGCCGGATCCCGCGGCGCAGGCGGAATCGAGCGGTTAGTCCGAAAAGCCAGGCGACGAGCATGCCGAAAAGGAAGAAGACGAGGAAGAAAACCGCGACCGGCATCCGGGGCGAGGTGTATTCGGGGAAAACATAGAGGTGGATCCTCATGCTCTGCGCCGTGTTGAGGCAGAACTCCTCGTTCTGGTAGAAGACGACGGCGATCAGGGCGGCGATCAGCACCCAGAGGATGATCTTCACTTTGCTCATCATGCAGGCTCCGCAGGCTGTAGAGTTCAGGTTCCGCCGGGTTCGTGTCTCAGGATCTGCGGGTGTCCGCTTGAGCTTTGGCGCGTCCGGCGGCCCTCCTGCCGCTTCCGGCGTCGGAGCGCAAGCCGGAAAGCGGGGTTTCCCGGCGCCTCTTGTCGAAATGGGGCTTGAGCAGGGACCAGGTTTCCTTCAAGTGCTGCGGGATCACGCGGACGTCGTCGATCACCGCAAGTGCGTTCGTGTCCCCGAACCAGCGGGGCACGACGTGGAAGTGGAGATGCTCCTCGATCCCCGCACCGGCCACGCGCCCCAGGTTCAAGCCGATGTTGAACCCGTCCGGCTTCATGGCGGATTTCAGCGCCGCAACCGAGCGCTCGATCGTCTGCAACAACGCTCCCATCTCTTCCGCGGTGAGCTCGTCGAGCCCGGCCACGTGACGCCGCGGGGCGACCAGAAGATGCCCGTTGTTGTAGGGGAACTTGTTCATCAGGACGAGAGTCGTCTCCCCCCGGAAGAGGGTCAGATCGGCGGCGGGGTCATCGGCTTTGCAAAAGACGCAGCCCTCTTCCTTTTCGCCGAGGATGTAATCGATTCTCCAGGGGGCCCAGAGCACCTTCATCGCAACGCCTCGATTTTGAACCGTATCCGGCTATTCCCCAAATGTCTCTGGTTACTGGATCCCCGTGAAAAACTCAACCCTTTTCTGCCGGGCCGGCCGGGCAGGTGATCGTTGCGGGCCTGAGCTCCGGCGGGCACTGCTCGAGAAAATAGCGGTCGGTCATGCCGGCGATGAAATCGCGGACGATCTCGGCCGGACGCTGTTCGGCGGCATAGCGCGGGTCCATGCCGTTCAGAAACCCCCGGAAAAGAACCGACTCCTCCCGCCCCCGCTCGAGATCCTCGAGGAAGCGGTGAAACAGGATGCGGAAAAGATCGCGGATGCGTGCCGTATGCGGCTTCATGGCCGGGTTGAGGTAGATCCGCTCCAGGTTGAACTGCTTGAGCGCTTTCAGGGCCTGGGAGACTTCCGGGCTGAAGCGGACGCTCGGCCGCCCATGGCTCATCCGGACGAGGTCGCTGGCCAGCGTGAAGACGATGCGGCCGTTGGTGTCGCCGAGAACTCGGGTGCAGACCGAAGGCAGATCCCGGCGCCGGATGAGACCCAGGCGGATCGCATCCTCGATGTCGCGGCCGATGTAGGCGATCGTGTCCGCCATGCGCACGACACAGCCCTCGAGGGTCATGGGGATGAGCTCGAGTCCGGGGTCTGCGCTTTTGGCCCGCATTTCCGCGGCGAGCCTGGCAAAGTCCTTGCCCGGCTGCGGGGCGAGTTCCTCGTTGTGCACCTCGCCGTCGTGGCAGAGGATCCCGTCCAGGGTCTGCAGGCAGAGGTTCCAGCCCCGCCCTTTGCGTTCCACGCGGTCGAGGAACTGCACGCTCTGCAGGTTGTGGTGGAAGTCGCCGATCCCGTGTTCGCGGCACAGCTCGGAGAGGAAGCGTTCGCCGTCGTGACCGAAAGGCGTGTGGCCGATGTCGTGACCCAGCGCGATCGCCTCGATCAGGTCTTCGTTCAGCCCCAGAAACCGGCCGATCGTGCGGCTGATCTTGGAGACGAGCTGCACGTGGAGCACGCGGTGGGTGATGTGGTCGTTCTGGACGAGGTAGAAGACCTGGGTCTTGTCGATGTAGCGCGCGTAGGCGAGCGAGTGCAGGATCCGGTCGCTGTCGACGGAGAAGGCCTGCCGCCAGCCTTCCTCGAGAAAGGTTTCGCGCTCGCGCCGAACGGCGGCCTCGTTGGGCGTGGCAAAGGGCGAAAGCGCATCCGCCTGGCGGCGATCGAGCTGCCGGCGCAAGCCCCTCAAGTCGATCGTCTCAGATTTCATGCTCCTCGATCATCCTCTCCATGAGCCGCGCGAAGTCGATCCCGGCTTCCCGGAACCCCCGGCGGCCGTATTTCATGTTCGCCTCGAGCACGCAGAACCCCGCATCGGAGCGACAGATGTCGATCCCGACGTCGTTGAAACCGCAGCAGCGGGCCGTTTCGCGGGCCAGCCTCAGGGCCTGCTCGGGGACGGGCGACAGATCCACGTGTCCTCCCGCGGCGATATTGGTGCGGTACTCCCCGGGCGCGGCCACCCGCCAGTAAGCGTGCACGACACGGTTTCCGATGACGACGACCCGGATGTCGCGGTCGATCGGCAGGTATTCCTGGATGTAGGCCGGATGAACCCGGCGGCAGTATTCCTCGAGCTGCCCGCGGTTTTCGATGAAAAAGACGCCACGGCCGAGGGCCGAGCCGCGCGGGATCTTGGCGATCAGCGGATAGCGGAAGGTCTCCTGGATGCGTTCCACGGGATCTCTGCCGTAATAGACGCGTGTCCGGGGGTGCGGGATGCCGAGCATCTGAAAGAGCGCGGTCTGACGGATCTTGTCCTGGACGCACTTGTAGGTGTGGTAACTCGGGAAGATCCTCTTGCCGCAGGCATCCAGGAGATCGGCGTAGAAAGGCGACGGGTAGTAGACGGTTTCGGCCTCGAGAATGCGCCGGCGGTCTTCAGGAGGGTAATCGGCGAAGTTCGGCCGCACCCCCAGGGTGAGCACGTTGCGGCAGTTCCTAAGGCGCCCCTCGAGCGCAATAACCTGCCGGCGAAAGGCCCCGCTCATGGTCACCGCTCCGGGCTCGCGACGGGAAATCCCCGTCCCGGGCCGTTGTCGCCTGTTTCCACACGGTGTCGTTCCGCGGCCTGCCGAATCCAAGACTGCGCCTCCCGCAGCGCCCGTTCGGTATGGCTGCCGCGCCAGTAGATCCTGCGGCATCGGGGACAGCGGGAGAAAATCTCCCGAGTCTCCCAGACGTAATCCGGCACCTCCCCCAGGGCGTCACCCCGGTCGACCGCCTCGATCGGCACGTTGCAAAGGAGGCACAGCCGAAAGGGACGGATTTCCGCCGGTTGGACCCGCAGGACACGCAACACCTCGATCACCTGGGCGTCGACACGGTCGCTCTGAATGAGAATTTTGCGGTACGGGGCGGGTCGGGCGAACTCGCGGCGGTTGCGCGTAAGGAAGTTGCGTTCGGGGCCGATCAGGCCTTCGAACCGCCGCCGGGGGAGATCGCATTCGGAGAGCGTATCGAACCCGAGCATGCGCAGCTTGCGGGCGAGTCTCCCCAGCGTGCGATCGACGGCGAAACGATGGATCCTCTCCGCCACGCGGCTTTCCCTCGCGCCTCGCAACCTGCGGCGATGGTAGAAGATCCGGGCGGGACGGTCAATCGGCGGCCTTCGTCCACCCGTCTCAAGAATCGCCGTGCTTTACCGATAAACAAGGGAGGAACCCTTCGTCAACACGGGCGGGTCTGCATGCGTATTCGAATGAGGCTTATCTCGGCGGCGGTGCTGATGGCTCTCGCGGCGGCGGGCTTTTCGGCGCGGGAGGAGTGGAACCGAACCCTCATCGTCCTCGAGGACGGTTCGGTCATCGTCGCCGAGCGCGTCTGGGAGGTGGGCGGCGATGTCTTCTACGAAAACGACAAGCAGGCCCATTTCATCTCCACGGCGGAGATCCGTTCGATCGCGAAACGGGGGATCGCCGAATCGGCCCTGGCAATCCTGGAGAAACAAAAGGCGCATCTCGCCCGCCTCCTGGATCGAATCAACCCCCCGGGGGGAGAGCCCCCGGAAAATCCGATCGGGCCTCCCGCCGTCCTCATGGCCGCCGCGGCGGCCTTCGGGCTGGTCCTTTTCGGGCTGCTTCAAAAAATTGTCTTCCGTCGCCGCAAGCAGGTGGCGGCCCCCAAAAACCCCGCCTCCCCTCCCGCCTCGTCGGCTTCCGGGGGACACATACCGGACCGTGCCGATGTGATCCGTTTTTTCCTCCAGCTCTATCGCCTGCAGATCGGCGCCCCGGCCTCCGCACCCGCCGAGTTCCAGCAGCTGCAGCTTGCCGCAAACGGCATCCACCGCATCTACGAGCTGCGCATCCGCCAGGGGGCAGACTGGGTCCGCCGGCGCATGACCATCGGGCCGATCGGCGAGGAGGGGGGAAGCAAGAGCACCTGCTACTTCGTCATTTTCGACCGCCACCTCGTGGTCAAAATCCCCCCCAAACCCATTCGCAACTTCGATGAATATGTCGCGGGGCTGAACAAGGAACGCCACATCGTCGAGCGGCTCTCCCCCCGGGAATGCATCGTGCCGCAGGTTTCGGTGATCCTCGGCATGGTGCCCAAGATCGCCTCCTGCCTCGAGGCGCCCGAGGAGGTCCGCGAGGAGACCTTCATCCAGTGGCTGCGGAAAAACCCGGAACACCAGGAAACGCTCAAGATCGCAGGCTCCTTCGCCTACTTCATGGACCTCTCGCGGTACTATTTCCTGAGCCAGATTTTCGATCAGTTGCACGAGACGGGATCGCTTGTGCAGTCCGAGATCGCCACGCTGCCCGAATGGGTGCGGCAGCCGGAAAAATTCCGTGAGCGTTACGGGCCGGAAAACGAGGCCCTGGGGTTCGACATGCGCGAGCTTTTCCTGCGCTGCGAAGCCGACCTGGGGCAACTGGTCAAGCGCCAGGGCCTTGCCGCGGCGGCGTCCGCCTACCGGATCCAGGGCTGGATCGTCGAATACCTGGCCCGGGGGGGGATCTCCGCGGCGGAACACACCCCCGAAAGCCTTCGTTCAGCGGTCGCTGCGCTCCTGGGCGAGCATTTTCGGGAAAGCGGGGAAACGGTGCAACGCTACAAGGCGCTGATCGGTGAATTCGCCCGGCGCCTGGCCCTGGAACAGAACCGCACGGCGCTGGCCGGAATCGTCTCCCACTTGCTCGACCTTCTCGCCTGGCTCGACACCCGCGGGGTCGCCATGCGCGACCTCAAGCCGGACAATCTGCTGGTTGCAGGCGATCCGGCGAACTACCCGGCTTTTCTGCGCACGCCGGCCGATTACACGCTCGGCTTCATCGATGTCGAGACCGCGGTGCTGACGCGCAACGAGGGAAACGCCCCCATCCGGCAGCCTCTTCTGGGGGGCACCCCCTACTACGCCACCCCGGCGCACCTCTTCCCCAACCCGGTGTTGCAGGATCGCCTGCAGGACCTGTGCCAGGCGCTCCAGATCCAGGACTGGCATGCGGTCCTGGTGATGATTTTCAAGGCCGTGACCGGCGAGTTGCTCTTCGAGCGCACGGCGCGGTTCTTCGCGGACACCAAGTCCCAGGTCATCGAGGCGCTCCAGCGCAAGGAGGATCTCCGATCGCGTTTCGATGAGGCAAGCCGCCTCTTCTGGCAGAGTGCTGCCGCCGAGTTCCGCGTGCGCATGCGGGTCTGCGAGCCGCTCCTGCAGCGGGTCGAGGCGGATCTCACGCCGGAGGCAAAATCGCTCTTGATCCGCGCCCTGAAACGGCAGGGGCCGCTCCTCGAGCGAAAGATCAAGAACCTCGTCGAAAACGAAAGCAGCCCCTTCGCCTCCGCGCAGGTTCGCGGGCAGCTTCTCGGATCCACCGCGAAGCGCCTATCCGGCCTGCTCCAAGAGCTCGAAGCCCGTCTGCCGGAGGCTCCGGACGGGCCGCTGAAGGAAAGACTCGACTTCCTGCGGCGTCTCCATGCCCTGAAGGCGCTCGGCGAGCGCAAAAGCGCCCTGCGCACGCTCCTCGAGAAAGAGGAGAACCCGCGGCTTTCGGCCTGGGATCTGCTCATCTTTCTCTTCAACAGCGTCTGGCTCACCCTCCACCGAGAAGACGGCTCCGCCTGGAGCCCGGAAGAGACCGCCCTCGACGGTCATGACGAGCTTTCGCTCGCCACCACGATCTGAGCTTCAACGCGAACAGGGCCGTTGACGGGAAGCGCCGTCCGGGGTAGGCTTCCCCCGCATTTTACGATCGAGAAAGCCTTGCCATGGTCGCCGAGCAAGCCACGGCCGAAACGGTCCCCCGCGAGAAAGGACGATGGCTGCCGCGGCTCGCCCGCCAGGTGATCCTCCAGGCCTTCGGCAAGAGCCTCCCCGACCCCGAGCGCCGCCGGCTCGAGGCGTCTCTGCGGGATCCCGTCTTTTCCATCCGCGCCGGCACCTTCGTCACCCTGACCCGGGAGAGCAGGCTCCGCGGCTGCATCGGAAACCTCTCCCCCTGCGACACGATCCTCGAGGGGGTGCGGCGGAACGCCCTGCACGCCGCCTTCCATGACCCGCGTTTTTCCCCTCTATCGCTCGCGGAGCTCGATTCGACCCGTATCGAGGTGAGCGTCCTCTCCGTCCCGCAAAAGCTCGCCTTCCGCGACCCGCAGGAGTTGCTCGCCCGGCTCGTCCCGGGACGCGACGGGGTGGTCCTGAAACGCGGCTTCGCCTCGGCCACCTTCCTGCCCCAGGTCTGGGAGCAGCTTCCCCGGCCGGAAGACTTTCTCGGCCATCTCTGCCTGAAAGCCGGCCTGCCGCGCACGGCCTGGAAGGAGCCCGGCATCGAGGTCGAGACCTACCGCGTGCAGGTTTTCGAGGAAGAGCCCGGATCGTGAAAAAGACGCGGCCGGGGGGTCCGGGAAACCCCCGCCCCGGCCGCCGGAAGCCGCGAGAACCTACTCGTGCTTCCAGGACTCGATGCGGATCCTCTTCTGCGGGAGGTTCACGAGGAAGGCGTTCAAGCCGGTGATGCTCTCGTTTCCGCCCACCACCCCCGTCAGTTGCGGGGAGGAGGTGGTGACGAAGACCGTGTCCTTGAAGAGCACCGGCTGCGAGCCCACACCCCGGCCGACGTAGACCCCCACCGGGACGACGAGTTTGCCGTCGATCAGCACCTTGTCGGCGTCGGTGAACTTGCCGTCGCCGTTCAGATCGAAGACCGGCTTCGTCGGCGGCAACCCCGTGCGGTAATCGAGGGCGAAGAGGTAGGTGTCCCCGCTGCCGCCGCAGGGGTCGACATCGGGCAGGAAGGTCGTGAAGAACACGGTCTCGCCCACGACGAGCGGCTTGGTGAAGACGCGCTCGCTGCCGCCGATCGTGGAGGGGCCGCCCCAGCCGGGCTGGCCGGCGAAGAGCTTCAAGGCCCAGGAGTTCTTGGCGGCGTTCGTTCCCTGGATCGTGCGCACGAAGCGGGTCACCCCGCCCACCGTCGCCGTCGTGAAGCGCGCCTCGAGGGAGGCGAGATCGGAGAGTTTCAAGGGGGTTTCGCGCGGGGTTTTCTGGTCCTTGACGCCGAAGAAATATTGCTGGAAGTTGCTGATCTTGTCGGCCGAGGTTTCGTAGCGGCCGGTTCCGTAATAGACCCAGAGCGTCTCCGGCTCGCTGCCGTAGGCGACGGTCGCCTTGCCGCGGATGGGGTTCACATCGGGGCTCGTGGGGTAGGGGTTGAACTTGAAGAGCTTCGAAACCGAAGGCTCCTGCCCCTTTCCGATCTGGTCGACGCGGAACATCGTACCGTAGAGATCGCCCACGTAGATGCAATCCTCCACGCGGTCGGTCGGGTTGAAATTCGCCGCGACCGGGCTGTTCGTGGCGTTGTTCGGCTGACCGGCTTCGACGAATTGGAGCACCCCGTTCACCTTGGCCGTGTGGCCGAGGTTGCCGTTCAACCCCTCGTTGTTCTGAAAGTCGCCTGCGGTGTTCGTGACATAGAGGGTCCCCGCCCCCCCCTCGTAGACGACGACCGAGACGACCTTGGCCGTGGCACCGCTGGTCGCGCCGGTGACCACCTCTCCCGGCACGAACGGGGCGGAGGCGATTTCCTTGTAGTCGAGCCTTCTGCGCTCGGAGATGAGCTTGACCTTGTTCTGGCCGTCCTTCCAGAGCGCGGCGCCGCTGTCCGCCTCGAGGCCGAAGAGATAGGCCTCCTTGGTGAACTGCTGGTTCGGGTTGTCGGCGTAACCCGAGCCGAAAAACACCCCCCAGGCGGCGGCGTTCGTCCCGTGGGCGACGCGCTCGATCAGCGCCTCGGACCAGCTCTGGCCGAGTTCCGTGTCGGTGAATTCCCAGAGAAAACGCGCCGGGTCGGGGTTCGCGGCGGCGGGGGAGTCGCCCGAGGTGACATCGAGCGCCGTGTAGGCGGTCCCGCCGCTTCGCTGGCCCACCACCAGGATCGTCCGCCACGATTTGCTCAGAGCGCCGAATGAGCCGTAGACATCGGCCACCTGGGGGGAGCCGTCGAGCAGATAACGGTGGCAGTAGGAGGTCGAACAGGGGTTGTAGGCCTCGCCCGTCGCCGCGTCGTTCAGCTTGGATTGCAGGCTGCGCGGCAGGAAGGCCCACTTCTCTTCGCCGTCATCGAGGCTGAAAGCGTGGAGCAAACCGTCGTTCGACCCCACGTAGGCCATCTTCGGCCGCGGATTGGTCACCGCATGGTGCCGCTTGAAGCTGCCGTAACCGTCGAAGGTGTAGAAATAGGGCGGCGGCCCGACGACGACCGGGGTCGAGTGGATGATGTCCCCGATCGGCTTGCAGAGGAAATTGTCGCCGGCAAGCGTATCTTCGGTGTAGGGGACGAGGGAGTTCGATGCATTCACCGTCCACACGCTGCGCTCGGCCTTGGGCGGCACCTTGTCGCTCGCCTTCCAGAGCTGACTGGCCCATCGTTTGGTCAACGGGTCCTTGGTGAGGGCCTGGAGGTCGCCTGTCCAGTTCGACGCGTTGAAGGAGGCGAGAAGCACCATGTCGCCCAAATCGGTCGAGGTGGTCGCCGCGGGCGCCGAGCCGTAGTAGACCGCCCCCTTCACGTTGTTCAGGATCGTGCGGAAGGCGTCCATCAGGTCGTTTTTGTTCGTGGCGAGGTAAGGGATCGCATTGCCGGAGGCATCTTCGACGTGCATCGCGTAGAGGTTGTCGTCCGGATAGGCCTTGCCGCGCAGGTTCGCCGTCTCGGCGAAGGCGTAGATCTGCTCCTGCTCGCCCAGGGGCACGCCGAAACCCAGGCCCACGGCACTCACCCCGGCGTCGGCGAGCAGGTTCACCCGCTCGCGCACGTTCTCGTTGGTCGAGTCCACGTTCCCCTGGCCGTCGGTGATCTGGATGAGGAATTTCGGCTGGCAGCTGGCCTCCTGAAAATACTCCCCGTATTCCATATCCGGGCGTTCACCCTTGAAATATTTGACTCCGGCCAGAAGCGAGGGTGAAAAGGGCGTGCTGGAATAGGTCTCCAGGCCGGCGACGACCGACTGGATCTTCGCCTGGTGCTCGGCCGTGTGCGGGCGGCAGCCGACATGGATTTTGGTGTAGTCGAGGCTGCTGACATAGCCCGCCGCATAATAATTCGCCCAGGAGCCGAAACCCCAGGAGATGGCGTTGTCCTTGACGAGCTCGCTGATCACGGTTTTGGCGACGTCCACCTTTTTCTCGATCGTGACCCCGGTCCAGGGCTCCATCTCCCAGAGGACCTCGGCCGCCGTGCGCGGCCGCTGGGACTCGAAGAGCTGCGGCGTGGGGGCGGTCGTGAAGGTCGGGGAGTTGTCGCTCGCGTGGGCGCGGATCTTGACCGTGATCGGATCGGACAGGGTCTTGTAGGGGACGAACCGGATGCGCGCATCCTCGATCGTCGCCCCCTTGGGGATCGTCAGGCCGTCGAAGCGGACGGCTGCGCCGTAGCCGCTGCCGTTTTGCGCAATGCGCAGGCTCGAGCCGGTTGCGCGCCACGGGATGGCCGTGACCGCGTCGCCGTCGTCGGTCGAGCGCATCACCGCCGTTTCAAGCGTCCTGCTGCCGCCGCCGTCGTTGTAGGTCAGGGTGAAGACCGGCTTCGAGGGGTTGAAACCGTCGTAGGAGCGCGCCTCGCGGTATCCCGTCCCCGAGACATAGTCGAAAATGAAGGTGATGGCGTTCCCCGGCTGCCAGCCGTCGCGGTTGACGATCTCCTGCACCACGGGGGCGAGATTGGGGGTCAGGGGCAGGACGTCGTTCTCGTCGACGAGGTCCACCTCCCAGGTCATCGAGCCCGAAAGATCCAGGAAAAGCATGACCGCCGGGCTGCTGATGTTCTGGGTGTAGAGCGGGATGTCGCCGCAGCGGATGGAGCCCTCCTTGAGGACATGGAGGCTTACGCGCACCGAAACCTCGGTCGGTGTGGCGTTCGGGTCGCTGAAGGTGATGTAGGCCTCATAGGTCCCGGCCTTGAGCCCGCTCGTGTTGAAACTGACCGAGAAGTTCTGTTCCTCGCCAGGGCCGATCGTCCCCGTGGCGGCGCTCGGATGGAGGGTGATCCAGCTAGTCCCCTGGGGTGAGGTCAGGGTCATGGCGTAGTTTAGCGTCGAGCCGCCGTTGTTCATGAGAGCGAAAGCCTGGCTGTCGGCGGTACTGCCTTCGAAGCAGGTGCGTCCCAGTTCGCTCGAGGTCAGCTGCATCGCGGCCGGGTAGGAATAGCCCCCTCCGTCCACCTGGCCGAACTCGACATAGAGAACCGGTGCCTTGGCGGGGTCGCCGTCGTAGGTCCAGGCGTAACGGCTGATCGTGCCGCCCTGGGGGTAGAGATGGATGGCGATCGACTTGTTGCTGGTGTTCCATCCGGACTGACCGACGATTTCCTGAATGATGCCCTTGAGGTCCGGTGACGTGTAGACCTGGTCCGTCACCCACGCCGGGTGGCCGCCCCACTGAACGTAAGTGGCCGTCTTGGGTATCGCGGGGTTTGTGCAGCGATAGTAAGGCGTCAAGGGGTCGGTGGAGGAGCTGGAGGTCGAGTAGGTGGGCGGATTGAGCCTCTTCTCCCCCCGCAGCCGGAAATAACCCGTCTCCGCGGGCCGATCCTGTTTGGCGGTGAACTTGATCGCCGCATAGTTGATCGTCGCCCCCTCAGGGATATCGACGTTTTCGAATCGCAACCCCGGGTAAATGTAATTGCTCCCCCCCATCTTCAGGACCGCTCCGTTATTGGGGGTCGAAATGAATTGGTAGATGTCGTCGGTCGAGCGGGCGATCGGCACCTCGATGATGTTCGCCGTGTATTCGATCCGCAGCTTGGGCGCCTTGTTCGGGTCCGCATCCCACGAGAAGGCCCTTCGCAGAACGGAGCTGTTTCCGGTCAGGATGAAGACCATCGCGTTCCCCGAGGACCAGCCGGAGCGGTTGACGAGCTTCTGCACGAGATCCTTGATGTCCGCCGTCTGGTGGACCTGATCCACGGTCGACCAGGCATAATTCATTTGCCAGCCGATCGTCTGGGTGTAGGTCGGCCGCACATGGATGTTCCAGGGAAGAGCGGTAAACTCCGAGGGGTTGTCCGCCGCCTGGGCCTCGATCGTGAAGACCGTGTCCCCGGCGTCCACGGCGGCGGTCGTGAATTCGATGTAGGCTCTGATGATTCCCGCGTTCCGGGGAACCTGGATATTGGTGAAGCGCAGCCCCAGCTTGCGATAGGAGCCCCCGATATCGAGGGTCGTGTCGGTCAATTTGACGATGCCGAAGGGATCCTCTTCGGCGTCGTTGGCGCTCCCCGAGACCCGCACGTCGAGGGTTTTCTCGACCGCCAGCACCCGAGTCGGGCACAGAAGCGCAATGCCCAGAACGAGGATCAGAGCCGGGATCATTTCCCGATAGCCGACGGGTTTCGCCTTCATGTGGAAGCCCCCCTGCTGTGCACGATGGATAAACCCTCGCCACGGGTTAAGCAAAGAAAGTGCCACTTTTGGGAGGCTTGACCAGGAGGCGTCAAAATAAAAACAACACTCCGTTTTTAAAGAGGATTCGAACACTCCCGCCTGGGGCTTCGATGTCGCGCCGCCGGTTCGCTTTCGGATCGGTAGGCCCAGGCGGGAAAAAGCTTTTGGGGTGGGTGTAAAAAAGTTTTAGAGCCGGGGACCCTGGCTCAAGGCGAGGCGGGAGGCTTTTGGCGGGGGTCGTCCGGGGCGGCTGTCTTCGCGGAAAGCATGCGCGAGATGCCCTCGAAGACCGCGCCGGGATGGATCTCGTAGGCGGCGGCCGCGGCTTCGCCCTGGAAACGCCCCGAAGGTTGCACTTCGAAACGCCGTCGCGCCGTCACCCTGCCGGTAACGGTTCCGAGGATGAAGATGTCGCGGACCTCGATTTCGGCTTCCACGATTCCCGACGGTCCGACGACGAGATCGCCGTTCAGCCGCAAAGTGCCCTTGAGCCGTCCGTCCACGTGGAGGCTTTCCTCGCCGCTCACTTCCCCTTCAATCGCCAGCGAGCGGCTGACGATCGAGGTGACGGTCGGATTCGGCTCGCCGGGCATCTTTCAGCTTTCCTTCCGGCCGGGCTCCTGCTTCATCACGACGCTGCCGTTCAGATGGGCCCCGTCGGCGACGGAGATCCGAGCGGCGTGAAGTTCACCGGCAACCACGGCACTTTTTTCGAGGTGGATCTTTTCCCGCGCGCTGATCTTGCCCTCGATCCGGCCGGCTGCGGCGATTGCCTGAGCGCGGATCTCGCCGCGGAGGTTCGCCGGGGGGGACACGACGAGCTCTCCGGCCAGGTCGACCTCGCCTTCGATCTTTCCCATGACGATCAGGCTTCCGCCGCCGGTGATCTTTCCCTGAACGGAGATCCGTGCACCGAGGAGCGAGGTCTCTGCCGCGGCCCGGTTTTCCTTCCGCGGAAGATGTCGGCCCGTCTTGTTTTTCGACGAGAAAAGTCCCATGGACTCCACGTCCCGGCCTGTGCTTGATTCTTGTTTCCTATCACGGTGCATCGGCCCTGGCAACCCGAAGCGGAGCCGCAGCCATGACAGAGGAGCGGTTTCCATGCTATGAGTCGCGAAAAAACAAGGCCGGACTCCATGATGCCCCGCCTGAGCCTAATGTTCCTCGCCGCTTCTCTGGCATTCGCCGCCGCGACTCCCACGGCGGGTGAGGAAGACTTCGCCAAGGCCCGCCGGGTCATGGTCGAGGGGCAGATCCGCGCCCGGGGCGTCAACCACCCGCAGGTGCTCCGGGTGATGGAGGAGGTCCCGCGCCACTGGTTCGTCCCCCCGCACCTGCACTCCTCCGCTTACCGCGACCAGCCGCTTCCGATCGGCGAGGGGCAAACCATATCCCAACCCTACATCGTCGCCCTCATGACCGAGTTGATCGCGCCCCAGTCATCCGACCGCGTGCTCGAGATCGGTACCGGTTCGGGTTATCAGGCCGCGATTCTTTCCCGTTTGGTTTCAGAAGTTTATACGATCGAAATCAAGTCTAAGCTTTATCAACGGGCAAAAGACGCGTTGGCTGCGCGCGGCTTCACAAACGTGAACTGCCGCGAGGGGGACGGCTATTTCGGCTGGCCGGAAGCGGCCCCCTTCGATTCCGTCATGATCACCGCCGCCGTCGATCACATCCCCCCGCCCCTGCTCGCCCAGCTGAAGGACGGCGGGCGCCTCGTTCTCCCCCTGGGCAGTCCTTTCGGCTACCAGAACCTGGTCCTGGTAACGAAAAGGGGGGCTGAGGTGACGCTGCGGAACGTGACCGGCGTGCTCTTCGTCCCCCTGACAGGGCATGCCCTGAAGAATTGATCGCCGCACAGGCTGCCGGATGACCCCCGCCGTCTTCTTCTCCTCCGCCGCGGTGCTCGCCTTCGAAGTGCTCCTCGCCCGGGCCTTCGCCGTCACGCAGTGGAATCATCTCTCCTTTCTCGTCATCGGCATCGCCCTCTTCGGTTATGCCGCCTCCGGGAGCTGGATCGCCTTCTCCGCAAAAGAACCCGCGTGTCGGACCGATCCGTCAACGCCCGCCGTTCTCCTCACCCTTTCTCTCCTGGCGTCACTGTGCGCGCTGCGTTTCGTGCCCCTCGACTACCAGCGGCTTCTTCTCGAGCCGGTCCAGGCGGGCTATCTTTTCCTCAACTGCCTCGTCTTTTCCCTCCCCTTTTTCTTTGCCGGGGCGATCACCGCCTCGGCCTACCTGACCCGGCCGGAGAGAAGCGGCCGCATCTATGCCGCATCCCTTGCGGGATCGGCGACCGGTGTCGCCGCGCCGGCTTTTCTCTTGCCCTTTTTCAACCCGGGGACGCTGATCGCGGCGAGCGCGCTTCTTCCCCTCCTCCCCCTGCTGTGCCGGTTTTTACCGCCCGGAATCGCATCGTCCTCCTGCGGGCGGAGGGTACATGCCCGCAAAACGAAAGCCTTTGCCGCGATCGGCCTTCTCTTCGCCCTGGCCGCCCTGTCTCCCGGGGCCGACATCCTGCGCCGCCTTCCCCTTTCCGAATTCAAGTTTCTCAGCCACGCCCGCTCGTTTCCCGGAACCGAAATCCGCCGTGTGGCGCAGGATCTGCGCGGCGAGCTGGATCGGGTCCAAAGCCGCCACATCCGCTTCGCCCCCGGGCTGAGCCTGAATTATCGCGAGCCGCTCCCGGCGGCGGACGCCCTGGTGATCGACGGCGACCGGCCTGTCTTTCTCTATCCGCAAGGAACCGATCCGGCGCATTTCTCCACGATGTCCCTCTCCGGCCTCGTCTACCTTCTGCGCGATGGGCCGCCCCGACGGGTCCTCGTCGTCGTCTCCTCGGGAGGCCTTGCGCTTGCCGCCGCCCGCGCCGCCGGGGCGGCGGATATCCAGCTTTTCCATGCGAACCCCCATGTCGCCTCCCGTCTCGGCGGGCACTACGGCGTCCGATTCTCCTCCGGCCAGCTGCGCAGCGCACTTTCCCGCTCGCCGGCACCCTTCGACGTCATTCAGGTCGAGCACTGGGGGGCGAGCCTGCCCGGCGCCGAAGCGCTCGACCAGGAGCACCTCTTCACCCGCGAGGCCTTTCTCGCCTTTCTCGAGCGGCTTGCGCCCGAAGGGGTGCTGGCCGTCTCCTGCCGCCTCCGGCTCCCGCCCGCGGACACGCTCCGCCTGTGGGCGACCGCGGCTGACGCGCTCGCGCGCCTGGGGATCGAGTCGCCGCCGGAGCATCTCTGGGTCTTCCGCTCGTGGGACAGCGTCCTGTTTCTCCTCTTTCGCTCCCCCCCGCCGAACCGCGAGGAGCTGTTGTCGCGAGCGCAGGCGCTGCGCTTCGACCTCGTCTACGCCCGAAACGCCGCTCCCGGGCTGGCCAACCGCTTCCATGTCTTCGACCGGCCCTATCTCTTCGAAGAGCACCGACGTCTCGAGGAGGCATGGGAGAGAGGCGGAACCGGGCGCTATTTCCGCGAGTCCCTCCTTTCCGTCACCCCGCAGGGCGATCTTCGGCCCTTCCCCGGGAGCCAGGTGAAGTGGACCCGGCTCGCCGAACTCCACCGCGCGCTCGGCGGCCGGGCGCACGTCCTCGGCTGGGCGGGCGAGGTGCTCGTCGCCTTGACCCTCGCCGGCGCCCTGACCGCGGCGATCGCGCTGCTCCTGCTGCCGCGGCTTTTTTCGCATCGCCGCCGGATCATCCCTTCCCGTGCGGGAGTTTTCGTTTTTCTCGCCCTGGGCGGGGGGTACATCTTTGCCGAGCTCTTCTTTCTATACGTCGGCAACTTCTGGCTGGGGGACCCCGGAACGAGCCTCGTTTTCACTCTGGGGGGGTTCCTCATCGCCTCGAGCATCGGCGGCCTCGTCTCCGGCGGGATCGGCGCCGCCCGAATGAAACACGCCGCGTTTTTTGCCGCCCTGGGTTTTCTTCTTCCGGCCGCGGCAGCGCTTCTCGGGCTGTCCTCGACCGCCGCGCTGGAGGCTCCCCGACGCTTCCTGTTCCATGCCGGTCTGGTCCTCGTCGCGGGGTTTACCGCAGGTCTTCCCTTCGCCCCGGCCATGCGCCATTTCGTCACCGAGCCGCGCGTCAAGGCGTACGCCTGGGCGGCGAACGGTTGTGCCTCGGCCGTCGCCTCGATCGCCTCCGCGGCGATCGCCCTCGAGATCGGCCTGCACGGGATCGCCGCCGCTTCCTTGCTCTGCTATGCGGCCGCCTTCGGCGCATTCGCCCTTTCACACCGGCGAGCGGCGCCGCGGAAGCCCCCCGCCGGTATCGACTTTAGGAGGCTCGCACCCTGATGGAGATCCGGGTCGAACCGGGGGATGAAGCCCTGCTTTCCGGTCCCCTGTCGCCGCGTGCGGTCTGGTTGGGCGAACGCAGGCTCGCCGTGGTCGAGGTCCTCGACCGCTGGGCGGGGGCGGAAGCCGACTACGTGAAAATCCGCGCCGAGGACGGTGGGCTGTACATCCTACGCCGGGAGCTGCGCACCGGGCTCTGGGAGCTGGCCGCCTATCAGGGGCCGGAGATTTCGGCCACCGGTGCCGGTGGGAACGATGTCTGAGCGGGCCGGCTTGCTTTTGCCGCGCGGCATGGTTACAGGTGAAAAAAATCGAAGGTCAAGGGGGCGAAATGAGCGAGGACCGGGCGATCGAGATCTTGAAAAATGCGATTCTGCTTGAAAAACGAGGCAAGGCCTTCTACGGCAAGGTGGCCTCCCAGGCGGCCGCGAAGGCCGTCGCCGATTTCTTCCGCCTGATGGCCGAGGAAGAGGAGAAACACATCCGTCTGCTCTCGGAGCAGTTCAAGTCTTACCTGAAAGGCGGCCGCTTCCAGCCCGCCGGGACTCGCGGGACCGAGGAGTTCCAGACAGCCGCCGAGGTGCTGCGCCCCGAGATGCGCCGACAGATCGCCGCCGCGGAGTTCGAAGCCGCCGCCGTGGCCGCCGCCATGGGTTTCGAGAAGGCGGCGGTCGAACTCTACGCCAAGCGGGCTGCGGAAGCCGTCGACCCGGACGAGAAATCGCTCTACGGGTGGCTCGCCCGCTGGGAGACGGGGCACCTCGAGTTTCTCGCCCGGCTCGACCGGGAAATCACGGAGACGATCTGGCACGACAACCGCTTCTGGCCTTTCTGACTCCGCGCCGGGAGCGGGAATCGATCGGACCCGGAAAAGCCTTCAGCGGTTCCTCCAGACCGGGGGACGCTTCTCCAGAAAAGCGCGGATCCCCTCCCGGGCGTCCTCGGCGAGGAGGTTGAGCGCGATCGTGTGCTTGGCGTAGTGGAGCGCCTTCTCGTCGGTGGCGTCCACTTGCGCGTAGAAACCCTGTTTCCCGATCGCCAGCACGAGTCGGCTGGCGCGCGCGATCTCCGCGGCCAGCTGCTCGGTTTCGCCGCTCAACCTCTCGGCGGGCACGACGCGGTTGACGAGCCCCAGCCGGCAGGCCTCCGCGGCCGGCACCTCCCTTCCCGTGAGGAGCATTTCGAGTGCCGCCTTGCGGCCGATCGCGCGGCTGAGGGCCGTCATCGGGGTCGTGCAGAAGAGGCCGATTTTGACCCCCGGCGCGGCGAAGCGCGCCCCCTCCTCGGCGACGGCAAGATCGCACCAGGCGACGAGCTGGCAGCCGGCCGCGGTCGCCATGCCCTGCACCTGGGCGATCACGGGCTGCGGGATCTCGTGCAAAAGCTGCATCATGCGGTTGCAGCGGTCGAAGATCTCCCGCGCCGCGTGCATCCCCACGTCCTTCATCTCCGAGAGATCGTGCCCGGCGCAGAAATGTCTGCCTGCGCCGCGGATGACGATCACCTTGATTCCCTCATCGCCTGCCGCCTCTTGCAGTGCATGGATGATCTCGGCGATCATGCGGCGGGAGAGGGCATTGGCTTTCTGGGGATGGTTCAGGGTGAGAAAGCCGACCGGCCCGCGGGCTTCGTAAAGGATCCGTTCGTAGTCCATGCCGCCCCCTTGTTTTGCAAATCAAAAGGGCGGCGTCGCCGCCGCCCTTCTCCGTTGGCCCGCCCGGGGAGAAATGAGCCTCGCCCGGTCGTCCTGCGCTCACTGTCCGCCGCGTCCATCGTCACAGGCGTCGTCATCGCGATGAAAGCGGGAATGTTCCGCCGTAGGGCTCAGGTCGCAAACCGGGAGTTTTTCGGCCGTGCGCATCGGTTTGCCGCAGCACTCGGGCACTCCCGACTCCTTTTCCGACGTCTCTTTGCGCTTCCCGCAGTTCTCACATTCGAACACCGTCATGGCGGCCTCCTTGTCACCCCGGATCGCTTGCGAATTTAGGCAATTTGAAACCGCAGTGTCAAGAGCAGAAAGCGGCGATCCCCGCGGCGGTCAGGCGGTCAAGACCCCGACCACGGCGCCGACGAGGCAGCAGGTGATCGTCCCGGAGACGAGCGATCGCATACCGAGGCTCACGATCTCCGCTCGCCGCTCGGGGGCCATGGCGCCCAGGCCGCCGATCATGATCCCGAGACTCCCCGGGTTGGCGAAACCGCAGAGGGCGTAGGTGAGAATGAGCAGGCTCCGCTCCCCGAGCACCCCCTGCGGCAGGCGCGCCATCTCCACGTAGGCGATGAGTTCGTTCAAGACGGTCTTCTTGCCCATGAGCGCACCCGCGGCTTGCGCCTCGCCCCAGGGGACGCCCATCAACCAGCAGACCGGCGCCATGAGCGCGCCCAGGAGACGCTCGAGGCTCACCGGGGATCCCCCCCAACCCGGGATCAGGCCGAGACCCAGGTTCACCAGGTGCACGAGAGCCACCAGAACGATCAGCATGGCGACGATTTGAAACAGGAGCTCGATCCCCTGGATCGTTCCCCGGGTCACGGCGTCCACCGCGCCCGAGGCGGTCTCGGGCGGTCGCGCTTCGCCCTCGGTGACCTCCGCCGTTTCCGGGATCATGATCTTCGCTACCGTGATCGATGCGGGCAGGCTGAGCAGCGAGGCGACCAAGATGTGCCCCAGGGCGTCGGGCACCCGATCGCGCAGCAGAGCCGCGTAGAGCGCCATGACCGTGCCGGCGATGTTCGCCATGCCGCAGGTCATGACCGAAAAGAGCTCGCTTCGCGTGAGGCGGGCCAAATACGGGCGGATGAAGAGCGGCGCCTCCACCATGCCGACGAAGACGTTCACCGAGTTCGCGAGCCCCTCGGCCCCGCCGATGCCGAGCGTCTTTTTCAGGCCGAAGGAAAAGACGCGCACGATCCAGGGCAGAACGCCCCAGTAGAAGAGAAGCGAGGAGAGGGCGCTCATCAAGAGCACCATGGGCAGGGCCTGGAAAGCGAGGATGAAGCCTGCGCCGGGATAGGGCTCGGTGAAGGGAAGCGGGCCGCCGCCCAGGTAACCGAAAACGAAGGAGGTGCCGGCGAGCGAGGCCTCCTGCAGCGAGGCGACCAGGCGGTTGAGGAGCGAGAACACCTCGCGCGCCGGCGGCACCTTGAGCAGAAGCAGTCCGCCGAGGAAGGTGAGCAACACCCCCTTGGCGACAAGCCGCGGGTCGACCCGGCGGCGTTTCTCGCCCAGTCCCCAGGCAAGCAGCAGAAAGCAAAGGACCCCCAGCGCGCTTTGCCACATCCTCAGCCTCCGCCCCTGCGGCGGGCGACGAGCGAAGCCAGTCTCCTCGGCCCCTCCCCTTCGCCTTCGGTCTCGAACTCGCGGTAGGAGAGCACATGGAGGGCAAGAAAACTGTGCAGGAGCTCGTTTTCCCTCAGGTAGTAGTCGCGGCGGCGACGGCCGGTGGCGGCGGCGGGATCGGGGGGCTCGAGCAGGCTCTCGAAAATGAGCACGCCCCCCGGCCGCAGGCCCTCGCGCAACCCGGGGAAAAGCCGGCGGTTCACGTAGAGGACATTCACGATCAGGTCGTAGCGCTCCCGCGGGATGTCGAAGAGATCGAGATCGGCGCAGACCGCCCGGACCCGCGGGTTTTTCCCCGCGAAGCGGGAAAGCCCCTCCTCGGCGATATCCACGGCGTCGACCGCGAATCCCTGTTCGGCGAGGAAGAGAGCGTTTCTGCCGTTGCCGGCCGCCACGTCCAGCGCGCGCCGGCCCGGGGCGAGGGCGAAGAAATCCCGGACGACCTCCGCGGGCTCGCGGGGGGAATCCTGGCGGCGGTACTTCTCGTTCCAGTGCAGGCGGTCCGCGAGCAAGTCAGCCTCCGCGGCCTTGGAAACTCGAGCCCGCTCTGCTATCCTGGCGGCGCATGCAGAACGCGAAGCGTCCCTGCCCCACCGCGGGCTTCGAGAGGTCTTCCGGCCCGGCTCTACCGGGGCGGCGGCGTTTTCTCGCCCGGCTTCTCGCCTTGGCGGGCATGACGGCCGGTTTCCGTATCTCGGGGGGGGCCTCCGCATCCCCCCCCACCCGGCGGATCCTCCCCCCCGGCACCCGGGCCGAGACCCTGCTCGAAGAAAACCCGGCCCATCTCGACATCCGCCACCTCGAGATCACCCCGCCCGGGCTGCGCGGGGTGATGGGCCAGAGAGCCGCGCCGGTCGAGCTCAAGGATTTCGCGCTCACCGTCGAAGGCCTCGTGGAGCGGACCATCCGCCTGCCCTACGGGGAATTGACCGCCCTGCCCTCTGTCGCGCGTCGCGCGCTGCTCGTCTGCCCGGGGACCTTTTCGTTTCTTGCGCTCTGGAAGGGGGTCCGCCTGGTCGAACTCCTCGAGCGCGCGGGAAGGCGCGCGGGGGCGCGCTTCGTCGACATCGCAACCCGCCCGGATGCTTACGGCGGCCGCGTCGAGCGCTTTTCGCTCGCGGAAATCGGCTCCGACCGCCTCCTTCTTGCCTGGGCGGTCGACGGCGGCCCCTTGCCCGAGCCCCACGGCCATCCCCTTCGGCTCGTCGCCGAGGACCGCTACGGAAACCTCTGGGTCAAGTACGTCGAGTTCGTGCGTCTCGTCGGCTGAAAGCAAAAGGCGCCGACGCCTGAACCGCGGGCTCCCGTTCAGCTCCGCGGGCGGCCGCCGGCGAGCCGGGCCGCAAGGCGGATCGCCTCGATCATCGATTGCGGGTTCGCCCGCCCCTCGCCCGCTTTCCCGAAGGCCGTCCCGTGATCCACCGAAACGCGGATGATCGGCAGACCCAAGGTCACGTTCACCCCCGCCATCTGACCCCAGGAGCCGCTGCGGGCGTCGAACTGAAAGCCCACGAGCTTGGTCGGGATATGGCCCTGGTCATGGTACATGACGACGACCAGGTCGTACATCCCGCCGCGCATTTTGGAGAAGACCGTGTCCGCCGGAAGCGGCCCCTCGGCGTCGATTCCTACGGCGCGGGCGTCGGCGACGGCCGGGGCGATCTCCTCGTCATCCTCGCGCCCGAAGAGCCCGCCCTCGCCGCAGTGGGGGTTCAAGCCGGCGACCGCGATCCGGGGCTTTTCGATCCCCAGGCGCCGGAGCGCCTCATGGGCGAGGCGGATCACCTCGAGAACCCGACCCCGCTTCACCCGCTCACAGGCCTCGCGCAGCGAGACATGGGTCGAGACGTGGGCCACGCGGAAGTCCCCCTCGGCGAGCATCATCGAGTAGTTGCGCGTCCCGGTCAGCTCGGCGTAGATCTCGGTGTGGCCGGCGTAGTGATATCCCGCGGCGTTGATCGCCGCCTTGTTGATCGGGCCGGTCACGGTGGCGTCGATCTCGCCCGCCATGGCGAGCTCGATCACCTTGGCCACGTACTCGAAGGAGGCCTTCCCCTGCTCGGCCGTCACCTGCTTGTGGCGGAGCTGTTCCAGGGGCATGTTTTCGAGATCGAAGACATCGATCGTGCCGAAGGAAAACCGCGCTGCCGCGACGCGCCGGCAGGAGGCGGTCTTGAGCTCGAGCCGGCTGAAGCGCACCGCGTTCTCGATGACGCGCGCATCCCCCACGACGAGCGGCCTGCAGATGTCGTAGATCTCTCTTTCGGCGAGCGCCTTGGCGCAGATCTCGGGGCCGATGCCCCCGGGATCCCCCATGCTGATGCCGACGATCGGAAGCCGTTCCATGTCGTTCCTTTTCACTGCAGATTCCGTGAGCCGGTCGCCTTGGGTCTCCCCGCGGCGCATCACGCCGCCGGCAGCGGCAGCAGATCCGGCGCATGCGTAAGGACGGTGATCCGTGCCTCGGGACCCTGCCGCCGCAGGGCCTCGGCGACCGCCCCCTCGAGGTCGGGGGCGTGCGTGTGGCCGAGCCGTTTCTTGTGCTCCGCGGGGATCCCCGGCGAAAAGGTGATCACCGAGGCCTTTTCCCGGACGAGCGCCCAGGCCACGGCGAGCGCGCAGGCAACCCCGTTCTTCAGGCGGCCCTGCCGGTAGGCGGCTTTGATCTCCGCCGAGGGCCAGAAGGTGTAGTCAAGAAGATCGGTATGCACGGGGCTCACCCCTTCCGGCGCGGGAGTGCACAGCACGATCGTGCCGCCCGGCTTGACCATGCGCTGCGCGGGGTACTGGGCCTTGTGGGATTGCCAGAAGTCGAGATCGCAGGGATAGGAGTTGGCGATCACGATGTCCGGGGTTTCACGGTAGGGAACCCCGTAGATCCCCCTTGCGGCGGCGACCCCGGCGCGGAAGGCCTCGCGCATCTCCCCGAAGAAGACCCCCGTCACCCGCCCCTCGCTGTCCATGACCACGTTGAAGATGGTTTTCATGCCCACGCGGTCGGCCATGTCGTCCATGTCGCGGCGCACGGGATTGTCCTCGATGCCCAGAAACGAGTCCCCCCCGCCCTCGCAGGAGAGCATGTGGGTCTCGGCGGTGGTCTTCGGCCCGCAGATCCCGGGCTGGATGATCTTCGAACTCCCCGAGAAGCCCGGGATGTGGTGCGGGACGATGGCTCCGAGGCCGATCACGACATCCGCCTCGGTGACCGCGCGGTTCACGTGCAGCGGGGTGCCGGCACGGGACCGCCCGAGATCGACGAGTTCCGCCGGGTTCTTCCACTCGTGGTTGAAGACGCGGATGCGGCCGAAAACCTCGTCGCCCACCTTGGCGCGGATTTCCTCCTCGGTCATGTAGCGGTGGGTGCCGAGCGCCAAAATGCAGGAGATCCGGCTGTCGGGGATCCCCGCCCGGTTCAGACGCGCGAGCAGCGGCGGGATCATGCGGTCGACGGGGGTGAGGCGGGTGTTGTCGTCGCTCACGAGGAGCACCCGGTCCGTCGGTCGGACCCACTCCTCGAGAGGGGGCTGCCCGATCGGGCGGGAGAGCGCCTTCGCGATCGAAGCCTCGAGATCGTCGAGCGGCGTCGAGGGGTGGGGGCGCAACACCTCGGCCAGGTTCCGGTCGGGCACATCGAACGAGAGCGGTTTTCCTCCGAATGGAATCGTGACCCGTGCCATGGCGAAATCCTTGCCCGCCAGCCCGTCTTCGGGTCGAGGCGTTGACCGGTTCCGTGAAAGCGTTTTAAGTTAACTCAAGCGATGGCCTTTGACGAGGTCGGGTTGGGATGTCCTCTTTCCTGCGGGATCTGCGAGCGGGTCACCTGTCCGGCCGGCGGGGCGGGGTCTTTTCCGTCTGTTCTTCCCACCCTGAGGTCCTGGCCGCCGCGGTCTGTTACGCGCGCGAGGAGGGCATCCCGCTGCTGATCGAGGCCACGGCCGCCCAGGTCAACCCGCAGGGGGGCTACAGCGGCATGACCCCCGCCGATTTTTCCGCGCGGCTTGCGGCCCTGGCCGAAGGGCTGGGGCTGGGCCGGGAAAACCTCGTCCTCGGGGCGGACCATCTCGGCCCTTACGTCTGGCGGGAAAAACCCTCCGCGGAGGCCCTCGCCCGCGCGGCCGAGCTCGCCCGTCACTGCGTCGCGGCCGGTTTCCAAAAACTCCACATTGACGCCTCCGCTGCCTGCCGCGACGATCCGCCCCCCGCGCCGGATCCGCAAACCGCGGCCCGGCGTACGGCGTTGCTCTGCCGCATGGCCGAAGAGGAGGCCGCCCGCCGGGACGATGGGGCGGGACGCCCGCTCTATGTCATCGGGTCCGACGTCCCCCCGCCGGGGGGGCGCCCGGGTCTCCCGCGGGAGATCAAGGTCACCCGGCCGGAGCAAGTAGCCGAATTCCTCAGCCTGGTCAAGGAGGAGTTCCGGCGTCAGGGGATCGAAGACGCCTGGGAGCGGATCCTCGCCGTGGTCGTTCAGCCGGGCGTCGACTTCGGCCACGAGGGGGCCGCACCCTATCGGCCCGGACGCGCGGCCGCCCTATCGGGTTATCACGCCGCGCTTCCCGGGATCATGACCTACGAGGTTCACTCCACGGATTATCAATCGCCGGAGAGCCTCGCGCGCTTGGTCGCAGACCATTTCACGATCCTCAAGGTCGGCCCCTGCCTGACCGACGCGTTTCGCGAGGCGGTGTTCCACCTCGAAGAGTTGGAAATCGAGCTCGCCCGGCGTCGGCCGGGTCTGGCCCCCTCCGGGCTGCGTTCGGTCCTCCTCCGCGTCATGCAGGAGGATCCCGCGCACTGGCGGGAGTACTATCGCGGCTCGGAAGAGGAAATCCGTGAGCTCCTTCTTTCCAGCCGCCTGGACCGGGTCCGCTACTACTGGGCGCGCCCCGAGGTCGAAGCCGCCCTCACCCGGCTCTTTGCCAACCTTTCCCCGGCGATCCCGGAGGAATGGATCGTCAGGCTCTCCGCCGGCCCGAGCGATCGAGCCGGGGAGCTCCCGCGGCGTCTCACCGCGGCCGACTGGGTCCGCCGCCGCATCCAGGCGGCGCTTCGCCCCTACCGGGAAGCGTGCCGCTGAGCCGCCTCCCCCTCACCCCGAAAGAAAGGAGAGTCCCATGGCCAGAAAAGCGCTCTGTATCGGCATCAACGACTACCCCGGAACGGCAAGCGATCTGTCGGGCTGCGTCAACGACGCCAAAGACTGGGCGGCGGCGCTCACGGCGCGCGGCTACCACGTGGAAACCCTGTTCGACCGCAAGGCGACCGGCGAGGGGATCCGCCGGGCGATCGGCCGTCTGCTTGCGGAATCGCGCACCGGGGATTCCCTGGTCGTCCAGTATTCCGGGCACGGCTCGTTCGTCCCCGACGAGGACGGCGACGAGCCCGACGGCACCGACGAGTGCCTCTGCCCCTACGACATCGCCAGCCGGGGGCCGATCACGGACGACGAGCTCTTCGACCTCTTCAGCGCCCGCCCCCCCGGGGTGAAGCTCGTCATGATCTCCGACTCCTGCCATTCCGGGACGGTCACCCGCTTTGCGCCGATCCTCACCCCGCCGACGATGCCCGGGAGGTCCTCCCCCCGCCGGCTCGTCCGGTTCCTCCCCCCGGCCGTGTTCCTCTCGAAGCGCGAGGCGGCCAAACTCGGCATCGGCCGCGGGCTGCGCCGCTCGAGCCCGCCGGGGCGCTATGCGGCGCTGCTCCTTGCCGGCTGCCAGGACACCGAGTACAGCTACGACGCCTGGTTTGCGGGCCGACCGAACGGTGCGTTCACCTTCGTCGCCCTCGAGGCCCTGAAGTCCCTGCCGGCGCGGGCGACCTACCAAAGCTGGTACAAGGCGATTCGACGCATGCTGCCCTCGCAGCAGTACCCCCAGACCCCCAACCTCTACGGCTCGAGCCGTATGAAGCGCTGGCGCGTGCTCGACTGAGCGCAGCCGGGTTCGTCCCTTGACAGCCCTTTCGAATCTTCCGTATAGGGCAGGATCTGGAAAGCCCGCCGGATCGAGTAAACCCATCGGCTTCCGGAGGCGTGATGGCGGGGAAACACGGCGACCTCCGGCAAGCCCGGCCCCACACAAGGAGTTCGGCAAGATGAAAGCCTGCGCGCGAATCGTTCTCTGCCTCCTCGTCCTTCTTCTCCTCGGCGGCCCGGCCTGGGCCAAGATCACGATCAAGGTGGCCAACGCCGGTCCCGACGTCCCCACCAACCGCACCGTCAAGGCGGTCGAGATTTTCCGTCATCTGGTCGAAACCCAGACGAAGGGGGAAATCGAGGTCAAGGCCTTCCATGCCTCGAAGCTCGGCAACGAGCGCGAGGCCCTGGAAGGGGTGCGCATGGGCACGATCGAAATGGCGACCCTTTCGAGCGGACCGGTTCCGGGCTTCTTCGACCCGGCGGTCGTCTTCGACATCCCCTTCCTCTTCAACAGCGCACCCGCGGCCTGGAAGGTCTTCGACGGCGATTTCGGCCGCCGCTTCGGCGAGGCCTTTCTCGCCAAGACGGGCGTGCGCATCCTGGCGATCACCGAAAACGGCTATCGCCACTTCACCGCCAACCGCCCGATGAAGGGTGTCGCCGACATGAAAGGCCTGAAGATCCGCACCATGGAAAACCCGGCCCACATGGAGATGGTCAAGGCGCTCGGCGCCGACCCCACGCCCATCGCCTTCGGCGAGCTCTACATGGCCCTGCAGCAGAGGGTCGTGGACGGGATGGAGCTGCCGATCGTCCTCATCCACGACATGAAATTCTACGAAGTCCAGAAGTACGTGATCCTCGACGGCCATCTTTACAACCCCCTCTTCGTCTTCATGAACGAGAATTTCTTCCAGAAGAAGCTGAACGCCGAGCAGCGCCGGATCGTCTCCGAGGCGGCCGTGGTTCTCGCCCACACGCACAACGGCTTCTCCCAGGAGGCGAACATCGAGGGGATCGAAAAGCTCAAGGCCCAGGGGATGCAGATCTACCAGCCGACGGCCGAAGAGCTCAACCAGTTCCGCCAGATCGCCCAGCCCGCGGGGCTGACGTTCATCCGCAAAAAAGCGGGCGACGAGTGGACGGACGGCATCCTTGCCGCCGCAGCGAAGGCCGAAAAGGAGGTGGGCGACCGCGCGGAGCAGGTCGTGAAGGATTTCATCCGCATGGCAAACGAGAAGTACGCCCAGATCAAGAAATAGCCCGGTGGGGAGGACGACTCTCGGGATGGAGAGACTCTCCCGGATCCTCGACCGGGCAAGCGCGGCCTTGAGCCGCTTTGCCGAGCGGCTGCTCATCCTGCTCGGGGTCGCCATGTCCGCCGTGGTGATCCTGCAGGTGTTCTTCCGCTTCGTGGTCTACGTGCCGTTTCCCTGGTCGGAGGAGCTCGCCCGCTATCTCATGATCTGGATGGGGCTGGTGGGCTCCTTCGTCGCCCTGCGGCGGGGGCGGCACATCGGGGTGAACAGCCTGGTCGAATGCCTCCCCCCCCCTCTGCGGCGGCTGACTTCGATCGGGCTTCACCTCGCCCTGATCGCCTTTCTGGCCCTCATCGCCCGCGAAGGGCTGAATCTCGCCCTCTTCAACGCGGCGCAGAAATCCCCGGCGATGATGATCCCCATGTTCTACCCCTATCTCGCCATCCCCGTGGGCGCGGCGCTCATGATCGTCGAGCTGCTTGCGGGGCTGCTCAGGGTCTTCTCGCCGGCGGCGCCCCGGCCGGGCGAAGGGGAAGCCGCGTGATCCCCCTGATCGCGGGCGTCTTTCTCGCCACCCTCGCGCTGGGGTTCCCGGTCGCCTTCTGCCTGGGCCTGAGCGCTCTCGCCGCCCTCTGGATGCTCGATGTGCCCCTGAGCCTCATCGCCCAGCGCATGTTCACGGGGATCGACTCCTTTCCCCTGATGGCCGTCCCGCTCTTCGTTCTGGCGGGCGAGCTCATGAATCGCGGCGGGACGACGATCCGCCTGGTCGGCTTTGCAAACGCCCTCGTCGGCCGTATCCGCGGCGGGCTCGCCCACACGAACATCGTCGCCTCCATGTTCCTCGGCGGGATCTCCGGCTCGGCCGTGGCCGACGCCTCGGCGATCGGCACCGTCCTCGTCCCCGGGATGGTGCGCGCCGGCTACGACAAGGCCTTTTCGGCCGCGTTGACCGCGGCCTCGAGCACCATGGGGCCGATCATCCCGCCCTCGATCTTCATGGTCATCATGGGGGTGACGACCGGCCTCTCGATCGGCGCGCTGTTCGCCGCCGGGATCATCCCCGGGCTGCTGATCGGCTTCTCCATGATGGGTCTCTCCTACGTCATGGCCCTCCGCCGCGGGTACCCGAGAGTCGAGGAGCCCTTCACCGCGGCCTTTCTCTGGGATCACTTCAAAAAGGCCGGCCCGGCCCTCGTCGCCCCCCTGATCATCCTGGGGGGCATCCTGGGGGGGGTCTTCACCCCCACGGAGGCCGCCGCCGTGGCCCTGTTCTACGCGCTTCTCCTCGGCCTGTTCGTCTACCGCGAACTCGACTGGGCCGGCATCCGGCAGGTCTTCGTCGACGGGGCGGTCACGACCGCCGTGTTGCTCCTCATCATCGCCATGGCGAACGTCTTCTCCTGGGTGCTGACCGCCGAGCAGATCCCCAACCGCATCGCCGCGATGCTGCTGGGACTGACCGAAAACCCCTACCTGATCCTGCTCCTGATCAACCTGTTTCTCCTCTTCGTGGGGATGTTCCTCGAAGGCGGGGCGGCGATCATCATCCTCGCCCCCACGCTTCTCGCCGTCGCCCAGGGGGTCGGCATCCACCCCCTGCATTTCGGCTTCGTCATGGTCTTCAACATCGTCGTGGGGCTCCTCACCCCGCCGCTCGGGGTCTGCCTCTTTGTCGTCTGCGGTGTCACGGGGCTGCCGCTGCCGCAGGTGACCCGCGCCGTGCTGCCGTTTCTGGCGCTCGAAATCGGGATCCTCCTCCTCGTCACCTACGCCCCGGCGATCGTGCTCTGGATCCCGCAGCTCCTCGGCTATGCCTGAAGTGGACGCCGCAGCACCCCGCGTCTCCCCCCTGAGCCCCGATGAGCTCTCCGCCGTGCTCGAACTCCGTCACCGCCTCCATGCCCGCCCGGAACCGGCCGGCAGCGAGTCCGTTACGGTGCAAATCCTCACCGAGTTTCTCGCCGGCCGTTTCCCCGATCGCATCGTCTCCGGAGTCGGCGGCCGGGGACTCGCCGCCGTCTTCACGGGAGAAAAACCCGGCCCCACGGTGCTCTTCCGCGCCGAACTCGACGCCGTACCGGTGGCCGAGGAAAGCGGCGTTTCCTATGCCTCGAAGACCCCGGGGCTTTCCCACGCCTGCGGCCACGACGGCCACATGGCGATCCTCGCCGGGCTGGCCGTGCGGCTCGCACGGCAACGCCCCGCATGCGGCAAAACCGTGCTTCTCTTTCAACCCGCGGAAGAGACCGGCGAGGGCGCCAAGCGCATGCTCGAGGATCCATCCATGGCGGAACTGTGGCCCGACTGGTGCTTCGCCCTGCACAACCTGCCCGGTTTTCCCCTCGGCACGGTCCTGGTCCGCCCCGGGGTCTTCGCCTGCGCTTCGGTCGGGATGCGGATTTCCCTCCGCGGGTCCTCCTCGCACGCAGCCCACCCGGAAGAGGCCCGCTCGCCGGCGCAACTCACGGCACGACTGATCGCGGAGCTTCACCGGTTGCCGTCCGCCTTCGATTTCTTTTCACTCCTCACCGTGACCCATGCCCGGCTGGGAGAGCCCGGTTTCGGGGTCACGCCGGGGGAGGCCGAAATTCTCCTCACCCTGCGCGCCGCAGGCGACGAGGCGCTCGGTCACCTCTGCCGCGCCGTCCGGAAGCGGATCGAGGCTTCCGCCCGCATCGCGAATCTCGCCGCGACGATCTCCTCGCAGGAAGCCTTTCCCGCCTTGGTGAATGACCCCGAAGCCGTATCGCTCGTCCGCCGCGGGGCAGAAGAACTCGGAATCGAGATCCTCGAGCCGCAAGAGCCCTTCCGCTGGTCGGAGGACTTCGGCCGCTTCACCGCGCGCACCCGGGGGGCGATGTTCGCAATCGGCTCGGGGCGCACCCACCCTCCCCTGCACAGCCCCCCATACGATTTTCCCGACCGTTTGCTGCCGACCGCCGTCGCGGTCCTGGAACGAATCGACAGCCGGTTGCACCCCGAGGGCAAGCCGGGTCATCTTTCCTGAGTCTATCCCCGGGACCCGCATCGGCTTGCCGTAACGGGCTCTTGCAAACCGACCTTGACCGCGAAACGAACGCCTTGACGGTCCCGTTGACTTTTCGTTCCCGGGCAAGCGGGTCATGATGGACATGTTCCTGGTCCTGGAGGCGTGACCATCGGGCCCTTTGCCGGGGCCATGCCGGGGCTGACGGCCACCATGGCGCCTGCGGTGCTTCTGCCCTTCACCTTCACCATGAGCCCCCTGAACGGCCTGGCGGCGCTGGGGGCGGTCAACAGGGGAGCAATCCACGGGGGTGCGTTCGCCGCAATCCTGGTGAACACCCCCGGGCCCCCCTCCTCCATCGCCGCCGCCTTCGAGGGCTACCCGACGGCCAAGGCGGGTCGGGCGCTCGAGGCGATCGGCATCGCCACCGTGGCCTCGGCGGTCGGCGGCATCGCCGGGGTTCTCTTTCTGCTCTTCCTGGCCCCTCCCCTCGCCCAGCTTTCGATCCGCTTCGGTCCTTCCAAATATTTCTGGGTGGCGATGTCGGGGTTGACCCTCATCGCAAGCCTCTCGGAGGTCTCCCTGCTCAAAGGCCTGCTCGGGGGGACCCTGGGGATCCTTCTTGGAACGATCGGGATCTCTCCCGTCGGGGGGGATCAGGGTTCACCCTCGGCCTTCGGGTGATGCAGGGGGGGTCGAGATGATCGCGGCCCTGGTCGGGCTGTTCGCCCTTCCCGAGCTCTACAGCATGGCCGCTCTCGCCCAACCTTCGCTGGCAGAGGTCAGCCTCGCCTCACGGCGGAACTCCTCCTCCCGGCGCATCGTGTCGTCTTCAAGCCGCCGGGAAACCTCATCCGCTCCTGCGTGATCGGGGAAATCGTGGCCATCATTCCCGGGGCCGGCGGGAACATCGCAAACCTCGCCGCCTACAACGAGGCCAGGCGCGCCTCGAAACATCCGGAGCGTTTCGGCAACGGAACCCCCGAGGGGTTGATCGCCTCGGGGTCGAGCAACAATGTGACCGTCGCCGGCAGCATGGCGCTGCTGCTCACTCTGGGCATCCCGGGCGCCCCCCACCGGATGCGGTGATCCTGGGCGTCATGCTTCTCCACGGTCTCCGGCCGGGCTTGGAACTGTTCACGACGAGCGGTGTACTCACCTACGCCTTTTTTCTCGATGGGGCTCGCGGCGATCGCCATGGTGCCCGTCGGTCTGATCAGCGGCCGCCTCATCTGCCGCGTCATCCTCCGCACGCCTTATTGGTTCCTCATTCCCACGATCGCCCCGGCGACCATCATCGGCGCTTTCGCCCTGCGGAACAGCATGGCCGACGTCTTCATCATGTTGATCCTGGGGACCGCGGGCCACCTCCCTCGGGCAGATCGGGATCCTTCCCGCACCCATCGTGCTCGGCCGGATCCTCGGCACCATCGCCGAAGTGGGCTACGTGCAGGCGATCCTGGGCGGGATGACTTACGCCGTCCCGAAACTGCGCCTCTTTGAAAACCCCCTTTCCTGGATGTTGATCGTCCTGGTCGCCGTTTCCGCCGCCTGGCCGCTTCTCTCGATGGTGATCCGCAACGTCAACACCGACCTCGGGGCGGGAGTGTTCGATCGGCTGGTGAGCGCTACCTTCCGGCGGCTGCTCGATCCGGAGATGCCGCATTTGAGCCGGGTTTCCCCTCGGCCATGATCGCCATCATGGCGATCGTTTCGGCGCTTCTCGCTCTCACGGGGTCGGGCCGTGCCGCCGTTCGCGGCGACCTGTTTGTAGAGGGCAACAACGTGCGGGTGCTGGTGACGGGGCTTTTCCTTTTCGGGTGGGCCTTTTGCATCCCCATCCTGGGCTTTTTCGTCGCCGGCGTCACGGCGATCACTTTGATGGCTTTCTGCCTTGCAAGGGCCCGAAGGCGAATCCCGCTCTCCGCACTCCCGGGCTGGGTGTCCTGATCGCCGCCGGCGAAGCGACCTTTTTCCACCTCATCTTCACCCGGCTGCTCCATCTCCTGCAGCCCGAAGGCTGGTTCTTCTGAGGCCCAAGGGCGAGGGGATCCCTCCGCCGCCCCTGTCTCCCTGCCGGCCTGTCACCCGCCCCACGTTCAAAGATCCCCCCTGCGTGGCGCGGAGGAAAAGCGTGATCAGACGGACAAATAGCGGGATTGGACTTCCCGGTTTTCGAGAAGTTCGCGGCGGGAGCCTTGAAAGCGGATCACGCCCTTGTCGATGACGTAGCCGCGATCCGACAGGGTGAGCGCGAAGCGGGCGTTCTGCTCGGAGAGAAGAATGGGGATCTCGTGCTTGATCCCGGCGATGACCCGGCCGAGCTCCTCCACAATGACGGGGGCGAGCCCCTCGCAGGGCTCATCCAAGAGAAGAAGAAGCGGGTTGCCGACGAGCGCCCGGGCGATGGCGAGCATCTGCTGCTCGCCGCCTGAAAGGTTTCCCCCCTTGCGACGTTTCAGGCGGGCGAGAAGCGGGAAGGCCTCGAAGACCCGCTCGAGGGTCCAGGCATGCTGCCCCGGTCGCGCCGGTAGGGCCGCGACCTCGAGGTTTTCCCGGACACTCAGTCCGGCGAAGATCCGACGGTCTTCGGGCACGAGCGCAAGCCCGCGCCGCACCGACTCGTAGACCGGTCGGCCGGTGATTTCGACGCCGTTGAAAAAAACGCGGCCCGAGCGGGGCGGGACGACCCCGAGAATGCCCTTGAGGGTGGTCGACTTCCCCGCCCCGTTTCGCCCCAGCAGGCAGACGATCTCCCCGGGCCTCACCTCGAGGGAGACCCCCTGGAGGGCGTGGCCGTCTCCGTAATAAACGTGGAGCTCATGCACGCTCAGCATCGAGACTCCCCCCGAGATACGCCTGGCGCACCGCCGGGTTCGCGCGGATTTCCTCCGGGGTGCCCTGGGCGAGCAGGCTTCCCTGGTTCAGCACGAAAATCGTCTGGGCGACGGAAAAGACGACCTTCATGTCGTGCTCGGTCACAAAGAAGGTGATCTCGGAACGCTCGGCCAGCTCCTGGATCAGACGGATCATGCGCTCGGTTTCTTCCGGGTTCATCCCGGCGGTCGGCTCATCGAGCAGGACGAGACGGGGCCGGCAGGCGAGCACGATGGCGATCTCGATCAGCCGCTTGTCGCCGTAGGCGAGGGTGGACACTTCGCGGTGCGACTGGCCGGCGAGGCCGAGGCGCTCGAGAATCGCCAAGGCCTCCTCGACGAGGTTCTTTTGCGAGGCAAGCGATCGCCAGAAGGAAAAGCTCATCCCGTGCATCACGGCCAGCGGGGCGAGCACGTTTTCGAGTACCGTGAGGGCGGGGAAGATGTTCGTGATCTGAAACGAGCGGAGCAGCCCGAGTTTCACCAGCTTGTGCGGGGGAACCCCGGTGATGTCGCGGCCTTCGAAGAAAACCCGCCCGCGCGTGGGGCGGTACCTTCCCGAAACGACATTGTAGAAGGTGGTCTTCCCCGCGCCGTTCGGCCCGATGAGCGCGCAGAGCCTGCCTCGCGGGATCTCGAGGGAAACGTCGTTCAGAGCCTGGAATTTCCCGAAGCTGCGGCTCAGCGACTCGACCCGCAGGATGATCGGCGCGCTCATGAACGGGGCCTCCCGCGGGACCTGGCGGCGAGAAACAGGAGGCTCCCCAGAACGCCGCGCGGAAAGGCAAGCACGAGGACGATCAGGATCGCCCCGAGGAAAATCATCCAGTTGGTCGTGTAGGCGGTGATCAGGTGCTCGAGAACGTAGAAGATGGCGGCGCCGACGGCCGGGCCGAAGAGCACCCCCGAGCCGCCCAGGATGGTCATCAGCACGGCTTTGCCTGAAAAGGACCAGTGGAGCATTTCGGGAGAGGCGATGCGGTTGAAGAGGGCGAAAAGGACACCGGCGACGCCGGCCAGGGTGCCCGCGACCACGAAGGCGCAAAGCCGCACGGCCCGCACGTCGGCCCCGACGAAAGAAAGCCGCTGCGTGTTCTCGCGGATCGAGCGCAGCATCAGCCCGAAGGGGGAGTCCACCATGCGTTGGAGCAGAAGCGCCCCGAGGACGGTCACGCTGAGGACGAGAAAGTAAAAGTGGCGCGGGTCGGCGAGCGAACCTTGCCAAAAGAAAAGATCGAGCGGCGGCAGAGTGAACCCCCCCAGCCCGTCGCTTCCCCCCGTGACGCTTCTCCAGTTGTGCGCCACGGTGAAGAGCATCATCCCGAAGCCGAGGGTCAGAATGGCGAAGTAGATCTCATCCCGCCGCACGCAGAACCAGCCGATCACGAAGGAAAGCACGGCCGAACCGGCGAACGCCGCGGCGAAGGCGCTCCAGAGCGAGGAAGGCCCGTGAAGGAGGCTCAGGACCGCCAGATAGCCTCCGGCCCCGAAGATCCCCGCCTGGCCGAAGGAGAGCAGCCCCGTATAGCCGAAGAGCAGGTTGAAGCTCATGGCAAAGAGGCTCATCGTCAGGATCTCGGTCAGGATCAGGATCCCGTAAGTGCTGAGAAAAACCGGCGCGGCCATCAGAAACGCGGCCGACGCGGCGGCCGCCAGCGCGCCGGCTCGCCCGCCCCTCATCTCAACTCTCCGTTCCGAAGAGCCCGCGCGGCCGGAGAAGCAGGATCGCCGCCAGGAGCATGTAAGGGAGGGCCATCTGCAGCTGGGGGAAAAAGGTGGTGCCGAAGGAGTGGAGCAGCCCCAGGACCAGGGCGCCGACGAAAGCGCCGGGGAAGCTCCCCATGCCGCCGATCACGACCACGATGAAGCTCTCGATGATGATCCGCTCCCCCATGGCGGGACCGACACTCTGATGGGGCGCGGCAAGCGCTCCACCGACGGCCGCAAGCCACGCCCCGAAGGCGAAGACCGCCGTGAAGAGGAGCGGCACGCGGACGCCCGCGATCTCGGCCATTTGACGGTCCATGGCGGCCGCGCGCAGCAGTTTCCCCCAAAGGGTGAAGTTGAAAAAGGCCCACAGGCCGATGCCGACGAGGGGCCCGAGGATCACGAGGAACAGGCGGTAGAGGGGATAGCTTCGGGAAAGGAGCGGAACCGACCCGGCGAGCGCATCGGGCGGGTGGACGACATGATAGGCCGCCCCCCAGATCAGCCGCACGCCGTCGTCGAGAAAAAGCATCAGCCCGAAGGTGAGCAGAAGCTGCAGGCTGACATCCTTGCCGTAAAGGGGGCGCAGGAGGAATCGTTCGACCAGGACCGAAAGCAGAGCGACCAAGGGCGGCCCCAGAATCAAGCCGGTCCAGAAGGATCCCGTCCAGCGCACGAACTGCAGGCAGAGGTAGGCCCCCAGCATGAACAGGGAACCGTGGGCGAAATTGAGCACCCCCATGACCCCGAAGACGGTCGTGAGCCCCATGGAGATGAGAAACAGAAGCATCCCCCAGGAGAGCCCGTTCAACAGGTTGGCGAAGAAGGCTTCCAAAAATCCGCCTCGGGCGCGTTCCGGTCGCTCCCCGGCGGGGGGCGGAGCCGAGCTTCTCTCGCCCCCCCGCGGGACGGGATCGAGGACCGCGCGGGAGGTTCAGTTCATCTTGCAGCCCGTCTCGGCGACGGGCGGCGTGATCTCGTCCCCGGTGAATCTGCGGATCGGTTTGAGGATCCGGATCGGGTAGTTCGGATCGGCCGCCGTCAACCCCCAGGCGCCGTCGGTCAGGGCCTGGTGGTCCTCGGGGCGGATCGTGATCTTGCCGACCGGGAGCTCGAGCGTAAGCCCCCGCAGCCCTTCGACGATTTTTTCCTTGTCCGTGGACTTCACCTTCTCGGCCGCGGCGGCATAGGCTTTCACGGCCGCGTAGGCCCCGTGCGCGTTGTAGGAGGGGTAGGCGTTGTAGCGCTTATGAAAGGCCTCGACGAAAGCCTTGTTGACGGGGGTGTCGTTGGCCAGGAACCAGTAACGCGTTCCGACCCAAATGCCCGTCGGCATCTTGTCCTTGAGGGCGTAGAGCACTTCGGTCGCCGCTCCCAGGGTCATGAGGATATCGCGCTTGCCGTCGAAGAAACCCATGTCCGAAGCCTGGCGCACGAAGTCGATGAGGTTTCCGCCCCAGAGCGAGATCAGCACCCCCTCGGCCTTGGAGTTCATGATCTTCGTGATGTAAGAGGAGAAATCGGTCGTCGCCGCGGGCGAGAAGGCGAGCTCCGCCTGGGGGAGGAAGACGGCGCCGGGCTTTTTGCGCGAGAGGTACTTCTGGAAGTATTCCCAGGACTGATGCCCGAATGAGTAGTCCGGCCCCGCCGTGGTCCAGGTTTTGGCCTTCATGTCGGCGGCGATGGCCGAGGCCATGGCGATGTTCTGGTTGATGTTGAGCGATATCCGGAAGGTGTAGCGGTTGCATTTCGCGCCGGTGACATCGGGGGTCGCGGCATGGGTGATGATGAGCGGCGTCTTCAGCTCCGTCATGACCGGGGCGACCGCCGAGGCGACCCCGCTCGAGTCGAGTCCCATCACCACGTCCGCGCCGTTTTCGAATACGTGCTTGCGGATCACACGGATGCCCACATCGGGTTTCCCGGCGGTGTCTTCGAAGAAAGACTCAACCTTCCTCCCCAGAACGCCGCCCTTCGCGTTCAGCTCGTCGATTGCAAGCTCCGCTCCCTGCTTGGCGAACTGCCCGTAGGTGGCGAAGGGCCCGGACATGATGTAGGCGAAGCCGATCTTGACCGGCTTGTCGGCCGCAAGGCCGATCCCGGCAAAGAAAACCACGACCAGGAGAACCAGCACCGGTGCAAAGCTCTTCCTCTTCATGCTGCGCTCCTTTCTCCGGTTCGCCCGCCTGACCGGCAGGATGCCGTCGTTGCTGAATCCCGAACGGGTCGGTCTCCGAACCGCTTTTCCGTCCCGATCCCGTTATAAAAGGACCCGGCGTTTGTCAATGGGTGCAATGGTAGCGTGATTCCCCGGGTTGGCTTGCCGAGGTTCAAAGCGGCGGGAAGCGGCTCTTTCAGGAACAGGGGAACCGGCCATGTTTCCGCACCGTCCGGTCCCTTCTGCGTTCGGCGCCAGGCTTTCCCCGGGGGCGGCATTTTGCGCCCGTCAGGGCGACTTGCGGACAAAGCGATCATAGAAGGCCTCTACGATCGCAAGGAAGTCCTCGGGGAGGCGTTTTCGCACCTCGGAGGCGATTTCTTCCTGGACGCCGCCGAAGAAGGCCTCGGCGATCCCGCCGGCGATGCAGGCCTGGGTATCGGCATCGCCCCCCAGGGATACCGCGTTGCGGATGGCGTCCTCGACGCTTTTCGCCTTGAGAAAGCAGATGATCGCCTCGGGTACACTCCCCGGGGCGGACCACACGGGACCGGGATTTTCCCGGATCTTCTTTAGACTCCGGTCGAGCCGATAGCCAAAACGCCCGCTGATCTCTTCGCGGATCTCTTTCTTTTCGGCGCCGGTTCTCGCAAGAAACACGGCCAAGGCCGCGGCCTGGGCCCCCTTGATCCCGTCGGGGTGGTTGTGGGTCACCTCGGCGCTGCGTTTGGCTTCGGCAAGCACCTGCTCCACGGAATCGCAGGCGAAACCGACCGGCGAGACGCGCATGGCGGAGCCGTTTCCCATGCTGCCGTAAGGGCCCTGGTCGTCACGGAACGCCCAGGACCGGAAGCTCTGTCCGTAGCCGCGACGGGGGTGGGCCCGGGCGAAGCGCCGGTAGGCCTCCGCGTAATCTCCCCCCCGAAGCAGGCAATCGGCCGTCGCCACGGTCAGCACGGTATCGTCCGTAAAATCCGATAACTTGGTGAAGAGCGGAAAATCCTTTCTCGTCGTCGGCGCCATCTCGTAGATTGCGCCGATCATGTCGCCGGCAATCGCTCCCAGCATCCTTCCATACCTCCTGCTTTGACTTCCGGCTTTCCCACAAAAAAAGGGGCCGCCGCCCCCGATGCAGGCATACCTTTCAGGACTTCTCCGTAGGATATATCAACCTCGTAATATTAACAGTCAACAATCGTGTAATGGCTTTTTTGTCATATAAACTTAACTGCCAGTTTACAAAATAACTTCAGCTAGTGTCCATTTACGGAAATAACTAGCTAAATTGCATAAAAAAAGCGCATTTTGTAGTGGACCTTCTTTGCTTCTGATAGTATAACGATAGCGTCTAAGCAATCGATATCACTATCAAAATGAAGAAAGGGCCACCACAAAATGCGCGAAAAGAGCAAAAAAAACAACTGCCGCTGATGCACCTCAGCACCGATCATCCCCAAGCCCGGGAACTGGAAGCCATCAGCCGGATTCTGAAATTTTAATATACCATAACCGCCTTGTTCATCAAGACCTCTGCCAAGGCCGGGAGCTGAGCGCTACCGGGGCCAACGGGATGAGCGCCGAGCAGGTGCTGCGCGCGGCCGTCGTCAAGCAGATGTTCGAGTACAGTTATGAACTGCTGCCGTTTCACCTGATGGACTCCATCTCGCCGCGGGCGTTTTGCCGTATCGGCATAGCCGATAAAGGCTTCAAGAAATCGGCCATTGCATAGAACATCAATGGGCTATGCCACTGCGGCGATCCCGGTGGCAAAGAACGACGCCGGCATAGAAGGCCTGGCCTTGGCCGCCGAACTGGAGCGCTATGTCGACCTGAGTCGTCAAGTGATCGATCAGACCGAGCGCCGCGTGCTCCAGGGCGAGCAGGTCCCGGCGGCGGAGAAGATCGTATCGATCTTCGAGCCCCACACCGACATCATCGTCAAGGACCGTCGGGAGACCTACTACGGCCGCAAGGTGTGTCTGTGTGTGGGGGCCTCCAACCTGATCACCGACTGTGTGATCACCGAGGGCAACCCGGCCGATACCGAGCTGACGCTCACCATGCTGGACCGGCAGCGGGAGATTTATGGACGCTACCCGCTGAAAGTGGCTCTGGATGGGGGATTTGCTTCCAAAGGCCAACTTGGCCGCCGCCAAAGAGCGAAAGATCAAGGATGTGTGTTTTGCCAAGAAGCGTGGGCTGCACGTCGAAGCGATGTGCCGCAGCCAGTGGGTCTACGACCGCCTGCGGCGCTTCCGCGCGGGGGTGGAATCGGTGATCTCCTGGATCAAGCGCTGTCTAGGTTTTGACCGCTGCACCTGGAAGGGACGGCGCTCTTTTGAAAGCTACGTGTGGCTGTCCACGGTCACGGCCAACCTGATGACCTTGGCCCGGGCCAATGCAGTATAAAGATCTTCCGAAATGCAGAAATTCGATGCTCAACAGGTGAGCCTCATCCCGACATAGCCGAAACTGAGAAAATTCTGCTGTCATCGCTCATTTGAAATTGAACCGTCCGTGTTCGACGCAATCCCATGCGTTTTTTGTCGAACCGGCCAAGCCAAAAATGCCGCTTTATGGATGGGCACTAGCATAGCCTTGCCGCTGATCGCTTTTCTGCCACGGCTCAGCACCCAGAACGCGACTGCGCTCGACTTTCATGGCTTCATTGATGAGGATGGAAACCGCGGCCTCCAGGCCCTGCATACCGTTGGCGCGGTGGTGCCCGGCCGGGGATCCTCAAAATCCACCCGCCCGGGGACCCCCTTTGCTCTGATGGCTCACAATAAAATTACAGAAAGAACGTTACACTAACCAGAACCGGGGAAGACCGAATTTTCCCAATTTCCTATGAGACAGCCCGGATGATAGTGGCCAAGGCTGGTAAAATGGTCGGTGTTCCCCTCCGGCCTCACGATCTGCGCCGGTACGCTGCCACCTATGCCTCCCGCTCCGGCGTTCCCATCGAAATTGTCAGTAAGGTGATCCTGCGACATTCAAACCTCTCGGCCACCCAGCGTTACCTCGGAAAGATTACCGACACCGTGGCCATGAGATGGATTGAAAATCTGTATGCCTAAAATGCAACGGGGTGGTCCTGTTTCCGGGGCCACCCCTAATTGCCGGTGATTGAGGCATTGAACCTCAAGTTTTCAGAAGTCGGATATGGTATCCTTCGCTGTCAATATCGCCACAATAAATCGAAATTATGTCTTAATGATATGTACCAAAAAAATAAAGGCAGAGCAAATTTAGCCCTGCTTGCTAATCTGAGAATTAAAAAAATTTTCTAACTTTTCATAATTTTTCTCCGACTGTACCCCGCAAGTCCAAATAACCCTGCAGCTAAAAGAACTATTGTGGCAGGCTCCGGAACTGGGGCCACCTTAACATTATCAAGTCGCGTGGTATCGTTTATGACAGCGAGATAATCCCCTTGTATCAAAAAACCAGTTATTTTCTTGATTGCCTCTTCAAAGCCAAGGCTGCTACCAACAACCTTAAAATTGTTTGGGGTAATGTCAACACTTAAGGAAGTCCATTGCCCAATGGGTGGATTAGATGGCATAATCCATCCAAGATAAATTCCATCACCTAAATTTTCTAAATCGAATACGACTGTTGGGAAGTTAGAGTTAAAGTCATAATTTTGGCCTGAAGGTTCTTCGATGTAAATATCAAACTTAACGGTACCACCAACATACTGAGTAAAATCTCCAGACCAAGACGGAGGAGCCATAAAAAGCCAGGCCCTTGAACCCGTGTCCGTCGCTGAAATATAACCGCCTGGATTTCCGCCAGTCGCATTAAATTGAAAATTACTCACACTTCCAGCTTGGGTTGCATAAGCTGTCCAGGCTTCAGCGCTGGAATCGAAAGCGCTTATGAATGTAGCTTTGGAATGAAATGGAATAATCAAACAACAAAACAATAAGATTAAAATGAAAACCAACGTTCTTTTCATTGTGGCACCTCCTTTTGAGCTTGTTCATGAGCAGAAAATTTAAGGATAGGCCGCAAAAATTATGCAAAAATCATGATTAAATATTTTATTACACTTTATATAGATAGTGGAGTCGGCCTTCACAAATAAACAAGTGGCGTTATAATTTTATGAATTTTTTTTCACAATAACCGCACCTAATTTCTATCTGAACCGTAGAGTAGGGAGGGCATCACCCTCCCTCTCGTCAAATCGTTTTTAAGCGGAGCATAAGCAGAATTTTTACAATAGCAGGGTGAATATTAGTAACCATAACTTGCATCAAATTAAGAAGTAATTCCTATAGGCTATTAGAATCATTGCCCACTTAATTGCTATAGCAATTATTAAAATAACCTTTTAATATTTCCAGCTCATAATACTCCAAATATTATTTTCTTTCTCTAAATAAAAAGTTGCTGGAATTGTTCCTCGGCTTGATGACAGTGTGGTCTTGACTTCTGCTTTTTGACCTGACAATTTAATTTCTGGAGATCCTAAATTGACAATCGGATTAGCCTTCATTCTTTCCGGTAGAATTTCAATATATTCCTTTTTTGTAGCCAGTTTCCGTTCAGTTCCGTACATGATTTGAGCCTTATCATTCCATGTCGATAAATTTCCAGCCACATCGCCGCTATTATAGCTCTTCTCCCACTTTAGCAATAAATCTTTAATCGCGATCTCTTCTTGGCTTTTGGGTTCATAAGTGACAAGAGTTCCAGCACATCCCATGAAATTAAAAATCATCAAAATTAAACATAGAAATACATACAGAAGCCTTTTATCCATGTTCAAATACCTCGTTTCTGGATTTTTATCTTAACGAGTAACGTCAATCGTGGTGATTCTGATAGTTGGGAGGTCCTTATTCGAATACTTTATTTTTTGGAGTTACCCAAAGTTAAGGTGACAATTGAATCGCGGACTAACACTTTAGGTCCGGACCTCAACTATAAAGGGAAGTGCATTAACGGTCCGGCAAATAGAAATCTAAAGGGAGGTCGAGCTAGAGCAGTTAGGGTCCGAACCGCTTAACAAAACCAGAGTCAGCTTCAGGTCCGGTAGAGAGGAGAGGGTAAATTTGACTTAAATATATCACTGTAAAAAGGGAAAGTCAAATCAAATTTTTGAACGTCTTTGCCTATATTACAGTTTCGGTGCTTCGGTGATTTGTCGGATGATCACTCAGCTATCCAACAGACCAAAATCATGACAGATTAGTTCCGCGTATCCTATTCTTGGGGTAAGTTGGAAAAAATGGACACCAAAGTTTTTGATGACCAATACACGGAGGTGTCCGAATGGAAAAAGTTCCATACAGCAAGTACACGAAGGAGTTTCGTTTGGAGGCAGTTCGGCTGATTATCGAGGGCGGCCTATCGGCAGGTGAAGCGGCGATGCGACTGTCTATTCCCAAGTCGACTCTGGAGAACTGGCTGCGGGCGTTCAAGGCGGGGAAGCTGGAGGGGATCGGTAAAAGCTACCGAGCGCTGACCGATGTGGAGGTGGAACTGGCGCGGGTGAAGCGGGAGCTGGCCTGGGTGCGGATGGAGCGCGACATCTTAAAAAAAGCGGCCGCGTACTTTGCCAAGGAGTCGCTGCACGGCACGCGGTGATGGAACAGATGCGACTTGACTATCCACTGGGTATGCTGTGCCGGGTGTTGAAGGTGTCGGCCGGCGGGTTTCACGCCCGTCGAAGCCGAGGGCCTTCGCGGCGAGCGCAAGAGGAGC
>JBBFLI020000006.1:0-132858 GCA_037481615.2 Desulfobacterales bacterium
CGTATTTCGTCGCGAACAGAAGCGGGACGAGATCCGCCGTGTGGTCCGGGTGGAGGTGGCTGAAGAGAACCGCGGTGAGGTCGTCGATCGCGATTCCCGCCTCGGCGAGCCGGCGCAGCGTGCCCGGCCCCGCATCGAGCAGGAAGAGGCGCCCTCCGGCCTCGGCCAGGAGGGCGCAGGAACTCCGCTCGCGGTCGGGGACGCAGGTGCCCGAGCCGAGGACGGTCACGGCGAGATCGGTC
The DNA here is from genome assembly GCA_037481615.2 of Desulfobacterales bacterium. Lineage (GTDB taxonomy): Bacteria > Desulfobacterota > Desulfobacteria > Desulfobacterales > SpSt-501 > SpSt-501. The sequence goes on from JBBFLI020000006.1 coordinate 243, forward strand.
GGCGCTTCAGGCATGGACGGAATCCGGGGCCGTCTCGGAGGCGGGGCGGCCGGGGAGGGTCCGCGGCCGGCTGCGGCGCTCGATGCGGGCGATGATCCAGTGGAGCGTCCGGCGCGGGTCCTTCGGGTCGAGGGCGGGGTCCCGGATCTCGGCGAGCGGGATCTCGGCCCGGGCCATGGTGGCGTGGCCGCCCGCCGAGCCGAGGCTTCCGAAGCACGCCTGGGCCAGGAGTCCCGCGCTTCCCCGGACGCCGTCGTTGCGGAAGATGACGACGAGCCGCCGCTCGCAGATTCCCGAGACGATGCTCCAGCTCACGGTGTGGATGCGCATGAAGAAGTCGGCGAGGATCACGCAGACGTCCGGGTTGGAGACCGGTCCCAGATGGGCGAAGATCCGGTTCTTGCGGCGCCGCATGCCCTGCAGGGCGATCTTGAAATACCGGAGATACTCCAGCCTCAGGTCCGCCTGGGCGATCCGGCGGGCGAGCTGGATGTTGGCGCGGCGGAAGAGGTACTGGAAAGCTTGGAGGTCCTCGACCGAAGTCTGGCGCTTGAAGTCGTCGGTGTCGGTCTTGATCGCGTGGTAGAGGGCGGTGGCCAGCCGGCGGGCCGGGGAGATCCCCGCGGCGCGCAGGTACTCGGTGAGGATCGTCGCCGTCGCCCCGTACTGGGGGCGGATGTCGGTGAAGGGGGCGCGCGCCGACGTGTCGGGGTGGTGGTCGATGATCACGTCGGCCGGCAGGGAGGCGAGGATCTCGTGGTGCGGGGGCTGGGCGTCGACGAGGACGATCTTCTGAAATTCCTCCCGGCGGATCTCCGCAAAGGGGGTGAGCCGCACCCGCAGCAGCCGGATCATGGCCAGATTGTCGGGCCGGCTGATCTGGTTCAGGTTGGCGATCACCACCCGGCCCGCGCGGCGGCGCAGCAGCCGGGCCACGGCCATCGCCGAGGCGATCGCGTCCGGGTCCGCCGAGATCACGACCAGCACCGCGTCGGAGGGTTGAAACTGCCGCTGGAACTCGGCCAGCCGCTGGGCTCGCTTGCTGCGCATCGGGTGCCCGGCTCCCCTTCGCCGGCCCCGCCATCATAGCGGCGGCAGCCGGCGAAGACAAGTCAGGCCGGGCGGAAGACGATCGCCTCGCCTTCGGCCTCGGCGACGATCCCCGAGCCTTCCGGAAAGCGCCCTTTCAGGATCTCGAGGGCGAGCGGGTTTTCGATCAGCTGCTGGATCGTGCGCTTGAGCGGCCGCGCGCCGTAGACCGGGTCGTAGCCCTTGCGGGCGAGCAGCGCCTTGGCGGAAGCGCCCAGGCGCAGGTCGATCTTGCGTTCCGCCAGCCGTTTGCGCAGCCGCTCGACCTGGATGTCCACGATCGCCGCGATCTGCTCCGGGCCGAGGTTGTGGAAGAAGATGATCTCGTCGATGCGGTTCAGGAACTCGGGCTTGAAGGTCGCGCGCAGCGCCTCCAGGACCCGGCGCTCCATCTCCGCCCGGTCCCGGGCGCCCAGCTCCTGGATCCACCGGCTGCCGACGTTGGAGGTGAGGATGACGATCGTGTTCTTGAAGTCGACCGTCCGGCCGTGGCCGTCGGTCATGCGGCCGTCGTCCAGGATCTGGAGCATGACGTTGAAGACATCGGGGTGCGCCTTCTCGATCTCGTCGAAGAGCACGACCGAGTAGGGGCGGCGGCGCACGGCCTCGGTCAGGTAGCCGCCCTCCTCGTAGCCCACATAACCCGGCGGGGCGCCGATCAGCCGGGCGACGGAATGCTTTTCCATGTACTCCGACATGTCGATCCGCACCATGGCCTGTTCGCTGTCGAAGAGAAACTCGGCCAGCGCCCGGGCGAGTTCGGTCTTGCCGACCCCCGTTGGGCCCATGAAGATGAAGGAGCCGATCGGGCGGTTCGGGTCCTGGAGGCCCGAGCGCGCGCGGCGCACGGCGTTGGCGACCGCGGCGAGCGCCTCCTCCTGGCCGATCACCCGACGGCGCAGGCGCTCCTCCATGTGCACCAGCTTCTCGCGTTCGCCTTCGAGGAGCTTGCTGACGGGGATGCCGGTCCAGCGCGAGATCACCTCGGCGATGTCCTCGTCGTCGACCTCCTCCTTGAGCATCTTGCAGTCTTTCTGCAGCTCGGCCAGGCGGCGGTTGGCCTCCTCGAGCCGTTTTTGGAGCTCGATCAGCCGCCCGTAGCGGATCTCGGCGACGCGCGTGAGGTTCCCCTCGCGCTCGGCGAGCTGGGCCTCGGAGCTCAGCCGCTCCTGCTCCCCCTTGATCGCGCGGATCTCGCCGATCAGCTCCTTTTCGCGCTGCCAGTGCGCCCGGAGGCGCTCGAGCTCCGCCTGCATGGCGCGGAGCTCCTCCTCGATCTTCCCGAGCCGCTCCCGGGAGGCCGCGTCGGTCTCCTTCTTCAGGGCCTCGCGTTCGATCTCCGCCTGCGTGATGCGGCGGGTCAGCTCGTCGATTTCCGAAGGCATGCTGTCGATCTCGATCCTCAGGCGCGAGGCCGCCTCGTCGATCAGGTCGATCGCCTTGTCCGGCAGGAACCGGTCGCTGATGTAGCGGTGCGAGAGGGTGGCGGCGGCCACGATGGCCGCGTCCTGGATGCGCACCCCGTGGTGCACTTCGTATTTCTCCTTCAGGCCGCGCAGGATGGAAATCGTCTCCTCGACGCCCGGCTCGCGTACGAGGACCGGCTGGAAGCGCCGCTCGAGGGCCGCATCCTTTTCGATGTGCTTGCGGTACTCGTTCAGGGTGGTCGCCCCCACGCAGCGCAACAGGCCTCGGGCGAGCGCCGGCTTGAGCATGTTGGAGGCGTCGACCGCCCCCTCGGCGGCGCCGGCGCCGACCACGGTGTGCAGCTCGTCGATGAAGAGGATGACCTGCCCCTCGGCGGCCTCCACTTCGCGCAGCACGGCCTTGAGGCGGTCCTCGAACTCGCCGCGGTATTTCGCGCCCGCCACCAGCGCCCCCATGTCGAGAGCCACGAGGCGGCGGTTCTTGAGCGTCTCCGAGACGTCGCCGGCGACGATGCGCTGGGCGAGCCCCTCGACGATCGCCGTCTTGCCCACCCCCGGCTCCCCGATCAGCACGGGGTTGTTCTTCGTGCGCCGGGAGAGCACCTGGACCACGCGGCGGATTTCCTCGTCGCGACCGATCACGGGGTCGAGCTTGCCCCGGCGGGCGAGGTCCGTGAGATCACGGCCGAATCGCTCGAGCGCCTGATACTTGTCCTCGGGGTTGGGGTCGGTGATGCGCTGCGCGCCGCGGATCTCCTGGAGCACCCGGAGCAGGGCATCCCGGTCCACCCCGGCGCGCTGGAGGGTGCGCGCCGCCTCGCCTGCGGTCTCGGCGAGCATCGCGAGCAGCAGGTGCTCGACGCTCACATACTCGTCCTTCATCGCCGCGGCCTCCTGGAAGGCGCCCTCGAGCAGCGCCCGGGTCCGCGGCGAAACGTAGGCTTCCCCGAGGCCGGCGCCGCTCACCTGCGGGAACCGTTCCACGGCCCGCCGCGCCTCGGCGGCGATCGCTTCCGGGGAAGCGCCGAGCTTGCGCAGGAGCTGGACCGCCGTCCCCTCCCTGTCGGCCAACATGGCGCTCAGCAGATGCTCGGGCTCGATCTGCGGATTGCCGCGTTCGCCGGCGAGCGCTTGCGCTTTCTGGATAACTTCCTGAGATTTCAGTGTAAATCGGTCTAGCCGCATCCTTCCTCCCCGCCGAAGGGCCCTTTCGGCATTATTGGTCTGAATTTTGCATGGAGACTGTAATCATGGATTCCGATCTGTCAAACGCCGGCCATCCCGAGGGGGCTGCGCCGCCGGGGGGCCCGATGTTGCTGCCCGTGGCCTCCGGCAAGGGGGGGGTGGGGAAATCGTTTCTGGCCGCCAACCTGGCGATCGCTCTCGCCGCCCGCGGTCGGCGCACGATCCTCTGTGATCTCGATTTCGGCGGCTCGAGCCTGCACCGCTTTCTGGGGCTGCAAAACCGCCACCCGGGGCTTTCCGATTTTCTCTGCGGGCATGCCGAGAGCCTGCAGGCGCTCACCGTCGCCACGCGCTGGGAGGGCCTGGGCTTCCTGCCCGGGGACGGCTGGACGCCGCTCCTCGCAAATCTCCCCGGCGGAAAGAAGGCCAAGCTCATCCGGCACCTCGGGCGCCTTGCCGCCGACCTCATCGTCCTCGACCTCGGGGCGGGATCCTCCCTCAACACCCTCGACTTCTTCGGCCTGAACCCGGCCGGCCTGCTCGTGGCAACCCCCGATGCGGTCGCCCTCACGGGGATGCTGGTCTTTCTGAAAAACGCCCTTCACCGGCGAATCGAAAAAAGGCTCTCCGCCCTCGAGGAACCCGCGCTCGCCCGTCTGCTGCGGGCCGAGCGCGAGCAGCCGTTGGCGACCCAGGCCGCCAGCCTGGAGGAGTTCGCCGACCGGATCGCCGCCCGCTTCCCTCCCGCCGCGGCGGAGATCCGTTCCGTGTGCGCCTCGCTGAGGCCGCGGGTGGTCCTCAACCGCAGCCGCGGGGAGGGGGAGGCCGAGCGGGTGCGCGCGGCCGAGCAGGCGATGCGCCACAAGCTGGGGCTGACCCCGGAGATTTGCGGCTGGATCCCCGAGGACCCCGGGGTGGGCGAGGCCCTCCGCCGGGGCAGGGCTTATCTCGATCACGCGCCCGGGGGAAGGGCGGCGGAAGCCATTCACCGGCTCGCCGCGCGGATCGACCGCGGCGAAGACGCGAGGGGGGCGCAGGCCGAGGATGGGCTTGACCGCCGCCTCATCCGCATTCCGGAGCGCCCACCCGCCGCCTGCCGGTTCCCGTCGAGACCGGCCTCGCCTTTCGGCCGCGCCCTGCGGATTCTCCGTACGCTTCGCCCGTAAACGCCCCCCCCTCGCGGGGTGCCTTTGTCGCCCGGCCGGGGCGCCGCGGGACGCGGCCTGCCGGTCCCTCCAGGCGTCCGCGTCAGAGCCGCCTGCCGCAGAGCGGGCAGTAGAGGTAACCCGCCGGGAAGGATTTCCGGCAGAAACGGCAGAAACTCCCCTCGGGTTCCGCGGACGCCGGTGGGGGAGAGGCGGCGGGCAGATCCCCGCAGCGGCTGCAGGCGAGGAACTCCTCTCCGGTTTTCACCCGCAGGAGAGGGATGAAGAAAAGGCTCAGGTAATGGTCCAGCCGCTGCAGGCTCGCCGTCTGCAGTCCACAGCGCGGGCAGCGCCGGGGGCCGGGATCGACCGTCACCCGGCGGGGTTGAATGCCGCCGATGAAGATGAAGAACCCCTCCAGCATGGCCGGCCTCGGGAAACGGTGCGGAGCGTTTCCGCGCCGCGTCGTCGCTGCGAATTTATGAATGATCCCCGAAGCGTCAAGTCGCGGCTTTAATCTTGACAGGCCCACCAAGCTCGTCTAATAGAAAGCCCTCATTCCCGGCCGCTTCACCGCACTCCGCTTCCCCCGCAACGCCGGCGGGCGCTCGCCCGTGGACGGAGAGACTGGACTCTGGGGCAACCATGGGAGAGGGGCTGTTCGATCGGATCGCCAAGGACCGCGCCGCCCTGCTGTCCCGCTGGTTCGACGCCGCCGTTGAAGCTTACGCGCCGGACACCGCCTCCTTTCTGAAAGACCGCAGCGACCCCTTCGCCAACCCCGTCGGCAGCCGCACCCGCCGCGGGCTGGAAACCCTCTTTGACCAGCTGGTCGGCGGGATGGACCCGGAGGCGGTGAGCCGGGGTCTGGATCCGATCCTGCGGGTCCGCGCCGTCCAGAACCTTTCACCCGCGCGGGCGGTCGGTTTCGTCTTCGCCCTCAAGCGGATCCTCCTCGAGCGCTTCGAGGGGTCGGCATCCACCGAGGATCGCCGCCAGATCTCCGAGCTCCACGAACGCATCGACCGCCTGGCGCTCGCGGCGTTCGACCTCTACATGGCCTGCCGCGAGCAGGTGATGGAACTCAAGGCCAACGAGATGCGCCTGCGGACCTTCCGGGCTTTCCAGCGGGCGGGTCTCGTCCGCCCCGAGCACGAGCAACCCTCATCGGAGGCCGAAGAATAGTCACGGGATGCCGTTTCGGGCGACCGACGCGGGCGGGCGCCCGAAGCACAGACGGATCGAGAGGTGCCGATCGATGAACAAACGCTATCTGTTCGCATTCCTCGTCGTCCTCGTTCTTTTTCTGGTCGCCGCACTTGGATCCGCCGTCGGCCTGCAATGGCTCTTCGGGGTGGTGATCCCCTATGCGGCCGTGATCGTCTTCGTGGTGGGATTCGCGCGCAAGGTGCTGAACTGGGCCGCCTCGCCCGTTCCCTTCGCCATTCCCACGACCGGCGGGCAGGGGAGGTCCTTCGACTGGATCCCGCAGGCGAAGATCGACAACCCCTCGAGCGGCCGGGGCGTCTTCCTGCGCATGCTCTTCGAGGTGCTCACCTTCCGCTCGCTGTTTCGCAACACGCGGATGCGGCTCAAGGAGGAAAAGATCGCCTACCAGCTGGAGATCTTCCTCTGGGTGGGGGCGCTCGCCTTCCATTACGCTTTTCTGACCGTGTTGCTCCGGCACACCCGGTTTTTCCTCGAGCCCACGCCCGGCTGCATCCAGGTGCTGGAAACCCTGGACAGCTTCTTCCGGGTCGAGATCCTCTACCCGGGCATCCAGTTCGGGCTGCCCGCCGTCTACCTCTCGGGCTTCGTGCTGCTCCTGGCCGTGATCTACCTCACGCTGCGCCGCATCCTCATCCCCGCGGTGCGCTACGTGTCGCTCGCCTCCGACTACTTTCCCCTGCTGCTCATTTTCGGGATCGCGCTGAGCGGCATCCTCATGCGCTATGTGACCAAGGTGGACATCCGCGCCGTCAAGGAGCTCACCCTGGGGCTGGTCACCTTCCGGCCGACCGTGCCCGAGGGGATCGGCGCCGTCTTCTACATCCACCTCTTTCTGGTGAGCGCCCTGATCGCCTACTTCCCCTACAGCAAGCTGATGCACCTGGGCGGAATCTTCCTCAGCCCCACGCGAAACCTGCGCGGGGACACGCGCGCCTACCGGCACGTCAACCCCTGGAACTACCCCGTTCCGGTGCACACCTACGAGGAATACGAGGAGGAGTTCCGTGAAAAGATGATCGAGGCCGGGCTGCCCGTGGAAAAGGGGCTTGCCGACGCCGCCGAAGAAGCCGCCCAGGAAAAGGAGTGACCGGACATGGCCGAAGCGAAACCGACCCCGCAGGACGTGTTGCACCGGATCCAGCACACCCCGCCGCCGAGCGACTGGATGGAGACCCCGGTCGAGATCCGCAAGGGCATGTATTGCTACGCCGCCAACCCGAAAAGCGTGGCCACCCTCGGGCTGCCCCATCCGCACGCCTGGAACCCGGTCGAGGACGACTGGCACCTTCCCGAGAACTGGCAGCAGATCATTCACGAGGGGTTCAAGGAACGCCTGGAGCGGTTCCGCTCCTTCAAGGTGTTCATGGACATCTGCGTGCGCTGCGGCGCCTGCGCCGACAAGTGCCATTACTTCATCGGCACCGGCGACCCCAAGAACATGCCGGTGCTGCGCGCGGAGCTGCTGCGTTCCGTCTACCGCAACGATTTCAGCCGCATGGGCCGCATCCTCGGCAAGCTGAACGGCGCCCGGCCCATGACCTTCGATGTGCTGCGCGAGTGGTGGTACTACCTCTTCCAATGCTCGGAATGCCGCCGCTGCTCGCTCTTCTGCCCCTACGGCATCGACACCGCCGAGATCACGATCATGGGGCGCGAGCTCTTGAACCTCCTCGGGCTGAACATCGACTGGATCGCCACGCCGGTCGCCAACTGCTACATGAACGGCAACCACCTGGGGATCCAGCCGCACGCCTTCAAGGACATGATCGATTTCTTCGTCGACGACATCGAGGAGAAGACCGGCGTGCGCGTCAAGCCGCGCTTCATGGAGAAGGGGGCGGACATCCTCTTCATCACCCCCTCGGGCGACGTTTTCGCCGACCCCGGGACCTACACGGCGATGGGCTACCTCATGCTCTTCCACTTTCTGGAGGAGAAATACGGCCTGAAGGTCACCTGGAGCACCTACGCCTCGGAGGGGGGCAACTTCGGATTCTTCACCTCGCACGAGACCATGAAGCGGCTGAACGCCAAGATGTACGCCGAGGCGAAGCGGCTCAAGGTGAAGTGGATCCTGGGCGGCGAGTGCGGCCACATGTGGCGCGTGATCCACCAGTACATGGACACGATGAACGGGCCGGCGGACTTTCTCGAGGTCCCCGTCAATCCCATCACCGGGACGCGCTTCGAGCAGGCGCGCTCGACGAAGATGGTCCACCTCGTCGAGTTCACCGCCGATCTCATCCACCACGGCAAGCTCGATCTCGACCCGCGCCGCAACGACTACCTCAAGGTCACCTTCCACGACTCCTGCAACCCCTCGCGCGGCATGGGCTTCTTCGAGGAGCCGCGCTACGTCATCCGCAACGTCTGCAACCACTTCTACGAGATGCCCGCCAACACGATCCGCGAGCAGACCTTCTGCTGCGGTTCGGGGGCGGGGCTGAACGCCGGCGAAAACATGGAGCTGCGGCTGGCCGGCGGGCTGCCGCGGGCGAACGCCGTGCAGCACGTGCACCGCAAGTACGGCGTCAACATGCTCGCCTGCATCTGCGCGATCGACCGGGCGGCGCTTCCGGCCCTGATGGACTACTGGGTGCCCGGGGTCCAGGTGACCGGCGTGCACGAGCTGGTCGCCAACGCGCTCAACCTGCCCGGGCAGAGCGAGCGCACGACCAACCTGCGCGGGGAGGAGTTCGAGGAACTCATGGCACAGGCGGAGGGCCACACCGATGAAGGATAAGCGCTGGATCGTCACCGGGCTCGTCGTGTTTCTCCTGATCGTCCTCTTCCCGTTCTGGTACAACCGCGGCCGGGCGGTGCCGCCCCCCGAGGTGAAACTGACGGAGAAGGCAAAGGCTGAAAAGGAGTGCGTCCTCTCGCGCGACTACATGAGAGCCGAGCACATGCAGATCCTGGACCTCTGGCGCGAGACGGTCGTGCGGGAGGGAAACCGTATCTACACCAACCCGAAGGGCCGCGAGTTCGTGATGAGCCTCTCCAACACCTGTCTCGACTGCCACTCCAACAAGGCCGAATTCTGCGACAAGTGTCACAACTACGCCTCGGTGCGGCCCTACTGCTGGGACTGCCACATCGAGAACCCGAAGGAGGCCCGGTAAATGGACATCCGCAGAAGACGCATCCTGCAACTCCTCGGCCTCTCGGCGGCCGCCCTGACGGTCAAACCGGTCTACGATGCGCTGGCGGCCGACCCCGGGGCGGCGCAACCCAAGGTCGGCCCCGGCCGCGAGCAGCTCCGCGCCAGGCAGTGGGCCATGGTGATCGACACCCGCCGCTTCGCCTCGGAGGCCGATGTCGAGCCGCTGATCGAGGCCTGTCATCGCCTCCACAACGTCCCCCGGTTCGACCTCAAGCGCTGGGAGATCAAGTGGATCTGGGCGACCGAATACAAGCACGCCTTCAGCGGCACTTCCTCGGACCGCTTCCTCGCCGATCAGGTGGAGAAACGGCCCTTTCTCGTCCTGTGCAACCAGTGCGAAAACCCCCCCTGCGTGCGCGCCTGCCCCACGAAGGCGACCTTCAAGCGCGAGGACGGCATCGTGATGATGGATTTCCACCGCTGCATCGGCTGCCGCTTCTGCATGGCGGCCTGCCCCTTCGGCGCACGGAGCTTCAACTACACCGATCCGCGGCCCTACCTGAAGCACACGAACAAGCTCTTCCCCACGCGGATGAAGGGGGTGGTCGAGAAATGCAGCTTCTGCGCCGAGCGGCTCGCCGAAGGCAAGCCGCCGGCCTGCGTCGAGGCGGCGGGCGGGAAGATCGCCTTCGGCGACCTCTACGACCCCTCCTCCGAGGCCCATCAGTGGATTCGGAAAAACTACACCCTCCGGCGCAAGGTCAACCTGGGAACCGAACCCGCCGTCTACTATATCGTGTGAGGTGAAAGATGCTCGAGTTCGCCGTCAAGGGATCCAAGCGCTATTACGGGTGGATGATCTTGCTGCTCGGTCTGATCGGGGTCGGCTTCCTCGTCTACCTGAGGCAACTGGACGTGGGCCTGGGCATCACCGGCATGAACCGGGATGTCTCCTGGGGTTTCTACATCGCCAACTTCACCTTCCTCGTCGGGGTCGCGGCGGGGGGGGTGATGGTCGTGCTGCCCTATTACCTGCACGACTACAAGGCTTACGGCAAGGTGACCATCCTGGGCGAGTTCCTCGCGATCGCCTCCGTCGTGATGTGCATCACCTTCATCCTCGTCGACCTGGGGCAGCCGATGCGCGTCCTGAACGTGCTGCTCTATCCCACGCCGAACTCGGTGCTCTTCTGGGATACGATCGTGCTGAACGGTTACCTGCTCCTCAACCTGATCATCGGTTGGAACGTACTCGAGGCCGAACGAAACGGCGTCCACTACCAGGGCTGGCTCAAACCGCTGATCTACCTCTCGATCCCCTGGGCGATCAGCATCCACACGGTGACGGCCTACCTCTACTGCGGCCTGCCCGGCCGCGGGTTCTGGCTGACCGCCATCCTCGCCCCGCGCTTTCTCTCCTCGGCCTTCGCCTCGGGTCCGGCGCTGCTCATCCTGCTGTGCCTCATCATCCGACGGGTGAGCAACTTCGACCCGGGCTGGAAGCAGATCCAGTCGCTTGCGGTCACGGTCGCCTACGCGATCTGCGTCAATGTCTTCTTCTTCCTCTGCGAGGTTTTCGTCGCCTTCTACAGCCAGATCCCCGAGCACATGGACCACATCAAGTACCTCTTCGTGGGGCTCCACGGCCACGGGGCCTATGTGCCCTGGATGTGGACGGCGATGGCGCTCATGGTGCTCGGCATCATCCTGCTCGTCAACCCGGCGACCCGCAAGACCGAGGGCACGCTCATCGTGGGGTGCCTGGCGGTCTTTTTCGGCTGCTGGATCGACAAAGGGCTGGGGATGATTTCCGGCGGTTTCGTCCCCAACCCGCTCCACGAGGTGAACGAGTACATCCCCACCCCCCTCGAGGGCCTGATCACGATCGGGGTCTACGGGCTGGGCTTCTTCGTGTTGACCGTTCTCTACAAGATCGCGATCGGGGTGAAGGAAGAAGTGCGCGCCTGACGCCGGCTGCGGCGGAGAGGACCCTCCAGGGGCTCGGCCGGCGACGGCGAGCCCCTGGTTTTTCAGCGCCCCCCGAAAAGGTGCACTCCCGATGGATTCCCCCTTTCCGATTGCCCTTCTTCAGCTCGCGCTCGACGGCCCCCCCGAGGCGAATCTCGAAAAAACCCTGCTCTGGGCCCGCAAGGCGGCCGCCCGGGGGGCGCGGTTGATCTGCCTGCCCGAGCTCTACCGCTCGGCCTACTTCTGCCAGCGGGAGGACCCCCGCTTCTTCGATCTGGCCGAGCCGCCCGACGGCCCCTCGGAAAAGGCCTTTTCCGCGCTCGCGCGCGAGCTCGGGGTCGTGCTCGTCGTACCGATCTTCGAACGCCGCGCCCCGGGGCTCTACCACAACAGCGCGCTCGTGATCGACGCCGACGGCAGGCGCTGCGGGCTCTACCGCAAGATGCACATCCCCGACGATCCCGGCTATTATGAAAAATTCTACTTTGCGCCGGGGGATCTGGGGATCCGCGCGTTTGCGACCGCCTGCGGATCGATCGGCGTGCTCATCTGCTGGGACCAGTGGTTCCCGGAGGCCGCCCGTCTGAGCGTGCTCCACGGCGCCCGGGTGCTGCTGATTCCCACGGCGATCGGCTGGCACCCGCGCGAGAAGCACGCCTGGGGCGAGCGGCAGCTCGAGGCCTGGGTGACCGTCCAGCGCGGCCACGCGGTGGCCAACGGCGTCTATCTCGCCGCGGTGAACCGCATCGGCCACGAGCGCCCCGACCCGGCCGGCGAGGGGATCGAGTTCTGGGGCCATTCCTTCGTCGCCGGGCCGCAGGGGGAGATCCTCTGCCGGGCGGGGCGGGACACCGAAGAGATCCTCCTCGCCACAGTCGACCCCGGGCACCTCGAGGCGGTGCGGCGCAACTGGCCCTTTCTGCGCGACCGACGCATCGACGCCTACGGCGGCCTGCTTGCGCGGTTTCTGGACGGCGGGCGGGAGGAGCCGTGAATCCGCCGCCCGCGCGACGGCGCCCGGCGGAGTGGGAACCGCACGAGGCCATGCTGCTCGCCTTCCCCGCCGACGGCCGCGACTGGCCGGGGAAATTCGGCGCGATCCGCTGGGCCTTCGTCGAGTTCATCCGCCGCGTCGCCCAGAGCGAGCCCGTGCTGCTTCTCGTCGCCTCGCCGGAGCACCGCCGGGCGGTGCGGCGGCTGCTCCGGCAGGCCCGCGTCCCGCTCTCGCGCATCCGCTTCCTCGTCCGTCGAACCAACCGCAGTTGGATGCGGGATGCGGGCCCGATCGTCGTCTACGGGGCGGGCGGCGGCCGCGAGGCGCTCGAATTCCGTTTCACGGGCTGGGCCAAGTACGGCAACCACCGCCTCGACCGCCTTGTTCCGGCGGCGGTGGCGCGCGCGCTCGGCATCCCGTGCGTGTCCCCCCGCTATCGCGGCCGGGCGGTGGTCCTGGAGGGGGGGGCGATCGAGGTGAACGGCCGGGGCACCCTGATCACGACCGAGGAATGCCTGCTCGACCCGCGGACCCAGGTGCGCAACCCCGGATTCGGGCGCGCGGACTACGAGGCCGTTTTCCGGGAATACTTAGGGGTTACGAATGTGATCTGGCTGGCGGAGGGCATCGAGGGTGACGACACGCACGGGCATGTGGACGACATCTGCCGCTTCGTCAACCCCACGACGGTCGTCGCCTGCGTGGAGGACGACCCGCGCGATCCCAACCACCGCCGGCTGGCCGCGAACCGGGAGCGTCTGGAAGGGGCCCGCCTCGAGGACGGCGGCCGCCTCGAGATCGTCCCCCTGCCGCTGCCCGGACGGGTCGATTTCGAGGACTTGCGCCTTCCTGCAAGCTACGCGAATTTCCTGATCACCAACGAAAGCGTTCTCGTCCCCACCTTCAACGACCCCCGCGACCGCCTGGCACTGGGGCTGCTCGCCGAGCTGATGCCCGAACGCAACGTGATCGGGATCCATGCCCTGGACCTCGTCTGGGGCCTGGGCACCCTCCACTGCCTGAGCCAGGAAATCCCGGCCGCCTGAAGCAGGCGACCCCGGGGCTTCCCTTCCCCCGTTCGCGCCGAAGGGTTCCGCGCGCTGCCGCTCAAGGCTCGGAGAGCACGGCGGCGACCGCCTGCGAGAGCTCTTCCAGCGTGAAGGGTTTCTGGATGAAACGCCCGCCTTTTTTCCCCCGGAGGAGTTCGCGCAGGTTCCCGCCGAAATCGTAGCCGCTCGCCACCAGGATCCTCGTTTGCGGCCGGATCTCCCGAATGCGCTGATAGATCGCCTCCCCGCCCATTCCGGGCATGACGACATCGAGGACGACGAGGTCGATTTCTTCGGCGTGCCGGGAAAAGAGCTCCAGAGCCTCTTCGCCGCCCGTCGCCCGGAGAACCGCAAAGCCCAGTTTCTCGAGCATGCGGGCGATGGAGGCGGTCACGGCGGGTTCGTCGTCCACGATCAGGACCCGGCCTCGCCGGGGCGGCGGCTCCGTCGCGTGGAGGGGGATCCGCGTCGTGCGGCCGCCCTCGGCCGTGGCGGGCAGCCGGATGGTGAATCGTGTCCCCTGCCCGGGTCGGGAGGCGACCTCGATGCGGCCGCCGTGGCCCTTGACGATCCCGAATACCGTGGCGAGCCCCAGGCCGGTTCCGCGGCCGAATTCCTTGGTCGTGAAGAAAGGGTCGAAAATCCGCTCCTGGATTTCCGGCGTCATGCCGACCCCGTCGTCGGCGACCGTCAACTCGACCCAGGAGGAGGCCTTCTCCGCGTCCGCCTCGTCGGGAAGTTCGCGACGGCGGGTCCGAACGGTGAGGGTTCCGCCCCCGGGCATGGCGTCTGCGGCGTTGACGAAGAGATTGAGCAGGACCTGCTCGATCTGGCTTTCATCGGCCAGGATCCGAGGGAGAGCCGAATCGAGGTCGGCGGTGAGCCGGAGGTCCTTACGGGTCCGGCCGAAGACGTCGAGCACCTCGCGGATCAGGCCGTTCACCTCGACGGGGCTTTTGCGTTCCGGCTTTCGTCGCAGGTGGGCGAGCAGGCGGGAGGTGAGCTGCGAGCCCCGCCGGATCTGGCGCTCGATGTGGCAGAGCGGCTCGTACCAGCGGTGGGAGGGATCCGTCTCGCAGAGCATGAGGGAGACGTAAGCGAGCGCCGAGGCCATGAGGTTGTTGAAATCGTGGGCGATCCCGCCGGCGAGGGTCCCGAGCGCCTCCAGTTTTTGGGCCCGGTGCAGCTGCTCGGCGAGCATTTTCTCGCGCTCGGCGGCGCGGACGCGTTCGGTCACGTCGATCAGGAAGTTGAGGGCCGCAGGGCGGCCCTGCCACCGGATGGGGGTCCCGGTCACCTCGAGCCAGCGCGTCTTGCCGTCGGCGGCGAGCAGCCGGAAGACGAACGGGTCCTCGACGGGGAGCCCCGCCGTCCTCCGGGCATGCCGCTCGCGGAGGGCCTGCCGCTCCTCGGGGTGAACATGGCGGAAGGGGTCCGGGTCGGAGAGCAACTCCTCGGGGGAAAGCCCGAGGAAACCCGCCGCCGCGCGATTGGTGAAGACGATCCGGTTCTCGGCGGCGACGAGCATCCCCGCCGCCAGGTTTTCGACCACCGTCCGGTAGCGCACCTCGGATTCGAGCAGCCGCTGCTCCATCTCCCGGTGGCGTTCGATCAGCCGGGTGAGGCGGAACATCTCCCGCAGCCGCCGCTTTCCCGTTTCTTCGGCGATGGCCTGGAAATAGGCGGCCTTGCGGCGCTCGGCGGCTGACCCCGCGGGGCTGCGGCGGCCGCGGGGGGATCTTCGCCGATCCCGGCCGTCAGCGGTCATCGCAAGAACCTTCCACGAAAACGAGCAGCACGCCGGTCCAGTCGAGCCCCCGGCTGCGGCCGCCGCAGGGGGCGATTTCCACGCCGGAGTAAAACCCGAGGAAAGGCACCCCGTGGAGGCCGAGAACCTGCTGCACCTCGGCCGCCTCTTCCGCGGCGGTCTTCGAGTAGAGGGCGGTGCGCCCGGCGCAGTCGATGTAGAGCCCGAAGACGGGCCGCCCGCCGGCGGCGCGGATCTCCTCCATCAACGCCCGTGACTGGCTCCGGGCCGAGGAGATCATCAGCCCGGGGTCGCGGATCATGAAGAGGATTTCGTCCCCCTCGGTGATGTCGGGTTCGAAGAGGGCGATGCCCTCGCCGTCGGGGAGGACTCCCGTGATCAGGCGGTTCACGTAGCGATCCTCTTCCGTGCCGGAATAGGGCTCCCCCTCGTAGCGGCCGATCGTCAGCAGGTCGACGGGGCGGCCCTTGCGCCAGTCGCGGGTCCCGTAGAGGTCGTCGATCACGGCGACGACCGGCCGGCCGTCGATTTCGTAGAGCGCGTTTCCGGCCGCGCGCGTCACGCGGTGAAAGACCCCGTCGAGCGGGCTGCATCCGTGCATGATGCGGTGGTGCGCGGAAAGCCGTCGTGAAAAGACCACCCCGACCGCGCACTGGGTCCCGATGCCGGAGCCGCAAAATTGCACCGTCGGCCCGAAGGCGAAGTCGGCCATGAGGCCGGCCCCGAAGAGGGGAAGGGGGCATCCCGTGGCCGCGAGCCCCTTGAGCAGGCCCGCGGAGACGTTGAGCTCGGGCGGCGCCTCTGCGTCGGCGGGCGGGCGGCGGACGGAATCGTAGAAGACGAGCAGAGAGCCGTCCCCGGCGCCGGGGGCGAGAGCGCCGATCAGCCGTTCGCCCACCGCGCATTCCCCGCCGGCGAGGCCCTCCACCGCGGCAAGGCGGAAGAAGGGCCCTTCCCCTTCCAGGGCGAGGACGCCGCAGGGGTGGCCGGTGTAGGAGATCTCCCCGGGGGTGATGATGCCGATCGCCGAGCCGCCCACCACGGGGACCGCCGCTCCGATCGCGGAGCGCAGCCCGGCGAGAAATTCCGCGGGGTGGACATCGCCCCCGATGAAGGCGAACAGGAGATCGGGCCTTCCGATGCCGCCCGCCTCCAGCGCCCGGGCGGCGGCTTCCCGGCCGCCTTCGTGCGCCCGCTCGCGGTTGGCGTAGCCGACCCCGACCTTCAATTCCCGCCCTTTCTCTCGTCTTTTGGGGCCTTCGCCTTCGAGTCGCTTCCGGCCGCGGCGAAACCGAACGGCGGTCCCCCCTGGGGGCGCGCGAGCATACACGCCTCTTGCGCCGGCGGAGGCGATGTTCCCGGAAACGGTCTGCGCGGGGCGGAGGCCGCCGTGGCCGGGTTTCCACGGGCTGCAAACGGCGAAAAGCGATCTTCTCGCCGCAGGATCCCTTTAGCGGGAGGCGGGTCGGTTTTCAAGAGCGGGGGGCGTGCGGAGGGAAGGGGAGGGGGTGCGCCCCGGGAGGGGCGCTTTCTCGTTCAGAGTTCGGCATGGCGGTAGATCTCCCCCTCCACGAGGTAGACGACCTCCTCGGCGATGTTGGTCGCGTGGTCGGCGAGGCGCTCGAGGTGCCGCGAGATGAGCAGGAGGTTGATGTAGTAGCCGACGCGCTCGGGGAGCTCGCGGATGGCCTGCTTGATGCGGTCGTAGGCGTCGTTCTTGATCTGGTCCACTTCGTCGTCGAGGGTGATCACCTTGTAGGCGAGATCGACATCGAGGTTGACCAGGGCGTCCAGGCTCATCTTGAGCATGCGCTGCACCTTCTCCCCCATGTCGGCGTAATCGTAGGAGAAGGGGGGTTTGGGTCGCCTGGCGATGGTCATGACCCGCTGGCCGATGTTCACCGCCTGGTCGCCGATGCGCTCGAGCTCGTTGTTGATCTTGATCACGGCGATGATGAACCGCAGATCGACGGCGACCGGCTGGTGCAGGGCGAGGATTTTCAGACATTCCTCCTCGATTTCGATCTCCATCTCGTCGATCTCGTAGTCGGTCTTCACGATGCGCTCGGCCAGTTCGGCGTCGATCCGTTCCACGGCCTGCACGGCTTCGCGGACCCGGTCCTCGACGAGGGAGCCGAGGGTCAGAATCCGTTTTTTGACGTTTTCCAGTTCGCGGCGGAAATGCTTTGTCATGCGCGGCGTTCCCCCTTTCGCGGCTCGCGGCGGGCGCTCGGTCCTCGCTTCATCCTACCAGAAAATGCGGCCCTTGTGAGGAAATTGTTTCGGTTGTGTGAGGCCGTGAGGGCCGCGCGGCCTTTCTTCGAGGGGTTTGCCGTTTTCTAACGCGCTCCTCATCGGAGGCTAAACTCCGGGCCCGAAGATGGCGCCGGAAACGAGACGGCCATGAAGCATCCAACCCCTGCCATATCGGGCGACCGGGAGATCGCCCGGCCGCGGGTCGATCCCTCGGCCTGTGTCGTCGCCTCCACCCTCGGTGCCTACACCGATGTCGGCCCCGGCTGGACGGTGATCGAATCGAGCCTCGGCGACTACAGCTATCTCGCCGGCGCGGACGGCACGGTGATCTATTCGGAGATCGGCCGTTTCTGCTCCATCGCCTCGCACGTCGTGATTCACCCCGGCGATCACCCGATGCACCGCGTGACCCAGCACCATTGCACCTACCGCCGGGTCCGCTACGGGTTCGCCGCGTGCGACGACGAGGAGATCTTCGCCTGGCGCAAAAGCCGCGGCTGCCGCATCGGGCACGATGTCTGGATCGGGCACGGGGCCAAGGTCATGGCCGGCGTGACCATCGGGACCGGGGCGGTCGTGGCGGCGGGGGCGGTCGTGACCCGCGAGGTGGCGCCCTACCAGGTGGTCGCCGGGGTGCCGGCCCGCCCGGTGCGCTTTCGCTTCCCGGCCGCAGTGATCGAAAAGCTGCTCGCCATCGCCTGGTGGGACTGGGACCGCGAAACCCTCGAGCGCCGGTTCCCCGACCTGAACGACCTGAATCGATTTCTGGAACGCTATGGCTGACGACGCGCCGGGAGGAAATTGGAGGGAGCGGCTGCGATCGGTCCTGGATGCCGCCTCGCCCGCCGAAATCGAGGCCGTCCTCGACCGCCTCTGGCAGGCGGCGCCCTTTGCAGTCGTCCGGCCGCCCCGGCCGGCGCTCCTGCTCGTCGCCGCGCGCGATCCTTTTGCGACCCCCTTCTACCTCGGGGAGTTGCTCGTCACCGAGGCCGAGGTGGCCCTGGGCGATTTCACGGCGGGCGGCGCGGTCTGCGGCGACGAGCCCGAACGGGCGCTGCTGCTGGCTGCCGCCGGGGCGGCGGAGCAGGCCGGTGCCGGGAAAGCCATCCGGGTGCTCGAGGAGTTCCGGCGGCATCTTGAGCCGCTCCGCCGGCGGCAGCAAGAGGAGAACGAGGCTCTGGTGGCGGCGACGCGGGTCGCTTTCGGCTCCCTGCGCCCGGAGCGGGTCGATTTCGGATCGCTGGGGGGGGCGTGATGCCGCCGGTTCTTTCGGTCCGGGAACACGAGAGCCAGCGCGTCTTCCGTCGGTTGCTCGAGGCGTTCAGCCGGCCGGGCCGCTGCGTGCGCATCGAACCCCTCGAGCCGCGGGCGCCGTTCGCCGCCGTGCTCGCCCTGGGGCGCTGCCTGCTGGACGAGACCGTGTCGTACGCGGTGCTCGGGGCCGAAGCCGCGGCGCGACGGCTTGCGGAGCTTCTGGAAAAGGAAACCCGCGCCGGGGCGGCCGAGCCGGAGAAGGCCGATTTCGTCTGGGTCTGCGGGGTAGAGAACGCCGCGGGGTGCTTCGCGCGGGCCGGCCGCGGCAGTGCGGAAGCCCCCCAGGAGGGGGCGACCGTCGTTTGTTGGCTGGAGACTCCGCCGGTTCCATCGGCGGAAAGGCTGCTTGTCCGACTCGCGGGCCCGGGCATCGAGGCCGGCCCCGGGATCGCCCCCGAGATGGAGGGGATCCCGCTCGCGGTCTGGGAAGCGCTCGCGGCGGCGAACGCCGAGTTCCCGCGGGGCGTGGAGGCCGTTTTCCTGCAGCCCGCCGGCCGGCTCATGGCGGTGCCGCGTTCGACGCGCATCCGCATCGGAGGCTGACATGGGCTACGTCGCCGTACGCGGGGGGGCGGCCGCCATCGAGAACGCGGAGCGTTTTCGTGAACTCCGGCAATTCCCCCCCGGGATCCAGCCCCCCACGGTCGAGCAGATCCGCACGGTGTTTCATCTCGCCGTCGACCGCGTGATGGGCGAGGGATCCCTCTATGCCCCGGAGTTCGCCGCCCTCGCCCTCAAGCAGGCGGCGGGGGACACCTTCGAGGCGGCTTTCATTCTGCGCGCTTACCGCACCACCCTTCCCCGCCGCGGGGCCACGGAGCCGATCGAAACCGCCCGGATGAGGATTCTGCGCCGCATTTCCGCGGCGTTCAAAGACATCCCGGGGGGGCAGATTCTCGGCCCCACCTCCGACTACACGCTGCGCCTTCTCGATTTCGAACTCGAGGGCGACCCCGCGGCGCGGCGGGAGCGGCTGCTGCGCGAGCTGCGCGCGGCGGAGATCTCCGCGCTTCCGGAGGAGTTTCCCAAGGTGATCGAAATCCTCCGTCGGGAAGGGCTGCTCCTGCCGGCGCGTTCCCCGAGGGGGAGTGCCGGGCATCTGGTCGATGTCACGCGCGAAGCGCTCTCCTTCCCTGCGCCGCGGAGCGCCCGGCTCCAGACGCTCGCGCGGGGGGAAACGGGAGGGCTGCTCGCGCTCGCTTACTCCAACATGCGCGGTTACGGCTCGGTCCACCCCGTGATCGGGGAACTCCGCGTGGGAACGGTGCCCGTGCGCTGGCGGCCGCGGCCTTCCGGACCCGTCGAGACGATCGGCGAGATTCTGGTCACCGAGGCCGAGGTCATCGCCCGCATCGGCGACGACGACGGCGAGGCGCGCTTCAGCCTGGGCTACGGGCTGTGCTTCGGGCACAACGAGACCAAGGCCATCGCCATGGCGGTCCTCGACCGGGCGATGGACGGCGCCGAGCCCACAGCCCCCTCCGAGGACGAGGAGTTCGTCCTGACCCACGTGGACGGGATCGAGTCCATGGGCTTCTGCAACCATTACAAGCTGCCGCACTACGTGACCTTCCAGTCGGACCTCGACCGCCTGCGGGCCATCCGCGCCGGGGGGGGGGAAGAAAGGAAGCCCCTGCCATGAAGCCTATTCGACCGCGGCGCGGCAGCACCCTCCTGCCCGACGGCTGGCGCCGCGCCCTCGAGGGGGAGGGGGCGCGCTACTCCTGGGCCTTTCTCGACGAGAGCGCCAAGCGCGAGATCCGGCGGCGGGTGCTCAAGGCGATCGCGATCCCCGGCTGCCAGGTGCCCTTCGGCTCGCGCGAGATGCCGATCGCCCGCGGCTGGGGGACGGGGGGATTGCAGCTCACGCTCGTGCTGGTCGGCCCCGGCGACGTGCTCAAGGTGATCGACCAGGGAAGCGACGACTCGGTGAACGCGGTCAACATCAAAAAGTTCGTCCGGCGGGTGACGGGGGTGGCGACGACGACCGACACGCGGCAGGCGACCCTCATCCAGACCCGCCACCGCATCCCCGAGGAGCCGCTGGAGGCGGGGCAGGTCCTGATCTTCCAGGTGCCGATCCCCGAGCCTCTGCGCCTGGTCGAGCCCTCGGAGCGGG
The DNA here is from genome assembly GCA_037481615.2 of Desulfobacterales bacterium. Lineage (GTDB taxonomy): Bacteria > Desulfobacterota > Desulfobacteria > Desulfobacterales > SpSt-501 > SpSt-501. The sequence continues at coordinate 20,890 of JBBFLI020000006.1, forward strand.
AGACGCGGCGGATGCACGCCGAGGCGGACTACAGCCGCATGTGGCTCTACCTCTACGAGGACATCGTGCGCTACGGCGAGATCACCGTGGGGGCGCGGTACCCCGTGATGGTGAACGGCCGCTACCTCATGGACCCGAGCCCCATTCCGCGTTGGGACCTGCCCCGGCTCGACCGGGCGGAAAACCTCTTTCTCTTCTGCGCGGGCCGGGAAAAGCGCATCTACGCCGTTCCCCCGCACACCGCCGTCGAGCCCCTCTCCTTCGAGGACTTCGCCTTCCGCGTGGAACGCTTCGCCGGCCGGCGCTGCCGGCGCTGCGGCTCGGAGGCCAGCTTCCTCGACGAGATGATCGACGATGCGACCGGCCTCCGCCGCTGGGTCTGCTCGGACACGAGCTTCTGCGAGAAGAGGAGGCCGGGGGCGCCGCCGCCCCCGGCGGGGGGAACCCCGGGAGATGCCCGATGACGCCGATTCTCTCCGTGCGCGGCCTGACCCAGCGCTACGGGACCGGCTGCCGCGAGTGCCTTTCCCTGACGGGGGCCCGGCGGGAGAGCAATCGCTGCCCTCGCTGCGGGTCGATCGTCGCCTGCCGGGAGGTCTCCTTCGACCTCTTCCCGGGCGAAGTGCTCGGCATCGTGGGGGAGAGCGGCTCGGGCAAGAGCACCGTCGTGCGCCTGCTCCACTTCGACGAGGAGCCCCTCGCCGGAGACTACCGCCTCGCGGTGGCCGACGCCGCGGGCACGGGCGGGGGGAACCTCTTTGCGCTCAGCCCCTTCGCCCGGCGGCGGATCCGCAACGAGCACATGGGGATCGTCTACCAGAACCCGCGCCTCGGCCTGCGGATGAAGGTCAGCGCCGGGGGCAACATCGCCGAGCGCCTGCTTCTGGCCGGCTGGCGGCACGTGGGCCGCATCCGCGAGCGCGCCTCCGCCCTGCTCCAACAGACGGAAGTGCCGCTCCCGCGCATGGACGAGCCGCCGCGGAACTTTTCGGGCGGCATGCAGCAGCGCGTGCAGATCGCCAAGGCGCTCTCCACCCGGCCCGCGGTGCTGCTGCTCGACGAGGTGACCACCGGACTCGACGTCTCGGTGCAGGCGAAGGTGCTCGACTTGATCCGGTCCCTGCAGCGCGAGCTGGGGATCGCCATGCTGGTCGTGTCCCACGATCTCGGGGTGATCCGGCTGCTCACCTCGCGCACGATCGTCATGCGCCACGGGGAGATCATCGAAGAGGGGCTCTCCGACCAGATTCTCGAGGACCCTCAGCAACCCTACACCCAGCTCCTGGTGAACTCGGTGCTGTGAGCCCGGATACGCTGCTTCAGGTCGAAGACCTGGCCAAACGGTTCGTCTGCCACATGCAGGGCGGAAAGGAGATCCTCGGCTTCGAAGGGGTCTCCTTCCGCGTGCGGCAAGGCACCGCCCTGGCCCTCACCGGGCCGAGCGGCGCGGGCAAGAGCTCGGTGCTCAAGTGCATCTACCGCAGCTACCTCCCCGTCCGGGGAAGAATCCGCTACCGCCCGGCCGAGGGCGGCGAGATCGATCTCGCGCGGGCCTCGGAGACGGAAGTGCTGCGGATCCGCCGCGGCGAGATCGGCTACGTGACCCAGTTTCTGAGCGTTGTGCCGCGGGTCCCCGCCGTCGACGTGGTGGCCGAGCCGCTCGCGACGGGCGGCGTTTCCCTCGCGGAAGCCCGCCGCAGCGCCCGGGCGCTGCTCGAGCGGCTGGGGATCGAACGGACCCTCTGGGAGGCCTATCCGGTCACGTTCAGCGGCGGCGAGAAGCAGCGGGTCAACTTCGCTCGCGCCGTGATCCGTCCGCCGCGGCTGCTGCTGCTCGACGAGCCCACGGCTTCCCTGGACCGGCGGGCGATGACGGTCGTCATCGAGCTGCTCGCCGAGATGAAGTCCCGCGGCACGACGATGATCGCCGTTTTTCACGAGAATTCGCCGCTCGACGCCCTCATGGATGAACGATACCGCCTGCCGGCGAAGGAGTCTCCGTCATGAACCGGATGGAACGGGACGGCCGCACTTTCCGCATCGTGAACGCCCGCGTGGTGACCCCCGCGGCCCTCTTGCCCGATGCCGCCGTGGAGGTCGAGGAGGGGCGGATCGCACGCATCGGGACCACGGGCCCCTGCCCTCTGCCGACCGTCGATGCCCGGGGCATGCTGCTCCTGCCCGGCTTCATCGACATCCACAGCGACGTGATCGAAAATGCGATCCAGCCCCGCCCGGGCGGGCGTTTCCCGGTCGATGTCGCCCTTCACGAGCTCGACAAACAGCTCGTCGCCTGCGGGGTGACGACCATTTACCATTGCCTCTGTTTCCTCCCCGCCGAGGAGAACCCGCCCTTCCGCACGGCGGAAATGACGCAGTTTCTGATCGGCCAGCTCCACGAGCTGCGCGGCGGCTTCCAGGCCCGCACGCGCATCCACGCCCGCTACGAGCTGACGAACGCCGGCGCGGTGGGGGCCGTCGAAAACCTCATCCGCGAAGGCCGCATCGATTTCTTCTCCTTCATGGACCACACCCCCGGCCAGGGCCAGTTCCGGGAGCTCGCCCACTTCAGGGCCTATTACGCCAAGGCACGCGGCCTTTCCGCGGAGCACATCGACCGCGTGATCGCCCGCCGCCTCGAGGCGAACGCGCGGCTCGACTGGACGGGGATCGAGCGCCTGGCGGCCGCCTGCCGCGCCGCAGGGGTGCGCATGGCGAGCCATGACGACGACAGTGCGGAAAAGGTCGAGGCGGTGAGCCGTCTGGGGGTCACGCTCTCCGAGTTTCCCGTGAACCGCGAGGCCGCGCTCGCCGCGCGCCGGCGCGGGATGATGATCTCGCTCGGCTCGCCGAACGTCCTGCGCGGGGCCTCGCTCACGGGAAATCTTTCCGGCCGCGAGGCCCTGCGCGACGGTCTGGGGGATATCCTCTGCTCGGACTATGCCCCGATGTCGCTCCTCCATGCCGCCCTCCGGGTCTTTGGGGAGGGCATCCTCGATCTGCCCGCGGCCGTGCGCCTGATCAGCCGAAACCCGGCGCAGGCGGCGGGCATCGCCGACGAGACGGGGGCGATCGAGGAAGGCAAGGCGGCCGACCTGGTTCTCGTGGACGACCGGCGCCGCGTTCCGGCCGTGGTGCGGACCTTCGTCGGCGGACGCGAGGTCTTCCGCGCGGCCGCCTGAGGGGAGCCGATGGTCCGGAAGCGCGTTTCCTTTCTGGAGGAGGTCCTGGATACGGCCCGGGAGTCGGCGCGCCGGGCGGGGGAGATCCAGATGCGCCATTTCCGCCGCCGGCCTGCGATCCGGTCCCGCTCCCTGCACGACGTCAAGCTCGAAACCGACCGGGACTGCGAGCGGGCCGTGGTGCGCGCCATCCGCGACCGCTTCCCGGACCACGCCGTGCTCGGTGAGGAGGGCGGAGAGCGGCCGGGGGACGGCGGTTTTGTATGGATCGTCGATCCGCTCGACGGGACGGTCAATTTTCTCCACGGTCTGCCGTTTTTCTGCGTCTCGGTCGCCTGTTACCGCCGCAACGGCGGCGCACCCGGTGTTCCGCTCGCCGGGGCGGTGTTCCTGCCCATGACCGGCGAGATGTTCGCGGCCGCCCCCGGCCGGGGGGCCGACCTCAACGGCGTCCCGCTCGACCGCCTGTCGCGGACCCGGGCCGCCTGCGCCGTGGTTTCGGTGAGCTTCGGCAAGACGGAACCGACCATGCGGCGCATGACCCGCCGGCTCGCGGGCCTGCTTCCCCGCGTGCGCAAGGCGCGTTGTCTGGGGGCGGTCGCCGCCGAACTCGCCTACATCGCCGCCGGCCGCCTGGGAGGGTTGATCTACGAGGGGATCCGGCTCTGGGATTTCGCGGCCGGTAGAATCCTCGTCGAGGAAACCGGGGGCTTTTTCCGCGGTCGGCAGACCGCGCCGGGAGAATGGCAGGTGGCGGCCGGCGCGCCGGGGCTGCAGGCGCTCTTTACGCCGCGGGGGTCGGCGGCGAGCTCTTTTACGAAGCGCAGGCCGGTTACGCGGTAGCCCTCGCGCTCGTAAAAGCGGTGGGCCTCGCGGCGGCGCGCGGCGCTGTTGACGAACGCCGCACCGGCCCCCCGGCTGCGGAACCACGACTCGGCGGCGGCGAGCAATAACGCTCCGACCCCCCGGCCGCGCTTTCCCGGAGCCACACAGAGGGCGGTCACCCGCCCCCGCGGCCGGGCGGCCTCGATTCCCCATTCCACACCCGCGGCGACGACCCCCAGGATCTCCTTTCCCTCCACGGCGACGGCAACGCGGATGTCCCGGCGGGGGAGGAGAGCCCGCAGGCGGGCCCCCATTTCCCTTGCGCTGCAAGGGTAGCCGAGTTCGCTGATCAGAGCGGCGACCGCGGCGGCGTCCGTCGGCCGCGCGCGGCGGATGTGCAAGGCGCCGCAGGTCCCGGAGGACGGTTCCGCCATCAGATGTAGCGCTTGCGGATGGTGGCCGAGCCGAGGTCGAGAATGCTCACGACGACGATCAGGACGATCAACATGGCCGCCGTCGCTCCGTAGTTGAAGCTGCGGATCGCATCCCAGAGCAGCATGCCGATACCCCCCGCCCCGACCATGCCGACGACGCTCGCCGAGCGCACATTCGATTCGAACCGGTAGAGGGAATAGGAGATCCACAGCGGCACCACCTGGGGGATGATCCCGTAGGCGATCTCCTGCAGGCGGTTCGCCCCCGTGGCGCGGATGCCCTCGACCGGTTGGGGGTCGATCGCCTCCACGGCCTCGGAGAAGAGCTTGGCGAGCGTCCCCAGCGTGTGCATGAAGAGGGCGAGCACGCCGGCGAAGGGCCCCAGGCCGACGGCGCTGATGAAGAGCATGGCGAAGATCATCTCGTTGATCGAGCGGCAGGCGTCCATGAGGCGGCGCACCGGCTGGTGGATCCACGCCGGGGCGACATTCGCCGAGGAGAGCAGGCCGCAGGGCACGGCCCCGGCGACGGCGAGCAGGGTTCCCCAGATCGCGATCTGGATCGTGACGATCGTATGGTGCAGATAGTCCCGCCATTCGCTGAAATCCGGGGTGAGGAACCCTTTCAGGTAGGCGGCCATGTTCTGGCGGTAGGTCAGCAGATCGAGCGGCCGCATTTCGGAACCCCGCCAGGCCCAGGCGAGCACCGCGGCGGCGGCGAGGGCGAGCAGCAGGCGAGCGATCTTGGCGCGCAGGGGGACCACGGGGAGGGTCAAGGCGGATTCGGCGGCGGTCATGGGGGCACCTGTTTTTCAAGGGGAGGCCCGGGAGGAGCCGCCGGAAGGCGCATCCTCCCGGGGAAACGGAGGCTCAATTGTATTTCTCGACGAGCTGCGCGTAGGAGCGGATGTCGGCCAACTTCTTCTCGATTTCGGCCAATTTCCGGGCTTTTTCCGCCGCGGCGATCGTGTCGCTGCCCTCGAGCTTCATCTTCTCCTTGGCCAGATCGATCTCCATGATCGGAAGCAGCTGGTGGTTGGAGGAGTCCTGGAAGGGCGCCCAGCCCGAGCTCATGTTGCGCAGGACCTCGAGTTCCTTGTCCTTGTTCGGCCCCAGGCGGCCGTAGGCGAGGAAGAAGCCCTTGATTTTGCTTTTCCATTCCCGCGGCAGATCCTTGCGCCACACCATGGGGTCGCTGGGAATAAGGGGGCTTTTCCAGACCGCGCGCACGTTCCTGATCAGCTCGGGGTGGGCCTTGCTGAACTTGTCCCAGTTTTCGGTGTTGTTGGTCGCGAAGTCGACCTGCTTGTTGGCGACCGCCATGAGGTTGGTCTCATGGTTCGCGTTGCGCACGAGTTTGAAGTGCTTGGTCGGCTCGATGCCGCGCTGCGCCCAGATGTAGTAGGTGGGTATGAGGTAGCCCGAGGTGGAATTCGGGTCCCCGTTGCCGAAGGTCAGGTTCTTGCCTTCGCGGAGGATGTCGTCGATCGACTGCAGGGGGCTGTCCTTGTGGACCACGATCAACGACCAGTAGCCGGGGTTGCCGTTTACGTCCACGGTCTGGCAGAAGACCTCGCCGCCGGCTCGGTTGACGGCCTCGATCGCCGACTTGTTGCCGAACCAGGCGATTTGCACCTTGTTGAATCGCATGGCCTCGATCACGCCGGCATAGTCCGGGGCGATGAAGAGCTTGACCGGAATGCCGAGCGCCTTTTCCATGTCGGCGCGGAAGGGCTCGAAGCCTTTCATGGCGCTCGCGGTCGCCTCGGTGGGGATGATGCCGATCGTGAGCTCCTTCACCTCCTGGGCGGAGGCGGATGCCGCCGACCAGAGACAGGCGGCGGCCAGGCACAGGGAATAGAGGGTTTTTCGCATGGGGTTCTTTCTCCTTTCTGGGACGGGTTGGGTTTCCGGTGTTGCGAGGGGTCAGGCGCCCGCCGCCCAGGCAGGCGGCGTGCAGACCCGCACGTTCAGCGGGAGGGTGCCGTCGAGATCGAAGCCTTCGGATTTCAAGCCGTAGATCTGGCGCAACGCGGCAGGGGTGAGCTCGCGGCTCGGGCCGTCGAAAACCACGCGGCCCTCCTTCATGGCGATCGAGCGCGGGCAATACTGGAGCGCAAACTGCACCTGATGCAGGCTGACCAGCACGGTGACTCCTTCGTCCCGGTTCATGCACTGGAGGAGTTCCATCACGATGCGCGCCGATTCCGGATCGAGCGAGGCGATCGGTTCGTCGGCGAGGATGATGCGGGCGCGCTGCTGCATCGCCCGGGCGATGGCGGCGCGTTGCTGCTGGCCGCCGGAGAGCGTGCTCGCGCGCTGGGCGGCGTACTCGGCGAGCCCGACACACCGCAGGGCCTCCAGGGCGCGCAATTTTTCCTCCCGCGGAAACAGGCCAAGCAGGCTCCTCCATGTCCTCACCCGCGACAGGGTCCCGGTCATCACGTTGGTGAGCAGCGGCAGCCGGCCGACCAGGTTGAACTGCTGGAAGATGAACCCCACCTCGGAGCGGATCGCACGGATGCGGGGCGAGACGGAACCGCGGCGCTGGACTTCCGCGCCGAAGAGACGGATCGCGCCCGAGTCCCGGTCGGCGCCGACCAGGCCGGCGATATGCCGGAGCAGGGTGGACTTGCCGGAACCCGAGGGCCCGATCAGGGCCACCATCTCTCCGGGGGAAATCCGCAGGCTCACCCGCTGTAAGGCCTTGCGCCTGCCGAAGCTCTTGGAAACCTGGTGGATCTCGATGGCGGGGGTGATCGAATCGGCGGTTTTCATGACCGGGGTCCTCCTCGGGAAAAGGGGCGGCGGTGAATTGCGGACTCCGTTGTAGGCGGGGCGGATGAGCGCAAAATGAGCGATAGATTTGTTTTTGATTGCGCTTTCGCCGCCGAAAGCGGTCGGCGAACCCTGGTTCCCTCCCTGGTGATCGCCCCCAGCCGGGCGAGGCCTTCGATCTCGACCGCAACCGGAGTTTGCCCTTCCCCGTGCGCGATCGCCTCCGGACCCGGAAGATGGGCCCCGGCGGAGATCGGCCTCCCGTTGCCGATCAACCGGTACGTCCGCTCCCGGCGCTTGAACGCCCGGCTCATCGATGGTCCACCGACCGGCGCATCGCTGCGCCGCGCCGGTCTTCCGGCGACCCTCGAGCGGCACATCGAATCCGGCCGGCGGGCGTTACAAGGGGGTTTCGCCTGCGGCATCCGTCCTCCCCACCTCCCGAGGGGTATTTCCAGCGCCGGGCGGCTTACGGAGACTTCGGCCGCACCGACATGGGGCCTCCCCGGGAGCGGACCGAGCGCGTCGAGGCCCTGCGGAACGATGGAGCGCCGGCGGGCAGAGCGGCTGCGGGGGGCGGGAGACGATCAGCCGGAGGGTTTCTTCAGGCAGGTGCGGCAGGCGGGATAGGCGCGGCAGCGGAAGCGGATCTTCACGCCGCAGCGCATCGCGGCATGCAGGGGCCTGCCGCTGGCGGGGCGGCACGGGCGTTGCTCGGGCACAGGCGCGGCGCGCATGGAGGCGGTGAACCGCCGGCCGCGGAGCCGGCGGCGGTGGCGCGGCCGGCCCTCGAGGGATCGGCCGTAGCGATGGACCGCCTCGAAGCGGCAGCGTGGGCGGAAGACCCCCCGGTGCCGCACGGTACGTTCTCCGTTTCCGGAGCGCGGGCGGGCATCAAGGATTCCGGCGGGCGGAGATTTCCTCCTTCCGCCCCCGGTCTTCCTGCTGCCTGCGGGAAAAAATTCCGAAAATATCCGCCCGGGGTCAGGAAACGGTGTTTCCGGATACGGGGGGGGGTGACTTCCGCGGCGGGGGTCCCGCGGAATTGAGCGAGGAAAGCCAGCCCGGATCGGCGATCGGCCTGCGCGGTTTGATGGAGAAACGCAGGTAATCGATGAGCTGCTTCAGCCGTTCGGCATAATCTTCTCCGCAGCGTTCCCCCACCGAGCCGCCCCGTGAGCGCAGGGAGAGCCGTTCGGCCCGGGTGGCTTCCTCCTCGGCGAGGCGCAAAATCTCTTCGGCAGATCGGCCGTTCGCCCACCGCAGAAAATCGACGAAACGGCAATCGCTGGAAATCATCTCTCCTTTCATACCCCCTCCGGACCGCAGGCCCCCGCAGCCGACGAACGGGGCCGAGGCGGCATCTCCTCCACAAGCCGGTCGCGACCCTATAAGGGATTTGTTAGAATTTGATGAGGACGGCGGCGAAGAGGGAAAACGTTTTTCGCCCTCCCCCCTACCCTGCGGCGAACGGCAATGCCGCCTCCCCCCTCGCCGGGGGTCGCCTCGCGGAAGGAAACCGGAATCTTTCTCTCCCGCCTCCTGCTTCAGCCCCCGCCCGAAGAGCGCGCCGGCGTCCCGGCCCCCCACCCGCAGGCCGGCGGCGCCGACCCCTGAGCGGCGTGGAAGGCGAGGAAGGCCTTCAGGCCCTCGTCGCCCAGGTAGCGCCGAAGCGTGCGACGGTCGGTCTTGAGCAGATCGACCACGATCAGCCCGTCCATCACGTTTGCGAAGCTCTTGTCGATGTTGAAGGCCAGAAGCTGCCCGCCCAGGTTGAGGTAGTGACGCAGCAGCACGGGCACCTCTTTCCGCTGGAACTCGAGGTCGGCGATCAACGCGCAGACTTCCCGGAAATCAGCGAACGAAAGGTTCCGGGCGATCCCCTCGCATCCCGGGACACGGACCGGCTTGAGCACGGCCGGCTTGCGGGGCCGCACCATGAGTGAGAGGTCCTTCGCCTGGCTGTGCTGCAGGAGCGTCGAGGCGATCAAGCGGCGGGAGAGGTCGCTGTAGTCCCGGCTGATGCTCACGGGCCCGAAGAGGCTGCGGTAGCGGGGGTGGCGGGCGATGAAGCTGCCGATGCCTTTCCACAGCAACAGGAGCGAAGAGTAAGACTTCTGGTATTCGGGGCAGATGAAGGAGCGGCCCATTTCGAGCGCCGGCCCGATCTCGCGGAAGAATTCCATACGGCTGTGGAAGAGGGTCGTCGTGTAGAGCCCTTCCCGGCCATGGCGGGCAAGGATGCGGTCGGTGGGGCCGATGCGGTAAGCCCCCACGATCCGGCCCTCCTTCTCGTCCCAGAGGAAGAGATGGAGGTAGATCGAATCGAAGCGATCCAAGTCGAAGGCGTTCCCGGTCCCCTCCGAGGCGGCGCGGAAGGTGATTTCACGCAGGCGGCCGATCTCGAGCAGGGTGCGGGGGATCTCACGGGCCTCGGCCAGAAAGACGGCGAAGGAGCCGCTGCGCACGAGCAGCCGCTCGGCAGGGAGAGAGGCGATTTCGCTCTTGAGGCGCTTAGGGTCCTGGGCGGCGGCGATCTCCGCCTGCCGGCGCCGCACGCCCGGGAGCGGCAGAGGAGGCAGGCTCCTCCGGGGACGCGGGCGGTAGCCCAGGATGTAGGTCCGCCAGCGCAGGTAGTCCACCAGCCGGCGGTCGTCCGTTTCATAGCCCTGCAGCCAGCGGAAAGGGATCGGGGCGCCGATCTTGACCGAGATCGGCCGGGTGCGCCGGTGGAGCAGCTCCCGGGCGAGCAGCGCCGTGCGCAGCCGGGGATGAAGAAGCCCGGCGAGGTGAAACCCCATCCGGTTGCGGCCGCGGATGAAGACCGGGACGACCGTCGCCCGGCTGCGGCGCACGATGGCCCCCACTGCGGGATTCCAGGGCGGATCGGTGATCGCGCCGGAGCGCCACCGGAGGTGGGAGACCTCGCCGGCCGGGAAGACGAGCAGCAAGCCGCCGTCGGACACCCAGCGGATCGCCTGCCGCAGCGCCCCGAGGTTGGCCGACGCCGCACCCGGCCGCGCAAAGGGATCGACGGGGATCAGCAGCGGCCGGAGTTGGGGGATACGGCTCAGGAGGTGGTTCGCGAGAATCTTCACATCCGGGCGCACGGCGAGCAGCAGATCGGCGAGCAGCAGTCCTTCGATGCCGCCGAAGGGGTGGTTCGCCACGACGACCGTGGGCCCCTCCGCCGGGATCTGTTCCCGGCCCTCGTTCAACGGTTGACCGTGTGCGGCGAGCCCCTCCAAGGTCGCGCGCACGAAGGCCCGCGGGTCCTCGATCGACGCCAGGCTCCGGTAGAGGCGCTCGCAATCCGCAAGACCGAGCAGCCGCTCGATAGGCCGGCGGGCGAGCGCGCGCAAAGGGGAGCCGGTGGAAGAAGGGGGACTCAGCCGGAAAATGGCGGAAGAACCTCGACCGTTTGCATCTTGCATGGGCGACCTCCGGTTCCGGTCTTCGGGGACCGGAAGACGGAGAGCTTCGCGCGGTTCCTTTAAGCGATCGTTAGCCGAGCGCGAATTTTGCGTTCAGACCGCGATCCGGAGGTCGCCGGCGGGAAGTTCTAGCCGATCCGCAACATGCGTCTAACCGTTTTCGGGGAAACAAGAGCCGTCATGTTCTGGGAGGGATTGGCAACCGGTTTCCTGCTCTGCGCGCCGCTCGGGCCGATCGGGATCCTCTGCCTGCAGCGCACCCTGGTCGAGGGCCGCGCCGCCGGGGTGCTCGCGGTCCTGGGCGCGGCCGTCGTCGATGCCGCCTTCGCCTTGCTTGCGGGGTGGGGCCTTGCGCTGCTCAACCCCTTCCTGCTGGAGAACCGCGGCGTGATCTACCCGGCGGCGGGTGCGGTGCTGGCCGGGGTGGGGATTCGGGTTTTCCGCCGCCGGGGCTCCGGCGGCGCCCGGAGGCCGTCGCTCCCCGACCGCCGGGTGCGGAGCCTGCCGGGGGCGTTTTTCACCTCCGCCGGCATCATGCTCTCCAACCCGCTGCCGATCCTCGTTCTGAGCGCCGTTTTTTCCGCGCTCCCCCCCCGCAGCGCCGGACCCTTCGCCCTGGCCGGATGGGTCGCGGGGGTCTTCGCGGGCTCCTCTCTCTGGGCGCCGCTCCTGGTTCTGGGGGCGGGGATCCTCACCCCCCTCGTCAGCCGCGTGTCTCCGCTGTTCCTCTCCCGCCTGAGCGGGGCGGCGCTTTTCGCCTGCGGCCTGGTCGTGGCCGGCGCCCCGTGGTTCTCCGCCCCCCCCTGATCGCCCGCCGCCCCGCCGGGCCGCCCGGCGCCGCGGCTTCATCAAGATTTAGCGGGGGCGTAATCGCCGACGAACACGATGTCGGTCTGATGGGGTCGATGGCGAGACCCGCAGAGCGGGCGCATGCCCTGCCGCCCGCGGCGGGGACCTTCGACGCCACCGCAGGATGGAGCGCATGCAGGCCGACCTTCATGTTCACTCGCGACACTCCCGGCGGCCCTCGCAGTGGCTGCTGCAGAAAATCGGTTGCCCCGAGAGCTTCACCGAGCCGTTGCACCTCTACCAGGTCGCCCGGCGGCGGGGGATGGGCCTCGTGACCATCACCGACCACAACCGCATCGAGGGCGCGCTGGAAATCGCCCACCTGCCGAACGTGGTCATCGGCGAAGAGGTGACGAGCTACTTCCCCGAGGACGGCTGCAAGGTCCATGTCCTCGTCTACCGCATCACGGAGGCCCAGCATGCCGAGATCCAGAAGCTGCGGGCGAACCTCTACGAACTGGTCGCCTACCTGCGGGGGGAGCGCATCCTGCACGCCGCGGCCCACCCCTTTTACGCCGTCAACGACCGGCTTTCCCCGGATCACATCGAAAAGCTCCTGCTCTTGTTCCGTGTCTTCGAGATCAACGGCGACACCCACCCCGAGGCGAACCGCCGCCTGCGCCGGGTGCTCGCGGCGCTGCGCGCGGAGACGATCCAGCGCCTGGCGGACAGGCATGGCCTCGAGCCGCTCGGTTCCCAGCCCTGGGTCAAACGCCTGATCGGCGGCTCCGACGACCACAGCTCGCTGTCGATCGGTCACACGTGCACGCGGGTGAGCGGCGCCCGGTCGGTCGAGGAATTCTTCGCCGGCCTCGAGGACGGCCGGGCGGAGGTGATCGAGCAGCCCTCCTCGCCCAAGCACCTGGCCCACAACCTCTACAGCATCGCCTACCAGTTCTACCGGCACAAGCTTGATCTGGGCTCCCGGGTCCCCCACGACTTCCTGTTGCGCTTCGTGGACCGCAGCCTGCGCGGAACCGCGACGGAGGCGAGCGGTTTGCTCTCGCGCCTTCATCTGCTCTGGCAGTATCCCCGCCTGCGCAAGATCCGAGGCAGCCTGCCGGCACCGCTCCTCGAGCTTTTGCGCAAAGAGTCGGCCCGCCTGATCCGGGAGGAGCCGGCCCTGTTCGCCATGCCGCGCGGATCCGCCGCGGATTCCCCGGCGGCGGCCGAACGTTGGTTTCGTTTCATCCACAAGATGTCGAACCGGATCCTGCTCGGCTTCGCCAACCACCTGCTCGACCACCTGTCGGGGGCGAATCTCTTCAGCATCTTCCACACCATCGGCTCCGCCGGCGGCTTCTGCACGCTCCTGGCGCCCTACTTCGTGGGCTTCGCGCATCACCACGCGCAGATCCGTATGGCGCGGCGCCTGACAGCGGCTTTGGGCGAAACCTCCCCCGCCGGGGGGGAACGGCCGGTCTGCGCCGTTTTCGCCGAGAGCGCGGAGCAGGCGCGCCGGGTGAACGCGGAAGGGGAATCGGGCGAGGTCCACCTCCTCACCTGCGAAGGTGCGGTGGAGTCGGGCGCCGGGCGGCGTTTCGAGCCGATCGGCGTCTACGATTTCATGGAGCTTCCCGGCGAACGCCTGGTCTACCCGCCGCTTCTCGAGATGCTCGATTTCTGCTTTTCCCGGTCGGTCAGCCGGATCCATCTCGCGGGTTCGGGTCCCACGGGCCTGGCCGGCCTCTTCATCGGCCGTTTTCTCGAGCTGCCGATGGATGCGACCCACAACGATGCCGTCCCGCGCTTGGCGCGGCGGCTGACCCAGGACACCTTCATCGAGGACCTGGCCTGGAAGTACCTCGTCTGGTTCTACGGTCAGGTACGCACGGTTGCCGTTTTCTCGAGGGCGACCGCACGGCTTCTGGTGGACAAAGGGGTCGATCCGGCCAAGATCCGCCTCGTCGCCGCCCCGGACACCGAGCCGGAGGACGGGCATTTCGGACCCCTGCGCACGCCCATCGCCCAAGGTGCGGTCTGAACCGACTTCATCCGTCTTCCCGGTCCTCGAGAACGGCGGCATCGCCGCCCGTTTCGCCGACCGTGTGGATGGTACATCCTGGAGGAAGCCCGAGGAAGCGGGCTCGAGCACCCGATTCTCGTGACCAACGACCGGATGCTGCGGCTCGAGGCGCGGCCGAGCGGCATTCCGAGCGAGATCTGCCGGGAGTCCGTACCCTTCGGCTCCGAGGCCGAGCATTTCACAGGGTTCGGGACCGATCGCGGGCGGGCGCCCGTGAACGGCTTTTCCTGGAACGGGCAAGGCAAACCGGTCTTCGTCGGGGCCGAGGGGCAGAAGACGATCGACCGTCGGCGCCGCGGCTGGAAGGTCACCCCGTGCAACGTCCACCGGAACCCGGCGGTCGAGCTGATGATGAACCCGGACATCCTGGTCGCCTCGATCCAGAGCGAAGCGGGTTACGGCCAGAGCGTTCTCTCGTTCGCCTGCGCGCTCGCTTCCTCCGCGAGCGCATGAGCCACGAGAAGATCTACGTCATCAAGCCGACGGTTGAGATCGGCCGGAAGCTGGGCTGCCTGCCGGGCCGGCTCGACGAAAAGAGGGAGCCTTACACCCGCTCGATCTGCGAGCTCGCGCTCAAGCTCCACCCGCTGCGGCCGGCGAACCAGATCTTCCGGGAGGCGGACCAGCGTCCGCCGGTCTTCAACCCGCGGTTCTTCGGAATCCCGCCCCTCAACGACATCCGCGGCATGAACATCGAGCAGGCGGTCGTGATCATCGACGCAGATGCAGAATCTCTCCCGCCCGGAATGTCGCACGCTGTTGTCGCGCATGGGCGAGGGGGTGAAATGCTTCCGCCCGGGGGACACGCGGCAGGTCGACCCCCCCGACCTCAGCCCCGAGAACAACGGCCCGAACTGGCCGGTCAAGAAGTTCAAGGGCAGCCGCATCTGTGCGCACCCCGTGCTCAAAGGCGAGAAGCCCCGCGGACCGATCACCGATCGGGGGATCGCTACGGGCTATAACCGAAAACGCACGGGATGCTCACGCCGGTCAAACGGGACGGCGCAAGGATTCCCTCATGAACCAGCTCACCCCGATCCTGCATCGATGGGATGTTCGCGGGCTCGCCGCCATTTTCGGCCTGGACTCCCGGCGGCGCATCGCGCGCCTGCTGCCGTGGGTCTCCCGCAGCGCCGACGGACCGGCCTATCCCCTGGTCCTCGCTTTCCTCCTGGTCTGGGATCCGCCGGCGGGACGGCAGTTGCTGCTGGCGGGACTCTTCGCTTTCGCCCTCGAGCTTTCCGCCTACCGCCTGCTCAAGCAGGCGGTCAAGCGCCGCCGGCCCTTCGAAACCTTGCCCCAGATCGCCTGCCGCCGCCGGCCCGCCGACCGCTTCAGCTTCCCTTCCGGCCACACGGCCGCGGCCTTCGTGATGGCCGCGCTCCTCGGCCGCTTCTGCCCGGTGCTCGCTCCCGCGGCGGGGCTCTGGGCGGCCGCGGTCGGCCTCTCCCGGGTCTACCTGGGGGTGCATTTCCCGAGCGACGTCGTGGGCGGCATGATCCTCGGGTCCGTGAGTGCGGTCTGCGGCATCGCCGCGACGGTCATGCTCTGAACATGGGCCTGCGCATCCTCTACGGCGTCCAGGGGACCGGAAACGGCCACTTGAGCCGCTCCCGGGAAATCGTCCGCTGCCTCAAGTCGCGGGGCCACGACGTGCGCGTCATCGTGAGCGGCCGCCCCGCCGAGCGGCTCTGGGACATGGAGGACTTCGAACCCTACCGGGTGCTGCCCGGGCTCACTTTCGCGACCCGTCGGGGGAGGCTCGAGCCCTTGCGTACGCTCGCCGGCCTGAAACTCCTCCGGTTCTACGCCGACATCCGCGGCGAGGACGTCCGCGGGATCGATCTCGTGATCACCGATTTCGAGCCGATCACGGCTCGCATCGCCCGCCGCCATCGCCTGCCTGCGATCGGAATCGGCCACCAGTACGCGTTTCGCCACCGCATCCCCGTCGCGGGCTTCGATCCCGCCGCCTGGTTCATCCTGCGGTGCTTTGCTCCGGCCCGCTTCACGCTCGGCCTGCACTGGCATCCTTTCGGCCAGCCCCTCCTCCCCCCGGTGCTTCCCCGGCTCCCGGCCGGGGATCCGCCGTTCACGGCCGACCGGCTCCTCGTCTACCTCCCCTTCGAGGAGGAGGAGGACATCCGGCGCCTTCTCCACCCCTTCACCGACCGGCGCTTCGTGATCTACCATCCGCTCGACCGCGCGCATGACGAGGGACACCTGAGGTGGCGCCTTCCCAGCCGGAGCGGGTTTCTCCGGGCGCTTGCCGAAAGCGCCGGGGTGATCACCAACGCGGGCTTCGAGCTGGCGAGCGAGGCCCTGCAGCTGGGGAAGAAGATCCTTGTCAAGCCGCTTCGCGGGCAGATGGAGCAGCTTTCGAATGCGCGGGCGCTTTCCCTTCTCGGGTTGGGCAGCGTGATGAAGCGGCTGGACCGGCACGCGGTGGAGGAGTTTCTCGCCCGCCCCGCCGGCGTGCGCGTCCGCTATCCCGACATGGCCGGGCGGATCGCGCAGTGGATCTCCGCGTGCCGGTGGGAGGAAACGGCCGGTCTGGTGCGGGGCGCCTGGGGGGACACCGTCTTTCCCGCCGGTACCGCCGCCGGAGCGGCGGCGCGACCCCCCTCGCCCCTCATTCCGGCATGAGGACCCCCGTCCCCGAGCCGCCGTCCACCGTGACCCGGGAACCTTCGGGAATGAGTCGGCTCACCCCGCGGACGCCGACCACCGCGGGGATGCCGGGCTCGCGCGCCACGATGGCGCAGTGATTGAGCAGGCCTCCCTCTTCGGTCACCACCCCGGCGACGACGCCGAGCAGGGGGGTCCACCCGGGGTCGGTGTGGCGGGCGATGAGGATGTCCCCGCGGCGCAAAGCGGCCTGCGCCGGGTGGAAGACGTGAACGGCCCGCCCGGTCGCGGTACCGGGGCTCGCCCCGATGCCGCGCAGCGTGCTCCGCTCGGGCGGGAGCGCGTACTCGGGGCGGCCCTCGATCCAGTACGTGCTCGGTTCCCACGGCGTCTCGAAGCGGCGGCGCCGTTTTTCGGCCCGTTGCAGCGCCTCCGCGCGCGGCAGGCGGCCGCAGACGAGATCCTCGAGTTCCGCGAAGTGCAGGTCAAAGACTTCCTCCGTCAGCCCCGGATCCCTTCCCAGCGCCTGCAGATCCATCCGGATTCGGAACAGCGCCCGGTCGAGCAGAAAGCGCAGCTCCTCGCGCAGATCGAGAAAACGGGTCACCCGCCGCGCAAGACGCCGCAACAGCGGAGGCGCGGATCGGGCCCGGAGATCCCCGGGCGCTTTGCGCCCGGGCGAAGGAGGGGTTCGGACCAGGGCCTGCAGGATCCCGAGCACCTCCGCGGGGGCTTCGGCCCAGCGGGGCGCGGGCAGCGTGCGATGCCGGGAGCGGGCGCCCCAGGCGGCGAGGAACCGCTCGAGCTCCTCCTGAAGGGGGGGGGACAACAGCGCCTGCAAGGACTCCGGCGAGGGGGCTTGCGCAAACCGGCGTGCGAGGTCCGGCTGCGCCCGGATGCGGTCCGTGAGGGCGCGGCAGGCGGATTCGATCGCCAGGGCCACGTTGCGGGACCCGCGGCTGATCAGGTGCAGCACCTCTTCTCCCGATAGGCCGTAGGCGCGCATGGCCAGTTCGCGCAGGAGGGCGAGCTGGGTGGCGGCGTGGAAATAGGGCCATGAATTGTTTTCCTGGATCCGGGCGAGGGTCTCGAGGTCGAAGGCGAGTGCGGCGAAGGCTTCGGCGGCGGTGGCGGCGGGCGGCCGGCGCGACCGATCCAGGCGGGCGCCGAGCGCGGCCATGGCGGAGGGAGCCCGCCGCAGGCAGACGCCGGGGAGGCACTCCGGCTCGCGGAGCAGCAGTGCGGGAAGCCGAAGCAGGGAGGCGAGTCGACGGGCCGCCGGGATGCCGGGCGGGGCGGCCGTCGGCGGCAGAGCCTCGGGCAAAAAAGCTTCCCGGAGGGGGGGCCGCAGCCTGCGCGGGAGAAAGCCCGCGAGCGCCAGCACGGCCTAGCCGTTCACGTAGAGGTATCCGTGAATGACGGCGAGGGTCGGCTGAACCCGCGGGATGCCGAGGCGGGCGAGAATCGGGGAGAGATCGAAACGCGGCGCGTGGCGCAGCATCACGTCGGCCAGGAAGGGCTCGAGCCTTTCTCCCCACAAGTCCTCGGCCAGCCTTCGCGTCCAGATTCCGGGAGGCGGCAGATCCGTCCCCGCCTCGCTGCAGGAGGTGATCGGGCGGAGCTGGAGCAGCCAGAGCATCCCGTCGCCGTCGAGCGCCCATTCGATGTCGAGCTCCGGAAGACCGAGGCGTTCTTCGAGGCCGGCGAGCAGGTCGGCGATCGCCGAGCAGGGGACCTCTTGCGGCAGCCGGGACGAGGGCCCGCCGTCGTGGACGATTCGCGGCGTCATCCCCCGCTCGACCCGGGCCCGCCAAGGGGTGAGGCGGCCCGACACGAGCGCCTCCCCCGTTCCCCGTGCGGCTTCGATCCAGAGGGTGTTTTCGGCGTCGGGGCGACGGGGGTCACGGCTGAACGCGACCCCCGACCAGGCGGCGTGCACCATGCGCTGCAGGATCACGGCCATCAGCGGCGCCTCGGCCTCGGCGCCCTCCACCCGGGAGGCGGCCAGGTAGGCCCGCACCGTTTCCGAGGCGGCGCTTTCCCGGCAGTCCTCGATGCGGGCGAGGAGTTCGGCGACCGTGGGGATGTTCAGGAAGCTGCGGTACTGCCCGGCGAAACTCCACCCGGCGAGGTCTTCCTTCACGGCCGAGGAGCGGACCGAAAGACTCCCGCCCAGCCGAGCGGCGGCGGCCGCCACTTCCTCCCGCAGCCCATCCGGCCAGGCGGCGTGGGCGCGCCAGGCGGCCTGGGCCCGGGTGGTCACGACGAGGGCCGCCGGTACGGGAAACCCCTCGCGGAACGCGCGGGCGAGTGAGGCGAATTTGCGGCCGACGAGAGGCTCTTCGATCGCCTCGTCGGCTTCGAGGGGGACGACGTAGCCCATGGGAGCGATCCTGTTGTCGGTCGGGTCGATGGGGGACGCAAAGGCCACCTGTCGCACCGCCGCGTCAGGTTCGCGTTAGCGGCCAGGCCGGCGGATGTTCGCGGCCCTGCCCGCGGGAAGGGGCGTAGCACATTTCTCATCCTCCGCTCATGGGCCCCAAACCGCCCCGGAGGAGAGTGATGCGGTAGCGCCGCCGGTGCTTTCACCTGCAGAAACCGGAAAGGACGATGCCATGACCAGTCCCTGCCGCAGCTGCTATCTCGGCCTCGCCGACAAGAACAACGCGACCTGTCTGCGATGCGTACGGCGGGTCGCCTATGTGAACCGGCTCGCCGAAGAACTCTGCTTCAGCTCCAGCCGCTCCGCCGAAGAGGCCGCCGCACCGCGCGTTTCGCTGCTTTCGCGGCAGGCCCAGTTCCTGGCGGTGGCGCCGGAAACGCTCTACGAGTAGGGGAAAAACCCGGCGCCGCCGCTCACAAGATGCTGACGAAACGCTAACACATTTCTAACGATCGCCCTCCATCTTTTCGTTTCGCCGCTTCGGCCGGGAAGGGCCGAGGGGGGCGGAGGAGGCCGGGATCCCATGCCACCGATCGTCCTGTTGGCCGTGCTCTTGCTCCTATCCGCTGCGGCCTACTACGCCGGGCGCCGCAAGGCCTTCGCCATGGCCGGCGGGGGCGGCCGGGCGGTGCGGCTCCATTCCCGGCCCACCTACCACGGGGCCCTCGTCGCGCTCTGGTGCGGCCTGCCCGCGCTTCTGTTCTTCGGGCTCTGGCTCGCATTCGAAAACACGATGATCACCCGGATGGTCATCGAGTGCCTGCCGGAGTCCCTGCGCAGCCAGCCCCCCGATCGGATGAACCTCCTGATGAACGACATCCGCAACATCGCCGCCGGCCACTTCGATGCCGCCACGGCCGACCCGGCGATCCGCGAAGCGGCGGCGGCCTACCGGCGGCTGCTCGGGCTGAGCCGCCAGGCGCTTGCTGCCGCCGCCATCGCCCTCGCCGCCCTCGTCGCCTTGTTCGTCCGCAGCCGGCTGCGGCCCTCCTTGCGCGCGCGCAACCACGTGGAGGGCATCCTGACCGCGCTGCTGGTCGCCTGCTCCACGGTCGCCATCTTCACCACCATCGGGATCGTGCTCTCGGTGGTCTACGAGGCCGTCCTTTTTTTCCGCATCATCCCCTTCTGGGAATTTCTCTTCGGACTCAACTGGAGCCCCCAGATGGCGATCCGCGCCGACCAGGTCGGGGCCTCCGGGGCTTTCGGGGCGGTGCCGGTCTTTTTGGGCACGGCGCTCATTTCCGCCATCGCCATGGCGGTCGCCGTCCCGATCGGTTTGCTGTCGGCCATCTACCTCTCGGAGTACGCCGGCAAGGCGTTCCGGTCGGTCGCCAAGCCGCTGATCGAAATCCTCGCCGGCATTCCCACCGTGGTCTATGGTTTTTTCGCCGCCCTCACCGTGGCTCCCTTCGTCCGCGACGTCGGGGGGATGCTCGGCCTCGGGGTCGCCTCGGAGAGCGCGCTCGCGGCCGGGGTGGTCATGGGCGTCATGATCATCCCCTTCGTCTGCTCGCTCTCCGACGATTTCATCAACGCCGTGCCCCAGTCGTTGCGCGACGGGGCTTACAGCCTGGGGGCGACCCGCTCCGAGACCATCCGGCGGGTGGTCCTGCCCGCCGCCCTCCCCGGGATCATGGGCGGCATCCTGCTCGCGGTGTCCCGCGCGATCGGCGAGACGATGATCGTCGTCATGGCGGCCGGCCTGGCGGCCAACCTGACGGTCAACCCGCTCAAGGCCGTGACCACGGTCACGGTACAGATCGTGACGCTTCTGATCGGCGACCAGGAGTTCGACAGCCCCAAGACCCTCGCCGCCTTCGCTCTGGGCCTGGTGCTGTTCGTGGTCACCCTCGTGCTCAACGTGATCGCCCTCTACATCGTCCGCCGGTACCGGGAGCAATATGAATAAGGGCCGCGGCCTGGGATCGCCCGGCGGAGTCCGGACGGAGGGGCGGCGCACGATCGATGTCGTCCGCGCCGGCCTTCCGCGACGCTACCGCAGCGAACGCCGCTTCCGGCTCTGCGGACTGTTGGCGATCGCCCTCAGCATCGGCTTTCTCGCCCTCATGTTTGCGAGCATCATCGCCGGGGGCTACACGGCCTTCCAACAAACCGAGATCCGGCTGCCGATCTTCTTCGACCCCGAGGTCCTCCATGCCGATGCCCTCGCCCGCGCCGATTACGCCGTCCTGATCCGGAAATCCCTGGAAAGGCTCTTCCCCGACGCGCAGGGACGCCCGGAGCGCCGCGAGCTTTCCGCCCTGATCAGCAGCGCCGCCGTCTACGATCTGCGCGATTTCGTCATGCGCGACCCCGAGGTGATCGGACAGACGCTCGAGGTCTGGCTCAAGGCCGGGGCCGACATCGACATGGCGGTCAAGGGGCACTTCCGGCGCGATCTTCCCGAGGACGCCCGGCGGATCACGGACCGGCAGTTCTCCTGGCTCGACCGTCTCTCCGCGGAAGGGCGCCTCGACAAGCGCTTCAACCGCACGTTCTTTACCTCCGGGGACTCGCGGGAACCGGAGCAGGCCGGGATCTGGGGGGCGGTCTGCGGCTCCTTCTTCACGCTGGCGGTCACCCTGTTGCTCTCCTTTCCGATCGGGGTTGCGGCCGCGATCTACCTCGAGGAATTCGCCCGGCGAAGCCGGTGGACCGATCTGATCGAGGTCAACATCAACAACCTCGCGGCCGTGCCCTCGATCGTCTTCGGTCTGCTCGGGCTCGCCGTGTTTCTCAATTTTCTGCACATGCCGCGATCCGCCCCCGTCGTCGGCGGCCTGGTGCTGACGCTCATGACCCTGCCCACGATCATCATCGCCGGCCGTTCGGCGTTGAAGGCCGTGCCGCCCTCGATCCGCGAGGCGGCCCTGGGGGTGGGGGCTTCGCGGATGCAGACGGTGCTCCATCACGTGTTGCCGCTCGCTCTGCCCGGGATGCTGACCGGAACGATCATCGGCATGGCCCGGGCGCTCGGGGAAAGCGCGCCGCTGCTCATGATCGGGATGGTGGCCTTCATCGTGGAAATTCCCAAAGGGTTCACCGACCCGGCGACGGTGCTGCCGGTGCAGATCTACCTCTGGGCCGACAGCCCGGAGCGGGCCTTCGCCGAGCGTACCTCGGCCGCCATTCTCGTCCTGCTCGCCTTTCTCGTGGTGATGAACGGCGCGGCGATCTGGCTGCGGAAAAAATACGAACGCCGCTGGTGAGGGAAAGCCCCGCCGCTAACCGAATTCGAATCGATTTTCAATCGGCATCTCACAGAAAAAGCTTAGGGTGTGCCCGCCTGAGAAGGCGATACCCCTCTCAGCGAGGGACCCCATCCGAAGGAGGATTTCATGAAGAAAGCAGTGGTTTTGGCTCTGGCGCTGGTTTTCGTCCTCGCTGCGGGCCTTCCGGCCCGGGCGCAGCGGCGGGACACGATCAGCATCGTCGGCTCCTCGACGGTCTACCCCTTCGCCACCGTCGTGGCGGAGCGTTTCGGCAAGGCGGGCGGCTTCAAGACCCCCAAGGTCGAGTCGACCGGCACGGGCGGCGGCTTCAAGTTGTTCTGCGCCGGGGTCGGCGTGCAGCACCCGGACATCTCGAACGCCTCGCGGGCGATCAAGGCCTCGGAATTCGAAACCTGCCAGAAAAACGGCGTGACCGAGATCGTCGAGGTCAAGATCGGCTTCGACGGCATCGTCCTGGCCAACTCGAAGAAGGCCCCGCAGCTCGCCTTCAGCTCGAAGGACGTCTTCCTGGCGCTGGCCAAGGAGGTCCCCGATCCCCAGGGGGGAGAGGGGCTCGTCGCCAACCCCTACAAGACCTGGAAAGAGGTGAACCCCTCGCTTCCCGACGTGAAGATCGAGGTGCTCGGCCCGCCGCCGACCTCGGGGACGCGGGATGCGTTTCTCGAACTCGCCATGGAGCGCGGGGCGCTCGCCTTCGAGTCGCTCAAGAAGCTGTCGAAGGAAGACGCGAAGAGATTCCAGAAGATCTTCGGCTCGCTCCGCGAGGACGGCGGCTACATCGATGCCGGCGAGAATGACAACCTGATCGTGCAGAAGCTGGTCGCCAACCCGAACGCCGTGGGCATCTTCGGCTTCAGCTTCCTCGACCAGAACACCGACAAGATTCACGGCGCCAAGGTGGACGGCCACGCCCCGACTTTCGAAAACATCGCCGACGGCAAGTACCCCCTCTCGCGGCCGCTCTTCTTCTACGTGAAGAAGGCCCACGTCGGGGTGATCCCGGGGATCAAGGAGTACGTGGCCGAGTTCACGAGCGAGAAGGCCTGGGGCAAGGACGGCTATCTGGGTGAAAAGGGGCTGATCCCGCTGCCGGAGGCCGAACGCAAGAAGGTCGCCGAAAACGTGAAGAACCTGACGGTCCTCAAGGAAGTGAAATAAAGGGCACCGGTCCTCCCGGGGCGGTTCCCCCGCGTTCGAGGTCGGGGGCTTCCCCGGGAGGCGGTCTTTACGGCAGCCGGGGGATCGGTTAGTAGAGGGGCGATCGGATATGTTCACCCTGACGCGGGTCGAAGAGGCCATGACGAAGGGCGCGGGTTTGGAGAGAATCGCAAGCGAGGAGCCGCCGCCGAGCCGACCGGAGCGCGAGAGCCGCGAGACGGTGGGCACGTTGACGGTCGAGAACCCGCGCATGGTCTGCCGCGGCGTGAACGTCTTCTACGGCGACAAGCAGGCGATCCGCAACGTTTCGATCGACATCGGCCGCAACGAGGTCCTCGCCATGATCGGGCCTTCCGGCTGCGGCAAGTCGACCTTCATCCGCTGCCTGAACCGCATGAACGACACGATCGAGGGGTGCCGGGTGACCGGGGAGATCCTCCTCGACGGGGTGAACATCTACGACCGCAAGGTGGACGTCGTGCCGCTCCGCGCCCAGGTGGGGATGGTCTTCCAGAAACCCAACCCCTTTCCCAAGTCGATCTACGAAAACGTGGCCTACGGACCTCGCATCCACGGCCTGGCCCGCGACCGGGCGGAGCTCGACCACATCGTCGAGACGGCGCTGCGCAAGGCCGGGTTGTGGGACGAGGTGAAGGACCGGTTGCACGAGCCTGGAACGGGGCTCTCCGGCGGTCAGCAGCAGCGCCTGTGTATCGCGCGCACGATCGCCGTGAACCCGGAAATCATCCTCATGGACGAGCCCTGTTCGGCGCTCGATCCGATCGCCACCTCGGTGATCGAAGACCTCATTTTCGAGCTGCGCACGCAGTACTCGATCTGCATCGTCACCCACTCCATGCAGCAGGCGGCGCGGGTGTCGCAACGCACGGCGTACTTCCACCTCGGGGACCTGATCGAAGTGGGCCCCACCGAGCGGATTTTCACCAATCCCCGCCACCCCCTGACCCAGGACTACATCACCGGCCGGTTCGGCTGATGGGCGGCCGCCGCTTCGCGCCTGCGCCCCCGCGGCAGCTCCAGGCGGAAGAGGCTTCCCTCGCCGACCCGGCTTTCCACCGTCACGCGGCCGCCGTGTGCCTGGGCGATGTGCTTGACGATCGCCAGCCCCAGACCCGTGCCCCCCTGGCTGCGGCTGCGCGCCTTGTCTACGCGGTAGAAGCGCTCGAAGAGCCGGGGAAGGTGCTTCTTTTCGATCCCGATGCCCTGGTCCTGCACCTCGATGATCACCGCCGTCCCGGACGAGCGGCCGCGAAGCTGGACGGGCTGGCCGGGATCGCTGTACTTGATCGCATTGTCGAGCAGGTTCACCACGGCCTGCTCGAGGAGGACGGGATCCGCCTCCAGGGTGAGTTGCGGGTCCACAGCGACCGCGATATCGATCCGCCGGGCTTCGGCCTTGGGGCGGCACACCTGTGCGGCGCCCTGGAAGAGTTCCCGCAGACGGACCGTCTGGAGGGTCAACTCGCCCCGTTCCCCCTCGTTTTCGATCCGCGAGAGCAGCAGCAGGTCGTCCACGATCGCGTTCAGCCGGTTGGCGTGCCGGGCGATGATCCGCAGAAACCGCGCCGTCTCCTCCGGGTCCCCCGTGCCGTGCTGCTGCAGGGTCTCGACGAAGCCCTGGATGGCGGTGAGCGGGGTCTTGATCTCGTGGGAGACGTTGGCGACGAAATCGCGGCGCACCTCCTCCAGCCGGCGCAGCCGGGTCACGTCGCTGAAGACGATCAACACGCCGATCATCTCATCGCCGGCGCCGCGAAGGGGGGTGCTCTTGATGTTGAGCGTGCGCTCCCCGCCGCGGTACACGGTGATGTCCTCCTCGAACGATCCGGGGGTCCGCAGGGCCTGCGCGATGAACTGCTGGATGGCGAGGTTGCGGATCGCCTCGGGCACGGTTTTTCCGCGCACGCGCTCCGCATCCAGGTCGAACCAGCGGGCGGCGGCCGGGTTCAGGCTGAGGATCCGCTCGTTCCGGTCGACCGCGAGGACGCCCTCCAGCATGCTCGAGAGCACGGCCTCGAGCTCGTTTCGCTGGCGGGTGACCGTCAGCAGGCGGGATTCGAGCTCCTCGGCCATGCGGTTCAGGGATTCGGCCAGGCCGCCCAGCTCCTCGGAGTCGGGAGACCGCAGCCGGTGTCCCAGCTCGCCGCGCGCGAGCCGCGCGGCACCCTCCTTGAGCTCGTCGATCTTCAGCCCGTACTGCCGGGAGATGAACAAGGTCACCCCGAGGGCGAGCAGGGCGATGACCCCCCCCACGGCGAGAAACTCGAGCCGCATGTCGCCGATCTGGGCCTCCATGCGGGAGAGCGGAATGGCGGCCCGGATCACGCCGAGGCGGTGCCCGTCGGCATCGAGTGCGATGGCGGCGTAGAGCACGTTCTGGCGCAGGGTGTGGCTGTAGCGCCGGGAGCGACCGGAGCCGGCGGCGAGGGCTTCGGCGATTTCCGGCCGGCCGGCATGGTTGTCGAGGGATTCGGGGGCCACCCAGGTGTCGCCCACGACCGACCCGTCGGGCAGGATGACGCTGAAGCGGGTGCCCGCGTTGCGGCCGGTGAGCTTGCAGACGGCGTCCACGGCCGGGGCCTGCACGGGATCGAGAAGGGGCCGGATCTGGGGTTCGATCAGCCGCGCCCGGCCGAAGAGATCGGCGGTGAGCTGCTCCTCGAAAAATTTCTCCAGCGTGTGGACGAAATGCCAGCCGGCTGCGAAGAGGGCCCCGAGGGCGATGAAGAGGTAGGAGAAAAAGAGGCGCCAGAGAAGCTTGCGGGGCGGTCTCATGGCTTCTCGCGGAAACGGTAGCCCACGCCGCGCACCGTCTCGATGTAGCGGCCGTAGGGGCCGAGCTTCTTGCGCAGCCCGACCACCTGGACGTCGACGCTGCGGTCGGTCACGGGATAGTCGGTTCCGCGCACGGCGTCGACGATCTGCGAGCGGGTGAAGACCCACCCGGGCCGGCGGGCCAGGAAGGAGAGCAGCTGAAACTCGGTGAAGGTGAGATCGACCGGTTTGCCGCCGGCGATCACGGTGCGTCTTCCGGGGTGGATCTCCAGATCGTGGATCGTCAGCACCGCCTGGTCGTCGACCGTCGTGCGCGCCCGGCGGCGCAGCACGGCCTTGATGCGGGCAAGCAGCACCCTCGGGCTGAACGGCTTCGTGACGTAGTCGTCGGCACCGAGTTCGAGACCGGTCACGATGTCGGCGTCCTCGCCCTTGGCCGTGAGCATCAGGATGGGAATGCCCGCTGTGCGCGGCTCGGCCTTGAGGGCGCGGGCGACCTCCAGCCCGTCCACACCGGGAAGCATGAGGTCGAGCACGACCAGGGCGAAGGTCCCCTGGCGGACCTTGGTGAGGGCCTGCTCGCCGCTGGCGGCCGATTCGACCTGGAACCCTTCGCGGGCCAGATGAAAGCGGACCAGCTCGACGATATCCTCTTCGTCATCGACGACCAGGATGCGTTCCTTGGCCATGGGTCATTCCTTCCTTGCACGATCCCGAACCGGACCCTCCGCGCCGAACGGCCGAGGATGTTGTTTTTTCGTTCGGCCGGGGTTAGGCTGCGGCTAGTTTTCGATGACCCCGCGGGGATCGTGCCCTGCCGCCCCGCCCCGGCGTCGTCCGGAACGGTCCGGCATCCGAACCGACAACGACCCGAAAGGGCGGCGTCCGCGGGGGGGCGATGAAAAAGGGGCGTTTCTCCCGCATCCTCGTTCTTTCGGCGTCGGTCGGCGCGGGCCACGTGCGCGCCGCCGAGGCGGTGGCGCTCGCGCTTCGGAAGCTCTGCCCGCGCTGCTCGATCGAGGCGGTCGATGTGCTCGGGCTGGCCAGCAAGACCTTCCGCCGCCTCTACGGCAAGGGCTACCTCGACTTCGCCAACCGGGCGCCGCATCTGCTCGGTTTCGTCTACGACGTTCTCGACCGGCCGGCGAAGGAAAAACCGCCCGCCTCGCCGTTGCGGATCGCCCTGGAAAAGCTGAATCTCAAACCCTTTCTCAAGCTCCTGGCCGCGGAACCCTGGGCGCTCGTGATCAACACCCATTTCCTCCCGGCCGAGATCATCGCTGCGCTGCGCCGTTCGCGGCGGATCGGCGTCCCCCAGATGACGGTGGTGACGGACTTCATGGTTCACCGGCTCTGGGTTCAGGAACCCTGCGAACGCTACTTCCTGGCCTCGGCCGAGAGCGCGGCCTACGCTTCCGCCCTCGGCATCCCGGCGGAGCGGATCACGGTGACCGGCATCCCCATCCACCCGGTGTTCGGCCGGCCGCTCTCCGTCGCGGAGGCCCGCCGGGAGCTGGCCGTTGCGGGAGGGCGGCCCCTCATCCTCGTTCTCTCCGGCGGCTTCGGCGTGGGGCCGGTCGAGGCGATCGTCCAGGCCGTGCAGGCGATCGAACGGCCCCTCGACATCGTCGTCGTCTGCGGCCGCAACGCGGCGCTCGAGCAGCGGCTGACCGCGCTGCCGCCGCGCGCGCCCCACCGCGTGCGGACCCTGGGGTACACGCCGGTGCTGGACCGTTGGCTTGCGGCGGCCGATCTCGTGATCAGCAAACCGGGGGGGTTGACCGCCTCCGAGATCCTGGCGCGCGGGGCGGCCTTCGCCATCGTCAACCCCATTCCCGGCCAGGAAAGCCGCAACGCCGACTACCTGCTCGAAAACGGGGCGGCGGTGAAAATCGGGCCGCTCGCCACCTTGCCCTGGAAAATCGAAACGCTGCTCTCCGACCCCGCCCGCTTGCGGCGCCTGCGGCGGCAGGCCCGCCGTCTGGCGCGGCCCGGAGCCGCCTTCGAGATCGCCCGCCGCGCGCTCGCCTTTCTCGACGCTCCCGGCTCGGATTCCGCACGCCCCGTCCACCCGGCGTCACGGGAAAAGACCTGGGTGTTCCGGCCTCAGGCGTGAGCCGCGTGCAGCGCCTGGTCCAGGTCCGCCAGGATGTCCTCGATGTGCTCGATCCCGACCGAGATCCGGACCATTTCCGGCTCGACCCCCGCCCGGCGCTGCTCCTCCGGGGAGAGCTGGGAGTGGGTGGTCGTGGCCGGGTGGATGACGAGGGTGCGCGCGTCGAGAATGTTCGCCAGGTGCGAGCAGAGCCGGACCGACTCGATGAAGCGGCGGCCGGCCTCGAGACCGCCCTCGAGCCCGAACCCGAAGACGGCGCTCGGCCCCAAGGGGAAATAGCGTTTCGCCCGCTCGTGGTCCGGGTGGCTCGCAAGCCCGGCGTAGTTCACCCAGCGGACCCGGGGGTGGGAGGCCAGAAACGCGGCCACGGCGCGCGCGTTCTCGCAATGGGCGCGCGCCCGCAGCGGGAGCGTTTCCAGGCCCTGCAGGATCAGAAAGCTGTTCATCGGGCTGAGCGCCGCACCGATGTCGCGCATCAGCCCCGTCCGCAGCTTGACGCAGAAGGCGCTGCAGGGGGTGCCCTCGAGCGCGCAGAGGGCCTCCCAGAAGTTCAGTCCGTGGTAGCTCGGGTCGGGGGCGGTGATTTCGGGGTATTTCCCGGCGCCGGCCCAGTCGAACCGGCCGGCCTCCACCACCGCGCCGCCGATGCTGTTGCCGTGGCCGCCGATGATCTTGGTGAGGGAGTAGACGGCGAGATCCGCCCCGTGGTCGAAGGGGTTGAAGATGGGGGGCGGGGACACCGTGTTGTCGACGACGAAGGGGATGCGATGCCGTCGGGCGACGGCGGCCAGGGCCTCGAAATCGTCGACGTTGCAACGCGGGTTGCCGATGCTCTCGGTGTAGAGCAGGCGCGTGTGGCCGTCGATCGCGGCGTCCACCGCCTCGGGGTGGGCGGTGTCGACGAAGCGTACCTCGATCCCGAAGCGTTTGAGCGTGTTTTCGAAGAGGACATGGGTTCCGCCGTAGAGATTGGAGCCCGAGACGATGTTCTGGCCGGCCCCGGTGATCGCCGCCACGGCGTAGAAAACGGCCGCCATGCCGGAGGCCGTGCAGATGGCGGCCGATCCGCCGTGGATCGCGGCCAGCCGCCGCTCGAGCACATCGGTCGTCGGATTGCCGATGCGCGTGTAGATGAAGCCGCTCGTGTCGCGCAGGGCGAAGAGGTCGGCGGCATGGCGCGTGTCGCGGAAAACGAAGCTCGTCGTCTGGTAGATGGGCACGGCGCGCGAAAGGGTCTGCGCATCGGGGGTGTGTCCGGCATGCAGGACCAGGGTTTCCAGCTGCGGGGGCGTGTTCATGGGCGGCTCTCCTCGGGGTTGGCATCCGCTCGGGATCGAGAGCCCTTTATAGGGCGGCGGTCCAGGATTGACAAGGGCCGCGCCGTACGGCTCGTTTTTTCCCTCGCTTTCGTGTACGCTCGTCGAGACCGGGCCGGGGTGAAACCGTTTGCATGACACGGGAGGCTCCATGGCCGGCGGCCGATTGAAAATCCTCGAATTGCCGATTTTCAACCTCTTCCGATCCCTGCGTTTGACCCCCCGCAGGGAGCTGATGGCCCGCTTCGCCGTCCGCTACGACAACTTCAAGCTCCTGCTCGAATCCAACACCGAACTGCTCAAGATCATCGCCGACATCGAGGAGAAACTGCGCGGCGAATCCGCCTTCGGCCGGTCCTACATCGAAGCCCAGACCCTGAGAACCTTCTTCCATTGCGGCCGGATGATCGAGTGCATCGAAAAGATGTCGGGCCGTCCCTACCCCCACCTGCGCCGCACGCTGGAGAGGATTCAGAACGCCGTGAAGGGCGAGGCGGCGGACCGGCCGGCCGGCCGGCCTTCCCCGACGGAATTCGTCCTGCGCTACGCGGAGATCCCTTCGCGGGAGCTTTCCGTCTTCGTGGGGGAGAAGAACGCCAACCTGGCCGAGGTCCGAAACCGCGTCGGTCTCGCGGTGCCGCGGGGGTTCGCCGTGACGACCGCCGCCTTCGAGCATTTCATGGCCGCCAATCGCCTGGAAGAGGTCGTCCGCCGCCTGAAGGCCAAGGTCGACATCATCGAGACCGAGACCATCGTGCAGGTGAGTGAACAAATCCAGATGCTGATCGCCGAGGCCGAGGTGCCGCCGAGCCTGGGGCGGGTGATCCTTGAGGCCTTCGACGAGCTGGAGGCCTCGGTCCCCCCCGCGCGACGGCCGCTGTGCGTTTCCCTGCGCAGCAGCGCGATCGGCGAAGACGCGACCCTCTCCTTCGCCGGGCAGTACCTCACGGTCCTCAATGTGCCGCGCGAGCGGGTTCTCGAGGAGTACAAGAACATCCTGGCCAGCCTCTTTTCGCCCCGGGCGATCGCCTACCGGCTGCACATGGGGATCCCCTTTCACGAGGCCTCGATGGCGGTGGCCTGCCTGGAGATGATCCCGGCGCGCACCAGCGGCGTGCTCTACACCCGCAACCCGGTGAACCCCTTCGACAACCGGATCCTCATCCAGGCCGTCCGGGGGCTCGGGCCCTATGCGGTCGACGGGATCGTCCCGCCGGATGCTTACGTCTTCGAGAAGACGACTCCCCCCCGCCTGGCCGAAAAGCGGATCGCCGAACAATCCGTCCGCCTGGTCGGCCTCCCCGGGGGGGCCGTGGCCGAGGAGGAGATCCCGGAAGCGGAACGCGGCCTCCCCAGCTTGAGCGATGCGCAGGCCGCGGAGCTGGCCGCGGCCGCCCTCCGGCTCGAAGAGCACTTCCAGGCGCCCCAGGACGTGGAATGGGCCCTCGACGAGGCGGGGGGCGTCGTCATCCTGCAGGCCCGCCCCCTGAGGATCGAGGGCGGTGAGCCGGGTGAGGATTGCCCCCTCCCCCCGGCACCTCCCCCCCACGCGCAGACCTTGCTCGAGGGGGCCGAGATCGCCTGCGTCGGCGTGGGTTGCGGGGTCGCCGTGCATGTCCGCAGCGAGAAGGATCTCGCCTCCTTCCCGGACGGCGGTGTCCTCGTCGCCGTGCACCCCTCGCCGCAGTACGTGATCGCCATGAACAAGGCCCAGGCCATCGTCACCGACTACGGCGGTGTCGTCTGCCACATGGCCTCGCTCGCCCGCGAGTACCTGGTCCCCACCCTCCTGAACGCCCGGCGGGCCACCGCGGTGATCCCCGAGGGCGCCGAGGTGACCGTGGATGCCTATCACGGGAGGGTCTACCTGGGGCGGGTGGCGGAGATCCTCGAGGCGCAGCCGCAGCGCGGAGGGGCGCGGGTCCGGGGCCCGGCCTACCAGACCCTGCGGCGGCGCGCCGACCTCATCGTGCCGATCTACCTGACCGACCCGAAGTCGCCGCAGTTCGGCGAGGAGCACTGCCGCACGATCCACGACATCATGCGTTTCGTTCACGAGACCGCCTACACGGTGATCTTCCAGCTCGGCGACCTCGTGACCGACCGCAGCCGCATCTCCGTGCGGCTGAAGGCCCCCGTGCCGCTCGACCTCTACGTGATCGACCTCTTCGGCGGACTCTCCGTGGATGCGACCCGGACCTCGCAGGTCAGCCCGGAGCAGGTCGTCTCCGTTCCCTTCCGCGCGCTGCTCCGCGGGATGCTCCACCCCGCCCTCTGCTCCCCGCACATCCGGCCGGTCAACCTGAGCGGGTTCGTTTCCGTATTGAGCGAACAGATGCTCTCCCAGCCCGGTGCGGGAAGCGAACGCTTCGGCGACCGCAGCTATGCCATCATCTCGGACAAGTACCTCAACTTCAGTTCCCGTGTGGGATACCACTACAGCGTGCTCGACTCCTATTGCGGCAAGACGGCGGCCAAGAACTACATCCACTTCCAGTTCAAAGGCGGGGCGGCGGACGATGTGCGCCGGGCTCGTCGCGCGCGGATGATCGAGCAGGTTCTCGCCCACTACGGCTTTCTCGTGGATACCCAGGGGGACAACGTGCGGGCGCGGGTCAGCAAGCAGGAGCAAGCCCAGGTCGAGGAACTCCTCACCATGCTGGGAAGCCTGCTCCTCTTCACCCGGCAGATGGACATGATAATGCACACCGAGGAACACGTGCGGCAGCTGACGCGCTGTTTTCTCGAGGGCAATTTCCAGCTGGATCCGGAAGGCGGCGGGGGGGTGGGCTGCACGCTGCCCCCCTCCGCACAGGAGGAGCGGGGCGGCGGCGGCCGCGGGGGCTAGGCCGAAGGGCGCCGGGGGGCGATCCGGCAGCCCATGCCGATGGGAAGGTCGCCGAGGGCGACCCCTTCGGCGTCGTTCTCCGAGCAGGAGCGAACCCGGATTTCGCCGAGGGGGAGCCCCTCCTCGTTCAGCACGGCGAGCCGGTCCCCCGGACGGATCCCCTGACGCCGTCCGGCGCGGAAGAAGACGGTGAGGCCGCCGACCGTTTTCTTGACCATGTAGATCGGGACGGAGGAGTCTCGCTCCATGGCGCCCTCCCCTTCATCCGGCCGGGGGGTCTCCGGCGGGATCCTGTTCTGCGGCACGGCCGCGCAGCAGGCGCTTGCCCAGACCCGCCAAGAGGAGCGTGGGCAGGAGAAGCCCGAAGAAGACCTTGAAAAAGACGGCGGTGAAGTGCTCCGGGGGAGCCTGGGCGGCGAAGGCCATCGCCACGCAGAGCTCGGTCAGCACGGCGAGGTTCACCCCCACGGCGAAAAGAAGGGGCATGGTCGCTTTCCTTTCCGGCCCGGGGGGGGGCGGTCGGCATCGGCCGCCCCCCCGGGGGAACGGGGTCACTTCTTGAAAATGTCGGTCTGGGTGATGTTCATGAAACGCAAAGCCTTACCCTCTTCCTTATAGTAGATCCGCACCTCGTCCCCCGCCGCCCAGGTCGACTCGGGCCATTCCAAGTACTCTTCCGGCACCGTGATCGTTTCGAGAATCTTCTGGCGCGCCGAGTAGAGGGTGATCGTCTTTTTCTCCTTGTCGATGATGGGGAACGTTTTGCCCTTCACGAGCGGGTCGTTGCGGTCGACGCCGGTCTTCTTGTCGATCGGCTTGAAGTCGATCCAGAGGAAGTTTTTGGTTTTGGGGTTGTAGATCTTGAGTTGGTTTTTATCGGCGTCGAGTTTCAGCCGCCCCCCGGCCTGGGGCAGCGGACCCGTCTCGGCCGGGTCTTCGGGCAGAGCGTAGGTGAGCGGCGGCAGGTAGGAGTAATCCGGGTTGAGCGCGTCGTTTTTCACGTCCCGGATGATGGTGACGAGCCTCTTTCCAGCGTCGAATTCGACCACCCGGCCCTGGTCGACCTTTCCCCCCTCGGCGCATCCCAGGACGAGGGCCAGGGGCAGAACGAAAAGAAGCGACAACCACAAGAATTTCTTGGACATAGTTCCTCCTTGGCGGACGACCGGTACCACGGTCAGGCCGTTTTGCCCTTCTTCATGGCCACTTCCCGTGCAGCCCCCTGGACCATCTTGATCGTGATGTAGGCCGACATCGCGGCCACGAGCCCCAGGATGAGAATAGTCGCGCTCACGTCGCAGATGGTGTAGAGCGCCGGGTAATAGGTCGGGATCAGCTTGAGCAGGACGGAGATGAAGCAGCCGACGACGGCCAGGCCGAAAGCGATGCGGATGCCGTAGCCCTTGATGTACTTGGTCGCCACCGAGCCGACTTGTGCCCCGATCGCGGCCCCGACGAGCATGATGATCGCGGCCACGAGTTCGGTCCGACCCTTGTAGGTGTAGGATGCCGCCCCGTAGAGGCCGGAAATCATGACCTCGAAGAGATCGGTCCCGACCGCCACATGGGTCGGGCAGCCGACGAGGTAGATGAGGGCCGGCATGCGGATCAGGCCGCCGCCGATCCCCAGAATTCCCGCCAGCCAGCCGGTGAAGAAGGAGACGAGGATCGGCAGCCAGGCCGAGCAGGTGATCCCGGCTTGTTTGAAGGTGATCATCGGGGGGATCTTGATCTTGTGCAGGGTCTTGTGCCACTCGAGGCCGGTGGCGAGCTTGTCCACCTCTTTTCCGGCCGCAAGGGCTTCCCTTTCTTTGCGGCGCCGCTTGGCGATGTCGGCGAAGACCATCCAGGCGATCAGGGCGAGCAGCGCGAGGTACATCCAGCGCACCACCGGCCCGACGATGCCGATGCGCTCGAGCCACATGATCATCTGCGCGCCGACCTCGAAGCCGACCACGGTCCCCACCAGCATGATCATGCCCAGCTTGTAGTCGACGTTACCGAATTTGCCGTGCCGCATGGTGGAGATGAGCGATTTGCCTGCCATGTGGGCGATGTCGGTCCCGATGGCAAAGGCCATCGGAAAACCCAGAATGTTCAAACCGGGGGTTACCATCCAGGCCCCGCCCATGCCGAAGAAGCCGCCGATCACTCCCACGCCGACGCCCAGGATGATGAGCCCGGGCCAGAAGATCTTGACGCCCGCGATGGGCATGAGGACATAGAGCCAATCCATGCGCAATCTCCTTTCTTTCGCCGTCCCGAGGGCCCTGCGCCGGAACGGCGGCTTTCTTCAGTGCTCGGCCAGGTCGCGCGAGGACAGATCGATCCCCACAAAGTGCATCACCAGGTCGGCGAGAAGGCCGAATATGACACCGACCACGGGAATGATGATGACGGTCAATAGGGTGAAGTAAGCGTGGCTCTCGTTGTAGAGGTTGGCCCACCAGGCCATGATGCCGCTGAGCTTGCGCGAATCGGCGACGATCACGATCGGCTGTCCGCCGCCGCCGCCGGCGGCGAGCGCGGCTTGGGCGGATAGGCTGAACACGGTGAATGCGATCCAGATCCGCTTCATGAGCTGCATGCCTTGATTCCTCCTTTCAGGCGGAGATGGGGTTAAGAAACCCAAGTCGTTGCGCCTTTGAGAGCAAGGTATGTGCCAACGATCTGGCAACGGTAAGCAGCCTGTTTCCACTTGATTTTTTTTTGCGTGTGCACGATGATGAAATCCGGTTGCACGAATAGACGGCCTTTTTGCATCTTGCGGACCCTGTTTTTGCCATGCGCTGGCTGAGAGGCGAAACCCCCGATTCGAGCTTTGAAAGGCTGCTGAACGCAATCTTGAAAAGCAGCCTGAAAACACGCATGCTGCTCTGCCTCGTACCGCCGGTGATCCTCCTCATGGTCGTTACCGGGTATTTTACCTATTCGGTTTCCAGACAATTCATTAACCAGGCGCTTGAACGCTCCGCGATTCTTGAAACCCTCCTGTTGCGCAATGAACTGGAACATCTGCTCGACCGATATCGCGAAGACCTGACCGATATGGCGACCAGACCCATCCAGGAGGAAACGTTACGACGTTATTTGGAAAAATCGGCGGAACGAGGTGGTGATGATTTTTGCGGGATTGCCTATCTATCGCGAAAAACTCCGGATCATCTGGTCTATTTGGCAAATGAAAAGCGCATCGTGCCGGCGGATGCGGAATCCATTAAGCCGAGCTTGCTTGCGTTCTTTGAAACTCTGAAAAATCTGCATCCGGGTCAGGTCTCGTTTTCTCCGCTCACGGAAATGGAGTTTCCGTTTCCTGAGCCCGAGAACCAGAACCAGCGCCTCACGCGGCAAGTCTTCTGGTTGGCCACTGCCGCGCTCAGAAGTCCGGAGGAGGATCGGGGCTATCTCCTTCTTATGCTCAACGCGCGCCGCTTGAGGAATCTGCTTTCGCGGCACAACGCGTTCGATTCCGAGGCCAGAGGTTTCCCGCGGACGCCGGGAGTCCGCTTTTTCTATTTTTTCGATGCCGAGGGCTGGGTCCTCTTCGAATCGGAGCCGCCGGAGATGTTTTCGGCGGAGCTCGCCACCCATCAGGTACGCGCCGGATTCAGCGGCACGCTCGGCAGAAAGGGCCAACCTTTCGCATTCCGTCCGGATTCCACCGTCGCAACCTACTGGACCATGGTGGAAGACGTGATGAGGGGCAAGCACGGGGTCATCGGTCTTCCGCCGCCCCCTTCCGGGTCCTTCGGCGGGAGCCATTTCCTCGCCTATGCGCCGGTGCGCTTTCGCAGCAGCCCGGCGGCCGAGCCGCAGCCGATCGCGGGCCTGGCTTTCCAGGACGT
The DNA here is from genome assembly GCA_037481615.2 of Desulfobacterales bacterium. GTDB lineage: Bacteria > Desulfobacterota > Desulfobacteria > Desulfobacterales > SpSt-501 > SpSt-501. The sequence goes on from JBBFLI020000006.1 coordinate 56,804, forward strand.
GAGCCGCCTTTCCGCGGCCGCCGGATACCGGCACATCGACCTCATGCTCACGATCACGGCCGCCTCAGCCCTCTTCGTGGGGGCGCTGATCTATTGGATCGGCCGCATCCTCACCCGGCCGATCCTGCGTCTGGCCGATGCCGTTTCGAAGCTTGACGATGAGCTGAGGCCCGTGCGGCTTCCCTACCGCGGCAGGGAAATCGCCATCCTGCAGGAGGCGATCAACCGGCTGATCGCGGATCTACAGAGGCACCTCGAGGAGCTGCGGCGGAAAGACCGCGCCCTTCGTGACGCGGGGTTGAAGAGGGAGGCCCGTCTGGAGTTCCCCCCGACGGATGCCGCTTCCGACCCGGTTGCCGCGATCGTCGGCCGCGGCGCGCGGGTGGAGCGGCTCAAGGCCGAGATCGTGAAGGCCTCCCAGGTCGACTACGATGTCCTGATCCTGGGGGAGACCGGCTCGGGCAAACAGCTCGCGGCGGAGGCGATCCACCGCCTGAGCGCGCGGGCCGCCGGCCCCTTCGTTTCGATCAACTGCGGGGCCCTGGACGAGAACCTGCTTCTCGACACCCTCTTCGGGCACGTGCGGGGGGCGTTCACCGAGGCCAAGGCCGACCGCAAGGGCGCCTTCCTCGAAGCCGACGGCGGGACCCTCTTTCTCGACGAGGTGCAGGTGGCCTCACCGCGCGTGCAGCAGGCGTTGCTTCGTGCGCTTGCCGAGCGCAAGATCAAGCCGCTCGGAAGCGACCGCGAAACCGCCGTGGACGTGCGCTTGGTCGCGGCGAGCAACGCCGACCTCGAAGCGTTGATCCGGCGGGGGGAGTTCCGGGAGGACCTCTATTTCCGCCTGAAGGTGATCACCCTGCACACCGTCCCCCTGCGCGAGCAGCGGGAGAACATTCCCCTGCTCGTACGCCATTTCCTCGATCGCGAGGAGAAACGGACCGGCCGGACGGGCCTGGGGTTGAGCCGGGGGGCGCTCGCCAAGCTGAAGCGGCACGACTGGCCGGGAAACGTGCGCGAACTGCAGAATTGCCTCATGCGCGCCGTGGTCATGGCCGAAGGGCCCCTGATCCAGGCCGAGGATATTCCGCTGGCCGTGCCGGGCTGGGAGGAGGACCCGGGGGAATCCGCGGCGGAAGAAGAGCGGCGCGAGGAAGCCCCCTCGCCGGCGGCCGAGGGGCTCAACGCCCGGCAGATGCGGGCGTGGCCCGTGATCCTCGCCGAGGGGCGGATCACCCGCAGCCGCTATCAGGAGATCGTCGGCGACCTCCCCGTGCGCACGGCCATCTACGATCTGCAGGACCTGGTGGCCCGGGGGTTGCTCCGCAAGGCGGGCAAGGGCCCGGCCACCCACTACCTGCCGGTTCCGCCCCGTCGCCGGTAGGCTGCCGACGAGGTTCAGGAAACCTCGAGGCTGAAAGCCCGCGAGCGCCGCCTTCCGACCAGGGCGGCGGTCACGACCAACGCGGTCGAAATCCCGATCATCACGATCCCCAGCGCGGCGAGCCTGCCCCACAACCCGTCCTCGGAAAAGCGCAAAATCTGTACGGCGAGCACCTCGGTCCCCGGCCGGGAGAGCACGACGGAGAGCGAAAGCTCGCGGACGAACATCGTGGCCATGAGGATCCAGCCGGAAACGATCCCGGGGACGAGCAGGGGCAGAACGATGCGCCGCAGGGTGGTGAGCCGGCCCGCCCCGCAGACGCGCGAGGACTCCTCGAGGTGGCTGTGGATCTGGACGAGGGCGCTCGTGAGCGGCCGGATGCCGTAGGGGAGATAGGTGGCGATGTAGCCGATGAGGAGCGCCCAGAGCGTGCCGTAGAGGGGGGTGAGGACGAAGAACCACAGGAACCCCACGCCGATCACGATCCCCGGGAACGAGAAGGAGAGAAAGCTCAGGGATTCCAGGATGCCCGAGGCGGTGGACCGCACGCGCACGATCACCCAGGAGACGAAGAAAGAAAGGATCATCCCGAGGGACGCCCCGCCGACGCCGAGGAGGAGGCTGTTGCGCAGCGAGAGGATCGAGAGGGGATCGGCGAGGACGATGCGCCAGTTCTTGAGGCTCATGAGGGCGAAGGCCCTCTCGCCGGGGATCATCGAATAGGGAAGGAGCGAGACATAGCCGAGCACGAGCACCGGGAGCACGATCAAAACGAAGGAGAGCAGGCCGACGGCGGCCAGCAGCGGGATCTTCGCCCCTTTCAGCTCGAGGGTCGAGGGCCGGAAGCCGCGGCCGGAGACGGTGACGAAGCGCTCCCCCGAAGCCGTCAGGCGGCGGTAGAGGACGACGAGAACGATCGAGGCGGCGAGCGCGCTCGTGCCCACCGCGGCGGCCTGCCCGTAATCCGGGGAAAAGCCGGTGGCGACCAGGCGATAGATGTGCGAGGCGAGGACGTAGATCCGGCCGGGGATCCCGATGACCGAGGGGACGGCGAAGGAGGCGAGGCTGCGCACGATGACCAGGATGAACGCCGCCAGGATGGCCGGCCGCAGCACCGGGAGGGTCACCCGGAAGAAGGTGCGCCAGGGCGAAGCGCCGCAGACGCGGGAGGATTCCTCGAGGGTGGCATCGAAGGCCGAGAGCGCCGGGGCGAGGACCAGGTAGGCGATGGGCAGGTCGAGCAAGGCTTCGACGAGGATCATCCCCGGAAGGGTGTAGATGTTGAACGGGGAGGAAGAAAGCCCCAGGACCTCCCGCAAGAGCAGGTTGAGCAGCCCGTTGGTGGGATTGAGCAGCAGCACCCAGCTCACGCAGAAGAGAATGTGGGGGATCATCATGGGGACGATCGAAACGACGCGGAAGAGAAACTTGCCCGGCAGGTTCGTCCGCGTGTTGAGGTAGGCGAGAAAGAGGGCGAGCAGCGTGGAAACCGTCGCCGAACCCACGGTGAAGACGAAGGTGTTGCAGAGGATGACGGCGAAGCCCGGGTCCCCATAAGCCGCGCGGTACTTGGCGAGCGTGAGGCGGCCGAACGCGCCCAGCCCTTCGGTGAAACTGCCCAGCAGGAGCAGGGCGACCGGGCAGATCGTGAGCCCCCCGACGAGAAGGAGCAGGCCGAGGGTCAACGGCCGGTTGTTTTCGCCGTCCCTGCGCGGCCGCGGGGAATTCCTCATGGCGCGAGCAGAACCGCCTCCCGGGGCGCAAAGCCGAGATCGATCACGATCCCCTCATCGAACCGGCTGGCGGCGGGCATCTGCACGAGGAGCCGTTTTTCACCGACGCGGATCTCTCCCTCGCAGGCTTCCCCCACGAAGAGCAGGGATTCGATCGTCCCCCGCAGACGGTTGACGTCTTCCTCGGCCGCGGGGGGCAGCAGACGGAGATTTTCGGGCCGGATGCACACCGTCACCGCGGAGCCGGGGCCCAGGCCTTCGCGGGCGGCGCAGCGCAACGGGCCGATTTCGGAATCGACGAGCGCGAGATCCCCTTGCCGGTCGCGGATGCGGCCTTCGATCAGGTTCGCCCGGCCGATGAAATCGGCCACGAAACGGCGGGCGGACTGGAAGTAGATCTCCCGCGGCGTGCCGACCTCGAGAATGCGGCCGTCTTTCATGACCGCGATGCGGTCGGACAGGGAGAGCGCCTCCGTGCGGTCATGGGTCACGTAGACGGCCGTGATGTGAAGCCGCGAGAGAAAGGCGCGGAGTTCCTTGCGCGTTTCCTCGCGCAGTTTGGCGTCGAGGTTGGAGAGGGGCTCATCGAAGAGGATGACCCGCGGCTCCGCGACCAGCGCCCGGGCGAGCGCCACCCGCTGCTGCTGGCCGCCGGAGAGGCGGGTGGCCGGGCGGTTCTCGAGGCCGGAAAGTTGGACGAACGCGAGCACGCGCCGCACCTGCTCGCGGATCTCGTCGCGGGGCAGCCCGCGCGCCTCGAGCGGGTAGGCGACGTTCTGGAACACGCTCATGTGCGGCCAGATGGCGTAGGTCTGGAAGACCATCCCCAGGCCGCGCTTCTCCGGCGGCACGAAGATCCCCCGCTCCCGCGAAAAGACGATCTCTCCGCCGATGGCGATCTCCCCTTCATCGGGGGCGTCCAGCCCGACGATGCAGCGCAGCAGCGTGGTCTTGCCGCAGCCGCTGGGGCCGAGCAGGGTGAAGATGGAGCGGGCCGGGATGTCGAGGCTGACGCCGTCGAGCGCCCGGATGGGCTTTCCGTGGGAGTGGAAATGCCGGCTGACGCCGTGGATGCGGATGTCCATGGTCGCTTTTCCGACCCTCCCCGGCAGGCGGGACGAGCCGGCCCGCGGCCGGGGTCCGGGCCTCCCTGCTCAGGGGGCCGCGAAGATCTTTTTGAATTCGGCGCCCCAGCGGCGGATCTCCTCGTCGGGCAGCTCGCGGATGGCCTCGACCCGCGCCCGTTCCATGCCCGCGATCGGGGGAAAGATGCCCGGGTGCAGGACATATTCCCCCACCTGTTCGGCGAGGATTTTCATCGCCTCCCGGGAAAGCCAGTATTCGGCGAAGAGCCGCCCGGCGTGAGGCCGGGGGGCGGCCGCGGCGAGCGCCATGGCCCGCGGCGTGCCGAAAAGCGGCTGCTCGACGCGCGCCCAGTCGAGCGGGGCCGGGGCCTTGGTCACGATGTATTTGGGCATCGAGATCCCGATCCATTTTTCGCCGCTTTCGATCGGGGCGGGGGTGGGCCCGAAGGAGGCGACGAACATCGGCCGGTTGGCGGCGAGGCCCTGGAGAAACCGCATCCACGCAGCCTCGTCGGCGAAGACCTTCTCCTTCAGCCCGACCAGCCAGGAGATGGTTGTGGCATGCGAGGAGGGGTCGGCCATCACGATCTTGTCCTTCCATTTCGGGAGGGCGAGATCCTCGTAGCGACGCGGGACATCGGAGGCCTTGACGAGCTCCTTGTTGTAGATCAGGGCGACATACTCGATGCCGAAGGTGAAGATGCGATCGTCCCGTCGCGCCCATTCGGGGTAGGCGGCGAGGGCCGCGGGGCGGTAGGCCGCGAGCACGCCCTTTTCCCTGAGCAGCTCGAGGATCGGCAGCGGCGCCTGGAGCACGTCGGCGGAGAGCTTCCCCGCCTGGTGCTCGGTCAGCACGGTGGAGACGAACTTGGACGTGGAGAGCCGGGTGTACTCGGCGGCGACCCCGGTGGCGGCCTTGAAGGCTTCGAGGATGGGTTCCACGGCGGTGATGTTGGCGTAGAAGGCGGCCTTCTTTTCAGCCCGGGCCTTTTCGAGCAGGGCCGGGTCGGCGGCGAAGGCGGCGGAGACGGCCGCCAGCCAGGGGAGGATCCAGGCGAGCGCTTTCATGGGCTTTCCCTCCTTTGCGCGCAGAGCGGGAAAACAGGCGACGGGTTTCCGGGTCAGGATACCACCGGCGGCGGGCAAAGCAAAGGACCCGGCCGCTCAGGGGGCGGGCGGCGGGCAGGTCAAGGGGCGCGGCAGGCGGCGGAAAGCGACCAGGGCCGCGGTGAGGTAGAAGAGGGCGACGGCCGCGAAAACGGATCGGTAGCCGAAGAGCAGGCCGATCGTCACCCCCACCATCGGCGCGAGCGCGCGGGCGGCCGCGTTGACCGAGTTGTCCAGCCCGTAGACCGCCCCTTCCTCGCCGCAGTCGGTGTAGCGGGCGAGCAGCGCGCTCACGCCGGTGACGATGCCGCCGTGGGCGATGCCGGCCACGAGGTGGAGCAGGAGAAAGGCCATGCTCCGCTCGGTGACGACCTGGAGCAGGAACGCCAGGCCGCCGGCGAGGGCGCAGGCGGCGACGATCGGGCGGTGGCCGGCCCGGTCGCCCAGGCGTCCCAGGAAAACGGCGGCGATGGCGGCGGCGACCGAGGAAGCCCCGATCACCGTGCCGGTAAAGCGGTTCACGCCGGCGGGGTCGGAGAGGAGCTCGAGGGCGAAGAGCGGGAGAATGGGAACGAAGGCCATGCGGCAAAGGGAATCGATGAACCGCAGGAGGTAGGCGGGCAGAACGCCGGGTGCCCCGAGAACGTGCCGCCACTCCCGGCGGAAGCCGGGATGCGCGGGCCGCGGCCGCTCCGCGGGGATAGGCGGCTCACGCACCCCGAAGGCGACGATCACGCCGGCGAGCGCCAGCAGCCCGCTGGTGACATGGAAGGCCGCCGCGTAGCCGAAGGCGTCGGCCACGGCGCCCCCGATCACCGGGCCGAGGCCCACCCCCGCGGCCAGCCCGACCTGGAGCAGGCCCATGGCCCATCCCGAACGCTCGCGGGGTGCGGCGGCGGCGACCAGGGCGTTCGCCGCGGCGATCGTCCCGGTGACCATCCCCTGGAGCGTCCGCAGGAGAACCAGCTCCTCGGCCGATCGCACGAAGGCCATCAGCCCCAGCAGCAGCGCTCCCCCGAACATGGCGCGCTCCACCATGAGCTTTTTGCCCCAGCGGTCGGCGAGCGCCCCCCAGAACGGCGAGGCGAGGGCCATGGAGAACGCCTGCCCGGAGAAGACGAGGCCGGAAAGCAGATCGGTGTCGGTTCCGGTCGCCGAACCGAGAGACCGGACGTAGAGGGGAAGAAAGGGAAAGACGCTCGAAAAGCCGACCGAGGAGATCACCTGGCAGAACACCATCACGGCGAGCGTTCGTTTCCATGCGGGATCGGCCTCGATCGGCTGGTCGGCGCTCATCGGGCTCCGCGGGCGGATAGGGGGCTACCGGTGTTTGCGCACGAAGGGGAAGACGTCCGTCAGGCCGAGAAGGTCGGTCAGCAGCAGAACGAGAAAGACGATCAGGATCGCCGTGACCAGAACCCCGACGGCGCCGGAACCGGCGGGCAGCGAATCGATCCGGCGGGCGATCTCCCGGGCCTCGGCATCGGAGAGGGCGTCGACGCGGGCCCGGGCTTCTTCGGGGTCGATCCCCTGCGCCCGGAGGCGCGCCTGCACCTCCTCGCGGGCGAGCAGGCTCCGGATCATTTCGCGCGCCGCATCGGGCGACCGATCCTGCGGCAAGAGATCGGCGGTGGGGACGAGGGCGGCGAAAGCCCGCCCCGCGGGCAGGGCCGTGAGGAGCATCCAGGCGGCAAGGACCCAGCAAAGCGGTCTAAGCAGGGGCATTCTCGTGAACATGGTTCGTTTTTCCTCCTTGGGTGCGCCGTGGGATCCGTGATATGGGATCCGGATCAAGGAATCCTATCGCAAGCTTCCGGGGATCTGCAACCGGCCGGCCACGCGAGCCGGTCTCGGGGGTCTTCATGGAGACGGCCGTCGGCTTTCGCGCTGCACTCGCCCTGACGCTCAGCCGGGTCTCCCCGCTCCCGGCGGAGGAGCTGCCTCTCGCCGGGGCGGTCGGCCGCAGCCTGGCCGCGGAGATCCTGGCCCGGGTGGACTGCCCCCTCCATGCGACATCGCGCCGCGACGGCTATGCGGTGTTTTCCGAAGACCTTCGATGCGCGGCGCCGGGGCAACCCGTCCGGTTGCACCTGGCCGGGCGTTCGGGCGCGGGGGACGCGCGCGGCGGGCGCATCGAGCGCGGCGAGGCCTACCGCGTCACCACCGGGGCCCCCCTGCCGGAGGGGGCGGACGCGGTCCTCTCCGAGGAGTACGCCGCACTCGAGGGGGACGGGGTCCTGTGCCGGAACACGGCCGAGACGGGTCGCAACGTTCTCTCCCGCGGGGCCGACGTCCGCGCCGGCGAGCGGATCGCCGAGGCGGGCGCGCGGCTTACGCCGCCGCTTCTGGCCCGGATCGCCGCTTCCGGCCACGCGCGGGTGCCGGTCGTGGGCAATCCCCGCGTAGCCGTCCTCGCCACCGGAAGCGAGCTCGTCCTCCCCGGGGAACCGCTCACGGCCGGCAAGCTCTACGCCAGCAACCTCGTCCAGATCTCGGGCTGGCTCTCCCGCTTCGGATTTCCCGCGCAGACCGGAATCGTCCCGGACCGGCGGGCGGCGATCGCCGCCGCCCTCGAGCAGGCGCTTTCGCGTTGCGACGCGCTGGTCACCTGCGGCGGCGCCTGGGGGAGCGAAAGGGATTTGACCTGGAAGGCCGCGCTGGATGTGGGGATGCAGGGAGTTTACCTCCGCGTGCGGATGAGCCCGGGAAAACCGGTCGGCTTCGGCCTGGTTGCGGGGAAGCCGCTTTTTCTCCTTCCGGGCGGGCCCTCGGCCAACGAGACGGCTTTCCTCACCCTCGCCCTCCCGGCCCTCTTGCGCATGCGGGGCGACCCCCTGCCCGCCTTTCCCCGGATCCGGGTCCGGCTCGCCGCAGCCGTCGACGGGGAACGCGGCTGGACGCGCTTCGTTCCGGTGCGGCTTGCGGCCGGCGAGGACGTGCCCCGGGCGTTTCCCCTCCGCGGCGGAAGCCAGTTGCGCTCGCTCGCCGACAAACAGGCGCTGGTGGTGTTGCCCGAGGAGCGGAACGGGGCGGCCGCGGGGGACATCGCTGGGGCGGAGCTCCTGGAGGTTTCCGATCTCTATGAACCCTGAGAACGGTCAGTCGGAAGCGGAGATGATCTGCTTCTGCTTCGGGTACACGCGGGGCGCGATCGCGGCGGATTTTGCGGCAAACGGTCGATCCCGGATTCTCGAGGAGATCCTTGCCGCCAAGCGGCTGGGGGCCTGCCGCTGTGCGCAGGCGAACCCCCGCGGCACCTGATGCCTGCCCGAGGTCCGCCGGGTGCTGGACGAATGCCGCAAGCGGGCCCCCGGGGGGCCGGGGCGACCTTAAACGGCGATCCCTTTGCGGCGCAAAAGCGGGCGCGGGTCGATCAGGTGACGCGAAAACCAGTCGCGCCGGGTGGAGTCGAAGGCGAGCGCGATCAGCTCCGAGAAATGGAAGATCGGGATGGGCGCTTTCAGCGTGCAGCGCACCTCGAGGTTCATGTGGCACATGGCGCACGCGGTGACCACGCAGTCGGCTCCGCTGTCGGCCGCGTTCTGCAGGATCGCGTTCACCTTGGGGGTGACGATGTCCGGGCGGGCGACGGTGAGAAAGGTCCCGCAGCACTGGGTGGAAGAGGCCCAGAGCACGGAACGCATCCCGAGGTTGCCGAGCACCCGCTCCATGATCCCGTGATGGTCGGCGCTCGCTCTGAGCGGCGCCGGCCGGTTGAGCATGCACCCGTAATAGGGGGCGAAGGTGAGGTCGAGGGCGGCGAGCGCGCCGTTTTCGGCGCGCGAGCGCCAGTCGATCTCGGCCAAAAGCCCGAAGAAATGCCGGACGTGCAGATCCGGATCGTAGGGCCTTCCCCAGAGCGATTCGTAGCGCCTGCGGGCCTCGGGGTCGTTTTTCAGGATGTGCTGGGCATGCTTCAGGCGCAGCGTGCAGCTCGGGCAGGCCGTGACGAGCGGCCGGCCGGGCGGGGCGAGCGCCAAGTTGCGGCTGGCGAGATCGAAAGCGAGCCTGTGGCTCACACTGTGGGCCGAGGAGCTGCCGCAGCAGTTCCAGTCCGGGATCTCGACCAGGCGGATGCCCAGCCGGGCGCAGGATTCGATCAGCGACTGGTTGTTCTCCTTCGCCGTGGTGGCGAGCGAACAGCCCGGGAAATAGGAAACCTCGATCGGCGCGGGGCGGCCGGCGGGGGTCATGGGCGGAACACCTTCTGGATCGCCTCGCTGTCCGCGATGCGCGAGGGGGTGAGATCGAGCTTGCGCTTGGCGAGCATGCGCAGGCCCACGTCGAGGTCGCTGAAGAGGTCGCGTTTCTTCAGTTTGTAGCGGAGCATGATCTCCAGCTTGTGGGTGCGGCCGTAGCGCGCGATCGAGTTCAGCACCTCGCGGTGAAAGGCGAGAATGTCGGGCTCGACCGGCTCAACGCCCTCGGCGAGCGCCCGCTCCCGCAGGGCGTCCATGACGCCGGGGATGTCGATCGCCATGGGGCACTGGATCGAGCAGGTGTGGCAGCCGACGCAGATCCAGATCGTGTTGCAGGTGAGCGCCTCCTGCTTCAGACCGAGCTGAACCAAGCGCATGACGCCGTTCGGCATGTAATCCATGTGGTCGCTGAAGGGGCAGCCCCCGCTGCAGCTGCGGCACTGCAGGCAGGCATGGAAGTCGGTGCCCGCCAGGCGCTTGATCTCTCGGGAGAATTGAGGGTCCAGCGCCCCCAGGCGGATCGGGGGTCCTTCAGGCAGCGCCATCGCCGATGCACTCCTTCCCTTGCGGCGGACGGATCAGGCCCCCTTGCCGAAGGCGCAGTGCGGGAAAACGCACGGCTTGCAGTCCTGGCAGAGACCCCCGTGCCCGAGGAAGGCGAGTTCCTTTTTGCCGATGCGTTCTCCGGCCAGAATCCGCGGCAGGATGAGGTCCAGCACCGTGGCCCGGTGATACAGGCCGCAGGCGGGCACGCCGAGCAAGGGGGTATCCCCGATCCAGGCGACCAGGAACATCGCCCCCGGCAGGGCGGCTGCGCCGTAGTGGATTTCGCGGGCGCCGGTCTCGCGGATGGCAAGACGCGTCACATCGTCGGGGTCGACGCTCATGCCGCCGGAGAGCAAAAGCAGATCGCAGCCGGCGGCGAGCAGCCCGGTGATCGCCCGGCGGATGAGCTCGGTGTCGTCGGGCGCAAAGCGCACGGAGGCGACCTCGCCCCCCAAGGCTTGGATCTTTTCCGTGAGGAGGGGGGCGAAGCGGTCCTGAATCAGGCCGTGATAGACCTCGCTTCCCGTGATCACCACGCCCGCCTTCGCCCGGCGCAGCGTTCGGACCTGGACCACCCCGCCTTCCTGGCGGGCGATCGCCGCCGCGCGGTCAATCGGGGCGCGCTTCATCACGAGGGGGATCGCCCGCGTTGCCGCCACGATCTTCCCCGCGGTGACGAGGCTGTGGGTGTGGAGGGTGGCGCACATCACCTCGTCGACCAGGTTGAAGGCGGCGAGCGCCGCGGCGTTGACGTGGAGCAGCCCGTCGCGGGCGGCGCGGATCGTGATTTTCCCCTCCCGCGGGTCGTTCTCCCAGGCGGTCCCCGGGCCGGCAAGGGCCGCGGCGAGCAAGACCGCCGCCTCGTTTTCGTGGATCTCGTCCTCGCCGATCTCGAGGACGTAGAGGTGGTTCTTGCCGAGCTTCTGCAGGCGGCAGAGATCCTCTGCGCACACGGTATGTCCCTTGCGGAAGGCCGGCCCCTTGAACTCGCCGGGGCGGATTTCGGTGATATCGTGGGCGAGCCGTGTGCCCACGGCGTCCTGCAGCCGGATTTTCTTCATCATCGCTTCCCGTCCTTGTCCGACACGATGGAAATTGAGGCGAACGGCCTCCGCCGGCCGGCCCGCCGATCAACGCAGCACGATCACCTCCGCCGCCGGTCGTTCGCCCCCCGGGCCGGGTTCGGCCGCATCATGCGGGGCCTCCAGGCCGGGGGGCTCCCCGGGTGTCCAGTTCATCTGCGGCCAGCAAATCTCGCGCGCCTGGGTGAAGTAGGCCCCGCCGGCGCAGGGGCGGCAGAGCGTCATCCCTTCGCGCCGGACTTCGCGGCCGTCGCGCACGAGCTGCCCGCAGCGATCGCAGGCGACCTTGCTGCGGCTCGGGCCGGGAAGATCGAAGGGCCGCAGGGGGATGCGCACCTCCTGCACGCGGAAGAGCACGCTGTCCGGCATGCGGCAGTAGCCGACGAGCTGCTGCCGCGAACGGCCGCAGATCTCGGGGGCGTAAGCCGAGGCGAGGTCGCGGGCTTCCTCGGTGGAGAGCACGCGCACGGCTTTTCCGGTTTCCAGGTTGAGGAAGGAGGCGGCCATGATGCCGTAGTTGACGAATTTCAGGCTGCGACGGCCGAGCTTCGTTCCGGTCACGTGCGCGACGGCGTCGGCCGTGCAGCGGTCCATCTCCACGAAGACGATCAGCTTCTTGATCTGCTCGCGGCGCGAAGGGTCCTCGAGGCCGATCAGGCGGCAGCCGAGCATGGCCATGCGCACGCCCACCACCTGCCCCGGGCACAGGTGCCCGTGGGCGGCGGCGGATTGCTGGAGCAGATCCGCAAAGGGTTTCATGGTCCGTTCTCCGTGAGCTCCGGCTTCAGGCGCGGACGATCTTCACCTGGCTCTGGTAGAAGACCGCGCTTCCACCCACCATGTCCCCGAGCGTGGTGTTGCGGAGCACGGGGTCGACCCGCATGGCGGCGTTGGCATGCAGGCCGCGAATCCGGCGCTCATCCCTCCGGAAGGGCTTGCCGTCGATCTCGAAAGCCATCGCCCCCTGCGCCCAGTGACCGTGGCCGAGCGAGAAGGCCACCACGCCGGGCCGGAGCCCCTGAAGGACCTTGACCTTGCCCGCGATGGGAAGGCGGGTCCCGTTTCCGAGATCCCAGACGCCTTCCTCGTTGGTGGCGGAAACGATCCGCACCCGGTCGCCGGACTTAAGCCCCAGACGGCGGGCGTCGGCGGCCGAAATCTCGACGTAGTTTTCCGGATAGACCGCGTTCAGCCAGTAGTTCCCCACGGTGCGGGTCTTGGTCTGGGTGATGTACTTGTACGTGATGAGGGTCATGTCGTAGCCCGACGTGCGGTCGGGGAGGAGGTTTCCCTTGCAGTCCGCAGGGCCGGGCAGGAAGTCCGGGTGGGGATGATAGGGCCGGCCGGTCATGGAATTCTTCGTCGTGGCGAGATTTTCGAAGTAGAGCCCGATCATCCTGTCGTAGGCGTTCACAAGGCGCCCGTCCTTGTAGGCCTTGGCGTAGCTCTGGAACCGGCCGCCGCGGTTGAGGACCCAGACGACATGGGGCCATAGGTCCTCGCCCACCACCCTCTTCCAGCGCTCGGGGTCGAAGACCGTCTTCGGCAGGTGGCGGCGCGCCTCGAGGAAGATGCGCATCTCCTCGGCGTCGGCCGCCGGCACCCGCTCCGAGCCGTCCTCCTTGTCGCCCCAGGCCACGTTGGCGATCATGCGCAGGTAGAGATCTTCCTCGCGCTTGAGGTGCAGGCCCGGTCCCAGGGCGTTTTCGCCGTAGCCCGGAAGCTTCAGCTTCTCCGCGAAGGCCAGGATCAGCGCCTCGAGGTTCATCGGCATCTCCTCACCGAAGACCTTCACGGTTTCGACGAGCGGCGCCACGGCCGGCTGCCGGATGGGGAAGACCTTGGGGGCGACCGAGGGGTGGGCTCCGGGGAACTCCCAGCGCTCGAGGTAGGTCGTGTCCGGGAAGATGTAGTCGGCGTACATCGTGGTCTCGCCGATCACGATGTCGGAGGCGATGAACAGGGGCAGCTTCCGGGTGTCTTTCAGGATTTCGATCAACTTGTGTCCCGCGGGGAGCGCGTAGACCGGCGAGCCCATGTAGAGGAACAGGGCCTTGATCGGATAGGGATACTGGTCGCCGATACTGGGGATGACCTCCTGATAGATGTCCGAAGAGAAGGGGTACCAGGGCCGTTTGGCCGGAAACCCCTGGAAAAGCGTGGTCTTGTCATAGACCTGGCTGTGGCGGATGAGGTTCACGCCCCAGGGGCGGATGTCGCCGGCGAAGCGCCTGGTCGTATCGAAAGGTTTGCCCCGCCGGTTGCCTACGTGATTCCACGTGGTGGCCTTGCAGAGCCCGCCTTGCCAGCCCGTGTTGCCGATCAGCGCGTTGACCGTATACCAGGCGGTGACATTGTAAAAGCCGTTGGTGTGCTGGGAAACCCCGCGGTGCAGGTCGGCCACCGCTTTTTTCCCATGACTGGTGAACTCCTTGGCGATGTCGAGGACGTCGGATGCGCGCACGCCGGCCGTTTCGCACCAGTCCTCGAAGCTCTTGGCTTGCGCGGCCTCGAAAATGATCTGCAGCACGCTCTTCGCCCGGATGCCGTTCACATCCGTGTCCACGAGAATCTCGCCTTCCACGGCGTTTTTCTCGTCGTTGGGGTCGAAGGAGACGAAGTCGGCGCCGGCCTTGACGACAAAGGCGTCGAAATCCCAGCTCGACCCATCCTTGCGGGCGCGCGGCTCCTTGGGTCGCCCGAGGTCCGAGGCGCGCAAGAATTTGCCGGGTTTGCCGTCGTCGCCGATCTTCACCAGCCAGGCGGCCTGGGACCAGGTGGGCTCGCCGTCGGCCCGGGCCGCCGCCTTGTTCGCGTTGGCGAGGTAGCCCGCATCGTAGCGCCGGTTCTCGATGATCCAGCGGATCATCGCCATGGCGATCGCCGGCACCCCGTTAACCGGTTCGACGGGCAGCCATTTCCAGGCTCGGGCGGCGGTTTTCGAGCACCGCGGGTCGATCACCGCGATCTTCATGCGGCCGTCGACGGTCCCCTCGGTCACTTTCTGGGCGCGAAGCGGCGGTCCGTAGTTCGCCTCGAAGGGATTGGCGCCGACGAAGATGCAGAACTCGGCGTTGCCGGTGTCCGCCTGCCAGTAAAACTTGCTCCCGCCGCTGAATTTCCCCTCGACGAACTGGTCGCTCATCGCCTTGCCGGCAAAGTAGAGGGAGCCCTGGCAGACCGTCGTGTGGCCGTGATAGTTGACCGAGCCGCAGGAGTAGGCGAAGAAATCCCGCAGCAGGTCGGCCCGACCGTTTTTCAGACGCCCCCAGTTCAGGCAGAGCTGATTGTTCTTCGGCCCCAGGTCCGGGTGGTCGGGGTCGATCAGCACATGGAGGTTTTCGGCGTGCTTGGCCTTGAACTCCTCGATCGTCATCTTCTTCGCGGCGACCAGGGCGGCGTCGTCGGCCAGGGCCTTGGCGATCTTGGGATCGCGGAGCACGACGATGTCCTTGAGCCCCTCGACCCGCCCCTCGCCGAAGAGGTCGCCGCCGTTGACGATCTCCTCCACCGCCTGCTCGAAGGGGATCGTTTTCCACTTGTTCTCGCCGCGCTTCCCGGCGCGCTTGAGCACCTTGACGATGCGGTAGGGGTCATAGAGCGTCTGGAGACCGGCCTGCCCCTTGGGGCACAGCGAGCCCTCGATGGTCGCCGCCTGGGTGATCGGCGTCTCCTCGGGGATCTGGGGGGTCATGCACCAGGGGTTGTAGGGGTTGCCATCGATCTTCGCCACCTTGCCGCCGACCAGCTTGACCTTCATGCCGCAGTTTGTGTTGCATTGCTGGCAAGCGGAGAGGATTTGGTTTTCGGGCCGGTGGTGAACATAGGCCCCACCGGCTTCGGCGGCGTCCCCCTGCCCGGACCACACGGCGGTCGGGGAGCCGGCGAGCAGCGCGGAGCCCCCGAGCAGGGCGCTCGTTTTCAGGAAATCGCGGCGGTTCACACCCAGGGCCTTTTCCAGATCCGGGTTGGTGGGAAACGCTGTGTCACGCGGCATGGTCGACTCCTCTCGGATGGGAATTGACGATCGGCAGGTAGCGGGTCCCCAGCAGGAAGGCAAGGAGCCCCGCCGAGATGATCCAGATGGTCACGAGCCATTCGTTCAGGTTGGGGACGTAGTCGGTGGAGAGCCTCGGGTGGCGGAAGGCGTACTCCAAGCCTTCCAGCTTGTAGACGGCCAGATCCGGGATGATGAAGTTGTAGCGCACGGCGACGAAAGTGACGAAGATGAGAAAGCAGGCCCAGGCCGTCGAGCCGGAGCGGCTTCCCCCGAAGACGAGCAGCACGAGCGGGATCAGGCTTCCCAGGCCGAGGTGCACGATCCAGAAGATCCACCAGCCGCGGCCGATGGTGATATGGTTCAGGCTGGTGACGATGTCGGTGCGTCCGGTCTGGTAGCCCACGAAAAACTGCATCGCCTCGAGGACGAGAAAGAGGCAGAGGAGAAAGAGGATCGAGCGGCCGAGGTAGCGCATCAGCGTGTCCCGCAGCCCGGCGGCGTTGTCGACGTACACATGGGTGAGGAAGGCGACCAGGGCTCCGCCGCTCAGGAGCGCGGCGACGACGAAGAGAAGCGGCGTGAGCGCGCTGTTCCAGATCGGGCGGTTGATCAGGATGGCGAAGAAAGCACCGTTGGTGGCGTAGAAGAGCAGCCCCACCGGCAGGCTGATCCAGGCGAGACGATGCACCCGCCGCTCATCCGCAGCGTGCATCGCGGTATCGTACGTTCTGCGACCGAAGGAGAGCCCCCGGTAGAGCGCCCCCAGCGGTCCCTTCGCCGACTGCGACTTGCGGATGATGTCGCCGCGGACGAGAAAGTAGGTCTTCAGGGTGTAGATGAGCCCCATCAGGTTGAAGAGGACGAACATCCAGGTCAGCAGCGAACTGAAGCTCGGCGTGAGAAAGAACTGGTAGAAGGCGCGGTGCATGGTGCCGAGGTCGAGCAGGATGAAGAGCATCTCGCAGAAGAGACAGACGAGCACCATGAAGGCCGAAAGCGGCCCGATCCCCTCAAACGGCTTGATTTCCAGGAGGTAGGTGAGGATCGTCACCAGGAAGGCACCGGCGGAGAGCCCGAGGAAGAACAGGTAGAAAGCCACCCACAGGCCCCACGGCACGTAGCTGCCGAACGCCACGGGGTTGAGCCCGTTCCAGAGCCGGTCGATCATCCCATAGCTGCCGGCCAGCAGGCCGGCGACGGCCAGGATGCTCAGCAGGGGAAAAAATCGGTAATGCATGCCTCCTCCTTGCACTTATGCGAGGTAGTACACCGCAGGCTGGGTTCCCAGTTCGGCCTTGAGCTGGAAGGCCCGGGCCGAGCCGATCTGCTCGAAGACGAGGCTTTCGGGGTCGTTGCGGTTGCCGAAGATGGTCGCCCGGCCGATGCAGGTGGTGACGCAGGCGGGCAGCATGCCGACGGCGATGCGGTGCAGGCAGAAATGGCATTTGCGGGCGTTGCCGATGGGGGAGCCCTTCCCCCGCGGCGGCCACTTCTTGCCGTATTCCGTAGGCGGGTCCGTTTCGTAGCCCTCGGCCGCCTTCTGCCTTCCCACGAGGATGCCCAGACCCTCGGGGGTCTCGCGGTTGTACCACTCACCGAAATCGGAGGTGCGGGCGCTGTAGGGGCAGGCGACGAGGCAGTAGCGGCAGCCGATGCAGCGTTGATAATTGACCACCACGACGCCGGCTTCGTTCTTGTAGGTGGCCGTGACCGGGCAGACCTTGGTGCAGGGCGGGTTCTGGCAGTGCAGGCAGGGCCGAGGGATGAACCGCCGGCGCACCGCGGGGTAGGTTCCCGCCTCCTCCTCGAGCACCGGGCGGTAGACGACGCCGGGGGGCAGCTTGTTTTCGGCCACGCAGGCCACCGTGCAGGCATGGCATCCGATGCACTTGGCCAGGTCGATCACCATGCCCCAGCGCACGGTTTTGGGGTCCGCGGCGAGCGCGCGTTTCAAATCGCGCTGCATGCGGACGAGCTGGTCTTCGACTGCCAGGAATCTGCTCATGTTCCCTCCTCGTTGCAGGAGATCCGCCGGGTGTTGCCTCGGCCGGACCTTTTCGCCACCCCGCTCCAGTCTTCGACGTCTTCGACCCGCCCTCAGGGCGGAGCCTCCTCCGTGAGGGGGCCGTCCCTCAGAATGCTTTTCAGCCAGTAGCGCACTTCATCCGGGTCGAGCGGCCGGTGGAGACAGGCGTAAATGCAGTCGCGGATCGATTCGGCGAGATCCGGGTGGAAGCGCCGCGACGACAGGCCCAGAACCGGCAGGCCTGGAAAAGCCGCGGCGATTTCGCGGAGCACGCGGTTGGTCACGGCGAGGTCGTCGATGTCCAGGATCAGAGCAGCCGGCAGCCGTTCCCGGCCCGCCGCGGCCAGAGCGGCGATCGAATCCGCGCCGTGCAACGTGATGTTCATCTCCCCCAGGATCCCCGAGATCAGGGAGTGTTCTTCCGGGCGATCGGTGATCAGGAAAATCTCGTTGCCGGGCATCACGGCGGAAGGCCTTTTTGAGCATCCTCGAGGTGTTGTAGAGCAATTCCGGTACCAAGCCGCGGCGTCTGCGCTGCAAGCAGAAACGATATAACTCCAAGATTTTGATTTTTAATCACAATATGGTTGCTCCGGGGGTGCTCGAGACGCTCGGGGGGAGGGATCCAGGGGGAGGTCGTTCCCCTTTGGGTGTGCGGATTCCGTACACCTGCAGGTTTAGAAATAAACAACCTCCTCAATTCATAGGGCTTTACGTGTGTCTTGATTCCGGATGGCGGCGGGCTGCGGGGGGCTCCTGCGGCCGGTCAGTGCAGGGTGGGGGGGAGGATGCCGTACTTTTTAATCTTTTCATAAAGCGTGCTGCGGCTGATTCCCAGGCGCTGGGCCGCCTCGGTCTTGTTCCAGTTGCACTCCTCCAAGACTTCCCGCAGCAGTCGGATCTCGTGGCCGGTGATCGTTTTGCCGGAAGAGGCTTCGACCGGGGCCTTTGCGCCGGCGTCGGCGAGCGAGGGCGGCAGATCGGTCACCTCGACCTTCTTTCCTTTGGCAAGGACGACGGCGTGCTCGACCGTGTTCTCCAGCTCGCGCACGTTGCCGACCCAGCGGTGGTGGAGGAGCCGACGCATGGCTTCGCGGGAGAAGCCGGACAGCTCCTTGTTCTGCCTTGCGCTGAAGCGCCGTAAAAAGTGCTCGGCGAGCAGGGGGATGTCGTTTGGCCGATCGCGCAGCGGCGGGAGGTGGATCGGAATGACGTTTAACCGGTAGAAAAGGTCTTCGCGGAAACGGCCCGCCTTCACCTCCTCGACGAGGTTGCGGTTGGTGGCGGCCAGGATGCGCACGTCGACGGAGAGCGTCTCTTCCCCGCCCAGGCGTTCGAATTTCTGGCTTTGCAGCACGCGCAGCAGCTTGATCTGGGCTGAGGCCGGGATTTCCCCGATCTCGTCGAGGAAGACCGTCCCGCCGTGGGCCTGCTCGAAGCGTCCCGGGCGCCGGCGCGTGGCGCCGGTGAAGGCCCCTTTCTCGTGGCCGAAGAGCTCGCTCTCCAGCAGCGTGCTGGGGTAGGCCGAGCAGTTGATCACGACGAAAGGCATGCCGCGCCGCGGGCTCCGCTCGTGGATCGCACGGGCGACGAGCTCCTTTCCCGTGCCGCTCTCCCCCAGGATCAGCACGGTGGTATCCGTGGGGGCCACATCCTCGATCAGCCGGTAGATCACGAGCATCCGGGGGTCCTTGCCGATCAGCCCGGCGAAGCCCGAGGAGGGTTCGACGCGCGCCTTCAAGGCCCGGTGCTCTCGCTCGTGGCGCAGGGCGCGCCGGAGCGAACCCGATGCCTGGTTGAGGATGAGCTGGACCCGATCGATCTCACGCGAGACGCAGGAGCATTCGGCGGGGCACCCGACCGCCATGGCGCCCAGCGGCTCCTCGCGATGGTAAAAAGGCAGCAGGGCCAGCCGTCGGGCCTTGCCGATCGCGGCGGGCAGGATCTCCCCGGGGAGCTTTCCGCGCTCGAGAAAGCGCACGCCGTGGCCTTCGCGGATGGCCTCGCGGATGGCCTCGGCCGCTTTCTCCTCCAGCGGCGTGATTCCGGATTCCGCGGCGAGAAAGGCCTCCCCGCTTTCCGGTTCCACCAGCACCAGGGCGATCTTGGGGCAGACCGAGACCTCCTGCAAAGCGTGGAGAAGGTGCCGGCAGACCTCGGGCAGGTCGATGCGGGTGGAGAGCTCCTGGGAAATGGACAGCGAAAGCTCAAGCCGCCGGTTGGCGCGGTCCAGTTCCAGATGGCGTTCTTCGAGTTCGCGGTGCGAGGACTCGAGGTTCTGCGCATGCTCGCGGAGCCGCCGGACGAGGTCGTTGAAGGCCGCCGCAAGGCGAACGACCTCCTCCTGCGAGCGGGGCACGGCGCGCAGCACCGCGGGATCCTCGGTGACCTGCCCCATCGACTCGGCGAGTTGCCGCAGGGGCCGGGTCAGGCGGTAGACGAAAAGCTGGGCGGCGCAGAGGGCGGCGGCCAGGATGCCGGCCGTGATCAGAAAGATCTCCAGACGCAGGGCGGCGACCTTCCGGTGCAGAGGTTCCTCGGAAAAGCCCATGCGCAGGATCCCGGCGCGGCCGCCGAAGATCGGCCAGGCGAGATCGAGGAAGCGCTCGCCCTTCTCGGAGACGAGGCGGACCCGGCTTCCGCCTTCGGGGGCGGCCCCCGGGTTGGCCTCGATCAGATCCGCGGGGACGCCGCCTTCGAAGGTGTGGCTGAGAATCTCTCCTTCGTGGAGGACGAAGATGTAGGAAACCGCCGGATGGCTGGCGATCTGGGCCTCGAGCAGCCGCTGCAGGCCGGCAAGATCGTGGATGAGGATCCGCTCCGCGGCGTCCAGGGAAAGCTTGTGCGCCACGTGCTCCGCCTGGGTCGTCGCCGCTTCCCGAAGGCCGGCGCTGTAGCGCTCCGCAGCGAGCAGCGAAATGAGGACTCCGGTGGCAAGCACGAGCAGGGCGGTGGCCACCCCGAGGGTGTTCTTGAGGGTCAAGGGACGCATGGGGTCAGAGGATCTCGGCGGTCAGCGCCGCGTGCATGCGGCGGATCGGGTCGTACCACGTCTCCTGCGGCGGGCCGAAGCGTTCGATCCCGAGCGACTGCAGAATGCGGCCGCCCTCGGGGTCGGCGTGCATGGAGAGCACGATTTCCTGCAGCCGTTGGCGCAGGTTCTCGGGCAGTTCCCGCGAGGCGACGATCGGCGGGCTGCCGAACGGCTCGGAGCGAAGGATCACGCGGCCCGCGGAGGTGAGTTCGGGGCGGGTGCGCGTGAAGTGTTCCCACAGGTGGCTGTCCACGGCGGCGCCGTCGACGAGACCTCGGGCGACGGCGAGAATGGAATTGTCGTGGCTGTAGGTGAAAATCGTCTTGCGGAAAAAGTTCTCGGGGCGTTCCCCGCGGGCGGCGAGCCAGTATCGCGGCACGAGGTGGCCGGTGTTGGATTCCGGGTCGGTGAAGGCGAAAACCCCCCCCCGCAGGTGTTCGAGCTCGGACGCCGAAGCCTGGCGGGGGACGATGAGGTAGGATTGGTAGAACGGCCTGCCCCCCACAACCGGCGCCGCGAGGGCATGGAAACCGAGCCGTTCGCGAAGCAGGGCGTAAGGGCCGGAGCAGAGGAAGGCGAGATCCACCTCGCCCCGGGGGAAGAGGTCGTTCACCTCGCCGTAGGTCCGGCGCTGGATGAGGAAGACCTCCCGGCCGGAGCGGCGTTTGAGATGGTCGAGGAACTCTTTGTAACGGTTCAGGGTCTCCTCCGGAGAGACCATCGCCGCGACGGCGACCCGCAGGACACCCTCCGCCGGTCTTTCCGTGCCGGAGGCCTGCCTGACCACGCCTGCGGAAAAGTTGATCGCCTTGTATTCCACCTCCGGACCGCAGGCGAACGCAAGGGGGAGGATCGCGACCAAGGCGGAGGTGAACAGAAGTTTCCCCCGGAAGAATCGCGAGGCCGATGAGCGGGGAAGGGAAGACATTGCCTAACTCTCTGAACCATCATTAGATAATAATGACAAATTTACAAAATTTTCTATCAGTGGCATGGAGAGATGTCAAGAAAGCTCTCTTGACAGCCGGGAAAATTTTTATATATTGCCATTCATGAATATGAGCTCCGCGCTGAAAAAGCTGACCCGGACGATGAAGGTTCTTTCCGACGCCAACCGGATAAGGATTCTCAAGTTCCTCCAGCATCGCAGCGGGATGTGCGTCTGCGAGTTGACCGCGATGTTGCAAATCTCGCAACCGACGGTTTCCAAGCATCTGCGACTGCTTGAAGAATCCGGGTTCGTCGAGTCCTCGAAAGATGGGTTGTGGGTGAATTACAACCTCGCCCGCCATCCCGAAAATCCCTTTGCGGCGGCGATGTTGCGCGAGCTTTCCGTCTGGTTGGAAGAAGAGCCGGAAACTAAAGAGGAGCTGGCGCGCGCGCGTACTGTCCGCCGTGAGGTCCTCACCGGGAAACGATTACCGATCGCGACATGATCTCGTTGCCGGAGAGGGACTCCGCTGCGGGCAAGGGCCGGAGTTCCAGGGGCGGGGCCTTGTCGTTTCCATGAGCCGAACAGAGGATACCGAGCCATGAAAACAACTTGTGCATATTCGACAAGCGGGCAAGCGGTGGACGGCGGCGCCGGAGCCGCCCTGGAAGAAGCCGGAGAGGGGCCGAGCCTGATCGAGTGGCGGAGCATCGCCAAGCCGCTTCTGGCCATCGTCGCCGCTTTTCTTGTGTTCTACTTCCTGCCGCTCGAGAGCGCGCGATTGCAGGGGGCGGTGATCTCCTCTCTTGCCCTCACGCGGTGGTATGCCCGCGAACACGTTCTTCTCTGTCTCGTGCCCGCATTTTTCATCGCGGGGGCGATCGCGACCTTCGTCTCCCAGGCCGCGGTCATGAAATACCTCGGCGCAGGCGCCCGCAAGGTGCTTGCCTACGGGGTCTCCTCGGTGTCCGGGAGCATTCTCGCCGTCTGCTCCTGCACCGTGCTTCCGCTCTTTGCCGGCATCTGGAAACGGGGGGCGGGACTGGGACCGGCGATCGCCTTTTTGTATTCGGGGCCGGCCATCAACGTGCTCGCCGTCGTGATGACCGCCCGCATCCTCGGCCTCGAGATCGGGATCGCCCGCGCCGTGGGGGCGGTCTCCTTCAGCGTGGTGATCGGGCTCATCATGCACCTGGTCTACCGTAAGGAGGAGACCCAGAAGGCCCATGCGGCGCTGCACCTGCCGCAAGCCCCCGCGACGCGCCCCTTGTGGCAGAACGCGTTGCAATTCGCTCTGCTCGTGGCGATCCTGATCTTTTCCACCTGGGGCCGCTCGGAGGATCCCGCCGACGCCCTTTGGAACTCGGTCTATGCCGTGAAATGGTGGCTTGCGGGGATCTTCGCCGCGGGCCTCGGCGCAGTCCTCGTCGCCTGGTTCCGGGTGAAGGCGGTCAAGGTCGCCGCCGCCGCCGCGGTCGTCCTCTTGCTCGCCCTCTTCTTCCCCGGCGCTCCGCTCGCCGCCTTCTCCGCGGCGATTGTGGCCTTCGGCTGGCTTCTCGCCTCGACCCGCGGGGAGACGCAGTCCTGGTTTCTATCTTCCTGGGATTTCGCCCGGCAGATCACCCCCCTTCTCCTCGGAGGGGTGCTCGTGGCCGGATTCCTCTTGGGGCAACCCGGGACCGAGGGCATCATCCCCGCCGTGTGGGTCGAGCGCCTGGTCGGCGGCAACTCGCTTGCGGCGAATCTCTTCTCGGCCGTGGTCGGGGCTTTCATGTACTTTGCGACCCTGACCGAAGTGCCGATCCTGCAGGGGCTGATCGCGGCCGGCATGGGCAAAGGCCCGGCGCTTGCCCTGTTGCTTGCCGGCCCGGCGCTCAGCCTGCCCAACATGCTCGTCATCCGCAGCGTCATCGGGGCCCAGAAGACCGTGGTCTACTGCAGCCTGGTCATCATCCTGTCCACGGTCTGCGGCATGATATTCGGGGCCTTCTTCTGATGCCCGGGGTGAAAGGAGCGCAGTCATGACCGGCCCGGAAGTCGTGCAGATACGCATCGGCGGCCACCTCGTGGGCCTGATCGGCATCAACGCCGTTCTCGAGGAAGTGGCGCAGGAATACGCCGACGGCGATCGCCGCGTCGTCGAGGAGGCGCTGCTGGCCCGGGTGAGCCGGCAAAACTACATCGCCCCACCGGCCCGCGAGGCCTACCGCGCGGCCCTCTACCGCGAGTATTGCAAGTTCATCGGCCGGCCGATCCCGGAGGAGGAAGAGGGACCCCTGGTGGTCAAAGTCCTGGGGCCCGGCTGTCCCCAGTGCGACCGCCTGGAGAAGGACCTGATGGCGGTTCTTGCCGAGCTCAAGCTCGCCGCGGACCTCGAGCATGTGCGCGATGTCCGCGAAATCGCCCGCTACGGGGTGATGGGCAGTCCGGCGCTCGTCATCAACGGCAAGGTGGTCGCGGTCGGCCGCGTCCCGGGCCGAAACCAGCTGCGGGAGTGGCTGAAGGCGGCGGCCGGGAAATGACCCGCCGCGGGCGAGGGTTGCGCAGCGGGATCGGTCGTGTCATCTTTCGGAAGATAACGAAGAACGGCGGATAAGGGAAAGGAGATTCAAGAAATGAACATCAAAGTTCTGGGGCCCGGCTGCCCCAAGTGCCAGCAGACCGAGCGCATCGTGAAGGAGGCCGCGGCCGAGGCCGGCGTCGATGCCGTGGTCGAAAAGGTGACCGATATGCTGAAGATCGCCGATTACGGGGTCTTCGGCACCCCTTCCGTGGTGATTGACGGCGAGGTCAAGTGTGTCGGCAAGATCCCCACAAAGGAAGAAGTGAAACAATGGCTCAAACGTTGAGCCCCTGAAGGCGGGCGGGGGGCCCGATCGAAACCAGGCGTTCTTGCGCCGCCTGCCGGATGAAGCCCCTCGGGGGCGTGGGACGGCGTGGCGGTGATTTTCGAGGAGGAAACCGCTATGGCTCAAGACTGCTGCGCAACCGGAAATTCCATCATGATTCTCGCTTGCTCGGGCGGCTCCAACGTGGGGCAGATCGCCAATCAGGCCGCGGTCGAGCTCACGCAGGAAAAATTCGGGACGATGTATTGCCTGGCCGGAATCGGCGGGGGGCTCCAGGGCTTCATTCAATCCGCAAAGGACGTGCCCGTCATCGTGGCCGTCGACGGCTGCGCCGTCGGCTGCGCCCGAGCGACCCTCAAGCGGGCCGGGATCGACTCTTTCCAGCATATCGTGCTCACCGAGCTGGGGATCGAAAAGAACAAGAATTTCCAGTTGAACCCCGAAGACGTGCGCCGGGCGAAGGAGGCTGTACGCGCGGCCCGTCCAAATGCGGACGCCGCCGACTTTCGAGCGGCCCACGGGTGCTGCAATAGATGACGCGGGCGCGGCCGGCCATGGCGGTGGCGGGGTTTCTGCTGGCTGCGGCCCTGACGGCGACCGGGCCGGTGGAGGGCGCAGCGGAAGACTTCCGTCATGTCCCCGTACAGGGCATGGTGACCCTGCTCGACTTAGGCTCCGACCAGTGTGTGCCCTGCAAGCTCATGGCCCCCATCCTGAAGAAGGTCGAACAGGACTACAAGGATCGGGCCGCCGTCATCGTGATCGACGTCTATCGCTACCCCGAGCAGGCCAGGCGCTTCAACATCCGGGCGATCCCCACGCAGATCTTCTTCGACAAGAACGGGAAGGAAGTTTTCCGCCATCTGGGTTTCATGACCGAAAAGGCGATCGTCGAGCAACTGGCGAAAATGGGGGTCAAATGAACTCGGCCCTGACGTTCGGCCTGCTCGTCGTCTCATGGCTCGTTTACGCCGCCCCGGGCTTTGCGGCGGTCACCGTGGAAGATCGTTATCCCGGGCTGGCGGGCGGGGTGCTGCGCGCCGCGCGCCTGGCCGAGCTTCCCCCGGCGGTGCTCTTCAAAAGCGCAGAGCTGGAAATCCGCACCGATGAGCTCGATCGCCTGCTGCGGGAGGCGCCGCCGGACTGGAAACCCCAGCTCGAAAAGAACCGCTTCTTCCTCCTCGAGCGCGAGGCCGGGCGCCGGATCCTCGTCCGCGAGGCGCGGCGGGAGGGGTTGGCGGGGCCCGGGGTGGCCGACGAGCAGGCGGTGGAAGCCTTCTTGCGGCGGCTGGGCGCCAAGGCGAGCGTGAGCCAGACGGAAGTGCGCGCCTTCTACGAGCAGAACCGCGGGATGATCGGCGAAGCCCCCTACGAGCAGGTCTCGGGGGCGATCCGCCGGATGCTCCTGCAGCAGAAGCAGGAGCAGGCCGTCGTCGAGTTTCTCTTGGCCTTGGAAAAGAGGATCCCCCTGGAAGTGAACGCCGCCTGGCTCCCGGGCCAGGCCGCGCTCGCGCGTGACAACGCCGTCGACCGCGCGCGCCTCTCCGGAAGGCCGACCGTGGTCGAGTTTGGGGCCACGGGCTGCGTTCCCTGCGACATGATGCAGCCCATCCTCGACAAGCTCCGCAAGGCCCATGCCGAGCGGCTGAACGTGGTCTTCGTTCACGTCGGCGAGGAGAAGGTTCTTGCCGCCCGCCACGGGATCCGGGCGATCCCGGTCCAGGTGTTTTTCGACCGCGGGGGCAGGGAGTTCTTCCGGCACGAAGGCTTTTTCCCTGAGGCCGAGGTGAACCGGGTTTTGGCGCAGATGGGCGTCCGCTGAGGAGACCGGTGTGCTGGAAGCCTTCTTCATCACCGCCAACGAATGGCTGGCCGGCGGCGGCGGGCTCGCCGCCGCCGGCGCCCTCGTCTGGGGCATGGTCAGTGTCCTCTTCAGCCCCTGCCACCTCGCCTCGATCCCCTTGATCGTCGCTTACGTCGGCGGCCAGGAAAGAGCGCTCGTTCCACGGCAGGCCGCCGTCTACGCGGTGCTGTTCAGCGCGGGCCTCTTTCTCACGATCGCCCTGATCGGCGCCGTCTGCGCGTTTCTCGGCCGGATGCTCGGCGACATCGGGTCGTGGTGGCAGTCCCTCGTGGGCGCGGTCCTGATCTACGTCGCCCTCGGCATGATGGGGATCGAGTCCTGCGCGGTATCGGGCGGCTTTCTTTACCGCCTGAATTTCCGGGGTCGAGGCGGCGCGTTCGCGCTGGGGCTGGGCTACGGGGTCCTCTCCGGCTCCTGCACGTTCGGGTTCATCGCCCCGATCCTGGCCATGATCACCGTCCAGCGGGAGCCGATGCAGGGCATCGCCTTGATCCTGCTCTTCGGGATCGGCCATTGTCTGCCGATCGCCGTTGCCGGAAGCTCGACCGCGGCGATCCGGCGGCTCCTCGAAAACAGCGCCTGGCAGGGAGCCGGGAACTGGTTCCGCAAGGCCGCCGGGGCGTTGATCGGCCTGCTGGGGGTTTATTTTCTGCTCAACCCGATTTGGATTCTCTGGTCGGCGTGATGGCGGGCGGCCTGCATGCATCGGCCGGGAGGTTCGTTTCATGAGCATGCTCCCTGTCCAGGAACACGAAACCGCCGCGGCGAAATCCCTCTGCGGCTGCTCCCCGCTGGGCCATGCCGCGGCGGGGGACGGGCAGACCGGCGTCCGGCTTCTCGCCACCCTCGCCTTGAATCTCCTCATCCCGCTCGCGCAGCTCGCGGGGGGCGTCGCCGCCGGGAGCATGGCCCTCATCTCGGACGCCACCCACAATTTCAGCGATTTCGCGGCCGTCCTGATCGCCTACATCGCCTTCCGGATCGGCAGGCGCGGCGCCTCCGTGCGCCACACGTTCGGCTACCGCCGCGCCGAGGTCCTGGCCGCGCTGGTCCAGGTGGGGCTCCTCGCGGGCGCATCGGCGGTCATCGTTCTCGAGGCCGTCGAGCGCCTGCGACACCCCACGGCCGTGGAAGGGGGGCTCGTCATGGCGCTGGCCGCCCTGGGCGTCGTCGGAAACGGCCTCTCGGCCTGGCTTCTTCACCGTGACGCCCGCCACAGCCTCAACGTGCGCGGCGCCTTCTGGCACATGGTGGGCGACATGCTGACCTCGGTCGCCGTGCTGATCGGGGGGGCGATTCTCACCGTGCAGCCCTGGTACTGGCTGGACCCGCTTCTTTCGTTCGGGATCGTGGTGTTCATCCTCAAGAACTCCTTGACCATCGCCCGGGAGTCGGGCCTGATCCTCATGAACTCGACCCCCCGGGGACTCGACTTGGAGGCCGTGCGGCGGCACCTGGAGGGCATCGACGGCGTACGCGGTGTCCACTACCTGCATGCCTGGAACCTTGCCTCGAGCGGGATCGCCTTTTCCTGCCATGTGGTCGTGCCCGATCAGGCGGTGAGCCGGACGGAGACCCTGGCCGAGCGCCTGCGGCACGATCTCCGCAAGCGCTTCGGGATCGATCACCCGGTCTTCCAGTTCGAAACCGCGGCCTGCGGGAACGGCGACCTTCTCTGCGGGCTCTCTTGCGGGAACGGAAACGGAGGGCCTCATGGGCGTTGAACACCGGGGTCCGCACGGCGGAAGCGCCGGCAGGTGGGTGCGGCTTGCGGCGCGGTGGGTGCTGGGGGCGGTTTTCGTTTACGCCAGCCTGGACAAGATCGCCCACCCCGCGGCCTTCGCAAGGGATGTCTACAACTACCAGATCCTGCCCGACGCCCTGGTCCATGCGGTTGCGCTCGTCTTGCCATGGCTCGAGCTCTTCGTCGGGGCCTGCCTGATCACCGGCTTCTGGTTCCCCGGGGCCGTGCTCACGGCGAACGGCTTGCTCGTCGTCTTCGTCGGCGCGCTCGCCTTCAACGCCGCGCGGGGCCTGGACGTCCACTGCGGCTGCTTCAGCACCGGGGGCGAGGGCCCGGCGATGGCGATGCACTGGGTTCTGCTGCGGGATGGGCTGTTTCTCGCCGTGGCGCTCGTTCTCTTCCAGGGGGTCTTTTTCGGTCGACCCCGGTCGGCGGGCAAGGTCGCGCTGCTTCTCTGCGCGGTCTGCTGGCTGGCCGCCGGGACGGGTGCGGCGGCGGAAACCGGCCTCCCCGAGGCCTTCCTTCCGCAGCCGCACCACGACTTCGGGACGGCGATCGAGGGAGACATCGTGCGGCACGAATTCGTGGTGCAGAACCGGGGGGCGGGCGAACTGCGGATCGAGAAGATCAAAACGGGCTGAGGCTGCACGGCCGCCTCGGTGACGAGGCGCATCCCCGCCGGCGGCGAGGGGACGATCCGGGTGGAGGTGAAGACGGCGGGCTACGCCGGACGCAACATCCGCGAAAGCGTGGTGGTGCACACCAACGACCCGCAGCACTCGGTCTTCGAGTTGATGGTCAGCGGTCGGGTGGAGACCTTCGCCGACATCCAGCCGAAGACCGTTTCCCTGCGGGCGAAGCCGGGGGAGACGGTGAGCGCCGTCGCGCGCATTCTGCCGCGGCCGGAGCGGCCCTTTGCGATCCGGAACATCCGCGCCGCGAAGGGCCGTGACATCCGCTTCGAGCTTGCGCAGAAGGCGGGGCCCTCGGGGCCGGTCTATGAGCTCAGGATTTTCAACACCCGCAAGGAGCCCGGCCGGATCGCCGACAT
Source organism: Desulfobacterales bacterium (assembly GCA_037481615.2). Classification (GTDB taxonomy): domain Bacteria; phylum Desulfobacterota; class Desulfobacteria; order Desulfobacterales; family SpSt-501; genus SpSt-501. The sequence goes on from JBBFLI020000006.1 coordinate 85,439, forward strand.
GGTGGTGATCGAAACCGACCACCCCGAGCGGCCGGCGCTGCAGGTGATGGTGACGGGGATGGTCGAGTAGAACGGCCCCGGGGGGCGGGCGGGTATCCGGTCTATCGAAGGAGGGGAAACGTGACCCTGCCGTTGAAACCGGTGGTGATCGAGCTCGGGCCGGAGCAGGTGCAGCGGTTGCTCGCGATCGCCTTCGACGGCCCCGCCGAGGAGGCGCTTTCCTTCGTGCGCGGGGAGCTGCTCCCGCGCGTGGAAAAAGCGCTCGCCCGGCGCTGAATGCCCGTGTTCGAGGTCGGCTACGGCCCCGCGCATCGCTGAAGAGCCCGGCCGGCGAAGCGGCCCGTCCGCCGCAAGGAGGTCTCTTGTTGCTGAAAGGATATACAAAGCGGATTTTCCGGGCGGAGTGTAATCCGCGCTTTCAGTCGCTGCATTGCATCGCGGACCTCCACCAGGATGTCTCCCCGGTTTTGCCCTACCTGAATACGGTGCTGGGCGGGTTCGAGTATTTGAGGGATCCGCCGGCGCTCGTGCTGCGTTCCCGCGGCCGCCTGATCACCATCCACGGTCGCGAGATCGCCATCAACGCCCTGCAGGACGAGGCCGAGGCCGACAAGATTCTCGAGTGGCTCAAACGCGAGATCAACCAAGCCTGGGAGAACCGCGCCGCCATCCCCCCGCGCTATGAGGGGGCGCCCAAAGCCCAGGTGCTCGAGATCCTGAAGCTCCTGCCGCGGACCAATTGCCGCCGCTGCGGGGAGCCGACCTGCATGGTCTACGCCGCGAGGGCCGCCGAGGGGGTGAAATCGGCCGCGGGTTGCCCCGAACTCGCCGAGGAGCCCCGCAGGAAACTGGAGGCGTATCTCGGGCGGTTTGATTTCGATGCATGAGGATCTCTGTAAGACACCGGACAGGCGATCCCCGAGCGCGAGGCACGGGGTCTCGCGGATTCGTTGGCCTTGCGGTCCGGAACCGCGGCGAGAAAACGACCCATGACTGCCGGTGACCGCACGACGGTTTCCCCCCGCCGCGAACGTCCGCTGCCGGCATGGCGGGAAGCCGCCTGGCAGACGATGGCTCTTCTCATCTGGAGCGCGGCGGTCGCCCTCGCGGTCAACGCCCTGCGGCCGGACGGGATCGCCCTCGTGGGCGATTTTTCGCCCGCCGCGCGGTTCACCGCGCCGACCGGCGAGCGGATGGACATCGGACTCGAGGAGGCGGAGAAACTTTATTTCACGCGGGCGGCCGTCTTCTTCGACGCCCGGCCGGCCGAGGAATACGCCCGCGGCCACATCCGAGGCGCGCGCAGCCTGCCGCTTCAGGACCTCGACCTCAAATTTCTCGAGGAAACGGCCGACCTCGACCTGGAGACGCCGGTGATTACGTATTGCGACGGCGAGACCTGCTCCCTGAGCCACGAGCTCGCCCTCTTTTTCCGGGATGCGGGCTTCCGCAACGCCCGGGTGCTCGTGAACGGCTGGACGCTTTGGCGGGAGGCGAACCTGCCCACGGAGGCGGGCGCCCCCGGGCGATGATGCCGGCGGCGGCGGTGGCTCCGAAAACGCCGAGGGGTCTCGAAGAAAGGAGAACGATCGTGAACGCAAGCCTGGGATCGGCCGTAGGCGGGATGCTGGGGGCCATCGCATTTTTCGTCGGGGCGGCATCCGCCCAGTGCCCGCCGCGGGAGAAGATCGAGCAGGTGATCTCGCGCTTCGAGGCGCCGGATCGGAGCCTGGTTTCCCTCCAGCCGACGGCATTCGAGAACCTCTGCGAGGTCCAGGTGCGCCTGAACCAGCGGGTGCACATCTTCTACACCGGCCCTTCGGGCGACTTTCTCCTCATGGGGCAGCTCTACGAGGCGAAGACCGGGCGCAACCTCACGCGCGAAAAAATCGAGCAGGTGAATCTCTTCAGCGACGAAGAGATGCGGCGGCTCGAGGGGCTCACCGTGATTCGTTTGGGGGACGGCCCGAAAACCCTCTTCTACGCCACCGACCCGCACTGTCCCTACTGCAAAAAAGGAGAGGAGACGCTCAAGAAGCTCGCCGCGCAGGGGGAGATCACGGCCCGCATCCTCTTTTTCCCCCTCGACTCGTACAGGGATTCGCGGCCGCAGTCGATCGCCGTGATCTGCGACAAGAAATCCCTGGACGATTTCCACAACGGCTACCTCTCCGATAACCAGTGCGCCGAGGGCGAGCGCGTGGTCGAGGAAACCCGCGAGCTCCTCTCCCGCAAGGGGGTGAGCGGGACGCCGACCTACATCTTCCCGGATGCGCGCTACCACTCCGGGCTGCTCGAGGAGGCCGAACTGCGCCGACGGCTCGGGCTTCCCCCGGCGGCGGCCGCAGGCTCGAAGACCGGCAAGGCGAAATGAGACCCCGGAGCGCAAACGATCCGATGGCCCAACCCGATTCGCCGCTTACCCTGAAACTCGACGCCGAGGGGCGCTTGGTGTTCCCCGAAGCGTTGAGGAGGCGCTGGGGCCTGGGACCGGGTGCCGCGGTGGAAGTCCGCCCCGGACCGCAGGGGCTTCTCGTTTTTCCCCAAGACCCCCCGCTCTCCCGGATCTATCTCGAGCCGACTTCGCGCTGCAATCTCGACTGCAGAAGCTGCATCCGCAGGAGCTGGGACGAGCCGACCGGAACGCTCTCGAGCGCGCTCTTCGAGCGCCTGATCGCATCGCTCCGGCGGATCCCCTCGTTCCGTTCCATGTCGTTCTGGGGCATGGGTGAGCCCCTGCTGCACCCCCGGATCACGGAGATGGTCGCCGCCGTCTCCGCCCTGGGCGCGGAGACGGAACTCGTCACCAACGGCCTGCTCCTTTCGCCGGAGACGGCATGCGGGCTGATCGCCGCCGGCCTGGACCGGCTGATCGTCTCCGTGGACGGCGTATCCCCGGCGGGCCATGCGGCGGGGCACGGGGGGGCGGATTTGAATGCGGTCCTCGAGAACGTGCGCGGGCTTCGCCTCCTGCGGCACGAACGGGGGCGGACGAAACCCGAGATCGGCATCGAATTCGTCCTCACGCGCGAAAACCTCGCCGAGCTGAAAAGGCTCAGGCGGCTGGCCTTCGAGATGGGGGCCTCCTTCATCATCCTCACGAACCTCCTGCCCTACACCGAGGAGCTGAAAGAGGAGATCCTCTACTGGATGTCGGCCGAAAAGCCCTGGACGAACAGCGGCTCGCCCTTCTATCCGCGGGTGATCGCCCCGCGGGTGGATGCTCGGCCGGAGAATCTCGAGGCCCTCGACGAGGTGTTCTGGTCCGGTTGTGCGGCCGAGCCGGTGCCGCCGCGGCCGCGCAACCCCGAGGCCGACGGGCACTGCCGCTTCGTCGAGCAGGGGGCCGCCGCCGTCGCCTGGGACGGCGGGGTCAGCCCCTGCATCCCCCTCATGCATTCCTACCGCTGCTTCGTCCTGGGACGCGAAAAACGGATCCGGCGCTGGACCGTGGGCAACATCGCCGCCGAGGAGATCGGCGACCTCTGGAACCGGGAGGAGTACCGGAGCTTCCGCCGCCGCGTGCTCGAGTTCGACTTTTCGCCCTGCGTTCACTGCGGCGGCTGCGACTTTTCCGAGTCGAACGAGGAGGACTGCTTCGGCAACCGTCACCCCACCTGCGGCGATTGCCTCTGGGCCAGAAACATCATCGTCTGCCCTTGAGGGGGGTAGGCAGACGCAAGAGCGGCAGCGTGCATCGCCCCCCATCCCCGCTGGCTTGAAGAGCGGGGTGCGGCTTACGCGGGGATCCAGGCCGGTTTGGGCCGGCGCAAGGAGCTATCCCGGCTTCAACCCGTATTTTTTCAATTTGTAGCGCAGCATCCGCTCGCTCAAGCCCAGAAGATCCGCTGCGCGGCTCTGGTTGCCGCCCGTTTCTTTCAATGTCGCAGCGATCATCCGGCGCTCGAGACTCTCCACGGCCTGCCGCAGGGTCTGCCCGGCAGGGGGCACGCCGGGGATGGCTTCCCCGCCCGCCTTCACGCGGCCGAAGGGCAGCTCTTCGGTGGTGACGAGCTCACCCCGGGCGAGCACGACGGCACGCTCGATGATGTTTTCGAGCTCGCGCACGTTGCCCGGGTAGTCGTATTTGAGGAGCTGGTCCATCGCCTCCCGGCTCACCCCCTTCACGGCCTTGCGGTTTTCGCTCGCGAAGCGGGTGACGAAATGGTCGACGAGCGGCGGGATGTCCTCCCGGCGCTCGCGAAGCGGCGGAATGGAGAGAGAGACGACGTTCAGCCGGTAGTAGAGATCTTCGCGGAAGGCGCCGGCGGCGATCTTCGCCTCGAGATCCTGGTGGGTCGCGCTGATCAGGCGCACGTCGGCCCGAAGCGTCTGGTTTCCCCCGACGCGCTGAAACTCCCCCTCCTGGATCAGCCGCAAGAGCTTGACCTGGACCGCAGGGGAGACATCCCCGATCTCGTCGAGAAAAAGCGTTCCCCCGTCAGCCTGCTCGAAGCGGCCGATCCGCCGCTGGGCGGCGCCGGTGAAGGCGCCGCGCTCGTGGCCGAAGAGCTCACTTTCGATCAAGGTCTCGCTGAGCGCGGCGCAGTTCACGATGATGAGCGGCTTTGCGGCGCGCGGGCTCAGGCGGTGGATGAGGCGCGCGAAGAGTTCCTTTCCCGTTCCGCTCTCCCCGCGCAGAAGCACCGTCGCGTTGCTGGCGGCGACCCGTCCGGCGAGGTTGACGAGTTCGGCCATCTGCGGGCTGCGGAAGACGAGATCTTCCGGTTTCAGCCCGGCCTCGGCGAGCTGCTCGCGCAGGATCTCGTTTTCGCGCCGCAGGGTGCGGTGGCGGGCGATGCGCTCGATCACGCACAGCAGCTCTTCCAGGTCGACCGGTTTTCCGAGATAGTCCGCCGCCCCGGCCTTCATGGCCGCCACCGCGCCGTCCACCGTGCCGTAGGCGGTGAGAAGGATCACGTCGAGCTCGGGGTTGATCCGCCGGGCCTCCTCGAGCACCTCGAGCCCGGTCCGGTCGGGCATGCGGTAATCGAGGATGGCAAGGTCGAGGCTCGCGTCCCGGATCTTGTCCAGGGCGGCTTTTCCGTTCTCGGCCTCCAGGACGCGGTGGCCCTGGCCGACGAGGAAATCGCGCAGCATCTCGCGCTGGACGCGCTCGTCCTCGGCGACCAGGATGTCGAGCGGTTGCATAAGGTTCTGCTACCTCCGTCCCGCAAGCGGCAGCCGGACCGTGAAAGTCGTCCCGCGGCCGGGTTCGCTCTCGACGGTGAGCTCGCCCCCGTGGGCCCGGATGATCTGCAGGGCGATCGGAAGCCCCAAGCCCAGGCCCCCGGGCTTGGTCGTGTAGTCGGGGTCAAAGACCGCGGCAAGGCTCGCGGCGGGGATACCGACCCCCGTGTCGTGGACTTCGATCTCTGCTTCTCCGGGGGGACGGGGCTTCAGGGCGAGGCGGATGCTCCCTCCCTTCGGCAGCGCCTCGAGCGCGTTTTTCAGCAGGTTGAGCAGCGCCTGCCGCAGGCGGTTTTCGTCCCCGTTCATGACGAGATCCGTTTCCGGAAAAACAGGCTCGAGAACGACGTTGCGCGTTTTCGCCTCCTCCCCCAGGAGCGTGAGCAGGGATTCGAGAAGGCCGCGCAGGGAAACGGCCCGAAGCTCGAGCCTGCCGGCGCGCGACAGCGAGAGGAAATCCTCGACGATGCGGTCGAGGCGCCGGATTTCGCCGCGGACGGTCTGCAGGAGCTTCGCCGTCTCCTCGGGGTTGCCTTTTCCCGTTTCGGCCGCGGCTTCGCGCTGCAGTCGCTGGATCGCAAGGCTCACGGCGTTCAGGGGGTTGCGGATCTCGTGGGCGACGGCGGCGGCCAGTTGCCCCAGGGAGGAGAGGCGCTCGGTCTGGTGAAGGCGCCGTTGCAGTTCTTGGGTGCGCCGCAGGTGGCGGTTCTGGTTCCAGGAGAGGAGCAGGATGGCCAGAAGCCCCAGGCCGACCATCATCGCCGCGGACAAGTAGGCGTGGCGGCGGTGGTCGCGCACCAGCACGTCGAGGCTTCGGGCACGCATCCCGATCCGGGCGAAAAACGGCTCCTCGCCACCCACGCGGATCCGGCGCGCGGCCTCGAGAGAGCCCCCCTCTTTTCCCGGCAGGCGCTGCATCCGGCCCTCGGCGGGAGCGGGGATCGCCGGCAGGGCTTCGGGCGCATCGCCCAGGGAGAGGATCCCGCGGCCGCCATGGTCTTCGAGATGGAGATAGGCGACCTCTTCGCGCCAGCCCACCTCTTCGGCCGCCTCCCGGAACGCACGCCGGAGGGCCCAGCGGCGGACCCCATCGCGCTCGATGAAAAGAAATACCGCCCCATGGGAATCAGCCCTTCGCATCCCGACACAAGCCAGGGAGAGCGGCTCGTCTTCCCAGAGCCGCACGGCGACATTGTCCCCCGGCGGAAGAAGCCCGGAGAGTTCGGGGAGGGAAACCCCTGCGGGCAAGCGGCCGGCGACACGGGCCACTTTGCCGCCGGCTTCGAGGAGCACAATGGCCGAGATTTCCCGGGCGGCGAGGATTTCCCCGAGAGCTGCCTCGGCGGACGCCCCGGCGGAAAGCGTGAGGTCCAGTTCGGCCGCCGTCGCCAGGAGATCGGAAACCAGCATTTCCCGCAGGGAAAAGAGTTCCTCCAGGGGGGGGTCCAGCGAGAACGGGTCGGAGTTTCCGGCCTGCAGCAGCTTTTCCCAGCGCTCGAACTTTCGTTCCGCCAACAGCTCGATCCCCTGGAGGATGGAAGACGCCCGTGCGTGCAGGCCTTCGATCAGCGCTTCCTCCAGCCTGCGGCTGCTCAGCATCGCTGTCACCAGGAAGAGAGTGCAGATGACGAGAGAAACCGCCGCAACGGCGAGCGGCTGGAGAAACATGCGCCCTTCCCCGGGGGAAGGCCGTTCCGAAAGCCGCTCTGTTTTTCGTTTCATCACCGATCCCCTCGCGTTGAGAATACTCTCTTTCATGATGTCGGGCAAGATCGGCTCGCCGCCGCGGCTCGACATTTTTGTCGAACCCGACCATGCGTGATCTTCGGTTTCAACCATCTGTTTATACTGGATTTTATTTTTTTCTTGGTGCGGCGGGTCGACAAGTTTTTCCGCGGGTAAAATCGAGCAAGAGCCGTTCTCATCTATAAATTATTGAAAAAATTATGATTAAAATAAACTCGAGCCTTGCGGAAAGTTGGCATGCGACCTGCATTTCCTGACTGGCGAAAGCCTTGCGAGAGGAGGATGGAAATGAAACTCAAGGCAGCGAGCGTGGTGGCAGCGATCATGATCGCCATGGCGTCCGAAAGCCTTGCCGGCCCCGGGGGTTGGGGCGGCGGTGGCGGCATGGGCCGTGGGCCGGGCATGGGCCCCGGGTACGGCGGGCTTTCCAGCGAACTCCCCGACCTGACTCCGGAGCAGATCCAGAAAATGGAAGAGCTGCGCAAAAAGCACTGGGCCGAGGTGGCCCCGCTGCAGAATGAGCGGCTTGCGAAGAGATCCGAATTGCGCGCTCTCTGGGCGGAGCCGAACCCGGACCAGGAGAAGATTCTCGCCAAGCAACGCGAACTGGCCGAGCTCGACCTCCGCCTGCGGGAAAAGATGACCCGGCACCGTTTCGAACTCCATTCCCTGCTCACCCCTGAGCAACGCGAGCGCTTGCCGAGGATGGGCCGGGGCATGGGCCCCGGGCGCGGGGGGCGCATGCTCGGAGGCAGGCCCTGGTAATTTCAGCGAAGACGAAAGGAGACATGCAAATGAAAGGCAAGACCTGGATGGTGATCGGATCGGCGGCGGCGATGCTGGCCCTGGCGGGCGGAACGGCGCTTGCCGGCCCGCGGGGTTTCGGTGGAGGCTGGGGATGCGGCTTGGGCCCGGCCATCGGGCAGACCCTCACCCCCGAGCAGAACGCACGGATGCTGCAGCTCAGACAGGACTACGAGGCCCGGGTCGCCCCGTTGCGCGAGGAGCTCTGGGCGAAGAAAACGGAGTGGAGGGGATTGCTGGCGAGCGGAAACCCCGACCCCGCCCGGGCCGTCGCTCTGCAGCGGGAGATGCTGGAGATCTCCGACGAGATCCACCGCGAGATGAGCGAAATGAGAATGAAGTTGCTCGATATCGCTTCCCCGCCGAAAGGCAACTGAACCTCACCCCCCGCGGAAAGGGGGATCGTTTTCCCCTTTCCCCCGCGCTTCACGCCGGCCGCCCTTCGGGGCGGCCGGTCCGTCTCCACGGTTTCAGGAAACGCCGAAAAACTGGGAGTAGGCGTGCTTGGCCACCCACTGCAGGGAGCGCAGCCAAGATTGCGAGTAGTGGCTGACCTGGAAGTTGCAGGTCGAAAGACACCCCGGGCTGCAGCGCGCCTTGAGGCGTTCGAGGCGCTCCTCGTCGAAGCGCGGTCCCCGGCGGATGTCGCCCCAGTCCTCCTCGCTCGCGTAATATTCGAAGCAGGGGGTGAAGCTTCCGTCCAGCCGGATGACCATGGAGATCCGCCCGGCCTGGCACGGCCAGGGGGGAAGCTCGCGGCGGATGAAACGCTTCATCGCCTCGAGATGGGCGACCGAGTTGACCATGGTGTAGCCGGCGCGGTTCTTGGCGATCAGCCAGTCGATCAGCTCGTCGACGGCGTCGACTTGCGACTCGTGGATCCAGACATCCGTCTTGCCCGGATCGAAGCCCTCGTAGTCGATCGGCGGCGGTTCGCTGATGTGGTAATCGGTCGCAATGCCGTAGCGGTGGGCGGTTTCCGTCAGCGCCATCACGTCGTCGACGTTCTTTCCGGTGATGTTGATGTTGAGGAACGTGTGGTAGCCGTAGCGCTTCTCCTGCTCGACAAGATATTCGAACTGCGGCAGGATGCGTTTCAGGTTCTTGGGGATCCCCGCATAGCCGTCCATGGCGTCGACCGCGAGGTTCACGGCGGCGACCCCGGCTTCGCCGATCGCGTCGATGAAGTCCCGGTCCATGAGGATGCCGTTGGTCGGGAGGTAGACGAAGAAGCCCTTCTGTGCGGCCAGCCGCGTGAGCTCGACGATGAAGGATTTGCGCACCAGGGGCTCGCCGCCCATGTAGGCGAGCACGCGGCAGCCCTGCCGTTCGAGCCAATCCACCGCCGCACGGGCCGTTTCCCAGCTCATGCCGGGGATGTTCTTGCCGCGGCTGTAGCAGTAACTGCAGGCCAGGTTGCAATTGAGATCGGTATAGAAAAAGGAAAGCACGGGCCGGAACTCGTTTGCCGCGAGCCGCGATCTGAGGTAGGGGATGAGCCAGCTGCGGCAGGCGCGGCGGAAATGGCTCGTCCGTCGCAGCGGAGTGCCGCCGACCGCCGGGATGGAAGGGGTGCGGTCCAGAGAAAGGACCCTCGGGGCGTCAACAGCCGTTTGCGTCGCCATACCTGAACCTCCTTGGCCAAGGGTTCGCACGGCGCCTGGCAAACGAAACGTTCCCGGTTGGCCTCCTGCCGGCCGATGCCTGTCGATCGCGAGGTTTTCCAGGCGCTCGAGCGCCGGCGTGCTTTTTCGGGATTCGAGGAGAGCCGACGACTTGTCCCATCGCACAAGCTAAGCATGGATTTTTTTTCCACAAGGCCCCGCGATCACGGTCCATTTCGGGTTTCGGGACACGGAAGGGACCGTCCGCGGAGGGCCGGGGTTGCGGCGCAATGCGGGACGATCAGCGACTGGTCAAAGAACTTCTGGCCGAAGCCGGGGTGACGGTCGGCGGGGATCGACCTTGGGATCTCGAGGTGCACGACCCGCGTTTCTACCGCCGGGTGATCGCCGAGAGAAATCTCGGTCTCGGCGAATCCTACATGGACGGGTGGTGGGACTGCCCGCGCCTCGACGCGTTCTTCGATCGCCTCCTGCGGAGCGGGATCGAGGGCCGCGTGCGCGGAAGCTTGCGCCTCGCCCTGCGATCGCTTCCGGCGATCCTCTTCAACCTCCAATCGCGCGCGCGGGCGCGACGCGTCGTCGATCAGCACTACGAGCGGGGAAACGATCTCTTTCTATCCTTTCTCGATTCTTACAACCAGTACAGCTGCGCTTTCTTCGGCGAGGGCGACGACCTGGAGGAGGCCCAGCGAAGGAAGATGGAACTCATCTGCCGGAAGATCGATCTCCAGGCCTCCGACCGGCTCCTGGACATCGGCTGCGGCTGGGGGGGCTTCGCCCGCTACGCCGCCGAGCGCAGCGGCTGCCGCGTGACGGCCGTCAACCTCTCCCGCGAGCAACTCACCCATGCCCGAGAGTTCTGCCGCGGGCTGCCGGTCGAGGGGGTCGAAACCGACTACCGGGACATCGAGGGCGTCTTCGACAAGATCGTCTCCGTGGGCATGTTCGAGCATGTGGGTTCCAAGAACTACCGATGCTTCATGGAAAAAGCCGCCTCCCTGCTTGCGGCGGACGGCGTTTTCCTGCTGCAGACGATCGGGGGCAACGATTCGCGCCGGGGCTGCGATCCCTGGATCACGCGCTACATCTTCCCGAACGGCATGCTGCCCTCGCTCGCCCAGATCGCCCGGGCCGCCGAGGGGCTCTTCGTCATCGAGGACGTCCACAACCTGGGCCCCCACTACGACCGCACGCTGTTGGCTTGGCATCGCCGCTTCGAGCAAGCCTGGCCGCGGTTGGCGCCGAAATACGGCGCGCGGTTCAAACGCATGTGGGACTACTACCTCCTCTCCTGCGCCGGCGCCTTCCGCGCCCGGGCGATCCAGCTCTGGCAGATCGTCTTCACCCGCGCGGGACGAGGCGCTCCGCAGCCGCCCTGCCGGCCGATTCCGGGCCGCGGGCGGCAAATCGGGGAGGGATAGAGAAAGCCGACGCAGGCCGCGGACGGCGGAGCGGTTTCCGGTGATCCAGGCCGCCGTCCGAGATGCCGGCCGCGCGGCGGGGCCCCTCGCTGCCCGTTTTTCCCGGTCCCTGAGACGCGCTCGAGAGGGGAAGAAAGGTGGCGAAAACGACGAAAACCCGTGAGGTTGTGGAGCGCATGCGGGAAGGTCCGGGGGAGAACCGCGGCCGATGGCGCTGATGTCGAAGATCCTGCCCTCAGGGATTCGCCGCCGAGCCTCTTGCGGTCGGACTGCAGGTACACGAACGGCGGGGGCGAAAGCGCGACATGACGCTCCAGGACCCCTTGAGGCCCGCCGGTTGAGGGACGGCCGCGGGCACTCGGGTGTTCACGGGCGTGAACCCATCCGTGCCGCTGCGGTGCGCCAAGGCCATCGGGCGCGCTCCTCCGGCGGCGGGGCCGACGATCGTCTTCCCGGTCCTTCCCCTCGCCGCGGCCGTGGCTTGAGGCTGCCGGAGCTTGCTCAGTTCGCCGTGGCGCCGGCGTTCGTTCTTCAGAGGGCGCTCGCGGTCGTCTTTCATCGGCGGATGCGGCGCAGGCCGCCCCCCGCCCCCCGGGTGAAGCCATGGGTGCGATGCCGCGCTTCGGGCTGGCGCTGAGCGGAGGCGGGGCGCGCGGCCTCGCCCACATCGGCGTTCTATCGGTCCTCCAGGAGGAAGGGCGGATCCCCGACCTGATCGTGGGCAGCAGCATCGGTGCGGTGATCGGCGCCGCGTATGCCCTATGCCCTGACGCGGAGGCCTTGAAAAAGGCCGCGGCACGGCTGTTCGCCCCCGGCGGCGCCGCAAGCGGCGCGCTTCGCCGGCTGAAAGCGAACCGGCCCGCGGCCGGGATCCGGCAGGGCGTGCTCGAGCGCATCGGGGATTTCGCGGCCAAAGAATACCTGCTGAACCTGGCGCTCCTTCGGGGGTCGCTGCTTTCCGAGCGGGAGGTCCGGGAGTGCCTCTCTCGCCTCGTGCCCGATCTCACCTTTGCGGACTTGCGGATCCCCTTCGCGGCGACCGCCGTGGACCTGGTCCGGGGGCGCCGCGTGATTCTCCGGGAGGGGTCGCTCCACCGGGCGGTGATGGCGAGCAGCGCGCTTCCCGGACTGATGCCGCCCGTGGCGCACCAGGGGATGCTGCTGGCCGATGGAGCGTTGCTTGAGGCTCTGCCCGCGGGGGTCGCCCGGGAACTCGGCGCCGAGACGGTCGTCGGGGTCGACGCGGGCTCCCGTCTTGAGGCCGCCCGGCTTCTCCGCGACGGAATCGATGTCCTCCAGCGCGCAACCGAGATCATGATGTTTCACCTGCGGAGCGCCGGGCGACGGGCCTGTGACGTGGTCGTCGAGCCCGCGCTGGAGGATTTTCACTGGACGGATTTCGCTTCCGTCCACGAGCTGGTCGCCGCGGGTGAGCGGGCGGCCCGCGAGCGGCTGCCCGCGCTGCGCAGCGCCCTGGGGCGGGGTCGCTGGGCGGGGACGATCGAGCGCCTCAAACGCCGCATTTCCCGCCGCTGAAGCGCAAGAGCAGGCTTGCCGCCGAACCCGTCCAGGACGGGGTCGCGGGAAAACCGTCCTTTTGCACCTCCCCCACCGGCGGCCCCGGTTAGAATTTGGTTAAGCCTTGCTTTTGGGCTTCCGGGATCGGATCCGTTGCGCTAAGAGCGGGGGCGACTTCCCGGAAGAGCAAGGAGGCGACCATGTCCCGGGTACGGGTCCTGTTCATCTGCCGGCACAACAGCGGCAGAAGCCAGATCGCCGAGGCGTACCTTCGGAAATTCGCCGGGGGGAAGATCCATGTCGAAAGCGCGGGCCTCGAGCCGGCCGAGCGGGTGAACCCCCTGGTCGTCGCCGTGATGAGGGAGGAAGGGATCGACCTCTCGGACAAGAAGCCCCAAGGGGTGTTCGCGCTTTTCCGCCAGGGGAGGCTCTTCGACCACGTGATCACCGTCTGCAGCGACTCCGAGGGCGACTGCCCCGTCTTCCCCGGCATCACGCAGCGCTGGCACATGCCTTTCCCGGACCCGGCGGCGGTCACGGGAACCGAGGAAGAGCGCCTGCTCAAGGTGCGGGCGATCCGGGATGCGATCCGCGAGGCGATTCTCCACCCCCGCGAGGGGCAGTTCGATTTCCGAAAATATATCGATTGAGTCCCGCCGCCGCCCCCCCCTTGCGGGCCTCGGGCCGGAGGCTTTCGGCCGCCCCTTCTCTTCTCCCGTCTCTTGACAGGCTCCTTCCGGGCCTCCTATATTTCGTCCATTGACGAAATATGATCCGCACCCCCGCCGGCGGGGGGCACCGGAAAGGAGCCTGCAATGGCATCGACCGGCATGAAACGCCTGGCCTTTCTCGACCGGTTTCTCACGCTGTGGATTTTCCTCGCCATGGCGGCGGGGATTCTGATGGGATATTACATTCCGGCCGCCACCGCCTTGATTTCCGGCATGCAGATCGGGACGACCTCGATTCCCATCGCCGTCGGACTGATTTTGATGATGTACCCGCCGCTGGCGAAGGTGAAATACGAGGAGATGGGCAAGGTGCTGCAGCACAAAAGGCTTCTGGTCATTTCCCTGCTGCAGAACTGGGTGATCGGGCCGGTGGTGATGTTTGTCTTGGCGGTCATTTTTCTGCGTCACCACCCGGATTACATGATCGGTGTCATCCTGGTTGGCCTCGCCCGTTGCATCGCCATGGTGATCGTGTGGAACGAGCTCGCGGAGGGGGACCGCGAGCTCGCGGTCGGGCTTGTCGCCTTCAATGCCGTTTTCCAGGTGCTCTTCTACGCACCGATGATCTATCTCTTCATCACCCTCGGGCTGAACTGGCTCGGCTTGGTGAAGGGGCTGGATGTGAGCATCTCCATGGGGGAAGCCGCCAAGACGGTGTTCATCTACCTGGGCATTCCCTTCATCGGGGGGGTGGTGACCCGGTTTTCTCTTCTCAAGGCCAAGGGGAAGGAGTGGTACGAAACCCGGTTCGTCCCCAAGATTTCGCCCATCACCCTGGTGGCCCTCCTCTTCACCATCATCGTCATGTTTTCCCTCCAGGGAGACAAGATCATCAGGACGCCGCTCGACGTATTGATCGTGGCGTTGCCGATGGCCGTCTATTTTTTCCTGATGTGGTTTGCGACCTTCTTCATCGCCTACAAAATCAAGTCGAACTATGCCCAGAGCACGACGGTTTCTTTCACGGCCGGGAGCAATGACTTCGAGCTGGCCATCGCGGTGGCCGTGGCCATCTTCGGCATCAATTCGGGGCAGGCGTTTGCAACCGTGATCGGCCCCCTGCTCGAGGTGCCGATTTTGATCAGCCTGGTCAACGTGGCGCTCTTTTTCCGCAAGAAATATTTCCCCTACGCGGTCGAGACGCCGGCGGGGGTGTGCTACCTGAGCTGCAAACCGTGATCGAAGCGCCCCGTCGGCATGCAAGGCAAATCACCCCGCGGCACGGAGGCGGGGGGATGAAGGCTCTGGTGGGTCTTCTTCGGGCGCTCGCCGATGAAAACCGCCTGCGAGTCCTGTTCGCTCTCCATCAGGGGGAGCTCTGTGCCTGTCAGCTGGCGGCGTTGCTTCGCCTCGCGCCGTCCACGGTATCCCAGCACATGAACATCCTGCGGCGTGCCGGGCTGGTGGCGGCGGAGAAACGGGGGCGGTGGATGTACTACAGGATGGCCGATGAGGAAGCATCCGCCCCGGCGGGGAAAGCGATGGCTCTTCTCGGCGCCTGGCGGGAGGATGCCCCGGCGGCGATCCGGCGGGACCGCGAGAGGCTGGGGGCGATTTTGCGCCGAGACCCCGAGGAGATCTGCCGGCGCCAAGCCCGGCGTGCCGCCGGCCGCAGGGGGGCCGCGAAGGGCGGGGCCGGCGGGGGGGGGAAAAACGGTGAAACGATCGTGGCGCATAGAACTCTCGGGTGAGCAGCAGGCGTTCGTCGCCGAGCGCGGCGGTATCCTGAGCGTGTTTACGGGCAGGACGGTCGTCGGCTGATGACATGGGGTCGATGGGCCGATCGGTCGGATCGGCAAACCCTTGGACGACCGGCCCTGCGAACGGCTGGCGGCGGGCGGGATCGAGCTCTTCATCGAGCGCCGCCTTCTCGACGCGCTCCCGCCCGAAGGGGGGATATTGCCGGTGTACATGGGCGATTACGGCTGCTGGCGGATGTCGGTGAGCGGCGGGCCGCCGGGAGAACCCTGAGGACGCCCTGAACGTGAAAGACAACCCATCGCCGGAATCTCCGGAAGAGATCGCCCGCCGGGTCATCCGGGATTGCGCCGATTGCGAATGCTGCCGGCCGATTCTGGACGAGGCCTGTCTTTTCTTTCCCGAGCTCTACCGCCTCTACGACCGGGAAAAGGAGACCGGCCGCAAGCCCACCGCCGAAGAACTCCGGGCGCTCGTCGAGCGATGCAATTTCTGCGCGCTCTGCCCCTGCCCCAACATCCGGGCGGACATCATTCGGGCCAAGACCGCTTTCGTCAGCCGCGACGGGCTGCCCCCCCGCGTGCGGCTGATTGAAGATGTCGCGCGGCTGGGGAGAATCTGCGGCGCCTTCCCCCGCCTGACCGACCGACTGCTCTCTTCCCCTCGGACGGGAGAGCGGCTCAAGCGCTGGCTCGGGATCCACCCCGAGCGGAGATTGCCCGCCTTCCCGCGGGAGCCGTTCACCCGGTGGGCGCGAAAACGCGGCCTGCATCGCAAACCGCAGGCGGGGGGAAGCAAGGTCCTCTATTTCGCGGGCTGCACGGCGACCTACCTCTTCCCGGAGGTCGCTTGCGCCACGGTCGAGGTCCTGCAGGCATGGGGCCTGTCCGTGTTCTGTCCGCCTCTTTCCTGCTGCGGCATGCCCTCCTTCCTCGAGGGCGACCGGGAATTCACCCTGCGGGCGGCGGCGGAGAACCTCGAGCTCCTTTCCGGCGCGGCGGAGGAGGGCTACGACATCCTGTGCTCCTGCCCGACCTGCAGCTTCATGCTGCGCGGGCTCCTCGCCGAGGGGGCCTATTTTTCGGAGGCCTACCAGGGGAAGATCGGGGCCGATCCGCGTTTCATCCGCGCCCCGGCGCGGGCGCGGGCGGGAGGGCGCCCCGCCGAAGGAATGGAGCTCTTCGATCGCACCATTTTCGAAAACATCCTCAAAGACGAAGGCTATTTCTCGGGGCTCGACCCCCTGCGGCGCATCGCCGTCGCCGAGAAGACCTTTGATGTCGGCGAGTATCTCCTGCAGCGGGTGCGCGAGGGCGCCGGGCCCGCCGCGTTTTCCCCGGTGCGCCTGCAGGCCCTCTATTACCCGCCCTGCCATCAGCGGGAGCAGCAGTTCGGTCGGCCCTACCTCGAGCTCCTGCGCCGTGTACCGGGACTGGAGACGGACGCGCTCGAGGGCAACCTTTACTGCTGCGGTCTGGCCGGCGTGATGGGGTTCAAGCAGGATTTTCACGAGGCCTCGATCGCCATCGGCGACCGCCTGATGCGCCATATCGCGGAAGCACAGCCCCAGGCGATCCTGACCGACTGCCTGAGCTGCAGGCTGCAATTTCGGCAGCTCCTGCCCTATCCCGTCCGCCACCCGATCGAGATCCTGCAAGAAGCCCTCCGGCCGGCGGCGGAACGGAGACCTCAGAAGAGCGGGGAAACGCCCTCCCCGTGAGAGACCGAAAACCGGAGGACCCCCTTCTTTCTCATGCGGCGGTGATCCAGGAGCTTTCCATGGAACTGAAACCGATCTCCGAGTTCCCTTCCTGCTGCGGCGCGGCCGGCGGACCCTCCGCACCGCCGGCCGATAGGGCCTTGCGCAAGATCCGGCTCTGGGAGGGGTTTCTTTTCCTCGTCGTTCTGGGAGCCGGCTGGGCGATTTACCGGGAACTCCCCCGGGCGGCCCAAGCCTTGACTTACGGGGCGTTCGGCCTCGAGAGGGGGACGCATTTCGCCGCGGCGGTCGAGTTTTTCCTCTACGACACCCCGAAGGTCCTGATGCTGCTTACGGTCGTCGTCTTCGCCGTGGGCATCCTGAACACCTACTTCACCGCCGAGCGCACACGCCGCATCCTCGCCGGCCGGCGGGAGGCCGTGGGGAACGTGCTGGCCGCCCTCCTCGGGGTCGCCACCCCCTTCTGCTCCTGCTCGGCGATCCCCCTCTTCATCGGCTTCGTGACCGCGGGGATCCCGCTGGGGGTCACCTTTTCGTTTCTGATCGCCGCCCCCATGGTGAACGAGGTGGCGCTTCTTCTGCTCCACGGCCTGCTCGGCTGGAAGATCGCACTCCTCTATGCCGGGACCGGGATCGCGATCGCCGTTTTCGGCGGCTTCGTGCTCGGGCGCCTGCGGCTCGAGCGGTACATCGAGGGGTGGGTTGCCGCAGTGCGCTTGAACGAGACCCGGAGCGTCGCGGGCCCCGGCTCCTTCCGGGAGCGCGCCCAGGCCGGTCTGGACGCCGTGAGGAGTGTCGTCGGCCGGGTGTGGAAATGGATCGTCCTCGGGATCGCCGTGGGGGCCGTCATCCACGGGTACGTGCCGGAGGCCGTGCTCGCCGCGCTCATGGGCAAAGAGGCCTGGTGGTCGGTCCCCCTCGCCGTCGGGATCGGGATTCCCATGTATTCGAACGCCGCCGGGATGATCCCGATCGTCCAAGCGCTGCTCGGCAAGGGGGCGGCGCTCGGAACGGTGCTTTCCTTCATGATGAGCGTCATCGCGCTGTCGCTCCCTGAGATCCTGATTTTGCGCCGCGTGCTCAAGCCGCGGCTGCTCGCCTCCTTCGTCGGGATCGTCGCGCTGGGGATTCTCACCGTCGGCTGGGCCTTCAACGCCCTGCCGTGAGCCGAAGAGCGCCCGGCGAAGCCTCTCATCGTTTCCTAACGATGGGGCGCTATCTTCTGACAGAATGATTCCGCCGCAGGGCGGCTGCCAGGAGGAGTCCCCATGGATCGTTACACCGTGTTCCCTGACCGAGAGCTCTCGCCGGCCGGACCCGTGAGCGAAGAATTTCTCCGGCGGGAGATCCGCCGGTTTCACGACGCCTGCCGCTGGGTCCACGAGCTCCCCTACGGGTACAATTCCGATCGCGACGAACGCATGATCCTTTTCCGGGAAAACAAGGGCACCTGCACCACCAAGCACGCCGTGATCGGGACGCTGGCCGCGGAGCAGGGCCTCGATGTCCGCAAGAATGTCGGCATCTACGCCATGACCGAGGAGATCGTGACCGGAACTAAACGGTTGCTCGACCGATTCGGCCTGCCCTACATCCCGATGGTGCACTGTTTCCTCGTCCACGAGCGCTTCCGGGTGGACCTGACCGAGGGCAACCGCAACGGCAAGAACCGCCCGATCGAGGGGTTCCTGCACGTGGAGGAAGTGCCGGCCGCGATCTCGGGCAAGGAGGAGTACCTGCTCTACCGCCGGGTGCTCGCCGAAAAGATCCTGCGGCGGCCCGAGCTCGCCGGTGTCGACTTGAGGCGGGTTCTGCAAGCGCGGGAGGAAGGGCTGAAGCTGCTCAAAGAGAACCTGCTCCGTTGAGGAGGCCGAAACAAGATGGAAAAGACCCCGCCGGCCATCATCCGCCCGGTGTCCGACCGGGCGGCGATCCGCCGTTTGCTGGATTCCTGCCGCCTGCCGACGGCGGATCTCACCGGGGGGCCGGGGCCCTTTTTTCTCGGGGCCCTCGCGGGAGAGGAACTCCTGGGCACGGTGGGGCTTGAGATTTACGGGGAAGCGGCGCTGCTGCGCTCGCTTGCGGTCGATCCCCGCCACCGGGGAGAAGGCCTCGCCGGCCGGTTGCTCGCGGCGGCGGAGGCCCATGCCCGGGGGCGGTCCGTGGCCCGCCTCTATCTCCTCACGACGACGGCGGAGACCTACTTTCGATCCCGGGGCTACCGCCGGGTTCCGCGGGCGGAGGCGCCCGAGGCGATCCGGGGAACGAGAGAGTTCGCCTCCCTTTGCCCCCAGAGCGCGGCTTTCCTCGTCAAGGAGCTTTCCGCGCCCGGAGCTTGAGGCTCACCACGGATTGCGCCGCTTGCCGGAGTTCCTGCTCGGAGAGGCCCGCCTGCTCGCGGATTCCCCTCAGAAACGGGTCGTCCGATTCTTCCACCGCATAAAACGGGGTTTCCTCGATGATCTCCACCGCGGAGAAACCCGCGGCCCCGAGCATGGCGAGGTAGTCTTCCTTCCGGCTCGCTCCGGCGATGCAGCCGACATAGGCGGAAACGGATGAAGCAATCGCCTGCGGGAGCGGACGCTTCAGGACGATGTCCGAGACGGCGAGCACCCCGCCCGGCTTGAGGACCCGGTAGGCCTCGGCGAAGACCCGGGGCTTGTCGGGGGAGAGGTTGATGACGCAGTTCGAGAGGATCACGTCGATCGTGCGGTCGGCGACCGGCAGGGCCTCGATCTCGCCCAGGCGGAACTCGACGTTGCGGACCCCCGCCCGCTCCGCGTTTGACCTGGCTTTGGCGATCATCTCCGGCGTCATGTCGACGCCGATCACGCGGCCGGTCGGGCCCACGGCGCGCGCGGCCAGGAAACAATCGAAGCCCGCGCCGGATCCCAGGTCGAGCACGGTCTGCCCTTGCTCCAGCGCGGCGAGCGCGACGGGGTTGCCGCAGCCCAAGCCGAGGTTTGCTCCCTCGGGAACCTGTTCGAGTTCCTCCGGCGAATAGCCGATCTTTTCTGCGATCGTGCGGCTCGAGGCGCCACCGCCGCAGCAGGCGGATCCCCCGCCGCAGCAAGAGGAGCTCTGCCCGCGGGCGATGCGGCCGTAGCCCGCGCGTACCCGGTCCTTGATGGTTTCGTTCATGGTTCGACGCCTCACTTTCCCGCCGGATGACCGGCGGTCTATTCCGCGAGTTCTTTCATCAACGGGCCGAGCCAGCCCTTCACCATTTCCGCCAGCGATTCGGCCTTGATCAGGCCGAGGCAACAGATTTCGCCCCCCTTCTGCCAGCCGATGAGGGCGAGCTTGTCGCCGGCGCGAATGCCCGCACGATCGCGTACGGCCTTGGGCAGAACCATCTGGCCCTTTTCGTCCACGCCGACGATGGCCTCGATCTGGCAGCATGCCGGCCCGCAGCCCGAAAGAACGCTCTCTCCCCCTGTCTCCGGTCTATCCTTCATGAGGCTTCTCCCGGCGAATGAACACAGGCGAGCCAATCGCACATATTTTTCTGAAAAACAAGATTTTTCCTACATTTCATAAAAAAAACGCTTGATCGGCATCGGCATATCGTTTAAGATTTTACTTAATCGAATGAGATCTCCAGCCCTAATCATCGGCCGCGTGGCCAAGGCCCTGGCAGACGACACCCGGCTGCGCCTGGTCGATCTGCTGCTCGGCCACGAGCTCTGCGGCCGGGCGATTGCCGTGAGGCTTGGCATCAGCCAAGCGGCCGTATCGCAACATCTGCAGGTCCTCAAGCAGGCGGGACTGGTCGAAGCCGAACGGAAGGGGCGCTTCCGGCACTACCGCGTGCAGCGCGCGGTTCTCGAAAACGCCGCCCGGGCGCTGTCGGGCTGGGGCTCCTGCGCCGCGGCCCGCATCCCCTGCCCGGTTGCCGCGACCGCCGCCGCGCTGCCGAAGACCAAGGAGAGAACCATGTGCTGCCAGAGCTGCTGCAAAGAGCCCGAACTCCTGAAAGACAACCCCGCTTCCTGCACCCCGGAGCAGGTCCGCGCTTGTCACGGGGAAAAGGGGGACCACCCCTGTGTTTCCGCCGCGCAGCGTACGGAAGCGGAACTCCCGCCCGAGAACGGCGCATGAATCCCCCCGTGATCCGGGCCGAGGGGCTCACCAAGCGCTACGGCGGGGTTCTGGCCCTGGACCGGGTTTCCTTCGAGGTGGCCGAAGGCGAGATTTTCGGTTTTCTCGGCCCGAACGGCGCCGGCAAGACCACGACCATCCATCTTCTCACCGGGCTTGCCCGCCCCGATGGCGGCCGCGTTTTCATCCACGGCGAGGAGACCAGCGGCCGGGTGAAGCGCGCCCAGCACCTCTTCGGAATCGTGGCCGACGAGAGCAATCTCTACCCGGAGTTGACGGGGTTCGACAATCTCTCGTTCTGCGGGGCGCTCTACGGCATGCGCAAGCGGGCGCGCGAAGAGCGGGCGCGCGAGCTGCTCGGGGTCTTCGGTCTCGCGGAGGCCGCCGACAGGAGATTTTCCGGCTACTCGAAAGGCATGAAAAGACGCCTTGCCATCGCCGCGGCCCTGATGCACCGCCCGCCGATTCTCTTTCTCGACGAGCCGACGACGGGGATCGATGTGGCGAGCGCCCGCCGCATCCGGGGCCTTCTTGCGGAGCTGAGCCGCGGCGGCGTGACGATTTTTCTCACGACACACTACATCGAGGAGGCCGAGCGGCTCTGCCGCCGGATCGCCTTCATCGCCTCCGGCCGCCTCCTGCGCGTCGATTTGCTGGAGGAGCTGCTCGAGCCGCTCAAGGGAAGGCACCTGCTCCGCCTGACGCTGTCGCGGGAAATCGGCGATCGGCTGGGTGGGCTCACCCGGGCCTTTCCGTCGATCGCGCGGGCCTCGCTTTCCGGGAAGCGCTGCCTGCTGGAATCCTCCGCACCCGTCGCGTTGGGCCCGATCGTGCGCTATCTCGAGGAATGCGGCATCGAGGTCCTGGAGGCCGTCCGTCAGCGCCCCTCCCTGGAAGAGGTTTTCGTCGAAATCACCGGGATCGAGGCTGAGGCGATGCGGGGGGAGAAGGAGCCGCGTAAAGGAGGCGGTGAAGCATGAGGCAGGCCGTCGCCTTCTGGAACATCCTGCTCAAGGACATGCGCGCCTACTACCTCAAGCCGCCCAACGTCAGCTGGGGGATCCTCTTCCCTCTGGCGTGGACGGCGATGTTTTTCATCAAGTCCGGCGCCGGGCCGGAGCGCTTGCGGGAGGTGCTCCCCGGGGTCGCCGCGATCTCGATCCTCTTCGGCACGACCTCGATGCTGGCGGTGACCGTCACCTTCGAGAAGAAGAGCCGCTCTTTCGAGCGGCTGCTGCTCGCGCCGATCTCCCTTGAACTGCTTATGTTCGCCAAGACCGCCGGAGCGATCCTCTTCGGGGTGGCCAACGCCTTCGTCCCTTTCGCGATCGCCGCCCTCTTCGTCGATCTTGCCCCTCTCTCCTGGGGGACGGCGCTTCCGGCCGTTTTCCTGGTCGCCGTCTCCTCGACCTTTCTCGGGCTCTTCATCGCCGTCTCGGTGAGCGAAGTCTTCGAGGCCCAGACCTTCTCGAACTTCTTCCGTTTTCCGATGATCTTCCTTTGCGGCCTCTTTTTCCCGATCGCCGATCTCCCCGTGGTTCTCAAGCCGCTCGCCTATCTGTTTCCCCTCACCTATGGCGTCGACCTGCTGCGTCACGCCCTGCGGCAGCCCGCCGTTCTCACGCCCGCCGTCGACTTCGCGCTCCTGGGCCTATCCTGCGGGGTCCTCTTCTCCTTCAGCCTGCGCAACATCCGCCGCCGCTGGATCCTCTGATCCCAGACCGGCGCCGGGCGGCGAACGCGTTACTCCTCGGCCAGGTCCCCGTTCGGCGCTTCGGGGATGCAGGCCGGCACGACCGCTTCGGCCTGCGCCTCGGCCTCGGGGATCAGGTGCCGCGGCAGGAAGGCCAGGCCCGCGATCAGCGTGGGGATGACGGCGCTTCCGATCACCGCGGTCACGAGAAAGGAGTACTGCTCCCGGTTCACGATGCCGTTCGAGAGCCCGTACAGGGCGGAGATCGTCCCGAAGGTGAGCCCCGTGGACATGAGCAGCGTGTAATACCAGCGCTCGTTGCGGTCGCGGCGGAAGAGGGAGATGAAGGGGTAGAGCCCGAAGATCTTGGAGGCGACCTTGCCGCCGAGGAGAACGACCAGCACGACCGGGGCGGTCAAGAGCGCCGGGAGCGAAACGAGCGTCCCGGCCCGCAGGAAGTAAAAGGGGGTGAGGAACCCCACGGTGAGCGTGCGGATGCGCCGCACCCAGAAGGTGTCCCGCGCCGCGCTGCCGGCGAGGATCATGCCCGCAAGGTAGGCGGGCAGGACCGCCTCGCTTCCCGACCAGAGGGCGAGCGCCCCCAGCCCCATCAGGACGAGCAGGATCCACTTCGTGCGGATGGCCGCCGTGCGGTGGGCGTAGAGGCGGGTGAGGAGGTTCGTGAGATAGGGGAGCAGGGAGAGGACGGCGACGCTCATCACGAGAAAAACGATCGTGCGGTAGGTGAAGGGGGCGAACAGGAGCCCCAGGGCAAGCACCGTTCCCAGGTCGTTGACGAAGCAGGCCCCAAGGATCCCCTTGCCGAACTCGGTGTGGTTGAAGCCGGTTTCGAGCATCACGGCGTAGACGACCGCCATCGAGGTCGTGGAGAGGGCGATCCCCCCGAGCCAGCTCGCGCGGGCGTCCCAGCCGAGCACCCAGTGGGCGAGCGCCGCACAGCCGAGAAACGGGGCGAAAAATCCGATCAAGCCGACCACGCTCACCTCTTTCCACTTGGCGCGGATCACCTCGGGCTCGAGTTCGGCGCCGGCGAGAAAGGTGAGCAGGACGGCCCCGGTGGAGGCGAGAAACTTGAGCCAGCCCTCGTTCGTGCCGAGCGCCTCGAAGAGGCCGAGCCGGGTCGCCGCCGCCGCAGCGGCCACCCCGACGCAGATTTCGACGAGCGCGATCGAGATTTTCAGGTGATAGGCGATGACGGAGGAGACGACGGCAAGCGCCAGCCAGACGGCGGCGGTGACGAAGAAGGCTTCCATGCGAACGCTCGAGGCTCCTTTCCCTCGTGAAAGTTCACCCGCACCTCTTCCAAAAGAAAAAGCCGCCTTGCGGCGGCGCGTCGGCCCGGTAACGCACCGGGCGGATCCGCCGCAGAAACGAGGGTGCGGCAGGAGTCATCAGCCCGGCCGGGCGCTTGTACGGGGGACCCCATCCCCTGGCGTCAAAACCGTCGAATCATACCAGCGATCCAACGGGTCGTAAAGTACAAAACGCCGGCCCAGAGCAGCACGATAAGAAGCGCGGCGATTCGAGCGGATCGCGCCGCGGCCGGGCCGGCGTTGCGGGCTTTCTCCCGGCATTCATCGAGAACGAACGGAGGGATCAGCCGGATCACGAGCGCAACCCCGAGGGGGATCAAAATCAGATCGTCCAGGTAGCCCAGGACGGGGATGACGTCGGGGATGAGGTCGATGGGGCTCAAGGCATAGGCGACCACCACGATCGCGAGCACCCGAGCGCTCCAGGGGACCCGGGGGTCCCGGCAGGCGAGGGCCAGCGCCTTCACCTCCCGCTTCAGCCGGAGGGCCGTGGATCTCCAGCGTTCAAAGGCCACGTTGCCGTGAAATCCTCGCTCAGCGTCGGGCGCGCAGCAGTGCGAGCGTCCCGCCGGCCATCACCGCCGCCGCCAGCCCGAAGGCCAGAACAGGCGAAACGGCCGTCCACAGCAAGCCCACCGCCGCGCTGGAGACCAGCTTGCCGGTGCCGTTCAGCGTGCCCAGTGCGCCGTATCCCATCGCGAGGGCCTCGCCGGATACCATCTCCGCGGTCACCGTGGACTCGAGCGCTTCCTGGACGGCGGTGTAAAGACCGGAGATGAGAAAAACGAGGCCGAGGATCGGCGGATCCCCCCAGTGGAACCAGAAGGCCGCGGCGGTCAGCAAGGCCGCCAGCACGCCCAGCGCGTATCCCGCGATCAGAACGGGAAGCGACCCGATGCGGTCGGCCAGCATGCCGATCGGGTAGGAGGCCGAAACCTGGACCAGGTTGCGCAGGACATAGAGCATGCCCGCCGCTTGGGCGGCCGGGATCACCCCGCGGGAAGCGGTGAGCAACCCCGTGGCCGCCAGGATGAGGAGGCTGTGCGAGAAGTCGCCGACCGCGAAAAGCCCCACGGCCCCGAGGTAGCGCTTGAACCGCGGCGGAAACCCCCTCAGGGTGTGCAGGAGGCCGAGCGCGGGGTTGGGCGACGGCTCGGGATCCCGGACCAGCGTGAGGAAGGCGATCACGGCCAGGACCCCCGGGATCAGGCTCGACCAGAGCACCGCGCGGAACGCCGTCGCCGGGTCCTCCGGGAAAAGTCCCCGAGCGCAGCCGAGGAGCGTCACCCCCAACAGTGGGCCGGCGACGGCCCCCACCGTGTCCATCGCGCGGTGGAAGCCGAAAGCCCGGCCCCGGGCTCCAGGCCGGGCGGCTTGGGCGACGATGGCATCGCGCAAGGGGCCGCGAAGGCCTTTCCCGAACCAGGAGACCACCCGGCCGGTCAGCAGCAACGGCCAGCCGCCTGCAGCGGCGATCAGCGCCTGGCCGATCGGGGTCAGCCCGTAGCCGATCACGACGAGCCCTTTGCGGTGCCCCAACCTGCCGGCGATGAACCCCGCGCCCATCTTGGTGAAGCTGGAGACGGCGTCGGCGATGCCCTCGATCAGGCCCAGAACGGCCGCAGGGATGCCCAGAACGGCGAGGAAGCCGGGCAGGATGGCGGTTGCGGTCTCGTAGCACAGGTCGCCCAGGGCGCTGGTGATCCCGGCGCCTGCGACCGTGCGGTTCATCCACCGGCCCCGCTTCGCCCCCGGCATGCCGGGGGCTTCGGCCGGGAGTGGTTCAGGGTTCGATGGCGCCATCCTGCTCCTCGAATACGCGCCGGGCGTAGGCGTCGAGCAGGGCCTCGCAGCGCTGAATGCGTCTTTCCGCCTCTTTCGCGAGCGGCGCCCCGTAGAAGTCGAGCTTCCGGATCGCGGCGAGCCAGTGCTTGAGCTTCTTCAGGTCGGCCTCGTTTTCCTCGATTTCGGCGTAGCTGAAGTGGCGGGCCTTCGTCTCGCGGTCGATCTCGGCCTCGAAGTCGTCGCAGCGGGAGATGAATTCCCGGTAGTGCTCTTCGCGTTCGGCTTGAAAGCGGGCCGCGACTTTTTCCCGCTGGCTCCGGTCCAGGGCGTCCGCCCTCAGGATCACCGCCTCGCCTCCCGTTTCCGCGACCGCGCGCTCGAGCATCTTCAGGCGTCGGGCGTGATCGAGGGTGTCGGGCAGAAGGCAGACCCCGCTTTGCAGGTAGACCGCCCCCATCGCCTTCAGCCGCCGCCACAGGCCGACCCTGGCGCGGGAGGGCTCGGTGGGGACCTTGTAGATGAACAGGAGCCAGGGAATCGAACACATGTTGCACTTTTAATATAACGACTGTTACATTGCAAGAGAAAGGTTTGCGAGGTTCATGGCTGGGCCGGCGCGCACGCCGTCGACCGGTTCGGTACCGTGCGGCCGTGCTTGACAGCCCTTCGCCGGGAAGTAAGGTGTTCCCCGGCAGACTGGGCTATGAGGTCAGCCCCAACCGCCCGCTCAAAGGGATGATGACCTCTACTGGAAGAAGGTTCCTCCGGTAGAGGTCATTTTGTTTGGAGGAGGCGACGATGGCCACCGAAGCTTATCGTGAAATCACGGGGGCGCTGGGCGGGATTCTCGATGAGCTGAGCAGCCGGGCCTTCAACGGCAACCGCAGGCTCGTCGAACTGCGCGAAAAGCTCGAGGGCCAGCACTTCCATCTCGTGGTCATGGGGCAGTTCAAGCGGGGAAAGTCCACCCTGATCAATGCGCTTCTCGGCGCCGAGATCCTTCCCACGGCGATCGTGCCGCTCACGTCGATCGTCACCCGTATCGGCTACGGCGAAACCCCCGCGGCGGCTGTCCATTACCTCGACGGCCGCCGTGAAGAGATCCCCCTGACCGAGATCCACCGCTACGTGACCGAACGGGCGAACCCGAAAAACGGCCTGCAGGTGAAGGAGGTGGAGGTCTTCTTCCCCAGCCCGCTCCTGCGCGACGGCGTGCGAATCATCGACACGCCGGGGGTCGGCTCGGTCTTCGACCACAACATCGAAGTCGCCTACAACTGCCTGCCGAACCTCGACGCCGGAATTTTCGTGGTCACCGCGGACCCGCCCCTCAGCGCCTCGGAGCACCGCTTCCTGCGGGAGGTGCGCGGCTACGTGGACCAGCTCTTTTTCGTCATGAACAAGGCCGACGCCGTGGGCGAAAAGGATCTGGCCGAGGCGATCTCCTTCACCGCCTCCGTCCTGGAGGAGGACCTGCGCCGCACGGTGAAGGTCTGGCCGGTTTCGGCGCGGCTCGCCCTCGAGGCCCGCCGCGAAAAGAACGAGCCGAAATGGCGGCGCTCCGGCTTGCCCGCCTTCGAGGAGCACCTGCGCGGCTACCTCCACCGCGGGAAGGGCAAGACCTTCCTGCAGAGCATGACCGCATCGTTGCTGCGCTTCGTCTCCGACGAGAGCATGGCCTGGAAGCTCGAGCAGCAGGCGGCCAAGCTGACCCTCGAAGAGCTGCGATCGAAGATCGACCGGTTCGAGGACTCCGTGCGGCGGATCGAACGGGAGCGCGACGAGCACCGTTTCATCCTGAACGGCCGGATCCGCAAGCTGCACGAGAGCCTCGATGCCGACCTGGCGAAGCTCGCCGCCGCGGAGATCCCCCGGCTCCAGGCCGAACTCGAGGGGCGCTTCCGCGAGAAGATTCGAACGGCCCGGGAAAGCCGGGAACTCGAGTCCGAGCTCGAGGATACCGTCTATCGGGACATCGTGGAGGTCTTCTCCGGTTTCCGGGAGCAGGCGGCGCGCCGGCTGGCCGAGGCCCTGGAGGCGGTCTATCTCGATCTCGCCGAGCGCACCAACCGGACGATCGCCGCCTTCGTGGAACTGGCCGCCACCCTGTTCGCCGTGGACTTGAAGCCCTTCACCTCGGTCGAGAAGCTCACCGGCCGCGGCGACTTCTACTTCCTCCTCAGGGACGACCCCGACGCGATCGGGCTGATCCGTTTGGGTTTCCGCTCCGCCCTGCCGCTTTTCGTCACCCGGGGCCTGATCCTGCGGCGGATCAAGGCCATGGCCCGGGAGATCTTCGAGCGGCACTGCGGCCGGGTCCGCTACGACCTCGTCCGCCGCATCGACGAGACGACCCGCAAATTCCAAAAATCGCTCGATGAGAAGGCGGACTTGACGCTCGCCACCATCCGCGAGGGGCTCGAGCGCGCGGTCGCTCTCAAGGACCGGAGCGAAACGGAGGTCTCGCGGACCCTCTCCCATCTCGATGAGCGCCTCTCGGCGATCGATCGCATCCGGAACCGCCTTGCCGCCTACCGGGAGCTGGCCGAATCGCTCTGATCGAGGGGCTCCCCGCGCCGGCGGTTTCCGTGATTGGTCCGCTTCTTCTGCCCGGTGCGACGCTTCCATCCCCGGGGAGCGGCTGCCCCGCCGGCGGCCCACCGCGGCGCGACACCCGTCGGGCTTGCGCTGACCTCAACGAATCGGGTCGCGGAAAAGGACCGGAAAGCGGTGGGCAAGCCCGTGCTCGTCGTCACCGGCGCCGCTCCGCGAGGACCTTGCCGGCGCGGGCGGAGCGGATCGTCGCGGCGCCGTCCGTCCCGCCTCAGCCGTTGTTGACCCGCTCCCAGTTGGCCTCGAAGGTGTTGTCGTGCAGGGTGTAGGCGTAGCCCAGCATCGGACCGTATCCCGGCTGGCGGTCCTTCGCGATTTTCCAGAAGCAGAGGTAGATCGCGGGAACCAGCCGGGTGCCGTCGGCCGTGCTCTGGTAGACCTCCTTTTTTTCGATCACACGCCAGAGGGTGCCGTGCTTGCGGCTGCGCACCACGTCGCCGACGCGCGGCAGTTTCTTCTCACGGATGACGTCGTCATGGGTTTCCTGCATGGCGGGTTCCTCCTTCCGGTTGGTGGGGGGGAGAGAGGAAGCGCGGCCTTGCGGCGCTCCGCAGGAGACACGCCGCGCGCGCCGGGCTGCAAGGAAGGGATGAGACCCTGGAAAGGCAAATCCCGAGTGCGCTGGAAGTCGGGGGGGGCGTTCGGGACGAGAGGCGGGTTGCGCACATGGGATCCTTCTCCGGTTAAAGCCGTTTGCCGATGAAACAGCCTGCGGGGGATCCTCTTGGCCGGGGGTCATCAGCCGCCGGTCGAGGCGGCGATGGGAAGGGGGACTTGATCCCCGAACAAGTGTGAAATTACCGGAAAACAGGGTCCGGATCAAGCGCACGGAGCTCGCAAAGGTCTAAGAAAGAGCCAGGCTTTCGGCTTCCGGGACACCGTGATAGAGACGGGAAGTTCGAACTCTCCAAGCCCTCCCACAGCAAGGCTTGCGGCCGCCGCTGCGGGCTTGCCCGTGGGCGTTCCGGAGGGGTGATCCGATGGTCCTGGTCACCGGGGGGACGGGATACCTGGGAAGGATGCTGGTTGCGCGATTGCTTGCGCGCGGGGAGCGCGTGCGGGTTTTCTGCCGCCGGCCGGCCGACATTCCCGCCGAACTCCGGCTCGGAGACATCGAACGTCCCGAGGACGTCCGGGCCGCGGTGCGCGGCGCGCGTCTGGTCTATCACCTTGCCGCCCTCGTCGACCACACGGCCCCTGAAGAAATGCTCCGGCGCATCAACGTGACCGGCACGGCGAACGTGGTTCGGGCGGCCCGCGGGGAAGGGGTGCGGCGCCTCGTCCACTGCAGCACGGTCTCGGCGGAGCCCGGGGGGGGCAGCACGGCGTACGGCCGCTCGAAGATCGCCGCCGAAACCGTGCTGCGTCGGGAGGGCGCCGGGCTGGACTGGGTCATCCTGCGGCCCGGGCCGGTCTACGACGGGGAGCGGCCGAACCTGCGGGCGGCGGTCCGTTTCGCCCGGCGCTTTCGTCTCGTTCCCCGGCCGCTTCCCGACACCCGGGTGCACCTGGCCAGCCGGGGAAACGTCACCCGCGCCTTTCTGCTTGCGGCGGAACGCGGTCTGCCGGGAAAGGCCTATGCCGTGTGCGACCGGGAAGCCGTCCCCCGCGCGCTCCTGGTGCGCATCCTCTGCGAGCGGGCCGGAGCGGCGTCGGTGCCCCTTCCCCTGCCCCTCGTCCAACCTCTGCTCTGGGTAGCCGCCCTGGGCTTCGAGGCGGCGGCCGCCGCCTTCGGCGGCAGACCGCGTCTCAGCCGTCGCATGGTGCGGATGTTCCTAAGGCGTCGGTGCTATGACATCCGCCCGGCCCGCGAGGATCTCGGCTATGATCCCCTCCCCACGGCGGAGGAGTTCTCCCGGGCCGTCGCCTCATGCCTGGCCTCGATCGCCCAGGAGCCGCCAGGCGAGAACCATACGTCCTACGGCTGAAAGCGCCCCCAGCGCGGCAAGAAGGATCACCGCTTCCGTGAACCGCTGGGTGAGGCAGGCAAGCGCGAGCAGAAGGATCCTCAAACCGCGCAGGCTGACGGATTCCCCGATGCGGGAGTGGGTTTCGGCCTCGATGCAGGCGCTGATGTAGGAGCCGAGCATCACGGAGAGAAGGGCCAGCAAGCCCCAGCCGAAGGGGACATGGCCGCCGCCGAGGATGGCGCTTACGACGGCGAAGTCGGCGAGACGATCGGACACCCGGTCGAGGAGCGCCCCGAACGCTGTGGCTTTGCACCGCGCCTTGGCGATCGCACCGTCCAGCAGATCGAGGCTGCCCGAGAGCACGACGAGCATCCCGGCTGCGGCCGCCTGGCCGCGGACCAGCAGCCCCGCCGCCGCGAGCGCACTCGCGAGCGCGAGCAGCGTGACGACGTGCGGGTGCAGCGGGACATGGACGAGGGCGGGGGCCAGCCGTTTCTCGACGGCGGACTTGATCGTGGAGGCATCCATCGGCACCTCCCTTTCCGGAGTCAGCGTCGCCGCAGGGCGATGACGCCGGCGGCGCAGGTGATCACCGCGCCCGCGGCGGTCAGCGGATCGAGGCTTTCGCCCCAGAAGAGCCGGCCGAGAACGGCGGCGAAGACCACGTTCGCGTAGTTGAAGGGTCCGACCTGCCCGGCGGGGGCGAGGCTGTAGCCCCGCGTGAGGCACATCTGGGCGATGATCGCCAGCGCCCCGATCGCGACAAGTGCGGCGATCGCCGTCCCCCCGGGCGTCCGCCAGGCCCAGGCGAGCGGCACGGCGGAGACGAGCGTGCTGAAGGTCGTGAAGTAGAAGACCACGCGGGGGACGGGTTCGGTCTCGGTCATGCGGCGGATGCCGACCATGGCCAGCGCGACGAGAGCCCCGCCCGCCAGGCCGACCAGCCCCGCCGGCTGGAAGAGCCCCGACCCCGGCTTCAAGACGAAGGCGATGCCGACGAAGCCGAGGAGCACGGCGGCGAGCGTTTCGCGCGGGACGGGCTCCCTGAGCCACAGCCGCTCGATCACGGGGATGAAGATGGGCTGGGTATAGCAGAGAAGGGTTGCGTCGGCGAGACGCATGGTTTTGAGCGTCCAGAAAAAGCAGTACATCGCCGACAACCCCGCCGCGGAGCGCAGAAGGTGCAGGTGCAGGCAGGAAGTCCTCAGGCTCAGGCCCCGCTCGCGCAGCAGCAGCCAGGGCAGCAGGAAGGCCATGGCCACGGCGTTGCGGAAGAAGACGACGACCTCGGAGGGCAGCTCGGCCGAGGCCGCCTTGACCAGGGCCCCGACCCCGGCGAAGAGGAGGGCCGAGAGGAGCACCCACAGGCCGCCCGCGACCGGGCGGTCGCGGCGCACGGGTTTGGGGGCGGAAAACTCCACGGCTAGCCGCCATCCCCGCCGAGCCGGCCTAGATCGACGGGCCGCAGCGGCGTGCGCACCGAGGGCGGCGGGAACGCGCCGGGCGGGAAACCTGCGAGGGCGGAGACGACCTCTTCCAGGATCCCCTTGCAGGTGCTCCCCTGGCAGAGGCCCATGCCGCAGCGCGTGGCCTTCTTGATCCCGGCCGGCGTCCGGCAGCCGGCGGCGAGCGCCCGCCGGATGTCCCCCAGGCGCACCTCCTCGCAGCGGCAGATTGTGAGGTCGTCGGGAAGGGAGCCGACGCGGTTCGCCCGGTACTCCGGCGTAAAACGCGCCTGCCGGTTGAACCAGCGCGCAAACGCCAGCAGCGCTTTTCGCTTCCGCTTGAGCCGGGAAACCTCGGACCGCCCCGCGGCATCGAGACGCCCCATCTCCTCGAGGATCGTCAAGCCGGCAAGCCGCCCCTCGAGGAACGACTTTTCCGCCCCGCCGACGCCCGTGACCTCGCCTGCGGCGTAGATGCCCGCGACCCCGGTTCTTAGCGACTCGTCCACCTGCACCAGCCATCCCCCGAGGTCTTCCGCGAAGAAGAGCGGGCAGCCCGCGAGCTGGGCCGGCTCGATGTTCGCGGCGAAGCCGAATCCGATCGCGAGCATCTCCGCGGGCAGGGTGCGTTCGCTTCCGCTCAGGACGCGGCCGTTTTCGTCCACGCGGGCCGTGACCACCTCCCGGAGGCGCTCCCCCCCCCGCGCTTCGAGCAGGCGCGTGCGGTGGGCGATCCGGCTCCCGGAGAGGAGAAGCCGCAAGCTGTGCACGAGCCCATCGATCAGCTTCGCCCCCTGGGTCAAAAGCAACCCCGGCGGGGGGAGGCGATCGGCGAGGCGGGCCTCGTCCGCGAGCGCGCGCACCCGCCCGCCCCGGCGGAGGATGTCGCCGGCTGCGGCGACGAGAAACGGCCCCGTCCCCCCGACCACGAAATCCGCGGCGGGAAGGACGCCCTGCTTGATGAGGAGCTGTACGGCGCCGGTCGAGATCACCCCCGGCAGCGTCCAGCCGGGAAAGGGGAAAAAGCGCTCGCGGGCCCCGGTCGCGATGACGAGCCTGCGGCAGGCGATTTCCCGCAGGCCCTCTTCCTCCGATGCCGCGAGCAGCCGGAAACCCGGTTCCAAGCCGATGAGCGCCCACCGGCGGAGAACGGCCCCCGCGCCGCCTCCCAGAGAGCGGATGGCCCCCTTCGCCTCCCGGGAGGCGCGGGCGAACGGGGAGGCCGCCGCGGCTTCGCCGCGCAGCGTGGGGCCTCCGAGGCGGTCGTGTTCGTCGATCAGCAGCGCGCGGATGCCGGCCTGCGAAAGCGTTGCCGCGCAGGCGGCCCCGGCCGGCCCGCCGCCCAGGATCGCCGCCTCCCAGCGTTCAGCGGCCACCGGTTTCGATCTCCATGCCCTCGCGCACCCGCGTCATGCAGGCGCGGCGGTCGGGGATGCCGTCGATCGTGACGCGGCATTCCTGGCAGACGCCCATGCCGCAAAGGGCGCCCCGCGGCGGGTGGCCCTCGCCGGGCCGGCGCAGGGCGAAAACCCCCTCGAGGCAGAGCACGGCGAACACCGTCTCCCCTTCGAAGGCGGAGACCTTCCTCCCGTCCACCCGGATTTCGACCGGCCTTCCGCGGCGGGGGCGGGGCAGTCGTTTCCCGCTCATGCGGCCTCCGCGGTGGAGAAGCGCTCGAGCCGGAAGGGCTCGAGCGGGAAGGCGGGCCTCACCCCGGCGATACGTGCGGCCACCATGTCGCCCGTGACCGCCGACAGGGCGATCCCGTCGCCTTCGTGGCCGGCCGCCACCCAGAAACCCTGCACGGCCGCAACCGGCCCGAGGATGGGCAGCCCATCCGGGGTGTAGGGCCTGAGCCCGGCGAAGGTGCGGATCACGGGGACGGCGGCAAGCGCCGGGACGACGGGCAGGATGCGCCGGGCGACGGCGCGGATGCCCGCGAAGGTCGTCCGGCGGTCGAAGCCCGCAAACTCGCGGGTCGAGCCGATGAGGAAATTTCCGCTCTCCGCCTGCTCGAGCGAGAAACCCATCTCCCCCGCGGCGGCGAGTTCCGGGTTGAACTTGGCCGCGATGTAGCGCGCCGAGATCATCCCGTGGCGCAGCAGCGGCGGCCGCGCGGCCGTGACCAGGAGCTGGCCGCGCCGCGGCGTGACGGGGATGTCGATTCCCGCAAGGCGGCCGATCTCGGGCGCACGCGCCCCGGCTGCGTCGACGACGAGCGGGGTTTCGATCCGTCGGCCCGATGTGCAAACCGCCCGGACCCGGCCGGAGGTGATCTCGATCCCCGTGACCGGCTCGCCGGCGAGGAGACGAGCGCCCGCCGCGCGCGCGGCCCGGATGAAGGCGAAGGTGAGGGCGTAGGGGTTCACCTGGGCGTCGAGGGGCGAAAAGGAGGCGGCGATCACCCGCTCCGAGAGCAGCGGCTCGAGGCGCCGCAGTTGCTCCCTCCCGACCAGCTCGACGGAAAGCCCGCTTGCCCGCTGTTCGGCGACCCAGCGCCGCATGGCCTCGAGCTCGGGTTCGCTCTCGATGAGGCAGAGGCCGCCCGTCGCACGGAACTCGATTTCGGCGCCCAGGGTCTCTTTGAGCTCGTCGAACCGGCGGCGGCTTTCGAGGGCGAGCTCGAGGTGCAGGCCCGGCTTTTTGGATTGGAGGAAGACGAGCCCGTCGCAGGCGCCCGAGCTTCCGGCGGCGGGGTCCTCCTTTTCGATCAGGAGCGGCCGGATCCCCCGCCGGGTGAGGTGGAAGGCGATCGAAGCGCCGATGACCCCGGCCCCGACGATCGCGACATCTGCCGTTTCGCGCACGCGGATTTCTCCCGGGAGGGGGTCAGCCCACCGTGGCGGGCGAGGCCTTCCGCCGCAGGTAGGACCAGCCGAGGACGGCGAGGCCGGCGACGAGGCCGATCGCCTCGAGCGACTGCGCGGAGAAGACGAGCAGCCCCGCCGCCCCCATGAGCACCGCGCGCAGAAGGGGCGGGATGGGCGTGAAGAAATAGCCGATCACGCCGGCGGCGAGACAGACCACCCCGAACACGGTGAGGCCGAGGCTGAGGACAATCTCCCCCCAGCTTCCCATGAGAAGCAGCGCGGGCTGGAAGACGAAGGCGAAGGGCACGAGAAAGCCGGCGATCCCCAGCCGGAACCCCTCGATCCCGGTCGCCATGGGCTCGGCGCCGGCGATGTTCGCCGCGGCGAAGGAGGTGACCGCATCGGGCGGGGTGAGGTCGGCCAGCACCGCATAGTAGAAGACGAAGAGGTGCGCGGCAAGCGGGCTCACCCCGAACTTGGAGAGGGCATAGGAGCCGATGGTGACGGCGATGATGTAGGCCGGGGTCGTCGGGATCCCGGTGCCGAGGATGCTGATCACGAGGAAGACGAGAAAGAGCATGAAGAGGAGCGAGTCGAAGGAAAGGGAAACCAGAATCGAGCCGAAAGCGAGTGCCACCCCCGTCCGGGTCAGCACGCCGACCACCATGCCGGAGCCGGCGAGCACGGCGGCGATCAGGCCGCAGTTGACGAGCGCCCCGAAGAAGATGTCCAGAAACTTCGCCGGGGTGAGCCGGGTCTTGCGGTCGAGGAAGCTCAGGAGCACGATCACCCAGATCGTGTGGAAGGCCGCCTTGGCCGGCGAGTAGCCCCAGGCGAGCAGCAGGACGACCAGCACGAAGGGAAAGAAGAAGTAGCTTCGCCGGATGAGCGATCGAAACGGCGGCCGGGCGCTCTTTTCGATCGGCGGGATGCCGCGTTTCTTGGCGATCAGGTGCACCATCAGGAAGACGCCGAGGTAGTAGAGGAGCGCGGGGATGACGGCCGTCTTGATGATCGTGAAATAGGGGATGCCGGTCACCTCCGACATGATGAAGGAGCCCGCCCCCATGATGGGGGGCATGATCTGGCCCCCGACCCCGGCGACCGACTCGATCGCCGCGGCCTGCTTGGGCGTGTAGCCGCTTCGCTTCATCATGGGGATGGTGAAGGAGCCGGTCGCGTAGACATTGGCGACCGTCGAGCCCGACACCGTCCCGTAGAGGGCCGAGGAGATGACCGCGATCTTCGCTGCCCCGCCGCGCGCCCAGCCGGCGGCCCAGCTTGCGAAATCGATCAGGTAGTCGCCCGCCCCGGTGCGGATGAGGACCGCGGCGAAGAGGATGTAGATGTAGAGGATGTCGGCCGAGATCCCCATGAGAAAGCCGAACATGCCCTCGTCGTTCGGCAGGTAGAGGATCTCGATTGCGCGGTCAAGGGTGAAGGCCTTGTAGTGGAAAAGCCCCGGCCAGTACTGGCAGGTCAAAAGGTAAAAGAGGACGAAGGCGACGGTGGCGGCGAACCACTTGGAAATGGACCGCCGGCAGGCCTCGATGGAAGCGAGCGCGAGCAGCGCGCCCAGGACGACCTCTTCCGTGCGCACGGGGTGGAAGCCGACGAAGCGCTGGTTCAGCCGATCGGCGTGAAAGACGGTGTAGAGCGAGGCGGCCAGGCTGATCGCCGCGGCGGCGAGATCGGGCAGGCTCGGGCGCGTCGCCGGCGACCCCTTGCGCGCCGGGAAGAGAAGAAAGACGAAGGGCAGCAGCATCGAGAGGTGCAGCCCCCGGAAGGTGCGGGGTTCGGGCGACCCGAACCCCGCGCAATAATAGTGAAAAACCCCTGCGATCACGGCGACCGCAAGGATGGGGATCTTCCAGGGGGGGGGGAGCTGCCGCATGGGGCTAGTTCAGGATCCCCTTTTCCTTGTAGTACTTGATCGCCCCGGGGTGGAGCGGCACCCCGAGGCCCGTCGGGCCGTGCTTGGGCTCGTAGGGCTCCATGCTTGCGTGGACCTTGCGCGCCTTGAGGTAATTCTCGTTGAAGGCCTTGGTGATACGGTAGGCGAGATCCTCGCTCATGTCCTTGTGCACGGTGATGACCGAGCCGGCGGTCGCCGTCACGACATCCTTCGTGTTGGCCGCCTTCTCGTAGGTGCCGACGGGGATGTTGCCGGCGGTGATGCCGAATTGCTCGAGGTGCTTGAGGGCGGTGGGCGAGAAATCGATCAGCTTCAGGCGGCGCCCGACCGAGGCCTCGATCACGGCCGCGCCGGGGATGGCCAGGAAGGTGAAGACCGCATCCGCGTTCTTGTCCTTGAACTGGTTCGCCTGGAAGGCGTAGTTGCCGCGCAGGAAGGTGAACCCGGCCTTCTCGAGTTCGGGGATGCTCGTCTTGTAGGCCTCGAGCACGCGCTCGAGCACCCAGGTGTCGGAGCTGCCGGCCTGGGATATGGCGATCCGCAGCTTCTTCTTCTGCCCGAAGATCTCGTCCATCGTGTTGAGCGGCGAGTCCGCGTCCACGTAGAAGTGAAAGTAGTTCATGCTCATGCCGCCTGCGAGCGCCCGCAGCTCCTCGAGCGGCTTTTCGAAGGGCGCCATGCCGCGGTAGGCCGCCGCGTTCAGGAAGGGCAGGCCCCAGCCGATCTCCGCCGCCTTGCTGGCGACCACGGCGGGGTTCTGGAGACCCCCCCCGGGGATGACCTTGATGACGATGTTGGGCTCGGCCTCGTTGATGATCGTGGCAAGTCCTCCGGCGATGGCGTACCAGCCGCCGCCGGCGCCGCCTGCGGTCCAGGTGAGGGTCACCTGCTGGGCGCCGGCCGGGAGGGAGACCGCCAGGGCGAGCGCGGCGACAAGGGCGAAGAGCTTCGGGCGATTTCTCATGCTTCACCTCCGGGATGGGGTTGCCGGGGGGGGACGAGGGGTGCGGCGCAAGCCCCCCCTTTTTCAAAGAAATGCAAACGGATTGCCCATAGCCTCGGCCATGAGGGCTGTCAAGGGCTATCCGCGGCACAAGGACTTCACCGGCGATCGGGTACTTTCATCCCCCGGCCGATGCCCTTCAAGCGGGGTCTTCGAGGTTTACCCGGGTTTTGCTTTGTGGTAGAATTCAAAAAGTCCGGTTTGTCCAATCAACCCGGTTTTCCTCTCTCTTCCATTCTCCACGAAAGCGCAGAAGCATGAACAAAAGCTCCACACGGAGCGGCTCGGAGACAGTATGGGGGACTACAATACTTTCTTCCGGCGCATGACTTCCGGATGGGATCCCCACGAATGGCAGGCAAGACTTGCGGTTGAAAGTCGATGCACCGACCGCCTGATCCGGATACCCACCGGTTTTGGAAAGACCTTGGGGATTTTTGGCGCATGGCTCTGGAACCGCGTGGAAAGCTCCCGTGAGGACTGGCCCCGAAGGCTGGTGTGGTGCCTGCCGATGCGGGTATTGGTGGAACAGACCGAGTTCGAGATCCGCAAGGCGCTCGAAGCATTGGGGATGCTTTCACATGCGGGGGATTCCGATGGGGAGATCGGCGTTTATACGGTGATGGGTGGCGTGGATGCGGGGGAGTGGCATCTCTACCCCGAGCGGTGTGCAGTCCTGATCGGTACCCAGGACATGCTGCTTTCCCGTGCCCTGAACCGCGGGTATTTGTCCCCAAGGGCGCGCTGGCCCATGGAGTTCGGTCTGCTCAACCAGGATTGCCTCTGGGTTCTGGACGAGGTGCAGCTCATGGATGTGGGGCTAGCCACCTCGGCCCAGTTGCAGGCGTTTCGCAACGAGGATGAGAACACGAGGAGCTTACCCCGGCCCTGCCGCAGCTGGTGGGTGAGCGCGACGCTTCAGGAGGATTGGTTCAAAAGAAGCCCGGAGACTTCCGCATGGCTGAAAGATTTACCCCAGGTAAGAATCGCGGCGAGAGATCGAAAGGGACACCTGTGGGACGATGTGAAAAAGGATTTGCGTGTCCGCCCGTGCGCCTCGATCAAGGAGGCGGCCCGCCAAGTTGCGGAGAACCACCGTCAGAGGGGTGGCACGACCCTCGTGGTCTTGAACACCGTCGAGCGTGCCCAGGACTTGTTCGCCGCGCTCATGAAAGACGCGCAACTCAAAAAAAACGGAACCGACATCCGCCTCGTCCACAGCCGCTTCCGGCCGAACGAAAGACGCCGATGGCGGGAGGAGTTTCTGAACCGCGAAGCCAGCGAGGGACGGACGGATCGCATCATCGTCGCGACTCAGGTGGTCGAAGCCGGCGTGGACATCTCCGCGGCGACCCTCATCACCGAGCTTGCCCCGTGGGCGAGCCTTGTCCAGCGGCTCGGACGCTCAGCACGCTGGGGCGGCGAGGCGCAGGTGGTCGTGCTCGACGTTCTGGACGGACGAAATGAGAAAGAACGGGAAAAGGCGGCGCGGCCTTACCGCCCGGAGGACCTGGAAGCCTCCCGCGAGGCGATCGGGCGCCTGGAAGCCGTGGGGCTTTCCCCTCAAGAGCTCGAACGCTTCGAAGAGTCTGAAGAAAACCACGACCTCCTGCCCCGCCTCTACCCTTACGAGGCCTCTCAGCTGCTTCTGCGCCGCGAGCTCGAGGAGCTCTTCGACACCACCCCCGACCTCTCCGGCGCCGACATCGACATCAGCCGCTTCATCCGCAGCGGTGAGGAGCGCGACCTGCACGTTTTTTGGGAAGCGATTCCGCCGGGCAGCGACCCCGAACCCACAACCCGTCCCTCGCGGGAAGCCCTGTGCGCCGTGCCCTTCCTTGCGGCGCGCGAATGGCTCTGCGGCAAAGAGAGCAAGCAGAACAAAGCGCCCAACTTGAAAAAAGGAATGCGGGCCTGGGTCTGGGACTGGCTCGATGGGCGCTGGCGGAAGGCAGGTCGACGCGACCTCTACCCCGGCCAGACGGTTCTCGTCGATGCGGCCTGCGGCGGCTACGATCTTGCAGCGGGGTGGAGCCCAGAGCATCATGATCCGGTCCTGCCGGTGGTCGCAGCCGAAGCCCCGCCGGGCGAAGCCTCCGACTCCAGGCAGGACGACGAGACGCTCAGCTTCTATCCCTGGCAGACCATCGGCACCCACGGTCGCCGCACGGGGGAGATCGCCCGGCGCCTTGCCGAGAAGCTCATCCCCCCCAAAACCCATCTCTTCGATCTGGCCGGCCGCTGGCATGACGCCGGCAAGGCGCATCCGGCCTTTCAGGCCTCGATCGTCAGCGAAAACCGGCCCCAACGAAACGATATCGCCAAGGCCCCCGAGAATGCATGGCTTCCGCCTTCCCGGCTCTACCCTGCGCCGGACGGGCCTCGGCGCGCGGGACTCCGCCACGAGATAGCGAGCGTGCTCGCCTTGCTCGAAGTTTTGAAACGCCGCGCCCCCGACCACCCGGCGCTACTCGGTCCCTGGAAAGAATTGTTGGAGGGCGCCGGGATGACCCCCGAAATCGCGTCGCCGCCCGCCGAGCCGCCGAGCCCGATCGAGGAGGAGGTTCTCGCGCTCGACGCGGAGAGCTTCAACCTTGCCGCCTACCTCGTATGTGCCCATCACGGCAAGGTCCGGCTGGCCTGGCACGCCTGCCCGGCCGATCAGGAAGCCTACGATCCGCTTACGCGGATACGCGGACTTCGCGATGGCGACCTTCTGCCGTCCATGAAGCTTGCGGCCGCGGACGGCTCGCTCCACGCTTTGCCCCCGACGAAGGTCGACCTCATCCCGGCGGCCGCCGGACTGAACCCCCGCACGGGGCCGGGCTGGACGGAGAGGGCGCTCGGGTTGCTCGAACGCCATGGGCCATTCGCCGTGGCATGGTTGGAGGCGCTGATACGGGCCGCCGACCAGCGGGCCTCGCGGCTCGATCTGCCGGACGACGAACTCCGGGAAGGGAGTTGACCATGTTCGTGCATGTGCTCGGCGGCTGCGCGCCGTATCCCCTCGCCCACTATCTCAAGGCGCTCGCGGTCCTGCGTCTGGTGGCGGAAGGTCCTGACCCCCGGGCGCGCGCCTGGTGGCGGGGAGAGAGATATCTTCTCGCCACACGCCTGGCTGAGGAGGAGATCGAGGTTTTTTTCGCCAAGGAGTACGCCCCCTCGCCGATCATTGCGCCGTGGAACAAGGGCTCCGGGTTCTACTACGTGGACGATCCTGGGTTGACCCCCGTCGAACGCTCGACCGCCCCGCGCTTCGAGAAGCTCAGGGAGGCCATCGCTCAGGCAAGGGAGGTGATCCCTGAACTGATAGCCGCCGATAGAGCCGTGCGGGAGATCAAGGACGAAACCAAGAAGAAGGGACTTTCGAAGGCCGAGAGGGAAGCGCTGAAAAATGACCAGGCATACAAAATGCGCCTCGCGGAGGCGCAGAGACGTTTCGAGAGCCTGAAAGCCGGTTTGCTGCCGCGTCTCAGGCTTCAGTGGCGCGGAGCGCTGCGGCAGTGGCTCGATACCGCCATGGTCTTGGACGAAGAAGGCGAGCCGCTTTACCCCGCTCTACTCGGCACGGGCGGCAACGACGGCCGCCTGGATTTCACCAACAACTTTCTGCAACGTATCGCGGAAGTCTTCGAACTATCCTCGGAGGATGGCCGGTTGAAACCGGGCGCCCATGCGTGGCTGGCCAACTCGCTGTGGGGCCGTCCGATGCATGATTTGCTTCAGGGGCGTGCCGTGGGACAATTCCTGCCGGGCGCGGGCGGCGGCGCCAACAGCGTCGCCGGCCCGGACGGCGACGGCCTGCTGAACCCCTTCGATTTCATCCTCATGATGGAGGGGGTGCTTCTCTTTGCGGCGCATCTCACGCGGCGGTTTTCGATACACGAAGAGGCGCGGGCCGCCGCGCCCTTCGCTGTAGGCAGCCACGCGGTCGGGTATCTGAGCGCCGCTGATTCGGATGAGGATGCTCGAGGCGAACAGTGGATGCCTCTCTGGTCTCAGCCGTTGAGCCTCTTCGAGCTGCGCCGGCTCCTTTCGGAGGGGCGCGCACAGATCGGGGCGAAGCCGGTCCGTCACCCGGTGGATTTCGCGCGCGCGGCGGCCACCCTGGGTTGTGCACGTGGAATCTCTGCATTCCAGCGCTACGGCTATTTCGAAAGAAAGGGGCAGAGCAAGCTCGCCGTGCCCCTCGGCCGTTTTCTTGTCCCTGAGAGAGTCATCCCCCATCTTCGCTGTCTTCAGGATATTGCCGCCTGGGTCGATCGCCTGCATCGGCAGGCCAATGCAAACCAGGTCCCCGGAAGGCTTCGCCAAGCCC
Organism: Desulfobacterales bacterium; assembly: GCA_037481615.2. GTDB lineage: Bacteria > Desulfobacterota > Desulfobacteria > Desulfobacterales > SpSt-501 > SpSt-501. Next base: position 126,819 of record JBBFLI020000006.1, read on the forward strand.
AAAAGACGGTCGCCGAAGCGGCCATCTCCGTTTCGCAGCACCCAACCGAAAAAAACCGGTGGCAAGAGCTCTTGTTGTCGTTGAGCGAGGCGGAAGCTGCTCTCCGCGAAAGTTTGGGACAGAGGATCGGCCCGCTCCCGCCGCTTCGGCCCGAGTGGGTTCCGGCGGCGGACGACGGCTCGCCCGAGTTCCGCCTGGCCGTGGCCTGCGCGCTGCAGGTCGGTGGCTACTCGAAAGAGGACGACAAGCGCTATGACGGGGTGCGCCGCCACTGGCTGCCCTTGGAGGGCGGCAAATTCGCCGTTTCGAGCAGCGGCGGCGAGCGGATCCGGTTCGGCCCGGAGGTGGTGATCACCGGGAAGCGCGGCCTCGACGACGCGATCGCCCTGGTTCGGCGGCGGCTGGTGGAGGCCGGGCAGAAAGGAGAGCGGCGGCTGCCGCTCGCCGCCGCCCGAGGCGCGGCCGCGTATCCGGGCGACCTCGCACGGCTGCTCGCGGGCGAAGTGGACCTGGACCGCACCATGAAGCTCGCCTGCGCCCTGATGGCTCTCGACGGCAGAAAATGGGCTGCCCGGCCCCTGCCTCCCGCGCCACCCTCTGACGGTCAAGCCGATTCGCCCGAGGAGGCCTGGATGGTCATCCGCCTGGCGATGGCCCCCTGGCCCCTTCCAAACGAGAACGAGGTGGGTGTCGACCCGGTCATCCTGCGCCGTCTCGAGACCGGGGATGCAGCCGCTGCACTGAGAACCGCCGCCCGGCGGCTGCTCAAGGCCGGCATCGTTGCCGCGCTGCGCTTCGTCTTCGCTTCCCCGGAAACTGCGCGGCTCTGGGCGGCCGCGCTCGCCTTTCCCATAGACCGAAAAACGGCAAGCCTTTTCATTCGCCGCATCGATCCCCGCAGCCTGAAGGAGGAATCCGCATGAGCCTCGATCTCACCCCCCTCGAAGCCGCGCAGCGCGTCCTGTTCGAAGTGCCTCTCGTCCCCATCCAGGGACAGCGCTTCCAGCCCACGGGCTTTCCCGGGCTGGGCGCCGCCACATTTCAGACGGCCAGGGGTCTGTGCCTTCTGGTCGAAAGCGCCCAGAGCATGGCCAATCGCCTCGAGCTCACCTGCTGGGACGAGGGAAAGCAGGATGTAATCGCCGACCTCACAGGGATTTCCCATGTTCGGGTCGAGCGACAAGGAAAGTTCCTGACCGACACCATTCTCGAGGCGCACAGGCTCAACAGCCCCTATCTTCTCGAAAACAAAAGAGACAAGAGCTTCTTCAACGAACTGCAAAAAGCCCTGGGCGTGATGGAGAAGGGCCCTATCGACCGCAAGAAGCTCGCCGAGGTGCTTCTCGACTACGATGTCGGCTCGCTCCTGCACGGGGTCTTTCTCGCCAAAAAGGAGCTGGCCGGCGGCCGGCTGCGCGTGGCGCGGGCGCTTTCGGCCTTCATCGAGGCCGAGGGGGTCCGGATCGCCGCTTCGGGCGGAGTGAAGAACGACCATGTGAACCCCGAGGGGGATACGAGCGCCGGATTCGGGAATGTCCCCTTCGCGCGGGACGAGTACACCGCAGAGCGCATCACGCTCTTTGTGAACCTGGATCTCGCCCAGATCCGGGGGTATGGGCTGGGTAAGGAGGCCGAGCGGTTGCTCACGCTGCTGTCGCTGTTCAAGTTGCGCAGGCTCCTCGACGGGAACTTGCGGCTGCGCACCGCCTGCGACCTGCGCGTCGACGCGGATTCGATCCGCGCCGTCGCCCCGGCGGGCTTCCCTCTTCCCGAGGCGGACGCGATCCTGGCAGACCTCAAGCCGCTGATCCAGGGCTTGAAGGACAGCATGCATGTGAGAACGGCTCGGTTCGAAGACCCCTTGAAGAGCGCGAAGAAAAAAGCCGGCCAGGATCAGGAGGAAGACTCCGGAGAGGCCGAGCAAGACCCCGAGGATTGAGAGCCATGCCGACGCTCCTTTTCCGATTCCCTGCCGGGAGATATCATGCAACCCCTTGGGGGCACCATGTGAACGAGGGGCTCGTCGAATGGCCGCCTTCCCCGTGGCGCCTACTCCGGGCGCTTCTCGCCGCCGGATACACCAGCGGCCTGTGGGGGGACGATGGGCCGCCGGAGACCGCCCGGCGTCTGATCGGAAAACTCGCAGCCGTCCTGCCAAGATACCGGCTGCCCGAGGCCGTCGGCGCCCACAGCCGGCACTACATGCCGCTAGCCCGCTTCAAGGACGGTAAAGAGGAAACCACCCTGGTCTTCGACACCTTCGCCTGGGTCGAGAGGGGCGTTCTTTCCGTTGTCTGGGATGTGGAGCTCGCGGCCGATGAGACCGAACTCCTCGGCAGGTTGGTCGAGAGGGTGGGCTACCTCGGCCGGTCGGAGAGCTGGGTCGCAGGCAGACTCGCCGCCGCCGATGAGCCGCTGCCTGAAGGCATGGAGTGCTATCCTTCCCATGAGCCGCCCCCCCTCGGCTGGGAGCAGATCCCTTTGTTTGCGCCTCTCGACGAGACCGCCTACAGGCGGTGGCGGGAAGAGCAAGCTGTCGGCGACCGGCGGGGCGATCGGATACCGAAGGACTTGATCGACTGCCTCCAGCGGGACACCGCTTGGCTGCAGAAACAGGGCTGGAGCCAGCCCCCCGGCAGCCGCCGGGTTTTCTACCTCCGGCCGCGGAACGCCCTCGAACCCTTGGCTTCCCGTGGGCGGCGGCCGGCGGCGGACCGCCCGGTCGAGGCGATGCTCCTCTGCCTGTCGCACCCGTCCCGTAACAACCACGCCCTGCCGCCGGTCGCCCGCACCCTGCCCCAGGCCGAGCTGTTTCATCGCGCGCTCGTCCGGTACGGCGAGCGGGAGGGCCTCGGCCATTGTGCCGTCCTGACGGGCTGCGACGAAGAGGGTCTGCCCCTGCGGGGCCCCCACCGCCACGCCCACATTCTTCCTCTGGATCTCGACCGCGACGGTCATCTCGACCATTATCTTGTCTGGGCGCCGATGGGCCTCGACCGCCTCGCACGCTCAGCCGTGCGCTCGGTGCGCTGGACCTATGCCAAGAACAGCCCCGAACCGCTTCAGCTCACCCTCGCAGGAAGCGGATCTCTCGACGATCTACGGAGCACCCCCGAAAGCTGGGGAGATGAGCTGCGGCGCGTTCTCGGCCCTTCCGCCGGCGCTGTCCGCTGGCGCAGTCTGAGCCCCTTCGTGCCCCCTCGCCATCTGAAAAAGCGCGGTCGGGACACGCTGGAGGGCCAGGTGGCCGCCGAGCTGACTTCGAGAGGGCTTCCGGCCGCCCGCGAGATCCTTCTCCCGGACGCCAAGAGCAACCCGGGAACCCTGCGGCAACGGCATTTCGTCCGGATCCGTCGCAAGGGTCCTCCGCCACCGCTGGACTGCGGCTTCCCGCTGGAGCTCGTCTTCGACCAACCCGTCCGCGGCCCCATCTGCCTCGGCTATGCGAGCCACTTCGGGCTGGGGCTGTTCGGCGCCGTCGACTGAGCCGCCCCTGCGCTGAGCCCACCCCGTGCCGGTCCACCGGTGGAAACGGCGGACCTTTCTCCCCTTTCCTGCGCCTTTCCCCGATTTGCGGGCCATTTGATCCACAAAACCGCTAAACCGCCCGCCGAACAGGGCGATCTTTATATGCAGGGGGATGTTGAGGCGAGGCTTTCCTAGAACACCCGGGAAGGATGGTGGACCATGGGAGAAAAGGCGTCCTCCTCGGCTTCAACCGCTCCGGTGGTTGCTTCGGCACTCATTCCCGCGCGCATCCTGAACGAGTTCGTCTATTGCCCCCGTCTCGCTTACCTGATGTGGGTGCAGGCCGAGTTCGCGCACAATGCGGATACCGTCGAGGGGGCGCTCAGGCACCGGCGCGTGGACACCCCCTCGGGCTCGCTTCCACCCGAGGGGGAGACGCCTGAAACGATTCACGCCCGTTCGGTGGACCTCACCTCGGAGAAGCTGGGGCTGACGGCAAAGATCGACCTCGTGGAAGGATCGGCCGGCGAGGTTCACCCGGTCGATTACAAGAAAGGAAAGAGGCCCCATGTCGCGGCCGGAGCCTATGACCCCGAGCGCGTGCAGCTCTGCGCCCAGGGGCTCCTGCTGCGCGAAAACGGGTTCAGGAGCGACTACGGCTTTCTCTATTTCGCGGGCTCGCGCGAGCGGGTCAAGGTGGACTTCGACGAGGAATTGATCGGGCTCACCCTGAAATCGATCGCCGAGCTGAAAGAGGCGGCCTCGCGCGAAGCCCCGCCGCCGCCCCTCGCCGACAGCCCCAAGTGCGTCCGCTGCTCTCTGGTCGGGATCTGCCTGCCCGATGAAATCGGCTTCATCAACCATGTCAACCGGGAAGTCCGCCCTCTTTTCGCGCGCGTCGAAGAGGGCCTGCCGCTCTACGTGCAGTCTCCGGGAAGCTTTCTGAAGAAGGACGGCGAGCGCCTGGTCGTCGAAGAGAACAGGGAGCGTATCGCCGAGGCGCGTTATCAGGATGTCTCGCAGGTCGTCCTGTTCGGCCATTCCGGGATCAGCACCCCCGCCCTCCACGAGTGTTTCCGCCGCGACATCCCGGTCACCTTCCTCTCTTACGGCGGCTGGTTCATCGGCCATACCATCGGCACGGGGCACAAAAATGTCGTGACGCGCACCCTCCAGTACCGGGCGAGCTTCGATTCCGGGATCTGCCTCAAGCTTTCACGAAAACTCGTGGCCGGAAAGATTCTCAATTGCCGGACCCTGTTGCGACGCAACTGGAAGCCGACTTCGGACAACGAGGAAAGCCGCGCGCCCACGGAGCTTTTGCAGGGGCTGAGAAGCGACATCCGCGAAGCCTCGCGGGCCTCCTCCATCGACGTATTGCTCGGTGTGGAAGGCAGTGCCGCACGGCGCTATTTCGGCGGCTTTTTGGGAATGATCTCTGAAGGGTGCAGAAAGGAAGCCGGGGGGTTCGATTTCGAGAGCCGCAATCGGCGGCCGCCGAAGGACCCGGTCAATGCCCTGCTCTCCTTTGCTTACGCGATGCTCGCCAGGGAGTGGACCGTCACTCTCTCGGCGGTCGGGCTGGATCCCTACCGGGGCTTTTTCCACCAGCCTCGTTACGGGCGCCCGGCCTTGTCGCTCGATTTGATGGAACCCTTCCGACCCCTTGTGGCCGACTCGGCCGTTCTCATGGCGATCAACAACGGTGAGGTCAAACGCGAGGATTTCATCTTCAGCGCGGCGGGGTGCAGCCTCAAGCCCTCCGGCAGAAAGCGCTTTATCGCCGCCTTCGAGCGCCGGCTTTCCCAGGAGGTCACGCACCCCATTTTTAAATATCGTGTCAGCTACCGGCGCCTTTTCGAAATCCAGGCCCGCCTTCTGATCCGTTATCTGGCCGGGGAAATCCCTCGCTACCCAATTTTCTTGACGCGGTGACCGTCATGGAGCACACTTACATCGTCTGCTACGACATCTCCAACCCCAAACGGTGGCGCAAAGTCTACAAGACGATGAAGGGCTTTGGGGAGTGGTTGCAGCTCTCGGTTTTCCAGTGCCGCTTGACGCGGGAGAAGCTTCTCAAGATGACCGACAGGTTGAACGGGCTTGTGGACCACCGGGAAGACAATGTGCTGATCGTCGACATCGGCCCTGCGGAACACGTGCAACTCAAGGTGGAGATGATCGGGAAAGCCTTCGTCCCCATCGAGAAGAAACCGATCATCGTCTGACCCGGATTTTTTGCCGCAAGGTTTCGAGCGCTCGAGCAAGGAGATTTTTTCCGTGAGTGCTCGAATAAGTTCAGGTTCTTTGAAAAATAGAACGGTTAAGCTCCGCTGGAGGGTTTCTTGCGCGCGGGCAAAGATCAAAAACGGTCGTCGACGGAAAGCTTTCTTCTTAGAGCTCGAAATAGGCTTTCAAAAACCTTTCCTGCCTTGTACTTATGGTTGCGCTGTTTTCCGGAGCCTTTGTGCTCCGGCCTCATTGAAGCGCGTGCTCGTCGGTCATGACGAGGCCAAGCTGCGCGTTTTCCGGAGCCTTTGTGCTCCGGCCTCATTGAAGCACGTCACTCATG
>JBBFLI020000007.1:0-127008 GCA_037481615.2 Desulfobacterales bacterium
CCTTCGACGATCAGCCGGTCCCCTGCGGCGAGGCCCGAGGCGACGAGCCAGTCGCTGCCGATTTCGCGCTCGAGCACCAGGGGTCGGATCTCGACCTTGTCCCCGGGGCCGGCCACGAGGGCGTAGGGCTCGCCCTTGGGGTTGCGCAGGATGGCCGCCTGGGGGGCGAGGATCGCCTGCTCGAGCACCCCCTCGCGGATTTCGGCGCGCACGAACATTCCGGGGAGGAGCACCCCCTGCGGGTTGGGAAAGACCATGCGCAGGGTCACGGCCCCCGTTGCGGGGTCGACGGTGATGTCGCGGAACTGGAGGGTCCCCTCGTGGGGATAGGGGGTGCCGTCTTCGAGGAAGAGGCGCACGGCGTGACGGGCCTCGGGGTCCGGCTTCAGCCGGCCCGCCGCCAGGCGCCGGTTCAGGCGCAGCAGTTCGGCCGTGGACTGGGGCACATCCACATAGATCGGGTCGATTTGCTGGATCGTCGCCAGCGCCAGGGGCTGGTAGGCGGTCACGATCGCCCCGTCGGTGATGCTCGACATGCCGATCCGGCCGGCGATGGGGGCGGTGATCTGCGTGTAGCCGAGATGGATGCGCGCGGTCTCGACCTGCGCCTGCCAGTAGGCGATCTCCGCGGTCGCCTGCTTGAGGGCGGCGGAGGCGTCGTCGTGGTCTTGGCGGCTGACCGCGCCTTCCTCGAGCAGGGCGCGGACGCGCTCCTCGCGCGCGCGGACCGCGGGCAGGTTCGCCTCCGCGCGGCCGAGCGCGGCGCGCGCGTTGTCGAGCGCGGCCTGGAAGGGCGCGGGGTCGATGCGGTAGAGGACATCCCCCGCCTTGACCATGGAGCCCTCCTCGAAGAGGCGCCGCAAGACCAGCCCGTTCACCTGGGGCCGGATCTCGGCGATGCGGAAGGCCGAGGTACGCCCGGGGAGCACGGTCGAAAGGGCGACGCTCCGGGGCTCGAGGGTGAGGACGGAGACCTGCGGGGCCTGGGCGGCAGCGGCCCCCGGTCCGGCGGGCTTTCCCGGGCCCTCCGGGCTGCAGGCGGCGAAGAGCGCGATCAGGGCGATCCATGCCGGAGATTTCATGGGTTTTCCTTCTTTTTCGGCGGGGCTTCGGGGGCGAACGCGCGCAGGAAGCAGTCCACCACCCGTTCGGTTTTGTCCTTGCCGCCCGCTTGGCCCCCCCGGGCGAGCAGGCAGCGCAGCCGGTCGAACTCGATCAGCATGGCGATCAGCATTTCGGCGGCGAAAGCGGGGTCGGCGCGGCGGAGCATCCCCTGTTTCATGGCCTCCGAGAGGACGTGGGCGAGCCGCTGCCGGGTGGCGACCGGCCCCTCGGCGAAGAAGTGATCGGCCAGATCCGGGAAGGTGGCCGCCTCGGCGACGAGTGTCCGGTAGACCGCAATCCCGTCCGGGCTCAGCACGCGCTCGCGCAGCGCCCGGCCGAAGGCGACGAGGGTCGCGCGCAGGGGGCCTCCGCCCTCCAAGGTGACGAGAATCGAGCGTGTGGCATGCCGCACCACCTCGCCGAAGAGGAGTTTTTTGCCCGGGAAATGGTTGTAGAGCGTCTGCCGGGCCACCCCGGCGTGGGCGGCGACGGTCTCCAGACTCACCCGGTAGCCCTTTTCGCGGAAAGCTTCCCAGGCCGCGTTCATGATACGCAGGCGCGTGTCTTGCCGGGGTTGCAGCGGGTGCTTTCCGACCATGGCCCGCGCCTTTTACACCCATTAGACTGGACTGTCCAGTCTAAATTCAGGGGACGTTCATTTTTCGTTCATTCTGCTGCGCCGCGGCGCCTCGCCGAGCCCGGCTTGACCGGCGAAGACGGGGGGCGGTAGAAGATCTGCGGGCAAGGTCGATTCCCTCCGAGCGGCGCCTTTGCAAAAGCCCCTTCCCTTGGCGGCCTCCCCGCGGGGAAGGAAAAAGAGACTCCGCGCACTCCTGCCACAGCGACCGAGGGCGGCACGCCCTGCGGTTCAACAAGGCTTCCGGAAGGCGGGGGTTCGCAAAAGACCCGCCGGCACCGGGAGCAGATGCTCTGCGTAAATTTTCAGCGGCGGGATGCGTTCCCCCGCAGGCATGGGTGGTTCCCCCAACCCTGCAACCCGAGGAGAAAGGAGGTTCCCATGTGCCAGAATTGTGCGTCCCCCTGGGGTTTTTGCGGTTGCCCGCAGAGCAGCGATTACATCACCCGCTGTGCATGCTCGATGGGGATCTATTGTGCCGTTTGCGGGCATTACCCGAAATTGAAGGAGGCGGGGGAGCCGGGCAAAGAGGCCATCGCAGCCGAGGAACTTCTCAAGGCTGTCCCGCCCGATCCCGGCCATGTGCTCAAGCGTGCCGCCGAGCTGATCCAGCATGCCGAGGACGTGCTGGGCTACGAGGCCTCCGAGATCAAGCTCACCGTCGCCTGGCCGCCGGCGGCGGAGGTGACCTTCAAGAAGAAAAAGAAATCGGGGGAGAAGAAGCGGCGGAAGTGATCCCCCGGGCATTTCGGACCCGGGCGCTTTACGGCCGCCTCAGGGCCAGTTGCTCGGCGGGGGTGAATACCCGGGTGCGCAGCAGAACCGCCGTGAAAAGGGCCGTGATCCCGGATGCCGCGTAGATCATGGCCATGACGATGAATTGGTAGATGCCGGCGAAGACCGGGTTCGCCCCCGAGACGATCATGCCGGCCATCATTCCCGGAATCCAGACGATGCCGAGCGATTTGAGCGAGTCGAGCCGCGGGATGAGGCTCGCATAGACGGCGTTCCGGGTCTGGGCCGAAACCGCAGCCGCCGGAGAGGCCCCGAGCGCGAGGGCCGCCTCCACGAGTCCCGCCTGCGCAGCGACCTCGGCGCGAAAGCGCTCGGCCGCCTGCGAAGCCGAGTTCATGGCGCTTGCGATCACCATGCTGCCGACCGGCACGAGGGTGGCGAGCTCCGCGGTGACGGCCCCGAGAAAGGCCATCGCTGTGATCGTGATGCCCGAGCCGGCGGCTACCGCGACGAAGCAGATACGCATCGCCCCGGGAATGCCCCCCGCACGCCGCGAGGCGGTCACGGCCGCCGCGGCCGCCATCGCCAGGAGGAGCAGGACCCCCACCGCGAAGCCGCGATGCAATACCAGGACGAGGAGGACCCCGACGAGCGCGATCTGCAGAAAACCGCGCAGGAGCGAGACGGCCGTTTCCCGCCCCACCCGCACCGCGGCCTTGCGGCAGATTCCCATCACGGCGAGGCAGAGAAGGGCCGCCCCTCCCGCCTGCAGCAGCACCGCTGTCATCCCCTCGCCGATGCCGCCTGTGAGCTCATTTCCCATGGATCACCTCCTGCGGTGAACCGAGCGCCTTGACCCGGCCCGCATCCAGAATCGCGACCCGGTCGGCCAGCCGGGCGGCCTGGGGGAGGTCGTGGGTCACGATGACGCAGGTCATCGAGCGTCCGCGGGTGATATCGCGCACCAGCGCCTCGATCCCGCGCTCGGCCTCGTCGTCCAGCGCCGAGGTCGGCTCATCGAGGAGCAGCACTTCGGGATCGTTCGCCAGCGTGCGCGCGAGCGAGACGCGCTGCGCTTCCCCGCCGGAAAGGTGGCTCACCTCGCGGGAGGCGTACCCGGCAAGCCCCACCCGCTCGAGCAGGGCCTCGATGTCGCTTTCGGAAAGCGGTGCGTTTCGCTGGCGGGGGCCGTAGCCGACATTGTCCGCGACGGTGCCCGGGAAGAGATGGGGTGACTGCATGACCATCCCCACCCGGCGCCGGAGCTCCCGGGGCGGGATTTCGCGGTAATCGGTTCCGTCGAGGAACACCGTCCCCGCCGTGGGTTCATCGAGGCGGTTCAACAGGCGAAGCAGGGTGGATTTCCCCGAGCCGCTCGGCCCGATGACGGCGAGCGTCTCCCGCCGGGGGATGCCGAGGTCGATTCCCTGAAGCAGAGGTTTCCCGGACACCACGCGGCTCAGGCCGCGGGCCTCGAGCTTGAAGCCGGATGCGGACCCGGGGATCGGCCCGCAAGGAATGCTCTTTGAGCCCATGGTGCTTCCAGAAGACGGCGGACCGGAAGATCCTTCGGCGGCTGCAGGCAGAAATCGAAAGCCCAGATTGCCACCCCCTCCTCAAAAAAACAAGCGATTGACCGTGAGGGGAGCCGCCGATAGAGTGCCCCCGGGGGAGCAGTCCGGCGCGCATTCCCGCTGAACCGGAAATCGGCGGCTTATCAAGGCCGTGCGCGGCCGGGCGTCCCCCCGCGGTGCCGAAACGATCCCTCGGCTTTTTTCACCAAGGGCCGTCAGGGCCTGGGGTGCGGGATGATGAAGATCACCTTTTTGAAACGGGGATTTTTTCATCGGCTCTTCGGCATCCCGGCCACCCGTCGGCCCTCGGACCCCCAAGCGTGGCGTTTCGCGGAAGGCCGGATTGCGATCGATCTCGCGCGGGCACCCGAGCTGAAAAGCCCCGGCGGCGCGTTGCGGCTGGAGGGGGGGAGGCTTCCCTGGCGCGTGCTGGTCGTCCATGGCGATGACGGGGCTTTCCATGCTTTCCAGAACCGCTGCTCCCACATCGGGCATCGCCGCCTCGATCCGGTGCCGGGGACGAAGACCATCCAATGCTGCAGCGTGGGTCGGTCCACTTACACCTACGACGGCGAAAAAATCTTTGGTCCTTCGACGGGCCCGATCCGAACCTTGGCCGTCGTGCGGGAAGGGGACCGGTTGATCGTTTCCCTTTCTTGAAAAGAGGAAAGTAGGGGACGTCCATTTGGATATCGGTTGCTTGCGGTGGCTTGCCCCCCACAGATCAACGTCCGAGCGGAGTGTCCCAGAGAGCCCGGCCGCAGGGCGTTCCCCAACAGCGGGAAACTGGAAACCAATGGAACAATGGACGTCCCCGGGAGGGACGGGAGGGAGCGATGAAAGATTTCGACGTCGTGGTCGTGGGCTCGGGAACTGCGGGGCAGACCGCGGCTTATGATCTGGCCGAGGCCGGTCTGAAGGTCGCCGTCGTCGAAAAGAGCGATCGGCCGGGCGGGGTGTGCGCGTTGAGCGGCTGCCAGCCCAAGAAATGGTTCTACGAGGCGGCCGAGGCGGTCGCCCGCTGCCGGCAGCTTGCGGGCAAGGGCATCTCGGTTATCCCCCAAGCCTGCTGGTCCGACGTGCTCCGGGAGAAAAACGTTTTCACGGCGGGCGTTCCTGGCCGCACCCTCGAGGGGTTCCGCAAGGCCGGGATCGAATTCATCGCCGCCGCCGCCTCGTTTCGCGATCGCGATACCCTCTCGGCCGGGGGCAGGCCCCTGCGCGCCCGCCATTACATTTTGGCCGTCGGTGCGCACCCCACACCGCTACCCTTCCCCGGCGCCGAGCACCTGATGACGAGCGAGGCCTGGCTCGAGCAGCCCCGGCTCCCCGAGCGGATCGTCTTTGTGGGCGGGGGGTTCATCGCCTTCGAGTTCGCCCACTTCGCCGCCCGCCTCGGCCCGGCGGGGTGCCGGCCCCTCATCTTGGAGGCGGCCGACAGGCCCCTCGGGCCCTTCGATGCCGACATGGTCGCTGCGCTGGTGGATGCGACCCGCGCGGCGGGGATCGAGGTCCGCACGCGGGTGCGGATCGAGGCGATCGAGAAGGCGGGCGGGGAATTCCGGATCCGCCTGGCGGAAGGCGGGACGGTCGAGGGAGAGCAGGTCGTGCATGGTGCGGGCCGGGTCGCCGGTGTCGCGGGGCTTGATCTCCCGGCCGCGGGCATCGAGCACACCCGCGCCGGGATCCTCGTGGACGCGGGGATGCGCACTTCGAACCCGAAGGTCTTCGCCGTCGGCGACTGCGCGGCAACGATGCAACTCGCCCGCGTGGCCGATTTTGAAGGCCATGCGGCGGCGAAAAACATCCTCGCCGATTTGGGGAAAGCAAAACCGGAGGCCGTGGACTACAGCGGGGTGCCGGCGATTCTTTTCACCATCCCGCAGCTTGCCATGGTGGGAAAGACCGAGCCCTGGCTTGCGGAGCACCACGTCCCGTACCGCCGGAGCTTCGCCCGGAACCTGCGCTGGCCGACCTATCGCCGCGTCGGGCTCGAACACGCCGCCTACAAGATTCTCGCCGGGGAGGATGGAAAGATCCTCGGGGCGCACTTCCTCTCCGACGCCGCAGCCGGGCTGGTGAACACCGTGCGCCTGGCCATGCAATGCGGACTGACCCCAGGCCTGCTGTACGAACAGAGCATCCTCTCCCCCTATCCCACGCGGGAGAGCGATCTCCTCTACATGCTCAAGCCGCTCGGGTGACTGCCCCCCAACGCGGCGAAGGCCCCGTCCCGTCGGTCGCCCGCTCGAAAGGGTTGCGCCCCTCTCCGCCACGCACTCGAAAGACCTGCGCATGCTCGATCTCGATTCCGTCAAGCGAAACCCGATGTTCCCCTACCTCGTGGTCCTGACCATCGCCTCCACGGTCGGGCTGCAAACCTGGTCCACGCTCTTCAACAATTTCGCCGTGGACGTGGCCGGCCTGGGCGGGCGCGAAGTCGGGATGATCCAGTCGATCCGCGAGATCCCCGGTTTTCTCGCCCTTCTTGCGGTCTTCGTCATCCGCTGGGTCCCCGAGCATCGACTCTCGGCCTTGTCGATCCTCCTGCTCGGGGCCGGCCTGGCGGCGACAGGTTTTTTCCCTTCCTTTGCGGGCATTGCGCTCACGACGCTCGCCAGCAGCTTCGGGTTTCACTACTACGAGACCACGAACATGTCGTTGACGCTCCAGTACTTCAAGAAACACGAGTCCCCCTGGGTCTTCGCCCGCCTGACGAGCCTCGCCGCGGCGACGAGCATCGGGATCGGCCTTGCGATCTGGCTGATGATGACCTTTCTGCGGTTCGAGCAAACCTATCTGCTCGTCGGCAGCCTGATCGCCGCGGCCGGCCTGTGGGCCCTCACCCGAGACCCCTCCGATCCTCAGGCGCTCCCGCAGCGCAAGCAGATGGTGCTGCGGAGGCGCTACTGGCTCTTTTATTTCCTGACCTTCATGGCCGGGGCAAGACGGCAGATCTTCATCGCCTTTTCGGTTCTGCTGCTCGTCCAGAAGTTCCAGTACACGGTCCAGGAGGTGACCTTCCTTTTCGTCATCAACAACTCGATCAATTACTTCCTGAGCCCCGTGGTCGGACGGTGCATCCTGCGCTTCGGGGAGCGCAAGGTGCTCTCCCTCGAGTACGCCAGCGTGATTTTTCTCTTCACGGCCTACGCCACGACCGACTCGAAGCTCCTGGTGGCGCTCATCTACGTCCTGGACCAGGTCTTTTTCACCTTCGCGATCGCCATCCGCACCTATTTCCAGAAGGTCGCCGATCCCCGGGACATCGCCCCCAGCATGGCGGTCGGCTTCACGATCAACCATGTCGCCGCCGTCTTCTTGCCGGCGATCGGCGGCTTGGTCTGGATGATCGATTACCGCATCCCTTTTTTCGCCGGGGCGGTGATGGGGATCGTTTCGCTCCTCGCGGTCCAGAAGATCCAGACGCCCCGGCACTGAAAGACAAGAGCGTCTCCTGCCGCGCGCGGTGCGGCGCCGCCGTTTGCTCGACGCAAGGTGGACCTCAGGGGTGGGCTCCGCGGCGGCCGGAGGCTTCAGCCGGAAAAGAAAAGGGCGGAAGCTCGGCTGAAGAATCCTGAGGGTCGTCGAATCCGGTCGCGGCGGTCTGCGATTTAGGGCGGGGGTATCCCAGCCGGCAGCAGGCCAAAGAAAGTATGCGGCAGCCACTTCAGGGCCGCCGCGGCAGTGGAGGTGAGCTGCCGGACCGCAATGGCGGCCGTCAGCGGTTGGGGAGAAGACCGCTTTTTAAGGAATGGGGATACCTTGTTGCTTATTGCCGAGACGAACCCCGGATGTGGCTGACAGGGGGACGGGGAAGTTAATGATAGATGAATGGACGTCCCCGAAACGTCCCTGAAATGGTGGAGGCGGCGGGAGTCGAATCAGAATGACGACTTCCGGCGCAAACGTAGATACATCGGGCTTCTACAGCATTTCAGGCAGTTGAAACAGGTTGAGGCAAAACCTCATTCCGTTGAACTTCTTCAATACGTTCACATAACACAAAGCCAGTTTACCCCAAATTGACCCCAAAAATAAAGACCGAATTCACGCAGATCTGGTAATACCGGGCAAAATTACTTTGTGATGTGGTAGCCGGCATCAGTGAGGGCCTTGCGGGCAGCATTGATTTGCCCGATTGATCCGCCGTTCTGCTTCACGAACTCCATGACAGTGCTGGTCAGATTGCTTATCTCCCGTTTGTTGGAACGATCAGGCAGGTTGAATTCTTTGGCTGCCCCCCCATGAAACATCACCACCAGTCTGTGCCCTTCTACATTTGCCGACATTCTATCCTTGGCGTACCTAGGACGCTTACTAGTTCTAACATCTAGAGCATAATCTAGATTTGATTTTCTAGCCTGTGCTTGTTCGATTTTGAAGACCCGCCTGAGTACAGCGTCGGGTGTTTCGCCAAATTTACCTATTTTTTTAAATTCTTGCCAAACTTCTTCTGAAATCCTGATTGTCCTCATTTTTGACCTCCTTTTGTTTTTGTAAATTCTATAACAAGGTGATCTTTTGTCAAGAGCATTCTTCGCGAAAAGGAGGACCTTCTGCCAGGATTTCAAAAAAATCGGCCTCACTCACGCCACCCTGGCATCGAGGACGGAGTGCGTGTTGCGTCGTCCTTTACGCCGTCCTGTACAGCGGGTTATCGCGTTTCAGTCGTTATGTAATAGAAGTAATAACAATGTGTTAGATGTGTATCGAGTGCGTATCGTGAAGCATCCAGTTGGGGAAACGTCTTGCCTGTCTGTACACCGAAACGCTGCCTGTATCGCTGCTGTACACGGAAAGCGTATCGAAAAACGTTGGAAAAAGCGAGAAAAACGCGTTGCCGTTGGCCATAGCCACCATGCCGGGGATGGATGTTTGAAACGGGCTCGGTCTTCAAGCCCAGATTTCACTTGGCAGTCCTTCGATCTCTTTCTCGGCGGATACCTGAACCGCAACAGGCACCTCGTCTGCTCGTCTTCGAAAATACCGGATGTCCTCTGGCAGCAGTGATGCCTTTTCTGGACAGGCTCGATGTGCTTCAGCAAGTGCCCCCTCAATCCTACGCTTCAGCCTTCTATGGCATTCAAGCACTGCCAGGAATACTACTTCTGTTTTTAGCGACTCCTTAATCAAGGGGACCAGCTCAGCATAGCGGCGCAGAAATTCGGGCAGTTTGTCTCGGGTTCCTTTGCGCCAGAGGCCATCCCAAACAATCCTCTGAATGCCATTACCCATCGCCGTTGGATCGCAGATGCGGTAGTTCCCGCCGAGGGTCTGAATCACGTGGTCCTTGATACGCCGATAGAAAGAAGCGCTGGTCTCGCCGATGTAAGTAATCCGGTATCGGCCAGTTGGCATTTGGACAGCCCAGAGATAGATGCCGCTTTCCTTGGAGTGAGGACAGCCATCCAGGACGTCAGCACTATCAGAACAGACGGGGTATGGACCTTCAAAATGAAGCCGGATTTCGGACATCGGGTTTATCCAAGCCCAAGGTTGGCCCAGATGGCCTTGACCGCTTTGGTCGTGATTTTTATCAGGAGGACGACCTCATTTTGACCAGCGTTTTCGCGTAAAAGCCTGCCTGTGGCAACGTTGACCCTTGTAATCAGGTTATCGTCTTCGAGCAGGCAGAAGAATGGCTTGTCGTTCTCGATGGGCGCAAACCCACTGGGGATTTCATCTGGCACTCTTGGTATGCGAAGGCCGTCGAAAAGCGTTTTGAGCCTATTATCGATGTCGCCGCCTTGGGTGATTACTGCGCCAGGGGCCTCAGGTCGCAGAAAGGTGATGTCGAGTTCGCATACCAACGCCAGCTTTTCACAGACCAAGGGAGCAAAGGTGAACTCGCTGCGCTTCATGATGACAGAAAGGCTGTTCTTCGCAGGAGGGTAGGATAATAAACCTCCAATGTCAGGCGCGAGTGGCACTTGCCCCCAAAGAACACTGAGCTGGGCATGGAATTGCTCCCTGAGGTGGTGCTTGTCTCTGATGTTGCCATTGGCCTTCAAAGGGCCGTCGTAATGTAGGTAGAATTCCATCAGCCCCTCACGAAAGAAGGTATTTCGTGATGTCCATCCGCCCCCGGCCTTCCTTGCGGTCAAGCATGTAGTTCGTACCCTCCAGGTGAATTCGAAGGTGCCAGTACATTCGGTCCTTGCTCTCGGTAGTCCACATTTCAGGGAGCCAGGAAGCGAGGTCCTTGACCGGGATGACGAATACCGTTTCCGCTGATCCGCAACCGAGGACGAGGAAACCATCAGCCACGCCCTCAAGAAAGCTCTTCTGGTAGGGGTGGAAGGCAAACCAATACGAGGGATGGCCGGCGTATTTGTAAGTTTTCGAAACGGCGCAAACAACGGCGAATCCCCCATCGGGGGTGGCATAGCTGGAACGGGTCTGCCGGACAAGCTGTTTGCCGAAATGCCGTTCGACCCTGGCGATACACTCTCCATGAAAGGCCACAGGCACAGCTCTTTCCGCCTGCTCTTTTTCCCGGGGCTCTTCTTCCTCGATGGTAGCTTCTGGTTCAGCCGTCTCCTCGGCCGTTGAGAAGACCACATCAACGATTTCGTCGAGCCGAGTGAATTCGCGCGGTTTCAGTATGTCGCAGATTCGGCGGATCGTTGAAGGATCGTCCACCTTCTCCTTGAGGAACATCAGACGGAGAAGGGCATCAACGCTTATGAGCCGAACATCCCAGGCATGGCGGGACCCGCGTATCTGGGCTTCAAGGTCGCCGGTGTCTTCCCGGCCAACGACAATAAGAATCGAGGACTGCTCTTCGGTGAGCTGTTGTGATGAAATCAGCTCGCGTCTGTAATTCGCTATTTTTTGGAGGTCTATGCGGTAGGCGTCCGTTGTTTTGACCTCGACAACGACCGTATGGCCGTCAGGGAATTTCCACAGACCATCGAAGCCCACCTTATTCGCAGAGCCACGATACCGACCATCAACCACTGAATAGCCGAGCCGTTTGCCTATCTGGTTGACGACATCTTGGAGGGCAAAGCCACTGCCGGGAAACGATTCATTGAGACATTCATCCGCATAGCGAGCGAGGTAGTCCGAAGGCACAAGGCTGAGAAACTCTCTAAACTCCGATGCTGTTGGGGCTCCATCGGATAACTGGCCTGCGCCAGCAAAGGCGATTATCTGTCGAACCTGCTTGCCTTCCAGCTGTACCCGTGAAGTTGACCAGAGTTCAGAAAGGCTCATCGCATCCTCTTATTCAGGTTGTGGGAAAAGTCATGTGGAAGGGCTCAAAAAAAGTTTAGCATCCAGGTCCACATAAACGCAAGAGATTCGCTTGACGCCGTTTTCCAATCATGGTCGCGGAATTCTAAACCGCCCCAGTTATTGTCTCTGGGTGGCACGCCTTTCCCGTCAGGTGCGCAGGGCTTGACATTTATTATAGCCCCCACCGGCCTATTAAAGTCCATCCAGCTCTGTGATAAAGTTGTCTTCTACGCCCACCATCAAAATGCGAAAGGAGACGCCCCGCGATGAAGCCTCGGTGGGCCATTCGGACTACGTTTTCCTGAACAAGTTCGGACGGCCGCTTCTGCCCAACTCGATCTACTTCCACGTCTGGAAGCCGGGCCTCAGGAAGGCCGGCCTCAAGGAGCGGTCCCTCTACCAGACACGGTACACCTTCGCCACGCTGATGCTGGATGGCGGTGAACTCCCTGGGTGGGTCCAGAAGATGATGGGCCACGAGAGCCTGAAGATGATCCTGGAGCGATACTACTCCTACATCAAGAACTATGAGCGCGACGACGGCCAGGCGTTCATGGAGAAGGTCTACAGGCCGAGCCAGAACCACCAGAAGCAGGAAGGGGGGAAGGAGGGAACAGCGAAAAATCTGACCCCAAATTTACCCCAAAACGCAAGACGGGAATCGGCTTGATTCCCATCTTCCTGTAATCACATATTATTTTTTACCTAAAACTGGTGGAGGCGGCGGGAGTCGAACCCGCGTCCGAGAACCTTCCATTCAGACCTCTACGTGCGTATACCGGATTTTGCTCTCGCCTCCGGCGCCTCCTCCGGGCAGGATGCACCGTCGGCCAGCCCGCTGCGTTTCACCCCCCCGGACGCAGGCGTTCCGGAGAGGCTATCCCGCAAGTCGGCGTCCCCTGCCGGGTCTGCAGGAGGAACCCGGCGGGACGGCAGCCGCTTTAAGCGGCTACGGCGTAAGCATAATCGTCTGCGATTATGTTTAACCCCACCCTGTTTAACGAGCAGGCAGGACGCTCGGCACGCAGCCTGAATTTCAATGCCCCCGTCGAAACCGTTTCGCCCCCAAGGTGAAACAGCGTACGGCGCCGGCAAGGCTTGGGGCCGATCCCCCTCGGCCTGCCGGCGAACGGAAGGGTATGACAAAGATCTTCAGTTTAAAGTTAAAGAATTTCCGGCTAGTTGTCAAGGAAGCAAATCTCAGCGCGACTTTCTCGCCCGCTCCATCTCCCGCTTTTCGTCGCGCTCGCGGATGGTGCGGCGCTTGTCGTACTCGCGCTTGCCCTTGACCAGCGCGAGCGTCACCTTGGCGCGGCCGCCCTTGAAGTAGATCCTGAGCGGGACGAGCGTGTGGCCCTGCTCGTTCACCTTGCCGTAGAGCTTGTGGATTTCGCGCTTGTGAAGCAAAAGCTTCCTTGTCCGCAGGGGGTCATGGTTGTCGTGGTGCGCGAAGGGGTAGGGGCTGATGTGCACTTGGTGGAGCCAGGCCTCGCCGTTCTTGATCCGCGCGTAGGAGTCCTTGAGGTTCACCTTGCCCAGCCGGAGCGACTGCACCTCGGTGCCGGTCAGGACGAGGCCCGCCTCGATCTGCTCGAGGATGAGGTAATCGTGCCGCGCCTTGCGGTTTTCGGCGACGATCTTGATCGGGGGGGCTTCCATGGGCGTTTCGCGCACCGCGGCCGGGGCGGCGCTCAGACCTCCACGAACTCGTTTTCGAGCAGCTCCCCGTAGCCCTCGCGCAGCCGATCGAAGACCTCCCGCGCCGTGCGGCAGGCGAGAACCTGCGGCACGAGCGCCCGCGCCTCCTCGAGCTTGATCGAGCGGATCATGCGCTTCACCTCGGGGATGGCCTGCGGGTTCATGCTGAGGTCGTCCAGCCCCATGCCGAGCAGAAGCGGCGTGTAGAGCGGGGTGCGCGCCATCTCGCCGCACATGTGCACGGGGATCCCCTGGTTCCGCGCCGCCTCCACCGTTCGGTGGATCAGACGCAGGACCGCCGGGTCGAGCGGCTGGTAGAGGTGGGCGACATGGCGGTTGCCGCGGTCGATGGCGAGCGCGTACTGAATCAGGTCGTTCGTCCCGATGCTGAAGAAGTCGACCTCCTCGGCCAGCAGATCGGCGATCACCGCGGCCGAGGGCACCTCGATCATCGCCCCGACGGGGATGTCGCCGCGGTGGGGGATCCGCTCGCGCGCAAGCGAGCGGGCCGCCTCCCGCAGCAGGCGCTTGGCCTCGCGGATCTCGAAGTAGGTCGAGACCATCGGGAAGAGAAGACGCACATCGCCGTGGACCGCCGCGCGCAAAATCGCGCGCAGCTGGATGCGGAAGACCTCCGGCCGCTTCAGGCAGTAGCGGATGGCGCGCAGGCCGAGGGCGGGGTTGGGCTCCTCGTCGCCCCCCCCACCGCGCAGCGCCTTGTCGCCGTTGATGTCGAGCGTGCGGATGATGACCGGCCGCGGCGCCATGACCTCGATCACGTCGCGGTAGCTCTCGAGGAGTTCACGCTCCGAAGGGAAGTCGTCGCGGTTCATGTACTGGAACTCGGTGCGGTAGAGGCCGATCCCGTCGCCGCCGTAGTTGATCACCGCGACCACCTCCTCGGGGAGCTCGATGTTGCCGAGGACGCGGAAACGGTGCCCGTCGCGGGTCACGGCATCGCGGCCGCTCTCGCGGGCGATGCCCGCCTGGCGCCGCTCGTAGCGCGCCTTGCGCTCCTCGTAGGCGGCGAGCGTCTTCTCCGAGGGGTTCACGATGACCGTGCCGCGGGTGCCGTCGACGATGATCCGGTCATCGGTGCGGATGCGGCGGCTCGCCTGCTCGAGCCCGACGACGGCGGGGATCTCCAAGGTGCGCGCGACGATCCCCGTGTGCGAGGTCTTGCCGCCGAGATCGGTCACGATGCCCTGGATGCGCTCGAGGTTGATCTGGCTCGTCTCGGCGGGGGAGAGATCCCGGGCGACCAGGATCACCCGCCGGTCGATCGCCGCGATGTCGTGGGCCGAGTTTCCGGTGAGCCGCTGCAGGATCAGATCGGAGACGTGGACGATGTCGGAGACGCGCTCGCGCAAATAGCTGTCGGGCATCTCCTGGAAGGCGCTCTTGAGGCCGTTCACGACCGTCTTGAGGGCCCACTCGGCGTTCACCCGCTCGCGCTCGATCGTCTCGATCGCGCGGCCGTAGAGCATCTTGTCCTGGAGCAGGTGCACGTGGGTTTCGAGGATGCGCGCCTTCTGCAGCGGCTCGGGGCTGTTTTCGATCACGGCCAGCAGATGCGCCCGCGCGGCCTGGACGGCGGTCTTGAACCGCTTGACTTCGCTTTTGACGTGTTTTTCGAGGATGCAGTATTTCGGGATGACCTCGACCCCCTCGCGGTCGACGACGTAGGCCTTGCCGATGCAGATCCCGGGTGAGGCGGCGATGCCCTGGAGGACGATGTCGGTCTCGACGGCTTTCTTCGTCATGGGGGGCCTTCTTCGAAGCCGCTTTCCACCAGCCGGGCGAGGGCCTCGAGCACCGGCCGGTCCGCAGGATCTTCGACGGAGATCCGCAGGGGGGAGCCCTGCGGGGAGGCGAGCGTGAGGAGGTCGAGCACACTCGTCGCATCGGCCCGCTCACCGCGGCGGAGGATCCATACCCGGCCCTTCGCCTGCCGGGCGATGCGGGCGATCTGGGCGGCCGAGCGGGCGTGCAGCCCGAGCTCGTTCACCAGAACGACGTCTTGGTGCAAGGGGTTGTCGGGGTCCACGCCAGCTCTCGTTCGGCGCCCGGGCGGAACCTGGCGTCCGGCCCCCCTTCTTTAGCCCACTTGTCCGCGATTGACAAGAATCCCCGGCGCTGGTAGGGCCCGAAGGGACATCCACTCCCCGTTCACCGCCGCATGCGGAAGCCATCCCGGGAAAAGGGGGCGACGGCCGTGGGGGCGAGACCGTCCCGAGAACCCTCCGCCAGCCGGCCGCAGCCCAAGTCCGGGCCGCCGGACGAGGGCCTGCAGCGAGCCCTGGATGCCGCCCGGCGCGAGAACGAGCAGCTGCTCGCGCTCTACGAGACCGCCCTCGGCCTCATCCACCGCATCGACCAGGAAGAACTCCTCGAAGCCGTCCTCCAACGGGCCGCGCGGCTGGCCGGGACCGCTCACGGCTTCATCTACCTGCGTGACGGCCCCGCGCTGGTGATGCGGGTGGGGATGGGCTTCTTCAAATCCCAGATCGGCCTCCGCGTCGCCCCGGGCGAGGGGCTGGGCGGGCGGGTCTGGCAGAGCCGGGCCCCCCTCGTGGTGGACGATTACCGGGGGTGGGAGGGGAGGCTGCCCGCGAAGGTCTTCGACGAGGTGCGCTCGATCGCGGGCATTCCCCTGCGGTATCGCGACGGCGTGGAAGGGGTGATCGGGCTCGCGCGCGTCGAGGCGGGGCGGGGCTTTTCGCACGAGGAGGTGAAGCTGCTCGAGCGCTTCGCGGGGCTGGCGACCGTCGCCCTCGACAAGGCCCGGCTGATCGCCGA
The DNA here is from genome assembly GCA_037481615.2 of Desulfobacterales bacterium. Taxonomy (GTDB): domain Bacteria; phylum Desulfobacterota; class Desulfobacteria; order Desulfobacterales; family SpSt-501; genus SpSt-501. The sequence continues at coordinate 15,790 of JBBFLI020000007.1, forward strand.
GGCCCGCAACGAGCTCGCCGAGCGCCGCCGCACGGAGGCGATCCTGCGGCAGAGCGAGGAGCGCTACCGCCAGCTGCTCGAGTCGCTGCCCGACCCGGTCGTCGTCTACACCCTGAAAGGGGAGGCGCTCTACGTCAACCCCGCCTTCGAGCAGACCTTCGGCTACCGGCGCGAGGAGCTGCTCGGCCGCAGCATCGCGTTCGTGCCCGAGGAGAACTGGCCCGAGACGCGGGCGGCGATCGAGGCGCTGCTCGGCGGGAAGAAGGTGCTGCTCGAAACGCGGCGCCGCACGCGGCAGGGGCGCCTGCTCGACGTGCAACTCACCTCGACGCTCTACTTCGATGAAAAGGGCCGGCCCGCCGGGAACATCGTCATCCTGCGCGACATCAGCGGCCGCAAGGAAGCCGAGCGCCGGCTCGCCGAATCCCGCGACGCCCTCGAGGAGCGGGTCGCCGCCCGCACGCGGGAGCTCGCCTCGGCCAACGAGGCCCTCGCCCGCGAGGTCGAGGACCGGCGCCGCGCCGAGGCGAAGCTCCGCCGGCGGGAAAAGCAGCTCAAGGCGCAGTCGCTTCACCTGCAGGAGGTCAACACGGCGCTGCGGGTCCTGCTCAAGCAGCGCGAGCAGGACCGGCGCGAGCTCGGCGAAGGGGTGCTCGCCAACGTGCGCGAGCTGATCCACCCCTACCTCGAGCGCCTGCGGCAGGCGCGTCTGGCGCCGTTCCAGAAGGCCCTGGTCGACATTCTGGAGTCCAACCTGGAGAGCATCGTCTCGCCCTTCGTCAGCCGGCTCTCCAGCCTGCACCGGGGCCTGACCCCGACCGAGGTCCGGGTCGCGAACCTGGTGCGGGAGGGAAAGACGAACAAGGAAATCGCGGAGTTGCTCTCGATCTCGAGCAACACCGTCCTCTTCCACCGTCACAACCTGCGAACCAAGCTCGGCTTGCGCAACACCAAGCGCAACCTGCGGACCTATCTCCAGGGGATCACGGAATAGCGGGGATTACCCGCTGATTTCCCGCTTTTTAGCCCGCGATTAAAAATTGTTGACCCGGCTCCGGCCCTTCGTTAAAAGGGGCTATACGAAATGAATCCATTTCAAAAATTCTAGCTTTCAGGGAAGGGAGAGGCGACCCGTGGGCGAGGCGGCCGCAGGCGACGCGGGGGGGGTTCTGCTCGAGGTGAGGGACGTCCACATGTATTTCGGCAAGGTGGCGGCGCTCGCCGGGGTGAGCCTGGAGGTGCGCAAGGGCGAGATCCACTCCGTGATCGGCCCGAACGGGGCGGGCAAGACCGTGCTCATGAACTGCATCAACGGGCTCTACCGGCCGCAGAAGGGAGACATCCTCTTCAAGGGCCGGCGCATCAACGATCTCAAGCCCTACCAGCGCGCCGCCCTCGGCATCTCGCGCACCTTCCAGAAGGTGGAAGTCTTCGGCGGCATGACCGTGCTCGACAACATCCGCCTCGGCCGGCACATCCACCTGAAAAGCGGCATCCTGAGCGGCGCCCTCTACGTGGGCAAGACCGCCCGCGAGGAGATCGAAAACCGCCAGTTCATCGAGGAGGAGATCATCGATCTGCTCGAGATCGAGCACATCCGGCACAAGCCGGTCGGGATGCTGCCCTACGGGCTGCAGAAGCGCGTGGAACTCGGCCGGGCGCTCGCCCTCAAGCCGGAACTGCTGATCCTCGACGAGCCGCTCGCCGGGCTGAACCTCGAGGAAACCGAGGACATGGCGCGCTTCATCCTCGACGTGAACGAGGACCCGCGCTGGAACATCACCTGTCTGCTCGTCGAGCACGACATGGGGGTGGTGATGGACCTGTCGCACCGCGTTCTCGTGCTCAATTTCGGCATTCCGATCATGGACGGGACGCCGCAGGAGGTGCAGCGGAATCCGGACGTGGTGCGGGCCTACCTGGGGGAAGAGGACCTCTATGCCACACGACGATAGACCTTCGGCCGTCTCCGCCGAGGAGCCCTCGGCGGAGATCCCGCACGAACTCACGATCCCCAAGCTCTTCCTGGAAAAGGCGCGGCGCTACGGGGCGGGGCGGGTCGCCATGCGCGAGAAGGAGTTCGGCATCTGGCGGCCGATCACCTGGCAGGAGTACCTCGACCGCGTCCGCGCGATGGCCCTGGGTTTCATCCGGCTCGGCCTCGAGGAGGGCGACAAGGTCGCGATGATCGGCGACAACCGCCCCGAGGGCCTGATGGCCGAGATGGCCACCCTCTGCGCCCGCGGGGTGGCGGTGTGGCTCTTCCAGGACTGCCTGATGGACGAGGTGCGCTACATCGTCGACCACTCCGACGCCAAGTTCCTCGTGGGCGAGGGACAGGAGGAGGTCGACAAGGCGCTCGCCATCCTCAAGGACTGCCCCAAGCTGAAGAAGGTCATCTACGACGACCCCAAGGGGCTGCGCCATTACAAGCAGGATGTCCTCATCCCGCTGCGCGAGGTCGAGCGGCTCGGAGGGGAACTCGACCGGGAGAAACCCCACCTCTTCGAGGAACTGATCGCCAAGGGGCACGGCGAGGAGATCGCCCTTCTCTTCTACACCTCGGGCACGACCGCCTTGCCGAAGGGGGCCCTGCTCTCCCATCACAACATGCTCTCCATGGGTCGGCACCTGATGCAGATCGACCCCTGCGAGGAGTCCGACGACTACGTATCCTACCTGCCCTTCGCTTGGATCGGCGAGCAGATGATGTCGATCTCCTGCGGCCTCCAGGTGGGCTACACCCTCAACTTCCCCGAGGAACCGGAGACCGCCCAGGAGAACATCCGCGAGATCGGCCCCCACGTCATGTTCGCCCCCCCGCGGATGTACGAGCAGATGACCCGCACGGTCCAGGTGAAGCACCTCGACTCGACCTGGCTCAAGCGCCAGGCGTTTCGCTTCGCGACCTGGGTCGGCTACCGCTACGCCGACCTCAAGTTCTCGAAGAAGCCGATCCCCCTGCACTGGCGGTTGCTGAACGCCGTCGCCTACGCCACCGTGCAGAAGAAGCTGAAAGACCACCTCGGCATGAGCCGCGTGCGCAACGCCTACACGGGCGGGGCGGCCATGGGGCCCGACCACTTCCGTTTCTTCCACTCGCTCGGCGTGAACCTCAAGCAGATCTACGGCCAGACCGAGGTGGCGGGCATCTCCGTCGTCCACCGTACGGGGGACATCAAGTTCGACACCGTCGGCCGCCCGATCCCCGGCACCGAGGTGCGCATCGCCGAGGACGGCGAGATCCTCACCCGCAGCCCCTCGGTCTTCAAGGGCTACTACAAGAACCCCGAGGCCACGGCGAAGACCCTGAAGGACGGCTGGCTCCACTCGGGCGACAAGGGTTTCATCGACGACGACGGCCATCTCGTCGTTTTCGACCGCACCAAGGACGTCTTCACGCTCAAGGACGGACGCCCCTTCGCCCCCCAGTACCTCGAGACCCGCTTGAAGTTCAGCCCCTACATCAAGGACGCCTGGGTGGTCGGGGACCGCCGGGACTACCTCGCCGCGGTCATGTGCATCGACTACTCCGTGGTCGGCAAATGGGCCGACGAGCGGAAGCTCAACTACACGAGCTACCAGGAACTCTCGCAGATGCCCGAGGTCTACGACCTCGTGGAGAAGCAGATCCGCCAGGCGAACCGGGACCTCCCCCCGGCGGCGAAGATCCGCAAGTTCACGAACCTCTACAAGGAATTCGACCCCGACGACGAGGAGCTCACGCGCACGCGCAAGCTGCGGCGGGCCTTCGTCGAGAAGCGATACAAAATGATCGTGGACGCGCTCTACTCGGATGCCGACAAGGTCCACATCGACACGACGATCAAGTACGAGGACGGCCGGCAGGCGCACATCGTGACCGATCTGCGGATCGTGGAAATCCGCGACTGAGCGGCCGCGGCGAGGAGCCCACGCGATGGATCTCTTTCTGATGACGCTGACGACCGGAATCATGGTAGGCGGCATTTACGCGCTCGTCGCCCTCGGCTGGGTGCTGATCTACAAGTGCTCGGGGGTCCTCAACCTCGCCATGGGCGAGATGACCCTGATCGGCGCCTACGTCTCGCTCAGCTTCTACAGCATGGGGGTGCCTTTTCTCCTCTCGATGCTCCTCATGCTCGCGATCGGCTTCATCCTGGGCATCCTGACCGAGCGCGTCTTTCTCGACCGGTTGATCGGCGAGCCGGTGCTCACGGTGATCATGGTGACGGTCGGCCTCTCCTTCTTCTTCAAGGGAACGATCGAGTTCATCTGGGGCACCGACACGCGCACCTTCTCGCCCCCGGTCTTCTCGATCGAGCCGATCCGCATCGGCCCGCTCGTCGTCGGGCAGGTCTATCTCTGGAGCTTCCTGGCGGCGATCGTGCTGCTCGTCGTCTTCGTCAGCTTCTTCAAGTACACCCGCTGGGGGCTCGCCATGCAGGCGACGGCCGACGACGAGATGGCCGCCCTCTCCCTCGGCGTGAGCGCGCGCTTCGTCTACGCCGCGGCCTGGGCGATCGCCTTCATGGCCGCCGGGGTCGGGGGGACGCTGCTCGGCAACATCAACGGCCTGAACATCTCGGTCGGCTACCTGGGGCTGCTCGTGCTCCCGGTGGTCGTGCTGGGGGGCCTGAACTCGGTGCCCGGGGCGATCCTGGGCGGCATCATCATCGGGGTGCTGCAGAATTTCTGCGGGGCCTATCTCGACCGGTATTTCCCGGGGGGCGTCAAGGAGATCGCCCCCTTCGCTTTCATGGCCGTCTTTCTGCTCTGGAAACCCTACGGGATCTGGGGCTGGGAGCGGATCGAGCGGGTGTAGGAACCGCGTGAGCCGGACTGCGGGGCCGCGGCCCCGCGGGCGGCGCCCGGGGCGCTGCGCCGGTTGCGGCGGAACCCGCAGCCGGTGTTCGTTCACCCCCCAACGGAGCGCGAGCATTCATGTCGACGACCTTTCTTCCCTGCGGCGAGTACCACGAGAGCTACCGCGAGGACCACGCCTGGTGGCAGACCAAGTTCATCAAGGCCAAGATGGTGCTCCTCCTGCTCGTCCTCTTCATCGGGATCCCGCTCGCGGCGGACTCCTACTGGCTGAGCGTCTGCAACCAGATCGGCTACACCGCGCTCGGCGCCCTCGGGGTCCAGCTGCTGATCGGCTTCTGCGGGCAGGTGACCCTCGGGCACGCGGCCTTCCTCGCGGTCGGGGCCTACACCTCGACCCTGCTCATCCTCGAGTTCCCCTGGCCGAAGCTCCTCATGGACCTCGGGCTCGCCTACCCGATCAGCATCTGCATCGCCGCGATCGCGGCCGGCATCTGGTGCGTGCTCTTCGGCCTGCCCTCGGCCAAGGTGAAAGGCTTCTACCTCATCCTCACCACCATGGCCGCGCAGTTCATCACCGTCGATTTCGTGATCACCCAGTACATCAGCCAGATCGGGGGCCGCGGCCAGGCCTTCTCGCTCCCCCCGGGGACGATCAAGATCGGCCCCTGGGTGATCGACAGCGACCTCAAGGTCTACTTCATGATGATCGTGCTCGTGATCCTCTTCACGGCCGTCGTCGCCAACCTCCTGCGCTCGCGCGTGGGCCGCGCCTGGGTGGCGATCCGCGACAACGACATCTCCGCCGAGGTCATGGGGATCCACGTCGTGCGCTACAAGTTGCTCGCCTTCTTCGTCGCCGGGTTCATCGGCGGGGTGGCGGGCGCCTTCTGGATCAGCAACCTGGCCGCGATCAGCCCCGAGCACTTCCCCTGGTTCTGGTCGCTGTGGCTCGTCGGGGTGATCCTGATCGGCGGGGTGGGCTCGATCCACGGGACGATCTTCGGCTCGATCTTCATGGTCGTGGTCATGGAGCTGTTGCAGATGGCGGTCCTCCCGCTTGCCGCGAGCTACCCCAAACTCTTGATGGATTTTCTCTTCATCAAGGAGGCCGCCTTCGGGCTGGCGATCTGCGCCTTCATGATTTTCGAGCCGAACGGGCTCGCCTACCGCTGGTGGCAGGCGAAGAACTATTTCAATCTCTGGCCCTTCTCCTACTGAAGGGCCGCCGGGGGGTCCCCCGCCGGCCGCGTGCAAACCGGTTTCTCGCGAAAGGAGGAAACCATGAAGGCTGCACCCTTGGCTCTGGCAATGGCGCTCGTGCTCTTCCTGGCGCCCGCCGCAACCGCCCAGGAGGTGGTCGTCGGCGCCCTGAACGACATGACGGGCGCCACATCCGACGTCGGCAAGGACTACGCCCTCGGCATCGCCGAGGCGGTCAACTACTGCAACGACAACGGGGGGGTGAACGGCAAGCCGATCAAGCTCGTCCAGTTCGACTACGGCTACCGCGTGCCCGAGGCGCTGACCAAGTACAAGCTCTTCCAGCGCATGAAGGCGGTCGCCGTCCTGGGGTGGGGGACCGGCGACACCGAGGCGCTCGCGCCCACGGTGACCCAGGACAAGATGCCTTATGTCTCGGCGTCCTACTCCGGGCACCTCACCGACCCCAAGAAGACGCCGTACAACCTCTTCGCCGCAACCGACTACTCGACCAACGCGCGGGCGACCCTCACCGCCTGGTACGACACACGCTGGAAGAATCACCCCGACAACGGCAAGCGCAAGCCCCGTTTCGCCTGCTCCTACATGTTCGCCTCGCCGTACGCGAGCGCTCCGATCAAGGCGATCAAGGACCAGGCGGCCCTGCTCGGCTTCGAGATCGGGCCCGACCAGGACGTCTCGCTCTTCGCCGTGGACGCAAAGAGCCAGGTGCTCGCGCTCAAGGACTTCAAGCCCGACGTCGTCTGGCACGGCAACACGACGATGTCGGTGTCGGCCACCCTGCGGGACGCCTACGCGCTGGGGCTCGGGGCCGACCACATCATCAACCTCTGGGGCCTGGACGAGAACCTGCCGCGGCTGGCGGAAAAGGCGGCCGAGGGTGCCATGGCGGCGACCGTCTGCGCCTTCTACGGCGAGGCGGGCGTCCCGATGATGCCCAAGGTCGTCGAGTACGCGAAGAAGTTCAACCCCGGCGTGCCCCAGGAGAAGCGCCTGATCCGCACCGTCCAGGCCTGGTCGAACGTGCTCGCCCTCTGGGAGGCGATGAAGCGGGCCGACAAGGCCGGGGCGCTGAACGGCGAGGGCATCCTGAAAAAGGGCTTCGAGACGATGCGCGAGTTCGACCTGGGACTGGGCGGGGCGAAGCTCACCTTCACGGAGACCGACCACCGCGTCTCCGGGGCGGTGCCGGTTTACGAGGTGAAGGACGGCAAGTTCCGCCTCGTGCAGGTGACCGACATCAAGAGCCGCTGGCCGGACAAGTGGAATAGCTGGCTCGGCTGGTAGACGGAGCAAACCCTGCAGCCCGAGGAGGTCGGCAAGCCTTGGATTCGCCGCAAAGCATCCTCAAGATCAACAACATCGAGGTCAAGTATCACGAGGTCATCCTCGTGATCAAAGGGGTCTCGATCGAAGTCCCCGAGGGGGGGATCGTGGCCCTCCTCGGGGCGAACGGGGCCGGGAAGAGCACGATCCTGAAGGCCGTCTCGGGTCTGCTCAAGCACGAGGACGGCCGCGTGACCGACGGCTCGATCGAGTTTCTCGGGCAGCGCATCGACCGCATGCCGCCCGAGAAGATCGCCAAGATGGGGATCGTGCAGGTGATCGAGGGCCGCCGCGTCTTCGAGCACCTGACCGTGGAGCAGAACCTGAAGGTCGGGGCCCACATGCGCAAGTTCGGCCGCTCCATCAAGGAGGGGCTGGAGATGGTCTACCACTACTTCCCCCGGCTCTACGAGAAGCGAAACGAGACCGCGGGCTTCATCAGCGGGGGCGAGCAACAGATGACCGTCGTCGGCCGCGCGCTGATGACGAGCCCGCGGCTGATCCTGCTCGATGAACCCTCGATGGGGCTCGCGCCCCTGCTGATTCACGAGATCTTCAACATCATCATGCGCCTCAACCGAGAGGAGAAGATTTCCATGCTCCTCGTCGAGCAGAACGCGAAGCTCGCCCTGAACGTCGCCCCCTTCGCCTACGTCCTCGAAAACGGCCGCATCGTGATGAACGACACCGCCGAAAAGCTGCGCGAGAACCCCGACATCAAGGACTTCTACCTCGGCATGACCGATCTCGGCGGCCGCAAGAGCTTCCGCGACGTCAAGCACTACAAACGCCGCAAGCGTTGGTTGACCTAAACGAACCCAGACAGGAGATCGCGCCATGAGATCGCTATCGACCCGCAGGCTGGCCTTCCTCCTTGCGGTCGCGGCCCTGGCGGCTTCCGGTTGCGCCGGGGTGCAGAAGGCGACCGAAACCTCCTTCCAAGCGCCTTCGGTCGCGCTGAACCGCGCCGAGGTCGCAAGCTACTTCGGCTTCTGGTTCTACAACAACAAGGTCCAGCCCTCCCTGCCCGAGGGGGGGAAGCCGGGGAACAACGGCGCCCCGCTCATCTACCACTTCGTCTTCGACATCACCAACCCGAACGCCTTCCCCGTGCGGCTGGACAATCTCAAGTTCACCGTGGCGCTCGACGGCTTCGACCTGAACACCGTGGGCTCCCAGGACGAGATCTGGATCCCCGGGGGGAAGACCTCCCAGCTGCGCGTGCCCTGTGTCCTGGGGCCGTTTGAGGCCTTCATGAGCCTGGGCGTGGTCGGCGGCATGCGCCTGCAGCAGATGGGGAAGAAACCCTGGGACCTGATCCAGACCTGGTGGACGAAGGCGCCCGACTTTTCCTTCCCGGTCGAGGTGCGGGAAGGCTCGGCGGTCTTCAAGGCCGACGGGATCACGAAGGTCGTCGCTTTCCAGGCGCGATACCCCTGAGCCTTACCGCGCGCGGAAAGGCCGCCCGCCTCTGAAGGCGGGCGGACCTCCCCGCGCGGCGGAAACCCCACCGCGTCGAAGAGCCGTTTCGAACCCAACCGGCCTGCGGCACGGCGTGCGGCGGGTGCCCGTGAGGTGCGCGCCCGCGCCGGCGGCAGGCCCTCCCGGGGTGAACCATGGGCCTCCACGACTTCACCTTCTACGATCTCATCCGCCGCAACGCGGCCTGCTTCGCCTCCCGGCCCGCCCTGCGGGACCGCGAGGAGGGGCGGACGCTCACCTTCGCCGAGGTCCGTGACCTCGTCGACCGCCTGGCCGCGGGCCTGCGCCGCGCCGGCGTCGGAAAAGGCGACCGGATCGGCGTTCTGGGGAAGAACAGCCTCGAGTATTTCCTCCTCTACGGCGCGGCCGCGGCCCTCGGGGCGATCGTGGTCCCGGTAAACTGGCGGCTCTCGGCCGAGGAGGCCGTCTACAACCTGCAGGATGCCGCGCCGAAGCTGCTCTTCGCCGACGCCGAGTACACGGCGATGCTCGCCGCGGCGCGGGAGCGGCTGCCCTCGGTCGTGCGCTGCTTCGACCTGCGGGCCTCCGCGCCGGGGGGCTTCGAGCCCTTCGCCCCGCTGCTCGCCGGGCCGCCGATCGAGGAGCCGGAGGCGGTCGGCGACGAGGACGGCTTCGTCATCATCCACACCGCGGCGGTGGGGGGAAAACCGCGCGGGGCGCTTCTCTGCCACCGCAACGTGATCGCCGCGAACGTGCACCTCAATCTCCTCCTGCGCCTCGACCCCGGGGACGTCCACCTGGGGCTGCTGCCCCTCTTCCACGTGGGGGGGCTCTTCATGGCGACGATGGCCTTCCACGCCGGGGCGCTCAATCTGAACATGAGCAAGTTCGACGCCGCCCGGGCGGTCGCCTGGATCGAGGAGGAACAGGTTTCGGTGCTCTTCGATTTTTCGCCGATCCTCGCCTCCCTGCTCGAGGAGGCCGGCAAGGCGAAGGCCGGCCTGGGCTCGCTCAAGCGCGTGATCGGCATCGAGATCCCCGAGACGATCGAGCGCTACCGCGCCTTCACCGGCGGCACCTTCTTCGTGATGTACGGCCAGACCGAAACCTCGGCCATCGCCACCCTGGGGCGCTACGACGAGCGGCCCGGCTCCGCCGGCCGCCCCATCCCGCTCGCCGAGGTGCGCCTCGTGGACGAGGGCGACCGGAACGTCCCCGTCGGCGAGGTGGGCGAGATCGTCGTGCGGGGGCCGATGGTCTTCCTCGGCTACTGGAACCAGCCGGCGGAGACGGAGCGGGCCTTCCGCGGGGGGTGGCATCACACGGGGGATCTCGGCCGCTTCGACGAGGAGGGCTACCTGTTCTACGCCGGGCGAAAGCCCGAGAAGGAGCTCATCAAGCCGGGCGGCGAAAACGTCTACCCGGCCGAGGTGGAACGGGCGATCCTCGAGCACCCGGCGGTCGAGAAGACGGTCGTCTTCGGGGTTCCGGACCCCAAGTGGAAGGAGGGGATCAAGGCCGTCTGCCAGCTCAAGCCGGGGGCGCGCCTCGAGGCCCGGGAACTCATCCGCTTCGTGGGCGAGCGGATCGCCAGCTTCAAGAAGCCGCAGTACGTCGAGTTCGTGGCGGAACTGCCGCTCCGACCCGACGGGACGCCCGACCGGGCGGCGGCGAAGCGCCGCTGGGGCGGCCCGTCGGGCTGAAGAGAGAAGCCTCCGGCTACTTCAGCTTGGGGCTGCGCCAGGGGGCGATCTTTCCCTCGAAGTTCCCCCAGAAGCGGGGGTCGGTTTCCATCCAGCGTTCGCCGAAGCGGGTGTTGAAGAAGCCTTTCAGCTCGTCGAACATCCGCCCCCAGCCCCGCGGGTATTCCATCGTCAGCGCCTCCTCGAGATAGGGCACGATGTCGGCGAGCTTCTCCTTGGGGAGATAGGCCCAGGCCCCGAGCTCGATCGACTTCTTGAGCGCCTCGGGGTGGAGCGCATGCGCCGTCAGCATCACGACGGGGATGCCCAGCGCGGCGAGCTTCTGCAGGAGTTCGAAGCCGTCGACCCCCATGATGTCGAGCACGGCGAGGTCGTAGCGGTTCTCGGCGATCCTCGCGACCGCCTCCGCGTGGCTGCGCGCGCGGTCGACCCGGCAGCGGGGGGCGGCGGCGAGGATCAGGTCTTCCAGGCTCTCCAGGACGTCGGGCTCGTCGTCCACGGCCAACACCCGCTTGTCGTTCAGCACGGATTCGCTCATGGCGCTTCTCCTTCCGGCCGGGGGCGACGCCGGCATCGGGGTTACTTGAAAATGCGGGCCGCGAGGTCGATGTCTTCGGGGCAGAAGACGAAGAGGCACTTCGCCTCCGGCCCGGCGACCGAGCCGTAGACGTAGTGGATGTTGATCCCCTCCTCGCCGAATTTCCGGGTCACGGCGGCCAGCTCGCCCGGGCGGTTCTCCAGGTGGAGCGCGATCACGGGCATCAGGTCGAAGAGGTACTCGTTCTCGGAGAGCAGGCTCACCGCCCGGTCCGTGTTGTCGACCAGCATGCGGATCAGGGCGAACTCGGCCGAGTCCTTGCTCATCGAGCTGTAGCTCGCCGCCGAGGCGATGCGGTGCAGCACCTTGCCCCGGTTCAGGAAGAGCTGTTGCACGTAGTCGGAGGCGTCCTGGATCATCAGGGCGTCGATGTTCACCCCGTGGGCGCCGAGCAGGGCCGAGAGGCGGCCGAGTTCCCCGGGGACGTTTTTGAGAAAGAGCGAGATTTCCGTCCTGACCATCGGCTTTTCCCTTCCTTCCCGCCGTACGGCTCCGGGCCGGCTGCGCCCGGCCGGCGGCCGCCCCGGGGTTGCCCGGCCCGGGGCCGGCTACGGGTTGCGCTTGTCCTTGAGGATGTGGTTGGCGATCACGATGCGCTGGATCTCGGAGGTCCCCTCGTAGATCGTGAAGACCCGGGCGTCGCGCAGGTAGCGCTCGACGGGGTAGTCGGCCGTGTAGCCGTAGCCGCCGTGGAGCTGGACGGCGCGCGCCGTGACGCGGTTCACCATCTCCGAGGCGTAGAGCTTCGCCATCGAGGCCTGCAGCGTGTACGGCTCGCCCCGGTCCTTCAGCTGCGCGGCCGAGAGCGCAAGCAGGCGGGCGGCCTCGATCTCGACGGCCATGTCGGCGATCATCCAGCGGATGCCCTGGAACTTCGCGATCTTCTGGCCGAACTGCTCGCGTTCCTGCACGTAGCGCACCGCGGCGTCGAAGGCCGCCTGGGCGACCCCGACCGACTGGGCGGCGATTCCGATCCGGCCGCCGTCCAGGCCGGTCATGGCGATCACGAACCCGTCGCCCTCCCGGCCGAGCAGGCGGTCCGCCGGCAGGCGGCAGTCCTCGAAGATGAGGTCGCAGGTGTCCGACGCCCGCAGCCCCATCTTCTCCTCGAGCGGGCCGGTTTTCAGCCCCTTCGCCCCGGCCTCGACGAGGAAGGCGCTGATCCCGCGGTGGCCCTTCGCCTCGTCGGTCTTGGCGGTCACGATGATCAGCCCCGCGTTCTTCCCCGTGGTCGTGAAACGCTTGGTGCCGTTCAACACCCAGCCGTCGCCGTCGCGGACCGCGCGGGTCTTCTGGCGGGCCGGGTCCGAGCCCGCGTTCGGCTCGGTGAGGGCGAAGGCGCCGATGATCTGCCCCGCGGCGAGGGGCCGAAGGAACCGCTCCTTCTGCTCCTCGCTGCCGAAGCGCAGCAGGCTTTCGCAGACGATCGAGTTGTGCACGGACATCACGACCGCGGTCGCGGCACAGGCATAGGCCACCTCGGAGAGGGCGAGCACGTAGCTCACCGTGTCGGCGCCGGCGCCGCCGTACTCGGGCGGGACCATCATCCCCATCAACCCGAGTTCGGCGAGCTGGCGCAGGTTCTCGATGGGAAACCGCTTTTCCCGGTCGTGGGCCGCGGCCTGGGGCGCGAAGCGCTCGCGGGCGAGGTCGCGCACCATGCTCTGGATCATGAGCTGCTCTTCGGTCAGCGGAAAGGACATCGGCTTCCTCCCTCCGTGGGCGCCCTCAGGGCGTGTAGATCACGACCAGCAGCTCCGCGGGCTCGTCCCCCACGTTGCGCAGCTTGTGCCGGATCGCCGAGTTGAAATGCAAGGACTGCCCGGCCGCCAGCGTGTTCACGTGCTCGCCGACCGTGACCTCGACCCGGCCGGAGAGCACGTAGTCGAACTCCTCGCCCTCGTGCTGGTAGTCGACGCCGTGGTGCTCCTGGCGCGGCGGGATCACGACGCGGAAGGCCTTGAGGTGCTTGTTCTCCGCTCCCGGGGTGAGGGTGGTGTAGGCGTAGTTTTCGGTGCGCTTGGCATGGGCCGAGATGCGCTTCTCGAGGCGCGATTCGCTCTCCCGCAGGAGGGCGGCGCTGTCGATCTCGAGGGCGCGCGCAAGCTGCAGGATCGCCCCCACGGGGGGGATCGTCCGGCCCTCCTCGATCGCCTCGAGCTGAGCGATCGAAAGCCCGGTTTCGTTCGCCACCCGCTCGAGGGGGATCCCTTTCTCGGTCCGCACCCGACGGATCGCCGCACCGACCGACTGCCGCTTGGGCTTTGCTTTTCCGGCCATGGCCTCTCCTTTTTGGCGCCTCAGCGGTACTCGTAGAAGCCGCGGCCCGTCTTGCGGCCGAGCCATCCGGCCTCCACGTACTTGCGCAGCAGCGGGCAGGGGCGGTACTTCGAGTCCTTGAACCCGTCGTGGATCGTCTCCAGGATGGCGAGACAGGTGTCCAGGCCGATCAGGTCCGCGAGCGCAAGCGGCCCCATCGGGTGGTTCATGCCCAGCCGCATCACCGTGTCGATGTCTTCCCGCGTGCCCACCCCGTGATAGAGGCAATAGATCGCCTCGTTGATCATCGGCAGGAGGATGCGGTTGGCGATGAAGCCGGGGTAGTCGTTCGCGCGCGCGGGGGTTTTGCCGAACTTCTCGGCGAGCGCCCAGGTGGTCTTCAGGGTCTCCTCGGAGGTGGTGAGCGCCGGGATGACCTCGACGAGCTTCATCACCGGCACCGGGTTCATGAAGTGCATCCCGATCACCTTGTCGGGGCGGCGCGTCTGGGCGGCGATGCGGCCGATCGGGATGGAGGAGGTGTTCGTGGCGAGGATGACTTCCGGCCGGCAGAGGCGGTCGAGTTCGCGGAAGAGCTGGAACTTGATCTCCTGCCGCTCGGTCGCCGCCTCGACGACGAAGTCGGCGGCCGCGAGGTCCTCGAGGCGGACCGCGCCGCGGATCCGGCCGAGGATCGCCTCCTTCTCGGCGGCGGAGAGTTTGCCCTTCTCCACGCTGCGGGCGAGGTTGCCCTCGATCGACTTCCGCCCCTTGTCGATGAGGCCCTGCTCGATGTCGTTCAGCAGGACGGCGAGGCCGCTCGCCGCGGCGACCTGCGCGATTCCGCTGCCCATCTGTCCCGCCCCGATGACGCCCAACGTTTCGATCTTCATGCCGCTCTCCTCTCCGTTTTCGACTCGTTTGTTCACCCGCCTCCCGCCGGGCGCGACCGGCGGGGGAGGGTCACCGGCGCACGACGAGGGCGACGGCCTCCCCCCCGCCCAAGCAGAGCGAGGCGAGGCCCGTTTTCGCCTCCCGGCGGATCATCTCGTGGATCAGGGTCACGAGCACGCGGCAGCCGCTCGCCCCGATCGGGTGCCCGAGGGCGACACTGCCCCCGTTCACGTTCACCCGGGCGGGGTCGAGCTTCAGTTCGCGCAGCACGGCGACCGTCGAGCCGCTGAAGGCCTCGTTGATCTCGAAGAGGTCGACCTCCCCGATCCCGATCCCCTCCTTGGCGAGCACCTTGGGGATGGCGAGGATGGGGGCGACGAGCACGTACTTCATGTCGAGCCCCGCCGAGGCCTGGGCGCCGATGCGCGCGAGCACGCGGCAGCCGAGCGCGCGGGCCTTCGCCTCGGAGGTGACGACCACGGCGGCCGCCCCGTCGCTGATCACCGAGGAGTTGCCCGCCGTGGCGTAGCCGTTCTTCTGGAAGGCCGGCGCCATGCGCGCGAGCACCTCGTAAGGGGTCTCGCGCGGGCACTCGTCTCTCGCAAAGAGGATCGGGTCCCCCTTGCGCTGGGGCACGGCGACGGGGACGATCTCCTCCTCGAAGCGCCCCGCTTGCACCGCGGCGACGGCGCGGCGGTAGGACTCGGCCGCGTAGCGGTCCTGGTCCTCGCGGCTCACCCCGTATTTTTCGGAGCACAGGTCGTTCGAGATCCCCATGTGGAAGTCGTTCACGATGTCCCAGAGGCCGTCGTGCACCATGTGGTCCTGGAGCGTGCCCGGTCCCATGCGGTAGCCGAAGCGCGCCTTCTCGAGGTAGTAGGGGGCGAGGCTCATGTTTTCCATGCCGCCCGCCACCACGACCTCCGCATCCCCGGTCTGGATCGCCTGGGCGGCGAGCATGACCGCCTTCAGGCCCGAGCCGCAGACCTTGTTCACCGTGAGCGCCTCGACCTCCCAGGGCATGCGGGCGAGCACCGCGGCCTGCTTGGCCGGATTCTGGCCGTAGCCGCAGGGGAGCACCTGGCCGAGGATCACTTCGTTGACGGCCTCTTTGGCGATCCCGGCGCGGCGGACGGCCTCCTCGATCACGACGGCCCCGAGGCGTGTCGCCCCGAGGGAGGCGAGGCTGCCGTTGAAGGCCCCGAGGGCCGTGCGGACGGCGCTCACGATGACCGGCTGGTTCATGGGTGTCCTCCTCCTTGCGGGGTGAGGCGGCGGCGGAGCCCCGTGCGGGGCCGCCTCACATGTTGCGCCGGTAGCGGCCGCCGACCGCGTAGAGCGCCTGGGTGATCTGGCCGAGGCTGCAGCAGCGCACGGTGTGCATCAGCTCGGCGAAGATGTTCCCCCCGGAGAGGGCGACCTGCTGCAGCCGCTCGAGCGCGGCCGGAGCCTCGTGCGCATGGCGCTCCTGGAACTCCTTCAGCCGCCGGAGCTGGGACTGCTTTTCCTCCTCGGTGGCGCGGGCGAGCTCGAGGGTCTCGGTGAAGCGGCCCTCGGCGGCGTGCGGGTCGCGGAAGGTGTTCACGCCGATGATCGGCAGCCGGCCGTCGTGCTTGAGCGCCTCGTAGTAGAGCGACTCCTCCTGGATCTTCGCCCGCTGGTAGCCCGTTTCCATCGCGCCCAGCACCCCGCCGCGTTCGGTCAGGCGGTCGAACTCGGCGAGCACGGCCTCCTCGACGAGGCGGGTCAGCTCCTCGACGATGTAGCTGCCCTGGTTGGGGTTTTCGTTTTTCGTCAGGCCCCACTCGCGGTTGATGATGAGCTGGATCGCCAGCGCCCGGCGCACGGACTCGGCGCTCGGGGTCGTGATCGCCTCGTCGAAGGCGTTCGTGTGCAGGCTGTTGCAGTTGTCGTAGATCGCGCAGAGGGCCTGGAGGGTCGTGCGGATGTCGTTGAACTGAATGTCCTGGCTGTGGAGCGAGCGCCCCGAGGTCTGGATATGGTACTTGAGCTGCTGGCTGCGCGGCCCTCCGCCGTACTTGTGCTTCATGGCGATCGCCCAGATGCGGCGGGCGACCCGGCCGATCACCGTGTACTCGGCGTCCATGCCGTTCGAGAAGAAGAAGGAGAGGTTCGGGCCGAAGCTGTCGATCGGCATGCCGCGCGAGAGGTAGTACTCGACGTAGGTGAAGCCGTTGGCGAGCGTGAAGGCGAGCTGGGTGATCGGGTTCGCCCCGGCCTCGGCGATGTGGTAGCCGGAGATCGACACCGAGTAGAAGTTGCGCACGCGGTTCCGGATGAAATACTCCTGGATGTCGCCCATCATCTTGAGGGCGAAGTCGATCGCGAAGATGCAGGTGTTCTGCCCTTGGTCCTCCTTGAGGATGTCGGCCTGGACCGTGCCGCGCACGGCCTCGAGCACCGCCTGCCGGATGCGGCCCTCCTCCTCGGGGTCCGGGGCGCGGCCGTGCTCGGCGGCGAATTTCTCGAGCTGCTGGTCGATCGCCGTGTTGAGGAACATGGCGAGCACGATCGGCGCCGGGCCGTTGATCGTCATCGAGACCGAGGTGTTCGGGGCGCAGAGCTCGAAGCCGCTGTAGAGCACCTTCATGTCCTCGAGGGTGCACACGCTCACCCCCGAGGTGCCCACCTTGCCGTAGATGTCGGGCCGCGGGTCGGGGTCGAAGCCGTAGAGGGTGACCGAGTCGAAGGCGGTCGAGAGGCGCTTGGCGGGGTAGGCGGCCGAGAGCAGCCGGAAGCGGCGGTTCGTGCGCGCGGGGTCGCCCTCGCCGGCGAACATGCGCGTCGGGTCCTCGTCGGTGCGCTTGAGCGGGAAGACGCCCGCCGTGTAAGGAAAGCGGCCGGGGACGTTTTCCTCGCGCAGGAAGCGGTGGATCTCGGCCGGGTCGGCGAAGCGCGGCAGCGCGACCTTGGGGATGCGCGAGTGCGCCAGGGTCTCGGTCGTGAGCGGCAGGCGGATCTCGCGGTCGCGCACGCGGTAGACGAGCTCGTCGCCGGCGTAGGTGCGGCGGATCTCCTCCCACTCGGCCTCGAGCCGCCGGGTCTCCGGGTCGATCGCCTCCTCGGCGCGGGCGAGCTCGTCCCGCAGGCGCGCGACGAGCTCGGGGGCCTCGGCGCCGGCTTCGAGGACGGAGAGCGCCTCGGCGAGGTGCCAGCGCCGGCGCAGGGCCTCCATCTGCTCGGCCGTCCGGCGGTGGTAGGCGCGGACCGTGTCGGCGATTTCCCCGAGGTAGCGCACGCGCTCGGGGGGGATGATGATCGTCTTCGAGGAGGAATGCTTGCCCTGCGGCCGCGGCAGCCGGGAGGCGAAGCGCACGCCGGTTTTTTCCGCGATCGCCTCGAGCAGCGCGTGGTAGAGCGCGGTCACCCCGTCGTCGTTGAACTTCGAGGCGATCGTGCCGTAGACGGGCATCTCCTCGGGCCGACGGTCGAAGGCCTTGCGGTTGCGCTGCACCTGCTTGCGCACGTGGGCGAGGGCGTCCTCGCTGCCGCGTTTTTCGAACTTGTTGACCGCGACCAGATCCGCGAAATCGAGCATGTCGATCTTCTCGAGCTGGGAGGCCGCGCCGAACTCGGCCGTCATGACGTAGATCGAGACGTCGACCAGGTCCACGATGCTCGAATCCCCCTGGCCGATGCCGGCGGTCTCGGTGATGACGAGGTCGAAGCCGGCGGCCTTCACGGCGGCCACGGCGTCGGCGAGGGTCTCGGGGATCTCGGTCTGCGAGCGGCGCGTGGCGAGCGATCGCATGTAGACCCGGGGGTCCCCGATCGCGTTCATGCGGATGCGGTCGCCGAGAAGCGCCCCGCCGGTCCGTCGCCGGGAGGGGTCGCAGCTCAGGATGGCGACGCGGACGGTCTTCAAGTCGTGGAGCAGCCGCACGATCAGCTCGTCGGTGAGCGAGGACTTCCCCGCCCCGCCGGTCCCGGTGATGCCGACGACGGGGACCCGGCGGCCGGCGATGCGGCGTTCCAGCTCGGCCCGCAGGCGGGCGAGGTGGCCGTTCTCCCGGACCTTGGCGATCTCGGCGGCCGTGATCAGGCGGGCGACGAGCCCCTTGTTCTCGGGGGAGAGCCGATCGAGGGGCAGATCGAAGTCCTTCACCGTCGGGAAATCGATGCACTGCACGAGGTGGTTGATCATCCCCTGCAGGCCCATGCGCGCGCCGTCCTCGGGGGAGTAGATCTTGGTGACCCCGTAGGCCTCGAGCTCGCGGATCTCCTCGGGCACGATGACCCCGCCGCCCCCCCCGAAGACGCGGATGTGTCCCGCTCCGCGCTCCCGCAGCAGGTCCACGAGGTACTTGAAGAACTCGAGGTGCCCTCCCTGGTAGCTCGAGACGGCGACCCCCTGCACGTCCTCCTCGATCGCCGCATCCACGATTTCCTGCACCGAGCGGTTGTGCCCGAGATGGATCACCTCGACCCCGGTGTCCTGGAGGATGCGGCGCATGATGTTGATCGCCGCGTCGTGACCGTCGAAGAGCGAGGTTGCGGTCACCACCCGCACGGGGTGGCGCGGGGTGTAAACGGCGGTTTCCTGGCTCATGGGACCTCCCGGGAACTCCCTTCCGGCGATGTCTCCGCATCCGCCCCGTCGCCGGCGGCCGGCGGATCGACCGGGGGCGGGTATTCCTCCGGGCCCGCGGTGCACATGCGCAGGATGGCCGCCGTCTGGAGACGGATGTAGTCTTCGATGCGGTAGTGCTTGGCGAGGAACCAGCGGCGAAACGTCCACATGTGCCCGAGGACGACGATGTTGTGGGCGAGGATTTCGATCGTCCGCTCGTTCAGGCGCGGCAGCTCACCCGAAGCGGCCAGGCGGGCGAGCACGCCCACGAGCAGCCCGGTGATGCGCAGTTCGTTCTCGAGCACGCGGCGCTGCCACTGGGAGGGCAGGGACTGGGTCTGCTGATAGATCATCAGGATGAAGTCGCTCATGCGGTGGCAGACGAGGAAATACTCGCGGATCACCTCGGCCAGGGCCTGTTTGCCCCCCGCCGCGTGGGCCATCGCCTGGGCGACGCCGTTTTCCATCTCGGCGTGGATCTGCTCGCAGACGAGGTAGAGGATGTCCTCCTTGCAGGTGAAGTACTCGTAGAGCGAGCCGATCGAGATGCCGGCCGCGCGGGCGATCTGGCGCGTCGTCGTCTTGTGGAAGCCGTTGCGGATGAAGAGCTGCACGGCGGCGTCGGCGATCTGGCGCCGACGCCGCTCGACGAGACCGGGGTCCTTGACCTGGGTCGGAATCGTCGCCTGGCGGATCGAAGCGGGCATCTTCCCTCGAGGGGCGGTGGCCGCCCCGGCTACCCGGGGTTGCTTAACCGAGCGAGCGCTCAATCGATCCTGCCATACACCCCTGAACGAACCGCTGTCAAGAGTGGGGGGGGGATCGGAAGGCGGCGTTTGCGGCCCTGGCCGGCTCTTGACAACGATATCTACTTTCGTTTATCCGTTACCGAGCGAGCGCTCGCTCATCAATAGGGTCTTTCGGGAAGGACCGGCGCAGCCGGAGCGCGGCAAAGGGACGGCCGCTTTCCAAGGATTCGGGAAAGGGGGAGGCTTGGCTATGGGAGAGGAGGTCCTGCGGGTCGAGGAGGCCGAGGGGGTCCTGACGCTCACCCTCAACCGGCCGGAGGTCATGAACTCGCTCAATTTCGCCTTGCTCCACGCGCTCAGGCGGGAGATCGAGGCGGTGCGTTTCCGGCGCGACGTGCGTGTGATCCTCATCACCGGGGCGGGCGACAAGGCGTTCTGCTCGGGGGCCGATCTCAAGGAGCGCGCGACGCTGCCGCCCGAGAAGGTGCGGGAGTACATCTTCACCATCCGCGATCTCTTCACGGCGATCGAGCAGTTGAACAAGCCGGCGATCGCCGCCGTGAACGGGGTCGCCCTGGGCGGGGGAACCGAGCTCGCACTCGCCTGCGACATCCGCCTCGCCGCGAAGAACGCGACCCTCGGGCTGACCGAAACGAGGCTCGCCATCATCCCGGGCGCCGGCGGCACGCAACGGCTGCCGCGCCTCGTCGGCCGCGGCAAGGCCAAGGAGCTCATCTTCACCGGCAGGCGGGTGGACGCCGGGGAGGCGCTCGCCATCGGGCTCGTGAACCGCGTCTGCGAGCCCGAGCAGCTTCTGCCGGAGTGCCGCGCCATGGCCGCGATGATCTGCGAAACCGGGCCGATCGCGATCGAGCAGGCGAAATACGCGATCAACCACGGCCTGGAGACCGATCTCGCCACGGGGCTGGCGATCGAGTCGAACGCCTACTGGGTCTGCATCCCGACCGAGGACCGCCTCGAGGGGCTCGCCGCCTTCCGCGAGAAACGGAAACCCGTCTACAAGGGACGATAGCCGTACCCGAGCCATCCCGACCAAAGGAGGCCCCCATGACCGAGTACGACTACTGGAAGATCTTCCCCCGCATGCCCCGCAAGGTGACGATCGGCGACATCACGGTGCGCGACGGGTTCCAGCACCTCGAGAAGTTCGTCTCCACCCGGGCCAAGATCTTCTACGCCGAGGAGATGATCTTCGCCGGTTGCCGCCACATCGAGGTGACCAACCTCGGCAACCCCCACCTCATGCCGCAGTTCCGCGACGCCGAGGAGGTGCTCGCCCACCTGAAGGGCGAGCGCTTCCGCGAGCGCCTCGCCAAGCGCGGGATCCGGCCCGAGGAGATCTGCATCACCGCGGTGACCATCCGCGAGACCGCGGTCGACCGCGCCGTCGAGCTGCGCCGGCGGGGGATCGGCCCCGACCGCTGCCTGATGATGGTCTCGACCGAGGAGGAGCACCACTTCGCCAACTCCGGCTGCACGCTGCCCCAGTACTGGAAGGAGGCCGAGCGGGCGATTCGCAAGTGCCGGGATGCCGGGATGCAGATGTGCGGCACGGTGAGCACGATCTGGGGCAGCCCGATCGCGGGGGCGACCGAACTCAAGGACGCGCTCGAATTCACGAAGCGCTGGCTCTCGATCGGCGCCACCGACATCGAGCACGCCGACCACGACGGCAGCGCCTCGGCCCCCGAGGTCTACCGGTACTTCTCGATGGTCCTCGATGCGCTCCCCGACACGCGCCTGCACATCGCCCACTTCCACGAGACCAAGCGCGTGGCCGCCGCCTCGGTGCTCGCCGCGCTTCAGGCGGGGATCACCCATTTCGAGGCGACCCTGGGCGGCATGGGCGGTCAGCCCGCCAACTTCCTCGACGACTGCCCGGTCCCCGGGACCGGGGAGTACTACTACAAGGACCCGCGCTACGTCGGGCTCGTCTGCCTCGAGGACCTCCTCGTCCAGATCGACGAGATGGGCATCGAGCACGGCTACGATGTCGACCGCGTCCTGTGGCTCGGGCGCCAGATGGAGCGCACGGTCGGCCACCGGCTGCGCAGCGAGGCGGTGGTGAACGGCCGCACGCAGAAGGCCGGGCATCCCCAGTTCTCGCGGCCGGGGCTGAAGAAGCTGAAAGAAAAACTGGGCGAAAAGCCCGGACAGAAATACCCGGACGACTGGGGCGAGACGGCCGTAACGCCGCCGGCGCCGGGGCGCTGAAGACCGGGCGAGGGCGCCCGGGAGACGAAAGGAGCCGATCGTTGGGCGGACAGAACGGGACGGAGGGCGCCGTGCCGGGCGAAGCCACGGCCCACACGGCAGAGGGCGTCGACCGGGCCGGGCGGGTGCGTTTTCTGCTCGATGTGATCCACCGCGCGGCCCTGCACCACGGGCTGTGGTTCACCGAGGTACGCCACCAGCTGGGCATGCGGCGGGCGCTCGAGGCCCTCGATGCGGCCTGGAAGAGAAGCCTCGATATCCAGTTGAACCGGCTTTCGCGCATTCTCGGCTTCGAGCTGGAGGGGGGGCTGCCGCGGCCGCTGCTCGAGATGGAGGATGACGCCTTCGATCAGCTCCTCGAGGGGCTCTGCGCGAACTGGCTCGTGGGCGACGGGGTCTGGTTCCAGGCGGTCGAGTTCGCCCACGGGATGAACGACGCCAAGCGCTGCAACGACTCGGTCTGGGCCCAGTTCGCGCCGCTCGAAGCCTGGTCGATCCAGCGCCTGCTCGGGCTCCCCGAGCGCTCGGGGCTGGAGGGCCTCAAGCAGGCGCTCGCCTGGCGCATCTACGCCCGCATCAACGTCCAGTCCGTGGTCGAAGAGGGCCCGAGAAGCCTCGTCTTCCGCATGGAAGAATGCCGCGTCCAGTCCGCCCGCAAGCGCAAGGGACTCCCCGACTATCCCTGCAAATCGGCGGGGCTGGTCGAGTACGCCTACTTCGCCCGCGCGATCGACGACCGCATCGTGACCGAGTGCATCGGCTGCCCGCCCGACCCTCACCCCGAGGGCTGGTACTGCGCCTGGCGCTTCAGCCTGCCCGACGGGTGAATCCCCGCGCGCCGCGCCCGGGCGCCTGGGGCGGCGGGGGCCGGTCCGCAAAAAAAGGCCCCGCCGCAGGGCGGGGCCGGAAACGGTGGGGGATGACGGCCCGGCTCAGCGTCCGGCCTTCCACTGGAAGAGCGACGTCACCGGCTCGGCGCCGACCTGGATGCGGCGCTTCTGCTCCTTGCCCTGGAAGACCGCCGCCACGTCATAGCTCCCGGCGGGGAGGTTGGCGTAGAGCCAGGGCCCTTGGGTCGTCGTCTCGAGGACGGCCTTGCCCTTCGCATCGGTGATGCGCACGGCGACCGCCGAGAGGAATTTGCCGCTGCTGTCGGCGAAGACGAGGTGGGTGTTGAACGCCTTGGCGTGTTGCTTCATGGCGTCGCGTTCGTCTTTCCCTACGCCGCCGCTCAGAAACTCCACCCCCTGGGCCGTTTTCTGCTTGGCCAGGAACGCCGAGGCGGTCGCCGGCGTGGCGGCGAGAAGGAGCAGGACGAACGCCGCTGCACTCATGAGAGCCATCCATCTTCTCATCGCAAATCCCTCCTTTCTTCGGTTCGCGGAAACAACCCCCCCGCGCCGGCGGAACATGCGGCGGGGAATCTCCTGACGAAAAATCGGCGGGATCGACTAGGAAATTATGACGCCCCGGTCTCTTGTCAAGCCTCGGCGTCTCTCCAGGGCGCCCCCCCCGCTTGACGACCGCGGGCCTTCGTGGTTCAAGGGGATCTCCCCCGGCCCGCGCAAGGAGGATGTCGCGATGGATCTCCAACCCGAGGATCTCCGCGTCGAGCGTCTCGGCCCCGCCCGTATCGACTCCCCGGTGACGGGGGTAAAGTTCGTCACCGAGCGGGATCAGGTGGTGTTCAGCCCGGTACCGGAGGACATCCAGGGCCATATCGCCTCCTTCGGCGCCCCCCTCGCCTTCGAGAAGGCCGGCCCCCGGCGCCGGATCTACTTCGACCCCGCCAAGCTGAAATGCGGCATCGTCACCTGCGGCGGGCTCTGCCCCGGCTTGAACGACGTCATCCGGGCCGTCGTCCTGAGCCTCTTCCACAACTACGGGGTGAAGACCGTCTTCGGGTTCCCCTACGGCTACGAGGGGCTGACCTATCGCCACGGCCATGTGCCCGTCGAGCTCACCCCGGCGGCGGTGAGCCGGATCCATGAATACGGCGGCACGGTGCTCGGCTCCTCGCGCGGCCCCCAGGACGTGGAGGAGATGGTCGACACGCTCGACCGCATGAACATCGGGGTCCTCTTCACCGTGGGGGGCGACGGGACGCTGCGCGGCGCCCAGGCGATCGCGGCCGAAATCCGGAAGCGGGGGCTGAAGATCGCCGTGGTCGGCATCCCCAAGACGATCGACAACGACATCTCCTACGTCGAGCGTTCCTTCGGCTTCGAAACCGCGGTCTCCCGCGCCGTGAGCGTGATCGACGCCGCCCACAGCGAGGCCAAGGGCGCCCGCAACGGCGTGGGGCTGGTCAAGCTCATGGGCCGGGAGTCGGGGTTCATCGCCGTGTTCGCCACCCTGGCCCGGAGCGACGTCAACTTCTGCCTCATCCCCGAGGTCCCCTTCCGCATCGAGGCGCTCTGCCGAACGCTCGAGCGGCGGCTCGAGCAGAGCGGGCATGCCGTGATCGTGGTCGCCGAGGGAGCGGGGCAGGAGTTGACCGGGACGACCGGCGAGCGCGACGCCTCGGGAAACGTGAAGATGCGCGACATCGGGCCCTTCCTGCGCGATCGCATCCAGGAATACTTCCGCGGCCGCGGACTCGAACTCAACCTCAAGTACATCGACCCGAGTTACGCCATCCGCGGGGTGCCGGCGACCCCCCACGACTCGGCCTTCTGTCTGCTTCTCGGTCAGAACGCCGTGCACGCCGGCCTAGCCGGCTACACGAACCTCGTGGTCGGCTACTGGCTGCGGACCTTCACCCTGGTGCCGATACCGCTGGCGGTCTCGGAGCGCAAGAAGGTCGACCCCGACAGCTGGATCTGGAGCAGCGTCCTGACGAGCACGGGCCAGCCGCGGGAGTTGATCTGACGCCCGAGGAGGAGGGAAGCGTGACCATCCGCAGGATCGCCGTGTCGACCGGCGGCGGGGATGCCCCCGGGCTGAACGCCGTCATCCGCGCCGTCGTGCTTTCCTCCCTGCGCCGGGGGTGGCAGTGCGTGGGCATCCGCGACGGCTACAACGGCCTTCTCGACCCCCTGGCCGACCCCCGCGGCGGCCTGGTCGTGCTCGACCGCGATTCCGTCCGCGGCCTCACCCATCTCGGCGGGACGATCCTCGGGACGACGAACCGGGGAAACCCCCTGCGGTACCCCACGCCCACACCCGACGGGCGCACGGTCGAGCGCGACCGCACCGACGAACTCGTCGCCCGCTTCCGCGGGGAGGGCCTCGACGCGCTCGTCGCCATCGGCGGGGACGGCTCGCTCGAGATCGCTCATGTGCTCGCGGGCAAGGGGCTCAAGGTCGTGGGGGTCCCCAAGACGATCGACAACGACCTCGACCAGACGTTCGTCACCTTCGGCTTCGAAACCGCCGTCGAATTCGCCACCGAGTGCATCGACCGCCTCCACTCCACCGCCGAGGCCCACCAGCGGATCCTCGTGATCGAGGTGATGGGGCGCTACGCGGGCTGGATCGCGCTCCACGCCGGGGTGGCGGCTTCGGCGGACGCGATCCTCATCCCGGAGATCCCCTACGCGATCGAGCACGTGGCGGAGAAGATCGCCGCGCGGGAGCGGAGCGGGCGGCATTTTTCGATCGTGGTCGTGGCCGAGGGGGCCCGGCCCCGGGGCGGGGGGAGGACCCTCCAGGAGCCCGCCGCCGCCGGGCGCCCCGAACGCCTGGGCGGCGTGGGGGAAAAGGTGGCGGCGGAGCTTTCGCGCCTGACCGGCAAGGAGTCCCGGACGGTGGTGCTGGGCCACCTCCTGCGGGGGGGCAGGCCCACGGCGAACGACCGCTTGCTCGCCCTGCGCTTCGGTGCGGCGGCCGTGCGGGCGCTCGCCGAGGGGCAAAGCGGCGTCATGGTCGCCCTCAACCCCCCGGAGGTGCGCTATGTCCCCCTCTCCGCCGGCCTCCGGCGCATGAAGACCGTCCCCGTGGACGGCGACACCGTCCGGACCGCGCGCGATCTCGGCATCAGCTTCGGCGACGCGGAACCCTCG
Organism: Desulfobacterales bacterium; assembly: GCA_037481615.2. Taxonomy (GTDB): domain Bacteria; phylum Desulfobacterota; class Desulfobacteria; order Desulfobacterales; family SpSt-501; genus SpSt-501. Next base: position 41,619 of record JBBFLI020000007.1, read on the forward strand.
CCCTCAAGTCCGGCCTCCCCGCGGCCGATGAGATGATCGGCGAGGCAGGCGCCCCTTCGCCTGCCCGGAGGAACCCGGCTCCCCATGGACGAAAAGAAGCTCGAGGCCATCGTCGGCCGGATCCGGTCCGTGCCGGCGATGCCGGCCACGGCGGCGCGGCTCTTGCCGCTGCTCTCCGACCCCGCGGCGGACGCGCGCCGGGTCGAGGAGGTCCTGCGCCACGACCCCGGCCTGACGGCCGACCTGCTCAAGATCGCCAACTCCGCCTACTTCGGCCTGCCCGCGCGCGTCGGCTCCGTGCGGCAGGCGGTCCTGCTGCTCGGCTGGAAGCGGCTGCTCCAGCTCGTCATGACCCTCAGCATGAGCGGGCTGATGCGGCAGCCGCTGCCCGGCTACGATCTCCCCCGCGGGGCGCTCTGGCGCCACTCGGTCGCGGTGTCGGTCGCCGCCGAGCGGCTGATCGCCCTCCTGAAAATCCCGGACGGGGATGCGGTCTTCACCGCGGCCCTGCTGCACGACGTGGGAAAGATCGTGCTCGCCCAGTTCGTCCGGGAGGAACTCGGGCGGATCGAGGCCCTGGTCGGAAAGGGCCTCTCCTTCGATGTCGCCGAGACGGTCGTCCTCGGGGTCAACCACGCGGAGATCGGGGGCAAGGTGCTCGAGGCCTGGGCGCTCCCGCCGGGGCTCGTGGAGGCGGTCCGCCTGCACCACGACCCGGAGCGCTGCGCCCGCGACTGCCCGGTGAGCGACCTCGTCCACGTGGCGAACGCGATCGGCGGGCGGCTCGATGCGGAAGAGCGCGGCGTCGCCCCGCCGGAGGCATCGCCCGAGGTCCTCGACCGCCTGGGGCTGGGCGGGCAGGATTTCGCGGAAGTGACGCGCCGGACGCGCCGGGAGCTCACGCGCCTGTCCGAGGCCCTTTAGCCGCCGCGAGGGATTCCCGCCAGCGGAAGCGGACCGCCCGCCCCTCCCGCACGCACTCGAGGTCGCCCCGGCCGAAGGCCGAGGAGAGCGCCGCCGCGAGCTTGTTGCGGTCGCCCGCGAAAGACGATCCCACGCGCTCGAGCAACCCCGCCAGCGGATCGCCCCCGTCCGGCAGCTCCCAGGATCCCGCCCCCTCGACCGCTTCCCCCATCATCAGTTCGTAGAGGAGCACGATGCGCTCGAGGTTCTCGAGCGTGCGGCGCTCCTGCTCCCCCGCTTTCCCCTCGTCGCGCCTTCGCCCGATCTCGGCGAGATACTTCTGGAAGCGCCCCTCCCAGTCGCGGGCGACGGTTTCGAGCAGAGCGGCCGGGGCCGCCTCCGTTTCACAGACGGCGCGGTTGGCGTCGTAGCGCGACCAGTCGTCGGTCAGGATCCGCAGGCCGAGCGCCGCGCTGCGCTCGCGGACCTCGGTCCCCGGGAAGGGGGCGAGCAGGTGGAAGCCGTACTGCAGCCCCCGGGCGGCGAGCTCCTCGCCGAAGGCGAGCGTCTCCGCGAGCGTCTCGGGGGTCTCCCCCGGCAGCCCGAGGATGAAGGAGGCCATGGCCGTGACCCCCGCCCGCCGGCAGGCCTCGACCGCGGCGCGGGCCTGCTCCGGGGTGATCCCTTTTTTCGCCGTGCGCAGAATCCCGCGGTTCGCCGATTCCAGGCCGAAACTCACCGCCGCGCAGCCGGCGGCCTTCATCCGGCAGAGCAGCGCCTCGGAGACGGAGTCGACGCGCGCAAAGGAGGTCCAGCGGATGTTCAGCCCGCGGGCGAGGATTTCGTCGCAGACGGCCCGGCAGCGCCGGGCGTCGGCCGTGAACCAGTCGTCGGCGAGGTTGACCTGGGGGAAGCCGAGCGCGCTCAGTTCCGCGAGCTCATCCACCACACGCCGCACCCCGTGGAGGCGCACGCGCGGGCCGACCATGCGTCGCCCGACGCAGAAGATGCAGCGGTGCGGGCAGCCGCGCGAGGTCGTCATGCTGACCGAAAGCCCGAGCGCCCGATAGCGGCCGAGCGGGAGGAGGTGGCGCGCCGGAAGCGGCAGGCGGTCGAGGTCGGCGAGAAAGGGCCGGTCCGGGGTGCTGCGGAACCCGTCCCCCTCCCGGACCGTGATGCCGCGGACGGAAGAAAGGGGCCGGCGGCGCTCAATGGCGCGGCACAGCTCGACGAGCGTCTCCTCCCCCTCGCCGCGGACGACCACGTCGAGCGCCGGGCAGGCGGCGAGGGTTTTCTCCGCGCAGAAGCTCGCGTGCGGCCCCCCCAGCACGGTCAGCGCCGCGGGGTCCAGGCGCTTGATCGCCGCGGCGAGGGAAAGCGCCCGGTCCACGTTCATCGTCACCGCCGTGAGGCCGACCGCCTGCGGCGCGAACTCCGCGAGCAGCGTCTCGAGGCGCCGCGCGCCGCCGGGGGTCACCACGAGGTCGAGGACGCGCACCTCGATCCCGGCGGCCTCGAGCGCACCGGCGAGGTAGGCGAGCCCGAGCGGCGGCGAGGGGGTCTCGCCGATCGGGTAGAAAGGGTTGATCAGGAGCACGCGCATGGCGCCCGCCGAGCCCTTCCGGGGGCAAAGAAAAAGGCCCGCACCGCGGGGGATGCGGGCCTTTCCGCAGGCCGTCGCGGAACTAGAACAGGCCGCTCACCTTGCCCGTGTTCACGTCGACGTCGATCCGCCGGAAGGCGGGGTTCGAGCTCGTCCCGGGCATCAGGCTGATCGTCCCGGCGCAGGGGCAGAGGAATTTCGCCCCGGAGTAGATCAGGACGTCGCGGATGGGCAGGATCCAGCCCTTGGGCACGCCCTTGAGCGTGGGGTCGTGGCTCAGGCTGAGGTGGGTCTTCACCATCATGGTCGCGAAATCGGCGTACTTGGGGTCGGATTCGAGCATCTTGGCCTTGGCCTCCGCCTCGGGCGTCCAGCTGACCCCGTCGGCGCCGTAGACCTCTTTCGCGATCAGCGCGACCCGGTCGCGCAGTTTCATCTCCAGGGGATAGAGGAACTTGAAGTCGCCCTTCTGTTCGCAGGCCTCGATCACGGCGTCGGCCAGCTCGAGCGCCCCCTCGCCGCCCTTCAGCCAGTGCTCGGAGACCGCGCAGCGGGCGCCGGCCGCCTCGGCCGCCTTCTTCACCGCCTTCACCTCCTCCTCGGTGTCGGTGTGGAAGCGGTTGATGCAGACGACCGGGTTCATGCCCGACTTGCGGATGACCTGGATCATGTGGACCATGTTCGCGCAGCCCTTTTCGACGAGGCCGACGTCCGCCCGGGTGTACTCCTCGGGCAGCGGCTTTCCGGGGACGACCTTGGGGCCGCCGCCGTGCATCTTGAGGGCGCGGATCGTGGCCGTCAGCACCGAGACGTGGGGTTTCAGACCGCTGAAGCGGCATTTCACGTTCCAGAACTTCTCGAAGCCGATGTCGGCGGCGAAGCCCGACTCCGTCACGTGATAGTCGAACATCTTCAGCCCGATGCGGTCGGCGATGATCGAGGACTGCCCGACGGCGATGTTGGCGAAAGGCCCGGCGTGGACCATGCAGGGCTGGTACTCGGCCGTGCTCATGAGCGTCGGGTTGATCGTGTTGCGCATGAAGGCGCACATCGCGTTGCCGACCTCGAGATCCCCGGTCGTGACCGGTTTGCCGGAGCGGTCGAAGGCGACGGTGATCTCGTTCAGGCGCTTTTTCAGGTCGGCCAGGTCCTTCACGATCGAGAGGATGGCCATGCACTCGGAGCCGACGGCGATGCCGAACTTCGACTGCATCATGTAGCCGTCCTGGCGGCCGCCGATGCCGATGATGATGTTGCGCAGCGCCTGCGCGCAGAAGTCGATCACCCAGCCCATCTCCACGCGCGTGGGGTCGATGTTCAGCCGCCGCATCCCGGTCAGCCGCGCGAGCTGCTCGTCGGTGTAGTTGCGCTCGTGTTGCATCCTCGCCGTGAGCGCGACCATGGCGAGGTTGTGGGCGTTCATGATGTCGTTGATGTCCCCGGTCAGGCCGAGGGAGAACTCGGTCATGGGGATGAGCAGGGCGTTCCCGCCGCCCGCGGCCGTGCCCTTGATGTTCATCGTCGGCCCGCCCGAGGGCTGCCGCAGGGCCCCGCCCACGTTTTTGCCGCGTTTGCCGAGACCCTCGATCAGGCCGATCGAGGTCGTGCTCTTGCCCTCCCCGAGCGGGGTGGGGGTGATCGCGGTCACCTCGATGTATTTCCCGTCCGGCCGGCCCTCCAGGCGACGGATGATCTTCATGAAGTCGAGCTTGGCGAGCCGCCCCATGGGGAGCATTTCGTCCTTTTCCAGCCCCAGTTTCTCGCGCCACTCCTCCGGGGTGGGCATGTTCTTCTCGGCGGCCTCGGAAATCTGCCAGTCGGCCATCTTGGTCGCATCGTACGGCATGAGATCCTTCCTCCTTTGCGTGGGTGTTGTGGGCTCGTTCAGGGGTTCTTCGGGCCCGGGCGGGCCCGGGGGCGTTCGGCGTCCTCCGGGACCCGGCCGCCGGGTGGGGCGGGAGGCGGCTTCGGCCATGGGGCTATAGCATCGGCGTCTGCCCGGCGCAAGGGCTTTCCGGGGGGGGAGTCCCGCCGTTTTCCGCCTGGGCCTGGTGGAGCCGGAAGTAGAAACCGCGCCGCTCCATCAGGGCGGCGTGGGTCCCGGTCTCGAGGATGCGGCCGCCGAGGAGGACGAGGATCTCGTCCGCCGCGCGCACGGTGGACAGACGGTGGGCGACGAGGAGGGCGGTGCGCTCGGCGAGCAGCCGCTCGAGGGCGTCCTGGATCGCCTGCTCGGTCTCGGAGTCGACGGCCGAGGTCGCCTCGTCGAAGAGGATGATCTCCGGGTTGCGGGCGAAGGCGCGGGCGATGGCGACGAGCTGCCGTTCCCCGGCGGAGATCGCCCCCCCCCCTTCCCCCAGCGGCGAGTCGAGCCCCGCGGGCAGGCGCTCGAGCAGGCGATCGAGGCGCGCGGCCTCCACGATGCGCGCCTCCTGCACCGGGGAGGGCGGCGGCAGGCCCTGGAAGATGTTCTCCCGCAGGGTGCCCGCGAAGAGCGTGGGGTCCTGGAGGACGAGGGCGAGCCGGTCGCGGATCGCCGCCCTGGGCCAGGCGCGCAGGTCGACCCCGTTCAGCAGGATGCGCCCCGCCGTGGGGTCGTAGAGGCGCGGGATGAGCTGGAGGAGGGTGCTCTTGCCGGCGCCGGTCGGCCCGACGACGGCGGTCGTCGCACCGCGCCGCAGGCGGAAGGAAATCCCCTTCAGGACGGGCTCCCCGGGCACATAGGCGAACTCGACGTTCTCGAAGCGCAGCTCCTCGACCCGCGAAAGGCGGGGGGCGGCCTTCGCCGGAGGCTCGCGCAGCGGGTTGGGCGTGTCGAACACGAGGAAGATGCGCTCGACCGAGGCGAGCGCGTTCTGGAGCACGTTGTATTTCTCCCCGAGATCCCGGAGCGGCCGGAAGAACATGCGGATGTAGGTGAGAAAGGCGACGAGCGCGCCGAGGCTGACCGCCCCGCCGGGCACGCGGCTTCCGCCGTAGCCGATCACGAGCGCGACGGCGGCCAGGGAGAGCACCTCGATCAGCGGCAGGAAGACCGCGAGCACCCGGATCTGCTCCATGCCGGTCCGGTAGTTCTCGAGGTTGAGGCGCGCGAAGCGCTCGAAATTGCGGTCTTCGGCGCGGTGGATCTGGATCACGCGCAAACCGCCGATCGTCTCGGCGAAGCGGGTGTTGATCTCGGCCGTCTGGATGCGCAGCGTGCGGAAGATCTCGCGCGCCCGCCGCGAGAAGTGCGCGGCCGCGACGGCGACGGGCGGCAGCACGAGAAAGGTGACGAGGGCGAGCCGCCAGTCGAGAACGAGGAGCACGGCGGCGATCCCCGCGATCAGCAGGAGATCCTTGAAGAGGAACGAGAGAAAGGAGGTGAAGAGCTCGTAGAGGTTCTGGACGTCGCCCGTCAGCCGGGTCACGACCCGGCCCACGGGGTTCTTGGCGAAGAAGTCGAGGGGCAGATCCTGCGTGTGGGCGTAGAGCCGCATCCGCAGATCGTGCATGATGCGCTGGCCGGTCGCCTCCATGAGGACGGACTGGGCGAAGGAAAAGAGGAAATGCAGCAGGACGAGCAGGCTGAAGGCCGCCGCCGTGAGGGAGAGCCCCTGCAGCGCGGCTTCGGCGGCGGCGGGGTCGCCGCCTGCGGCCGGCAGGATGAAGCGGTCGATCGCATGGCGGATCAAGAGCGGCAGCGCGAGATCGAGCAGCGTAATCAGAAGCACGAGGGCGATCGAGCCGGCGAGCAGCGCGCGGTGCGGGCGGATCAGGGGCCGCAGGCGCAGGAGCTGGCGGAAATCGTAGCCCCCGATCGGCCGGACATCCTCGAAATCGAGCGGCTCACGCGGCATGGGCGGCCTCCTCGATCGCCTGGAGGTGAAAGGCGTGCGCGTAGTAGGCCTGGCGCTGCAGCAGCTCGGCGTGGGTGCCGAGGGCGGCGAGCCGGCCGCGGTCGAGGACGGCGATCCGGTCCGCGAAGCCGACCGCGGCGATGCGGTGGGAGGCGATGCAGATCGTCCTCCGGCCGACAAGCGACCGGATCGTCCGCAGGATCACCGCGGCGGTGGCGAAGTCGACCTGACTCACGGGGTCGTCGAGGAGCAGCACGGGCGCCTCGGCGAGCAGGCAGCGGGCGAGCGCGACGCGCTGCTTCTGGCCGCCGGAGAGCAGCACCCCGCGTTCGCCCACCACGGTGTCGAACCCCGCGGGCAGGGCGCGCACGGTCTCCAGGAGCGCGGCCGCGGCCGCGGCCTCTTCGAGGCGCCGCTCCGGGATCGCCGGGTCGCCGAGCGTGAGATTGTCGCGGAGGGTCCCCGAGAAAAGGAAGGCCTCCTGGGGCAGCAGGCAGACCGCGCGTCGCAGGTCCTCCAGGCGGAGCTCCCGCAGGTCCCGCCCGTCGAGCCGGATGCGGCCCGCCGTCGGGTCGTAGAGCCGGGGGAGGAGGCTGAGGAGCGTGCTCTTCCCGCTTCCCGGCGGCCCCACGATCCCGAGCACGGACCCGGCGGGGACGACGAGATCGATCCCCTCGAGGGCGGATCGCCCCGCCGCCCCCGGATAGGCGAAGGAGACGCCCTCGAAGGCGATGTCCCCGCGCGGCCGCGGCAAGGGCCTGGCCCCCGTCGGGGAGGCGATCGCCGGCGCCTCGGCGAGGATGGCCGCGATCCGCTCGAGGGAGGCCTTCCCCCGCTGGACCAGGTTCGTCACCCAGCCGAGGGCCATCATCGGCCAGGCGAGCAGGCCGAGGTAGGTGATGAAGGCGACGAGGTCGCCCACGGTGATCGCGCCGAGGATCGTGCGCCGGCCGCCGACGAGAAGGACGAGGACGAGGCCGGCGCTCGTGAAGAGGAGCATCAGGGGGGAGAACACCCCCGTCACGCGCACGAGCTTCAGGTTTTCCTCGAGGAAGTCCCGCGACACCCGTTCCACCCGCAAGGCCTCGACATCCTGGCAGTTGTGGGCCTGGATGAGGCGGACCCCGGCGATGCGCTCCCGCACCGCCTCGGTCAGGGCGGCGAAGGAGACCTGGACCGCCTGGTAGCGGCGGTGCATGCGTCGGCTGAAGAAGCGGGTGCCGAGGGCGACGAGCGGCATCGGGAGCAGCGCCCAGACGGTCAGCACGGGGTCGATGTAGGCCATGAAGGCGATGGCCGCCGTGCCCATGATCACGGCGTCGTTCAGCGCGACGATCCCCATGCCGGCCGCCATGCGGATCTGCTGGAGGTCGTGGGTCGCGCGGGCCATCAGGTCGCCGGTGGTCGTGCGGTCGAAGTAGGCCGTGGGGAGCCGCTGCAGATGCGCGAAGAGGCGGTCGCGCAGGCCCTGCTCGATTCTCCGGGAGGTGCCGAGCAGGCACATGCGCCAGGCGTAGCGGAAGACCCCGACCAGCGCCGCAAGCCCGAGGATCGCGCCCGCCTGCGCCGCGAGCCTGCCGGTCTGCGGTTCGGCGAGCGCGAGGTCGTCGACGGCGTGCTTGATCACCCGCGGGATGACGAGCTGGAGCAGATCGACCAGGATCAGGCTCCCCAGGCCGGCGAGGATCCGGTTCCGGGATTCGGCGAAGTAGGGTCGGATGAGCTCGAGCGAGGGCATGGCGGAGTCCCGCGACACGGCGGGGCACGAGGGGGGGGCTCGCGCCGCCGTGGGGGTTGGATAACACAGGAACCCGCGATCGACAACGCCGCGCCCGGCCCGCCCCGCGGCGTTGACTTCGCCATCCCCGGTTGCTATCTTGGCAATATGGAAGTTGGGAATATTGTTGAATATATCGATCGCGAGCGCATCCTCTGCGCCGTGATCCTCGAAATACGCAACCAGCGCCTCAAGCTCCTGACCGAGAACAACCGCGAGGTGAGCCTCTCGGCGGGGAGACTCTTGCGTCTGGACACCACCCGGCTCGACCCCGGGATGGGGCGTTTCCGCCTGGTCGACCGCCTGCGCGAGGTGGCCGAGAAGAGAAACGCGCTCGTTTCCGCGGTCACGATCCGCGATCTCTGGGAGGTGCTCCACCCCGAAAACGATTGGATCGACCTCGAAACCCTCACGGCCTTCTGCTTCCCGGGCGAGGCGAACGGGGATCACCAGTCCGCCGTGATGCGCGCGGTCTTCAACGACCGGCTCTATTTCCGCTTTCACCCCGGCCGATTTTTCCCCAACCCGCCCGATCAGGTCGAGCGGCTCTTCGCCCGTCGGGAAGCCGAGGCCCGGCGGGCGCGGTTGATCGAGCAGGGCGGGGCCTGGCTGCGGCAGGCGCTCTCCCGCACCGGCCCCCCCCCGGCGGAGGCGGCGGGCGAGGTGCCCGGGGAGTGCCTGCGCCTCATCCGCGACTTCTTCCTCTTCGGCCGGGAGGCCGCCGACCACGATACGGCGCGGGCGCTTCTCGAACGGGCCGGCGTGGACCCCGCGGGGGATCTCTTCCCCCTCTGCGTGCGGCTGGGGCTCTTTTCCGAGGACGAGAACCTCGACCTCCATCGCCTGCGCGTGCCGGTCGAGTTCCCGCAGGAGGCGCTCGAGGCGGCGCAGCGGCTCGTCGCCCCCCGGCCTTCGGCCCCCGCGTCCGGCCTCGCCGGGCGGGTTGACCTCACCGGCCTCGAGCTCTTCACGATCGACGGCCAGGCGACGCTCGATTTCGACGACGCTCTCAGCCTCGAGACCCTCCCCGACGGGCTGCGGCTGGGCGTGCACATCGTGGACGTCGCCCACTTCGTGCGTCGGGACGACCCCCTCGACCGGGAGGCCCGCCGGCGCGGCAGTTCGATCTATCTCCCCGACCAGCGGATCCCCATGCTGCCCGCGCCGCTCGCCGAGGGCTTGTGCAGCCTGCGGGCGGGGGAGGTGCGCCCGGCGATCACGACCTTCATCGATCTCGCCTCCGACCTGAGCGTGCGCGGCTACCGCATCCTGCCGAGCTGGGTGCGGGTGAAGGAACAGCGGACCTATTTCGACGTGAACCTGCTGGCCGACCAGGACCCGAAGCTCCTGCGGCTGCGCAGCATCGCGCGCGCCTTCCGCGAGGCGCGCCTGGCGGCCGGCGCCGTGCACATCGCCGTGCCCGAGGTGAACGTCTGGATCGCCGAAAACGGCGAGGTTCACGTGAGCCGCCTGAACCGCGAGAGCCCGGCGCGCATGCTGGTGGCCGAGATCATGATCCTCGCCAACTGGCTTGCGGCGCGCTGCCTTGCCGAAAACGGGCTGCCCGCCGTGTTCCGCGCGCAGCCCGAGCCGCGCGAGCGGCTCTACGCGGGCGAGGGGGGGAGCCTCTTCCAGCAGTGGATGCAGCGCCGGCTGCTCAACCGCTTCGTCCTGAGCCCGGCCCCCGGGAAGCACTCGGGGCTGGGGCTTTCGGCCTACGTGACGGCGACCTCCCCCATCCGCAAGTACTACGACCTCGTGACCCAGCGGCAGATCCGGGCCGTGCTCGGCCTCGAGGCGCCATACGGCGCCGCGGAAATCGAGGCCCTCCTCGAGGACCTCGCCCTCCCGATGAGCCGGGTCGCCCAGCTGCAGGCCGCCCGCCATCGCTACTGGCTTCTGCGGTTCCTTGAGCGCCGGGTGGGGGAGAAGGAGGAGGCGATCGTCCTGCAGCGGCGCCGCAACGGCTACCAGATCCTGCTCACCGAGTACATGCTCGAGTGCGATCTGCCCGACACGGGCGGGCCGGAGCTCTTGCCCGAGGACCTGATCCAGGTGACCCTGCAGGCGGTGAACGCCCGCAAGGACCACATCGCTCTCACCATCGGCTGACCGGCCCCCGGAAGATCGCGCCCCGCGGCCCCGGCGCAGGGGGCCTTCCGGAGCGGCGCCCGCTCGGAGTTCCGTTCAGTCGGCATCCGGCCCGACGGCGATGCGGACCACCCTTCCCCCGGTCAGGCGCGCGAGCTCGGAGGCCGTGGTGGGGAAGACCGCCCGCGGGGTGCCGGCGGCGGCCCAGATCTCGGCGTAGGCGAAGAGGTCCTCGTCGATCAGCACGGGAAGCGCGGTGCCGAGGCCCACCGGGGGGACTCCCCCCACGGCGAAGCCCGTCACCGCGCGCACGAAGTCGGCGTCGGCCTTGCGGGCGGGCGCGCCGAGCAGGCGCGCGAGCTTGCCTTCGTCGACGCGGTTTTTGCCGCTCGTGATCACGAGCACGGCCGGCGGTTGGCCATCGGTCCGGAAAACCAGCGATTTGGCGATCTGCCCCACCGTGCAGCCGACGGCCCGGGCCGCCTCGGCCGCCGTGCGCGTGCTCGCGGGCATCTCGCGCACGCGGCCCCGGGCCCCGAGCTCCTTCAGGGCCTGCTGCACACGCCGGGCGCTTCCGCTCAGCTCCTCGTCCATGGGCTCATCCTTTCCGCTTGACGAAACCATCAACAGTTACTAAAAGTCATTTCATTAAAAAAAATAAATTCAGGTTGGTGACCATGGGCATCCAGGAACGCAAGGAACGGGAAAAAGAGCGAAGAAAGCAGCAGATTCTGGTTGCCGCCAAGCGCGTCTTCTCCGAGAAAGGGTTCAACAAGGCGACGATGGAGGACATCGCCACGCAGGCCGAGCTGAGCCCCGGGACGCTCTATCTCTATTTCAAGAACAAGGAAGAGCTCTACGCCTCCCTTTCCCTGCGCATTCTCCAATACCTGCTCCTGCGCCTCGAGCATGTGAACGCCATGAGGGAGGCCGACCCCGAAAAGCGGCTGCAGGCCCTCATGGAGGCCATGTTCGACGTCTACGAGTTCGACCCCCTGATCATCATGAACATGTTCCATCTGCAATCGAGCGACACGCTCCGGAACCTGAGCCCGCAGTTGCTCCAGGAGATCAAGGACTTGATCGGCAAGTCGATGAAGTCGATCGTCCAGATCTTCAAGGAGGGGGTCTCCCGCAAGATCTTCATCGACCGCCACCCCGTGGCCCTGGCGGACGCCTTCTGGTCCCTTTTTTCGGGCGTGATCCTCTGGATGACGAGCAAGCGCCTGGTGAGCGACGGGCCGGATCACCTGAAGGAAACCCTGGCCCTCGCCTTCGAGACCTTTCACCGCGGCATCAAGCGCTGAGCGCCGCCCTCAGGCGAAGAGCCGGGCGATCTCGTCCACCTCGAAGCGCGGCCAGGGGACCGGGCGGCCGTGCCGCATTCCCCGAACCCCGACGCCCTTCCGCAGCACCTCGCCGATGCGGGTGATCTCGATCCCGGCCTCGCGGATCGTCCGCTCGAGCCGCGGCGCGTGCCGCGGCCGGCAGGCGATGAGGAGGCTCCCCGAGCCGATCAGCCCGAGGGGGTCGAGCCCGAGGAGGCGGCAGAGGCGGCGCGTTACGGGCCGGACCGGGATGCGCGCGAGATCGACCTCGAGGGCGCAAACGCCCGCCGCGGCGAGTTCCTCGACCGCCATGGCCACCCCCCCCTCGGTCACATCGTGCATGGCGCTCACCCCGGGGCAGGCGGCGGCCGCGCGCGCCTCGGGCAGGATGGGGACGTGCGCGAGGAAGCCCCGGGCGCGGGCGAGCGCCGGCGCGGACAACCCGAGCCGCCTCAACCGCGCCGCGAACTCGCGGGCGAGGATCGCGGTGCCCTCGATCCCCGCCGCCTTGGTCATGAAGAGGACGTCCCCGGCGCGCAGGCGGCGCTTGTCGATCAGCTTCCGCCGCCGCACGCGCCCGGCCATCATGCCGCAGACCACGGGGCGAAGCACCGCGTCGGTGATCTCGGTGTGCCCCCCGCAGAGGGTGATCCCCCAGCGGCGGCAGAAGGAGGAGAGGTCGGCCAGGACCCCGCGGATGTCGGCCGGGGTCGTCCCCGGCGGGAAGAGGAGGGTGGCGAGCAACCAGCGCGGATCGGCGCCGGCGGTGGCGATGTCGTTGGCGTTCACCAGGACGGCGTACTGCCCGATCGCGTCGGTGGCGAAGGTGATCGGGTCCGACTTGAGGATCAGGACCTCATCGCGCGCCACATCCACGGCGGCGATGTCTTCGCCGACCCCGGGGTTGATCAGGAGGTCCGGGTCCTCGAAGCGGAACTCTTGCAGGAATTCCGCGAGCCAAGCGTTCGGGAGCTTCCCCGCGGCGAGCGGAAGCTCCCCGCGGATGCGGTGCAGGAGCGCCCGGGGGTCACCTGCGGCCTCCCCCCGGGGATCCAGGCGCACGGTGCGCCACCCGGCGCGCTTTGCGGCCTCGAGAAAGGAAGGATCCGCCGAGACGGCGATCCGCCCGCCGGAGGCGGCCCTTGCCTTTCGCGCCGCGGCCCTGAGCGCCGCCGCGAGTTTGCCGGCCGTCGGCGGCAGCAGGAGAAAGGCCGCCTTCTTCACCGCCCGGGGGCCGAGAAGGGTTCCGAGCCTGCGGCGCGCCTCGGGCGCCGCCAGCCGGCTGGCGATGCCGACCCGCAGCCCGTGATCCCCCAGCAGGGCGGCCAGGCCCGGCGAGGGCGGAGCGGTGCGGAGAGGGGGAATCCCCTCGGCGTGGAACCACACGGTGTCGGAGGCGCTGCTCATGGCCGGCGACCCCTGCTGAACGCGGCCTCGCACTTTCATCGCCCGGCCACCCTGCCACCGATCCGGGCCCGATGACAAGCGGAAAGTCTCACCGTTTCCGCGCGAGCGGCCAGAAGCGGGCAAGTCCGGCGAGGCTCTCCCAGAGCTCGTCCCGGCGGTGGATCTCGAGGGTCACGAGCGGCGGCTCGGGGTGCATGGCGAAGAGCCTCTCGAGGGTCGGCCCGAAATCGATCCCCCCCCGCCCGACGGGCAAGTGTTCGTCCCGCTCCCCGCCGTTGTCGTGGAGGTGGAGCTCGGCCACAAAGGGGCCGAGGCGCTCCACCCAGTTCAGCAGCGGCTCCTCCCCGAAGGCGACGGCGTGGCCGCAGTCGAGGCACAAGCCCACGTCCCTTTCCGCCAAACGCGCGAAGAGCTCGGCCATTTCGCCCGGCCCGCGTTCGAAGACGTTTTCGAGAACCAGGCGGCCGCCGAGGGGCGAGAGCCGTGCCGCGATCTCCCCCCAGAAACGAAGGGAGTGCTCGAGCCACAAGGGCTGGAAATAGCCGTAGCGCCGCCAGTCGTAGCCCGCATGGGCGACGACCGTGACCGGGCGGAAGAGCGGGACGAGGGCGAGGAGCTGCTCGTAGCGGCGCGCGGCGACCGCGCGCACGGCCGGGTCGCTCGAGCCGGCGGAGAGATCGACGAAGGGGCCGTGGAAGCTCACGCGCAACCCCGCCTCCCGGATCGCGCCCGCCACGCGGGCGAAAGAGGCCGGCGCGGTCCCGTCGAGGGTCTCGGCATCGAAGGCGATCTCGGGGTTCAAGGCGTGCTCGAGGAAGTGTGCGAGATCCCCCGCGGCGAGACGGCGGAAGCTCGTGTGCACCTGGACCGCGGCCTTGAGCTCCGGCCAGGAAATCCCGCCGGGCGTTGACCGCCCGCCCGTCCCGGGCGTAGAGTGATCGTCACGCCGCGCCATGAAACCTCGCTCGCGGAGGTCCGCCGCGATGTCCGCCCTCGACCGCCTGGAGCCTTTTCTGCTCGCCTGCGTCGACGCCCTCTTCGACCGCATCCCGCGCCGGCCGCCCCCGGAAGACCTGCTGCGCCACTGCCGCATCGTCGCCCATCGCGGCGCGCACGACGGCCGCGGGCTCCGGGAAAACACGATCGCCGCCTTCGACGCGGCGGCCGCCTGCGGCGCCTGGGGTATCGAGTGCGACCTGCGCTGGACGGCGGACGGCGTCCCCGTCGTGGCCCACGATCCCGACCTCGCCCGCGTGTGGGGGCTGCCGGAGAGGATCCGGGATCTCCCCTTCGCCGCGCTGCGAAGCCGTGTTCCGGAAATCCCCGCCCTCGCGGAGGTGGTCGCGCGTTTCGGCGGCAGAATCCATCTGCTGCTCGAGATCAAGGAGGAGCCCTGGCCCGACCCCGCCGGGCGCAACCGGCGGCTCGCCGCCATCTTCGCGGGGCTCGAGCCCCGGGCGGATTACCATCTCCTCGCCCTCGATCCGCGGCTCTTCGAGCGCATCACCTTCGCCCCGCCCGGCTGTTTCCTGCCCGTGGCCCAGGGGCTGCCGCGCGCGGAAAGCCGCGTCGCGCTCGAGCGGGGCTTCGCCGGGGTCGCCGCCCATTACCTGCTGCTTTCCCGCGAAACGATCGCGCGCCATCACCGCGCGGGGCAGTCGGTGGGGACGGGCTACGCCCGCTCCCCGGCCGTTTTCTTCCGCGAAGCCGGCCGCGGCGTGGACTGGGTCTTCACCAATCACGCGGCCTCGCTTCTCGGCGCGCTCGCCGGCCGGCTCCCCCCCGCCCCGCCGCCACGGGGCGGGTCGGGCTCGCGCACGAAGTAGAGGAGCCCCGCCCCGGCGGCGAAGAGAAGCAGGATGGAGGCGATGCTCAGGCGGGCGGCGAGCCTCCCCGCCTGCCGCATCTCTTCCCCCGAGGGCGAATCGGGGAGCAGCATCCGGCTGGCCGCCAGCCCCACCGCCCCCATGAGGGCGGGCCCCAGGATGGCCGCGAATTTGCCGATCATGTTGTAGAAGCCGAAGAACTCGGCCTCCCGGCCCTCCGGGACGAGCCGGGCGTAGAGGGAGCGGCTGAGCGCCTGCACCCCGCCCTGCACGAGCCCGATCAGGACGGCGAGCGCATAGAATTCCCGGCGGTCTTCCAGAAACGCCCCCCAGAGCGTCGCCCCCATGTAAGCCCCGAGCCCCAGGAAAATCGCCCGCCGCGGGCCCAGGCGCGTGCCGAGCCGCCCGAAGGCGAGCGCCGCCGGGAAGCCGACGAACTGCACGACGAGCAGGGCGGTGATCAGGTCGGTCGCCGCAAAGCCGAGCGAGAGCCCGTAATCGACGGCCATGCGGATGATCGTGTCGACGCCGTCGATGTAGCACCAGTAGGCGGCGAGGAAGAGGAGCACCGGGCGGTGGCCGCGGATGTTGCGGAAGGTCGCCGCCAGGCGCCGGAAGCCCGCAGCGGCCGTCGCCCGGGCCCCGCGGGAAAGGCGGGACCCCCGCGGCTCCGGGACCCAGCGCAGCAGAAACCCCGTGAACCCCCCCCACCAGAGGGCCACGGTGAGAAAGGAGAGCCGCACCGCGGCTTCCGGTCCGGCGAGGCCGAAGGCGGCGGGGTAGAGCGTCATAACCGCGTTCGCCAGGAACAGCAGGCCCCCGCCGAGGTAGCCCAGGGCGAAGCCGAGGCTCGAGACGGCATCCAGGCGCCCCGGCGGGGCGACGGCGGGCAGCAGCGCATCGTAGAAGACGTTCGCCCCGGCGAAGCCGAGGATGCCCGCCGCGTAGGCGAAGGCCGCCTCCGGCCACCCCCCCTCGCCGATGAAATAGAGCGCCGCGGTCGAGGCGACGCCGAGGTAGGCGAAGGCGGCCAGAAAGCGCTTGCGCGCGGTGGAGACGTCCGCCGCCGCCCCGAGCACCGGGGCGAGCGCGGCCGTGAGCGCGCCGGCGGCGGCGTTGGTGAAGCCGAGCATGGCCGTGCTCGCGGCGGCGTCCACGCCCGCGGCCCAGTATTGCTTGAAGAAGACGGGGAAGAAGCCGGCCATGACCGTCGTGGCGAAGGCCGAGTTCGCCCAGTCGTAGAGCGCCCAACCCCATACCGCCCGGCGTTCGGGGCTCATTTCCCCACCGGCGCGAGGTAGAGCGGCTCCTCGCCTTGGGCCAGCCCGGCCAGCTCCCGGATTTCCCGGTCGCGGAAGGCGCCGATCAGCACACTCTGCAGATCGAGGGCCGCGGCCTGCAGGCAGAGGTTCTGGGCCGCATGCCCGGCCTCGAGGATCGCGTAGCGCACGCCGCGTTCCCCGTAGCGGGCGGTCGTGCGGCCGAAGACCGCGGTGAGCAGAAAGACGGCGGGCGCCCGCGCGACCGGCCGCTGGTCGAGCGCCGCCCGGCAGAAGGCGGGGCGGAGGTCCTCGGCCGAGCGCCGCGCGAGCGCATGCGCGGCGGGCTCGTAGCGATAGAGGCCCGTCGGGAGCCCGACGGCGTCTCCGACGGCGGCGTAGATCTCGAGAGGGTAGAGCGCGCCGGCCGACGGGGCCGTGCGGTATCCGTTCGGGTGGGTCACCCCCTGGGCCGCCCACAGGAGCTGGGCGATCTCCTCGGCCGTGAGCGGCTCGCGGCCGAAGGTGCGCCGGGAGCGGCGCGCGAGCAGGATCTCTTCGAGCGAAAAGACCCCGCTCAGGCGCGGCGGGGGGAGGCGGATGCGGTCGGCGGCGGCCATGGCGGCGATCCCTGCGCCCGCGGCGGGTCAGTGCGCCCGCGCGGCCTGCATGCGCCGGTGGAGGCGTTCCGCCCGCAGGAGGAAGGCCTCGAGCTTGGCGTGGATGAGCTGCGGGAAGGGCGAGCCGTCGGTTTCGATCGCCAGGAAGGGCAGTTCCTCGATGCCCTCGAGCACCGGGCCCAGGCTGCCGTCGAAGGCGAGGCGGTCGCGGGCGGTCATCGCCTCGCTGAGGATCGCCTCGGAGACGCGGTTCGGCATGCAGCCGAAGGGTCCGATCGCGATCACGCCGCAGCTGTGGCGCACGATTTCCCGCAGCGCCCCGCCGACGGTGAGCACGGCCTCGCCGGTCAGGTCGGGCGAGAGGTGCGGCCGGGCGTGTTCGATCACCGAGGCGACATCCGGCATCTCGCCGCGCAGCAGACCCGAGGCGGCGAGGATCGCGCGGATTTGCTTCTCGTAGCGGCTCTGGAAGAAGTTGCGCAGCTTGAGCTTGAGCTTCTGCAGCGCGCCCATCGGGTCCTGGTTGAAGCCGTGGTCGATGAGGTAGTTGCAGTAGTGGACCCACTCGGCGACGGGCGCGCACAGGGCGGCGAAACCCTTCTCGGCGAGGCGCTCGGTCAGGTACTGGCGCGAGAGGGCGTCGCGGCGCACGAAGATCTCGCCGGTCAGGCTGATCGTGGGCACGCGGGCGGGGTCGGTGCGCAGCGGGATCGCACGGAAGCGCTGGGCGGCGGCGCGGAGCGCCGCGCAGAGGACCTGGAAATCGGCCCGCTCCATCGCGCTCCGGATGTCCGCCCACTCGGCCTCGAAGACGGCCATCGCCGCCTGCGGGTCGGCGGCGGCCGCGAGCAGCATGGAGCGGATGTCCTCCAGGGTGTCGGAGACGATCACCGCCCACCAGGCGTGCCGCTCGAAGTCCTTGTCCATGCCGACGTAGGAGTTGTCCGAAGAGAGCGCGAGCACGGCCACGTCGGGGATTTCCAGCCGCCGCACGAGATCCTCCATGAAGATCGCATACTGCCCGAAGCGGCAGGGACCGGAGCCGGTCGGCATGAAGTAGACCAAGACCTCGTCGGGGCGCTTGCCGTTGCGGATGTAGCCGAGCAGCGTGCCGGTCGTGAGGATGAGCGGCAGGCACTCCTTGCAGGAGGTGTTGGCGCGGCCGAGCTTGAGCACGGCTTCGTCGTTTTCGCGGGCGGCCCGGGCGTGGAGCCCGTAGCCCTTCAACACGGCGGCGAAGGCTTCGGTCCCGAGCCGGCCCATGGAGGGGATGAGCACGGTGACGCGCGGGTCGGTCATGGGGAGGGTCTCGCCCCTCGAGGTGACGACCCGGGCCCCCGACTCCTCGAGGAGGATGCGCGCGGGGCGGAACTCCGTGCGGCGCGGGGCGATGTGTTTCCGGGAGACGAGCATCCGGTAGGCGCGCACGATGTCGAGGAAGGCCTCGATGCGCGTCTCCAGGCCGGCGTCCGCCGTGTGGCTGTCGAGCTCGAGGGTGAGCGAGGGCTTGCGGCCGAGGATGTCCCGGAAGTAGGTGATGACGAAGGAGTCGGGCCCGCAGGAGAAATTCGTGATGTAGGCGCCGAAGAGCTGCGGGTGCCGCTCGGTCAGCCGCGCCGCCTTGAGGATGAGCTTGCCCATCCCCCAGTACATGTGCCGTTTGGCCCGCTCGGAGCCGAGATCGAGCGCCTCGAGCGGGAGCACGGCGATTCCGCGCGAGGCGAACTTGTGGGGGATGCCCTTGTTCGCCTCGGAGGCGTAGGCGCTGTAGGGTCGGCCGAAGAGCACCACGGCGAAGCGCCCGGGGTCGGCGGCGAGCTCCGCGAGCAGCCGGTCGCCCGCCGCCCGCAGATCCCGGAGGAAAGCCTTCTGGGCCTCGAGCGCGGTCGCAAAGGCCCTTTTCGCCCGGCGGGCGTCGAAGCCCATCGCGCGGGCCGCCTCCCGGAGCGGCTTCTCGGCGCTTTCGACCCCGCGGGAGAGGTCGAGCAGCGGCCGGAGCAGGCGCACGCCCCGGCGCTTGAGCTCCGCGAGTTCGCCGCGGAAGGCGGCCTGCAGGTAGTAGGTCTCGCCCTGGACGAGCGGGCAGACCTGGGACTGGAGGCTCGTCTGGGGGTCCGTGTTGGGCACGGCCTTGAAATGGGGCAGGAAGACGAACTCGGCGGGCTCCCCGGCCGCGAGCAGCCGGTGGCAGAACCCGTGGGCGAGCTCGGCCGGGTAGCAGAAGGGGGCGCCGCGGCGGTCCATGCCTTCCTGGGTGGGGGCCTCGGGCACGACGATGTCGAGGCCCAGCTCGGCGAAGAAGCGCGCGTAGAGGGGATAGAAGGTGTGCACGAGAAAGCTGCGGTTGATCGCCACCCGCGGCCGGCCGCGGGACTCCCCGGGGGAAAGCGGCGGCACCCCGTGGGTCTCGAAGAGCAGCCGCTCGCGGAGGCTCACGAGATCGAGCGCCTCGACGTCCACGCTCACGCGGCGGCGCAGGTTCTCGTAGCGGTTGCAGGCCCCCCCGAAGGGGAACTTTCTCCCCTCGACCCCGATCACCCGGATCGCGCAGCGCCGGTCGCAGCGTTCGCGGCCGCCGCGGCAGGTGAAGCCGCCGTGGTAGGCCACCTCGCGGGAGGCGAGCGCCTCGAGATCGAAGCGGCCCTCGGCGATCTCCCCGCTGCGGATCCGCCGGTCGACCTCGAGCGCGACGCCGAAGGCGCCCATCAGCCCCGGTTCGGGGGGGACGACGATCGGCTTGCCGACGAGCCCGGCCATGGCGAGCGGCACCGCCTCGTTGTAGCAGACCCCGCCCTGCATGAAGACCTTTTCGCCGACCGGCCGGTTGCCCTTCACCCGGTTCGTGTAGTTCATGCAGATCGAGTAGACCAGTCCGGCCACGATGTCCTCGCGGGGGAGCCCCTCGTGGATCGCGTTCTTGATGTCGGAGGCGATGAAGGCCGCGCACTGGTCGTTGAAATTGGGCGGCCGCCGGCCCTGCAGCGCGATGCCGGCGATCTCCTCCATCGGCACCCCGAGGGTCTCCTTGGCCGACTCCTCGAGGAAGGAGCCGGTCCCGGCCGAGCAGGCCTCGTTCATCGCGTAATCGGAGGGCACGCCGTTCGTGATGTAGGTGTACTTCGCGTCCTGGCCGCCGATCTCGAAGATCGTATCGACCCCGGGGTCGAAGTAGACCGCGGCCGTCGCGTGCGCGATGATCTCGTTGATCACCCCGTCGGTGAGGGCGTGGAGCCCCGCGATCTGGCGGCCCGAGCCCGTGACCCCCAGCCCCGCGATCGTGATCTCCCGCGGGTCGACCGCGGCGCGCACCTGCTCGAGAACCGCCCGGTAACACAGGCGGGAGGCGCCGACGGGGTCGCCGTTGGTCCGGCGGTAGTCGGAGGCGAGCAGCGCACGGTCCGCGCGGCGCAGCAGCACCGCCTTGGTCGTGGTCGACCCGACATCCAGGCCGAGCAGGCAGACGTCGCCCGGGCGGATCGTGCCGCGCGCGATCGACTTGAACTCCACCTGCGGGCGGAACTCGGCGAGCGGCGGCAGCCGGTCGAAGGAGGCCGCTCCCTCGACGAAGAGCTTTTCCATCCCGGGGAAGGGGCGGGTTTCGTTTTCGAGCGCCCAGAGGGCGGTCCCCAGGGCCTCGAAGTAGGGCGCCTCCTCGGGGACCACGAGGTCGGGGATTTCCCGGCGCAGGTAGGCGATCATCATCCGGTTTTGCGCCGTGCCCCCGGTGACCATGACGGCCCGCCGCTCCACCTTCTTCAGGAGCTCGAGGATCTTGTTCGCCATCATGCGGCAGAGCCCGGCCGTCACCTCGGCCTTGGGGATGCCCTTGTTGGTCGCGTGGGTGCAGTCGGACTTGCAGAAGACCGAACAACGGCCGGAGACGGGGTAGGGCCGCTCGACGGCGGCGAACCGCGCGGCCTCCTCGAGGGAGACGTTCATGCGGCGCAGCTGCTGCAGGAAGAACTCCCCCGTGCCCGAGGCGCATTTGTTGCCGGTGATGACGTTTCCGATGCGGCCGTGGCGGTCGAGGACGTAGACCATGAACGTCTCGCCCCCCGCGGAGACGACGGCGGGGCAGTCGACGCCTTCGGGCTTGACGAAGGGGTAGGCCGCCTCGACGGCCTCGGGCTCGGGGATGGAGGTGAGGTGGACGAAGGTGCGGAATTTCCGCCCGGTGGCGGCGATGCGCTCGGCCGACGCCGGCTCGATCGCGGCCAGCGCCTTCTGCAGGGCCGCGCGCGGGTTTCCCTCGTGGGCCAGGAGAAAGACCCGGGTGATGCGGGGCTTCGCCCCCGGCCGCGCGGCGTCCGTTTCCAGACGGACGGCCGAGATGGTCGACGCCCCCAGGCAGATACCGATCGAAGAGGATGCGCGTTTCATGGCTGACCCAGGCAACCGCTCGAATCACCGAAACAAACTCTCATAGTGCAAAAGAGATGCGCTGGCAAGGGGGACGGGAGGATCGATTGCGATTTCAAGGTGTTTGCTTCATGCCGCGTCAGAGCCGGCCGCGGGCGCGGCAGGCCCCCCCTCAACGGGCTTGCGCCGGCCGCGGAGGCCTCTCGGCCCCCGCCTCCGTCGGTCGCAGGTGCCCGGTGAACAGAGGGGAGGCCGCATAGGCGAGCATGAAGAGGAAGAGCACGTAGCCGTAGAAGGGGGTGAAAATCGAGATCAGCAGGGCGAAGGTCGCCCGGCCGAACCAGGGGTGGCGGCTCATGAAACGGCCGGCGTGGAGGTAGCGCACGGGGTAGAGGTTCATCAGCAGGGCCGCCCCGACGAAAGTGAAGGCGCTGACCCAGGCCCAGAACACGGCGGCGGCCGAGACGTCCCCCGCGGCCGGGCCGGCGAGCACCATCGGCCCGGCGACGAGGAGCGCCCCGGCCGGGGTCGGCATGCCCTTGAAGAAGCCGGGGACGGGGTTTTTGTCGAGGGTGAAGTAGACGAGCCGCAGGATCCCGGCTGCGGCGTAGACGACCCCGATCGCGGCGGCGGGCAAGGCCTGGACGGAGGCGGCCGGGCTGCGGTCGAGGAGGATGACGAGCATCCAGGCCGGGACGATGCAGAAGCTCACCGCGTCGGCGATGTCGTCGAGGAGAGCGCCCGTCGTCACCTTGCGCGGCCGCGGCTCTTCGCCGGGGAGCGGCTCGTTCAGGCCGAGCCGCCGGGCGAGCGCGCCGTCCAGCTTGTCGAAGAAGGCGGCCCCGATCAGGAAGAGCGAGGCTTCCCGGAAACGGTCGTGGTGGGCGAAGAGAAGGGCGAGCAGGCCCATGCTCGCGTTCATCAGGGTGAGCGCGTTCGGGAAGAAAGAGAGGATCTTGCGCCGCAGCCGCTCGTCGCCCAGGCAGAGGTCGTCCAGGGCGAGGTTGCCGTAGCGGCGGATCGTCGCCGCGATGGAGCCGAAATTGATGACGAGGAAGAGGATCTCGATGAAGAAGAGGGTCCGCAGCGGCGCCTCGCCGAGCTGGGCGATCCAGCGGTAGGGCGTCGTGGTGGGGCCTTCGGGGATGTAGAAGGCGTAGGCGTAGAGGAGCGCCCCGACCGGCGCGGCGACCGCCGTGCGCAGGCGGGTGAACTCGCGGTACTCGGGCTCCTGCTCGTAACGAAGCGCGACGCCGCGCATGAAGTGCGCGAAGTTGTCGCGCACGAGCACGGTGATCGCCAGAAACAGGACGAGCACCGCGTGCAGAAGCTCGGTGCGCGTGGGGTCCTCGGCCCTGTGCAGCCGCCACATGCAGCCGACGGCGACGAGCGGGAAGATGATCGCGTAGATCAGCTTGTCGAGGATGCGGTCGGCGAGCTGGGCCATCTGGGGGTGGGGGTAGTAACGGGCGGCGAACCAGCCGTCGACCAGGTCGAAGGTCATCGCGGTGAAGAGAAAGACCACCCCCACGAGATACAAGGCGGGGCTTGCGGTCCACATGACCGCCACGGCGCAGAGCATGCCCCCGAAGACGAGCGGCAGCCGCCCGAAGACGAGAAGCGCCGTGATGCGCTGGGAGAATCGCACGCTGCGGGTCATCCCCGTTCGTTGCCCTGAGGGGCGGGCGGTGGGTGGGTTGCGCAACTGCCCGGAACTTTTTCTTTCATAGTCAAACGGCCGCGCGAAGTCAAGAAATCCCGGGCCGCGGCGCACGGGCGCGCGGCTTGTGATCGGGCGCCGGATGGGATAGCCTCGGCCGTCCCGAGCTTCCCGGGCGCGTGCCATGGCCGCTTCGCTGAACACGAAAATCGGTCTTGCTTCGGCCCTGATGATGGCCTCGGTCCTCTCGAGCCGCCTCGTGGGCCTGCTGCGCGAGATGACGCTCGCCTGGCTCGGCGGGGCCGGGGCCGAGGTCGACGCCTACCAGCTCGCCTTTCTCCTGCCGGAGATCCTGAACCACCTCGCCGCGACCGGCTTCCTCTCGGTCACCTTCATCCCGATCTTCGCCGCCCGGCGTGAAAAAGACCCCGCGGCCGCCTGGGAGAGCTTCGCGGTGATCGGGACGGTCTTCGGGGCGGCGGCCGCGGGGCTCGTGTTCTGGGCTTTCCTGGCGGCGCCGGCTCTCGTCGGGCTTCTCGCCCCCGGGGTCGCGGACCCCGCCGTCCTCCGCGCCGCAACCCGCATGACGCGCATCATCGTCCCGGCGCAGTTTTTCTTCTTCGCCGGCTCGCTCCTCATGGCGGTGCAGTTCGCCTCCGGCCGCTTTCTCTTTCCCGCCCTCGCCCCCCTCGCCTACAACCTCGGGATCATCGGCGGCGGGGTTTTCCTCTCCCCCTGGCTCGGGATCGACGGCTTCGCCTGGGGGGTGCTCGCGGGGGCCTTCGGGGGAAACTTCCTGCTGCAGATTCCGGGCGCGCGCCGGGCGGGGCTCACCTTTTCCCTGCGGTTCGCGCCCTTCCACCCCGACGTGGCGGCCTATCTGAAGATGACGCTCCCCCTCATGGTGGGGCTGACGATGGGTTTTTCCTCCGAGGTCTTCTTTCGTCTCTTCGGCTCGTATCTCCCCGAGGGCGGGGTGGCCGTCTTGAACTTCGGCCTGCGCATGATGCTCATCCTCGTCGGGGTCTTCGGCCAGGCGCTGGGGACGGCCTCCTTTCCCTTCCTCGCCGAGCTGGCCGCGGCCGGCCGGCTGGAAGAGCTCCACGCGCTGCTCGACCGCACGCTCCGCGCGCTCGCCTGGATCCTGCCCGCCGCGGCGCTCCTCGCCGTGGTGAGCCCCGAGGCGGTGCGCCTGCTCTTCCAGCGCGGGCGGTTCGGGGAGGAGGCGGTCGGCCCCACGGTCCTCGCCCTGCGCGGGTTTCTCCCCGGGGCTGTGGCCTATGCCGCCTACGCCCTGGTGGTGCGCGGCTTTTACGCCCTGCGGAACACCTGGCTCCCCGCCCTCTACGGCACGGCGGCGGTTCTCGTCTCGATCCCCCTCTATCCCCTCGGACTCGCCTGGGCGGGGGTCGCGGGGGTGGCCTGGGCGGTCTCCCTCTCGGGGATCCTCCAGGCGGGCGGGCTCTACTGGCTCTGGAGCCGGAGGGCCCCTTCGGCCCGGGGCCGGCGGCAGGTGGCGGCCGCCTACCTGAGGCTGGCGCTTTTCGGGCTCGCCGTGCTGGGGGTGCTCTCGCCGTTGCGCGCGGCGCTCGCCGCGCGGCTCGCGCCGGGCGCCGGGGCGAGCCTGATCGTTCTCGCCGCCGTTGCGGCGGGATTTCTGCTGCTGCTCGCGGCGTCGTCGCGACTGGCGGCCTTCCCCGAGGGCGCCGAGGCCGTGCGGTTCCTCGCGCGTCTGGGGTCTTGGAGGCGGTCGGGCCGGGGGAGGTGAGCCTTCAGGCCCAGCGGATGAGGGCGCTCCCCCAGGTCAACCCGCCGCCGAAGACCGGCAGGCAGACGAGATCCCCCGGCCGGATGCTTCCGTCGCGCACCGCCTCGTCGAGGGAGATGGCGCAGGAGGCCGAGGAGATGTTCCCGTACTTGTGGAGCGTGACGTAGAATCGCTCGAAGGGGATCTTCAGGGTGTCGGCGATGCTGCGGAACATGCGCAGGTTCGCCTGGTGCGGGATGAACCAGGCGATGTCCTCGAGACGGATGCCGTTTGCCGCCACGCATTCCTTGATCGCATCGACGAATCCGCGGACGGCGATGCGGAAGCTCAGGTTCGCCTCGATCATCTTGAGGGTGTGCAGCTTGCGCTCGACGCTTTCGTGGCTGATGGGCGTGGTGCGCGAACCCCCGCCGGGGAGGAGCAGGTCCTTGCCGCGGGCGCCGTCGGTGTGCAGGTGGGTGGAGACGAGCTCGGGGCCCTCTTCGCCGCGGGTGAGCAGGGCCGCCCCCGCGCCGTCGCCCCAGAGGATGCAGGTCGAACGGTCGGTGTAGTCGAGGGTGCGGCTCATCACCTCGGCGGCCGCCACGAGCACGCGCCGGCAGGCGCCGGTCTTGAGGTACTGCTCGGCGACGTTCAGGGCGAAGACGAAGCCCGAGCAGGCCGCGGTCACGTCGAAGCTGACCGCCTGGGGGGCGTCGAGCTTGGCCTGGAGCCAGTTGGCGGCCGAGGGGCAGCAGGTGTCCGGGGTGATCGTGGCGACGACGATCAGATCGAGGTCGCGCGCGCTCCAGCCCGCGGCCGCGAGCGCCCGCCGGGAGGCCTCGAAGGCGAGGTCCGAGGTGGCGACCTCGGGGTCGGCGATCCGGCGCTCGCCCACCCCCGTGCGGGTGCGGATCCACTCGTCGCTCGTGTCGAGGCCCATGTTCTGGAGGTCCTGGTTGGTCAGCCGCTTCGGGGGGACATAGGAGCCCGTCCCGGCGATCCGCACGCGTTCCATCGCTGTCGCTCTCCTTTTCCGCTTCCGCCGTCGATATCAGAGGTACTGGTCCACCAGTTCGGTCACGAACCGCTCGACGCCCCCATCCCCCTCGCGGGAGCGCAGCTCGTCGATCAGGTTGCGGATCTTGCGCGCGGTGGCGGGGTCGTGCTCGAGGTCGGAAAGCGAGCGGAAGGCCCCGCCGCGCCGGCCCACGCGGAAGACGAGCCGCTCCTCCTCCGGCAGGGCCTGGTAGTCCCGGATCACCCCGAGCATGCGCTCCCGGTCCTCGGGGAGCTTTCCCGAAACCTCCTCGAGGAGGTTCATGATGTGGTCGCTGGCGATCGTGCTCGTGATCCCCTCGAGGTGTTCGAGAAAGACGCGGATCTCCTCGACGACCTCGTCGTCGCTCGGCAGCTCGAATTCGCCCGCGGCGAGCTTCGCGTGGAGCGGGGCGCGCCGCGGCACCCGGAGGCTCCGCAGGCGGATGAAGTGGGGGTTGATGCGGTTGAGGACGCGCGCGGTCTCGACGGCGTGCTCGCGCCACAGGGCCCGGCCGCCCAAGCCCGGCATGACGTACTCGGAGACCTCGATGCCGGCCTCGATCAGCTTCCTTCCCGCTTCGACGTGCCGGTCGGCCGAGACCCCCTTCTTCATGAGGCGGAGCACCGCATCCGAGCCGCTTTCGAGGCCGAGATGCACGCGGTCGAGGCCCGCCTCGCGCAGGCGGCGCAGGTCCTCGAGCCGCCGGGCGGCGACGGTGCGCGAGCGCGCGTAGGTGGTCACCCGGCGGATTTCGGGGAAGGTGCGGCGCAGAAAGGAAAGCAGCCCGGCCAGCTCCTCCGGGGGCAGAATCAGGTTGTCCGCGTCCTGCAGAAAACACGCTCCGGACCCGTAGTAGAGCCAGGCGACGACACTGCGGGCGCTCGCGTGGAGGGGGGGGGCCTGCAGCAGGGCCCCGGCGACCGCGTCGTTCACCGCCCCGCCGCAGCCCATGCGCCAGGAGGTCTCGATCACGTGGTCGGCGATGCGGCGTGCGGCGAGGATGTCCTCGCGGATCTCCTCCGCCGAGCGGCGCGAGAATTTTCGGCCCTTGTAGACCGGGCAGAATTCGCAGCGGTTCCAGGGGCAGTTGCGCGTGAAGCGCAAGAGCAGGCTCGCCGCCTCGTTCGGCGGACGGATCGGCCCCTGCTCGAATTGCATGGCGTTCCGGCTCATGGGAAAAGGGGCCGCCGGCCGGCTTCGCCGGCGGCCGCGGTTCAGCGGATCGGGTTCGGTTTGCAGAGGTGGGCCGCTTCCATCGCGACCCGGCCGCAGCCGCCGCAGACGAACTTCATCGCGGAGATCTTGTCCTTGCACACGTGGCGCGCGTCGACCGCGGGGGCGCCGCAGAAGGAGCATTTCGTCTTGTCGTCGCAGGGGTTGCAGAGGTGGCCGGGCGAGTCCGCCACGGCCCCGCAGGTCTTGCAGGTATAAGCCATTGGGTGCCTCCCGAACCGGGGGTGCGTTTCAGGACCCTCGGGATTTCGGCCGGTTGCCGACCGTGCCGAATAGTGTTTCCCGCGCCGCGGAAAGTCAAGGCGGGCCCGGGTGGCGCTCAGCGGGCGATCGTGCCGCTTTCGATCTCCTCCATCCCCGGGATGAAGGGCTGGATGATCCGGACGGGAAGGAGGATCGCGCGCTTGAGCATCTCGAGGAGGCTCGTCCCGACCGCCTCCGGGGAAAGGGGCACGATCCTCGGGTCCTTGAGCTCGCCCGTCGCCTTCATCGGCACGGCGACCAGCCGGCCGCCCAGGATCCAGCCCAGCCCGGGGATGCGGTTCACGATACGGTCGATCGTCTTGAAAGGGGAGACCATCAGGGTGAAGTCGAGGGTGCGCTGCAGCAGATCGATCTCGCCCCGGCCGCCCATCCACAGGGTGGGACCGTCGATCGTCCACTCGCGGACGTAGAGCTTGCCGCCCGCGAGCTCCAGCTCCGCCGTCGAGCGCCGGTAGTCGAAGCCGCCCGAGTCGAAATCGGGAAGGGAGCCGCGGTAGAGCTCGGTCAGGTTGAGCACGGTGAAGAGCCGGGCGAAAAAGGGGGATTTGCGGATGGTCCCGTCTTCGGCGACGAAAGCGAAACGGCCCGTCGCCGACCGCAGGAGGTCCTCCCCTCTCCCCCGCGCCTGCAGCGCACCGTCCAGGTTGAAATTGCCGCTCGCGATGCTCGATTCCCGCGTGAGGCAGGGGACCGTCTCTTCGAGGGGGCGGGCGTCCACGACGGGGACGAGGTAGGCGTCGATCGCGCCGCCGGCGAACCCCACCCGGCCCATGAAGAGCATGCCGCAGAGGGCGCCGCGCTCGATCCAGACGACCCCCCCCTCCCGCCCGCCGGGCTCGAGGCTCATCCGCAGGGGGGCGATTTCGAGCTCGCCGAGCACCGCCCGTTCCGCGGCGATCCCGATGCGGCCGGTCGGCTCGAGGGGTTCCGCCCCGCGGCGGCCGGCGAGCGGCTCGAGGTCCTTGGCGAGCCGCACGAGGTCGAGCCGGCCGGCCGTGAGATCGAGGCTCAGCCGGATCGCTTTCCCCTCGGCTTCGATCTCCCCGTCGACCCGCGCCGCGTTCGGCCCCAGGCCGGCCTCGATCCCCGCGAGCGCAAGGCGCAGCCCTGCGGGAGGCCCTTCCCGGCTGCCGGCCCGCAGGTGCCCCCCGGCGAGGCGGAGCGGCGCGCCCAGGAAGGGTCCGGCAAGCGAGAAATCCTCGGGCGCGGCCTCGAAGGCGAGGTGTGCGCTTGCACTTCCGTCGAGGGGAAGATCGATCTCCGCCGGCGAGAGGCGGAGCGCACCGCCGGCGCTTTCGATTTCCGAGAGCCACGCTGCCGCCGGCGGCAGACGGCGCAGCGCGGCGAGGAATTCCGCCGCCTCGATCCGCACCTCGGGGGCCGCGAGGTGGAAACGGCGGCCGGGGGCATACTCGAGGACCGCCTCCCGGGCCGTTGCGCCGCCGAAGGAGACGGCCTCCCCGGAAAGAGAAAGCCCCCCCCCGGCGGCCGACACCTCCCCGGAGCGGAGCGCAAGGCGGCCCCCCGGAAGAGCGCTTCCGACGGCGGCCTCCTCGATCGCCGCCCGCAGGAAGAGGCCTCCCGCGTCCTGCCGAAAAAGGGGGATCCGGGCTTCGAGATCCCGCGCCCGCAGGGTGCCGGCGGCGTCCGCGGGGAACAGGCCGGCCGCGGCCGGCGCGGCGGCGGCGATGAGGGGGACGAGGTCCCGGGCGTCGAGATGGAGGCGCTCGGCCGCGAGCTCGAGGCCGGGCTCCTGCGCCCAGCGGAAGGCGCCCGCGAGGTTCGTGACGCGCGAGCGGGAGAGCCCGACAGCGGGGCTGCGGAAGGCGAGGCCGGCACCGCGGAACTCGAGCCGCGCCTGGTCCACCTCGAGCGGGCCGGGGAGAGGGGCCGCCTCCAGCGAAAGGCCCCGCAGGTCGCCCGCGGCGGAGAGGCGCCAGGTGGCCGCCGCGAGCGGGTCGCCCTCGAAGCGCGCCTGCCGCAGGGAAAGCCGGCCGCGCCCCACGGCGAGCCCGCCTGCGGGCCGCAGCCGGGCGAGGAGATCGGCCGCCTGAGCGAGGTCGATCTCGGCCTCATCGGCCGCGGCCGTGAGGCGGGTTTCGCCGCCCGCCCCCACGAGGCAGCCGAATCCCAGGCCGCGCAGGCGGGAGTCTCCGATTTCCGCCTCCACCCCGGCGGCCTGCACCCGCCTCCCCTCGAGGGCGAAAGAGCCGCCGCGGACGGCGATCGGCCCCGGCAGGGGAAGGTAGCGGCCCCGGAGATCGAGATCCCGGGCGCTGACCGTGACGTCCACATCCGCGTGCGTGCCGCTCAACTGCAGCCTTCCCCGCGCGGTGCCGGAAAAATCGCGGACGAGGGCCATCTGCTCCCGGAAGGCGGGGATGCGGACCAGCCGCGCGAGCAGCCCCGGCAGGGGGGAGAGCTCGGCTTCGATCGCAATGTCGAGGGAAAGGAGCGGGTTGGCCGAGGAGAGTCCGACATCCAGGCTCCCCTCGCTTCCGGACGCCCCGAGCGTGCGGGCGGAGAGCGCCCGGCCGTGGAGGATGCCGCGCTCGATCCGCGCCTCGCCGTTCACTTCCTCGAGGTCGAGATCGACCCACGGGAGCCGGATGCGGCCCCCCGCGAGGCGGCCGCGGAGGAAGAGACGGTCCAGGCGGTCGAGATCCGACCAGGTGTCGCCCGTGAGGCGGACCTCGACCTCGGGCGCGTTTCCCGCCCGCAGGACCTCGAAGAGGAGGCGCACGTCTTCGAAATCGCCGAGCAGGCCGAGGGCCGCCTCGCGGGCCCTCTCCACCCCCGCCCGCCCGGCGATCGTGACCTGGATGCGCGGGGTGGCGCGGTCGTCCACGACCGCATCCAGCGTGAGCGCGGCCGCCGGATTCCGGAAGGAGAGCCCGGGGACCGAAAGGTGCGTCCGCAAGCCTTCCCGCCCGAGCCGGGCTTCGAGACGCTCGATCGCCAGAGCCGTGCGGCGGCCTCCGGTCTCGAGCAGGAGCTCGGCGGAGCCTGCGGTGAGGGTGATCGCGGAGGTGTCGCCGGGGCCGAAGAGGGCCTCGGCCTCGAAGGCCTCGATCGTGCCCGCGGCGATGCGCAGGGGCCCCCCGGGGTGGAGGAATTCCTGGAGCCGCGCGGGGTCGACCCCCCGGGTCGAGAGGTTGGCCCGCGTCGTCCCGGGGCTCCCCTCGTGGCGTCCCGCGAAGGAGAAGAATTCGAGCCCCTCGGCTGCGCCCGTGGCCGACCAGGAAAGCCCTTCCCGCCCGCCGCCCTCGACCGCGAGGGCGAGGTCCCGGAGAAGAAAGGCCCGCCCGCCGCCTTCCTCGAGGAGAAGCCGGCCGCCTCGGACGGTGACGCGGGCGGCCGGAAGCGACCGGGCGAGACGCTCGGCGAGGCCCGGGAAAACGGACAAATCGGGCAAGCCGGGGGAGGAAGGGGAGACCGCGGGAAGCGCGGCCTGGATCGCGGGGGCCTCGAGCGCGATCTCCTCGAGCGCCACCCGGCCGCGGAGGAGGGCGAAGGGGTCGAGGCAGAATTCGAGCCGCGGGGCTTCGAGGGTCGCCCCCTGCGGCCAGGAGAGCCGGAGGTCGGCGAGGGCCGCGCAGGGGCCCGGGAGGAGCCGCACGCGGAGGGCGCCGAAGGAGACGCGCGCCCCGGTTTCGGCCGCGAGGCGGCCCTCGAGGAAGCGCCGCGCCTCGCGGGAGTTCGCGATCGCCGTGGGGAGCACGGCGAGGAGCAGGACGGCGCAAAAAGCGGCGACGACGAGGGCGAGAAGAGCGATCTTGATCCGCGCCGGGATGCGCATCCGGGGGCTCTTTCCGGGTCGGAGACAGGGGCGTTCCCCGCATCTTCCCTTACCCGCAGAGACCGCGCGAAGTCAAACGGCGCCCCCGCGGTTGCATCCGTCGTCGGAACGGGAGTATAAGGCGCTCGGCCCGGGCGGGCTTTACGCAGGGCGGGGAATGCTTACGCTCCGGGCCGGGGCAGAACACCCGAGGAGGCAATCGCGATGATGTACAACCAGGTCGTGATGGATCATTTCCGCAACCCCCGCAACGTCGGGGTGATCGAGGACGCCGACGGCGTGGGCGAGGTCGGAAACCCCCTCTGCGGCGACATGATGACCATCTACCTCAAGGTCCGCGACGAGCGGATCGAGGACATCAAGTTCCAGACCTTCGGCTGCGGCTCGGCGATCGCCGTCTCGAGCATGCTGACCGAGATCGCCAAAGGCAAGACGATCGAGGAGGCCAAACGCATCACCAACCAGGATGTGGCCGAGGCCCTCCAGGGGCTGCCGAAGAACAAGCTGCACTGCTCCAACCTCGGCGCCGACGCCCTGCAGATGGCGATCCGCGACTACGAGGCCCGCAAGGCGGGGATCCGAAGGCCGGAGCCGAAGCGCAAGGACGAGCACGAGCATTCCCACGGGGACAAGTGCTACTGTCCGTACTGCGATGTCGAGGTCGAGGAGGGGGCGAGCTTCTGCGAGGCCTGCCAGCACGATCTGAAGGAAGAACACTGACCCGCGCAGGGGCTGCACCGGGGGAGGCCGGCCGATGAGCTTCGTCAACCTGGATCACATCTCCGCGAACCCGCTCCTGCCCGAGGTGAAGCGGGCGATGATCGCGGCGATCGAGCACGATTACCACAACCCCTCGAGCCAGCACCGGCGGGGGGAGGAGGCGGCCGCGGCGCTCGAGCAGGCCCGCGCCGAGGTGGCGCGGCTGGTCAACGCCGAGGACCCCCGGGAGATCGTCTTCACCTCGGGGGGGACGGAGTCGGTCAACCACGCGATCAAGGGGGTGGCGCTCGCGAACGCCGACCGGGGCCGGCACATCGTCACGACGAACATCGAGCACAACGCCGTGATCCGCAGCCTCCGGAGGCTGAAGTCCCAGGGCTTCACGGTGACGAGCCTCTCGGTCGACGGGCACGGCCGCGTGGACCCCGCGGCCGTGGCCGCGGCGATCACGCCGGAGACGATCCTCGTCTCGGTCATGCACGCGAACAACGAGACCGGGACGCTGCAGCCGATCGCCGAGATCGCGGCCGTCGCCCGGGAGAGGAAGGTCCTCTTCCACACCGACGCCGTGGACTCCGTGGGGGTCGTGCCCTTCGATGTGCGGCAGATCGGGGCCGATCTGGTGAGCTTCGCCGCCAACGCCTTCTACGGGCCGGCCGGCGTGGGCGGGCTCTACATCCGCAAGGGCGTGAAGATCTTTCCGCTCCTCGACGGCGGGGTCCAGGAGCACAACAAGCGGGCCGGGACCGAGAACCTGATCGGGATCCTCGGCATGGGGGCCGCGGCCGCGCTCGCCCGGCGCGAACTCGCCTCCCGCACGGCGCATCTCTCGCGGCTGAAGACGCTCTTTCTCGAGGGGCTCGCGGCGGAGATCGACGAGGTGATCGTGAACACGCACCCCGTGCACAGCCTGCCGCACCTCGTCTCGGCCTCCATCCGCTACGTCGAGGGGGAGAGCGTCATGCTCATGCTCGACGACGAGGGCTTCGGGGTCTCGACCCGCTCGGCCTGCGCGACGGGGTCGCTCCGGGCCTCGCACGTGCTGCTCTCCCTCGGGCTGAGCCACGCGGACGCCCAGGGGACGATCCTCGTCTCCTTCGGCCTCGAGAACACCGAGGAGGACGTGCGCCGCTTTCTCGCCGCGCTCAAGAAGGTCGTCACCACCCTGCGCGGCATCTCGCCCCTCTACCGCAAGAAGGCCTCCACGGGTTGAGGACCCCTCGTGGCGGAGCAGCCCTTCGACCGCGTCGCCCGCGACTACGAGGCGATCCACGAAAAAAGCCTCCCCCCCGGGGTCCACAGCGGGGAGTTCGTCCGGCAGAAGGCCGAGACCCTCGCCCCCCTCTTTTCCCTCGAGGCGGCCGGAGGCTTCGACTACCTCGACTTCGGCTGCGGCAACGGGAGGCTGTTCGCCGCGCTCGCGCGGGAGCCGCGCCTGCGGGCCGCCCTGGAAGCCGGACGGTTGCGCTTCTTCGGCTACGACCCCTCGGGGGAGTCGATCGCCGCGGCCCGCGGGATCGTCGCCCCGCTTCCGGTCCGGCTCGCAAGCCGACTGGAGGATCTGCCGCCGCAGGTGCGCT
Organism: Desulfobacterales bacterium; assembly: GCA_037481615.2. GTDB lineage: Bacteria > Desulfobacterota > Desulfobacteria > Desulfobacterales > SpSt-501 > SpSt-501. The sequence goes on from JBBFLI020000007.1 coordinate 74,676, forward strand.
TCGATCTCGTCGTGAGCTGCAACGTCTTCCACCACATCGCCCCCGCCGAGCGGCCGCAGACGGTGGAAAGGCTTCGCGGGCTGCTCAAGCCGGCGGGGCGGGTTTTGATCTGGGAGCACAACCCGTTCAACCCCTTCGCCCGGCTCGTCGTGGCGGCCTGCCCCTTCGACCGCGGGGCGGTGCTGCTGCCGCTCGCCGAGGCGAGCGCCCTCTTTGCGCGCGCCCGTCTGCGACGGGTCGCCCACGCCTATGTGAACGTCGTCCCGCCCGGCTGGGGGCGCCTCCCCGGGGCCGCACGGCTCGAGCGCAGGCTTTCCCGTCACCCGTTCGGCGCCCAGTACTGGGCGCTCTTCGCGCGCGATGCCTAACCCGGTCGCCTCGGCCTGGAGGATCTACCGCGGAGCCCCGCTCCCCGTGCGGCTGCACGTGCTCGTCCGGGCGCTCACCTGCCCCCTGGGCGCGCTCGCCGCGCGCTTCCCGCGGGAGGGGACCGCACTCGATGTCGGCTGCGGGCACGGCCTGCTCGTCCACCTCCTCGCCCGCGACCCCCGCAGGCCGCGGTTGCGGCTTGCGGGCATCGACCACGACGCCGCGAAGATCCGCGCCGCCCGCGCCGTCCCCGCGCCGCGCGCGCGCTTCTGGGCGCTCCCCCTGGAGGCCCTCCCCGCGGCGGCCTTCGATTTCGTCTCCGTCGTGGACGTCCTCTACACCGTGCGGCGGGACTCCTGGCCCGGCCTGCTCGCCGGCTGCCGCCGCGTGCTCAAGCCCGGCGGCGCGCTCCTGCTCAAGGAGGTGATCGACCGGCCGCGCTGGAAGCACCGCGCGATCCTGCTCCAGGAGACGGTCTCGGTCCGGCTGCTCGGGATCACGAAGGGCGACCCCCCGCACTTCGAGTCCCCCGCGGGTTACGCCCGCGCGCTCCGGGAGTCGGGGTTTTCCCCCTTCGAGGAAGCCCCCCTATCGTCCTTCCACTGGGTGAGCCATTACCTGATCCTCGCCCGCCGCCGCTGACCCGTCCCCCCCGCGGAAGCCGCAGAGGCGGATCCCGCGCCGGGCGACGAGGGCGCGCACGCGCGCCGAGGTGAGCGCCCGGAGTTCCTCCTCGTGGCGGTAGCCCCAGGCGGCGACCTCCGGCATCGAAGGGGAGAGGCCGGGGTGGCACATGAGCTCGGTCGTCGTCCCCCCCTCGAGGCCCGAGAGCAGGGCGATCAGCCGCTCCTCGGTGAGGCACCCGCCGTCCAGGAAGCCCGCAAAGCGGGGGGCCGCGGGAGGGCGCGGCAGCCGGCGGGCGCGCGCGCAGAGCACCCGCAGCGCCAGAAGCCCCGGCAGGCGGAAGAGGCGCGCCGCGGGGACCCCCCGGCGGGGGAGGCGCTCGGCGGGGAGGCGCACCGTTTCGATCCCGAAGCGGGCGGCGAGATCGAGGATGCGCTCGAAGACGCCGGGCAGCAGATGGACGTGCTGGTGGCTGTCGAGGTGCGAGGGGCGGAGGCCTGCGGCGCGGATGCGCTCGATCTGCAGGCGCGCCTCGGTTTCGAGATCCTCCCCGCGGATGCGGCCGGCGAGCCAGCGCCGGGCGAAGGCCCCGGCCGAGGGGGGAAGCCTCCCGCCGGGGCAGGTGAGGGTGTTCCCGGCCCCGGAGAGGGCCGGCTCGGCCACGAAGGCGAGGTGGACGCCCACGTCGAGACGGGGGGCGGCGTGCAGGCGGAGAACGGCGTCCTCGAAGCCGCGTCCCGTCGCCAGCAGCGAGGCGGCGGTCACGATCCCCTCGCGGTGGGCGCGGAGGATGCCCGCGTTCACCTCGGCGCACAGGCCGAGGTCGTCGGCGTTGACGATCAGCCGCGGGGGGGGGCGGCGCTCAGTCATGGACGGGCGGCCGGGTGCCGGGGAAATTCACGATCTCGCTCACGATGAAACGCGGCCTCCGGCGCACCTCGACCACCATGCGGCCGATGTACTCGCCGAGGACGCCCAGGTAGATGAAGAGGAGAAAGAAGAGCAACGAGAGCACCATCAGGGTCGAGGCCCAGCCGGGGACGACCCCCTTGCCGAAGAAGCGGCCGAAGAAGGAGTAGAGGATGCCGCCGGCGGAGACGAGGCTGCCGACCAGCCCGATCAGGATCCCGATGCGCAGCGGCATGATCGAAAAGGAGCTCACCCCGCTCCAGCCGAGCCGGATCATCTTCTTCAGGCTGTACTGCGAGACGCCGTGCACCCGCCTTCCCGGCCGGTAGGGCAGGCTGCAGGCGGGGAACCCGATCCACTCCGTGAGCCCCCGCAGGAAGAGCCCCTCCTCGCGGAAGCGGACGAGCTCGTTCAGGGCCTGGCGGTCGAGGAGGCGGAAATCGGCCAGGCCCGGCTGCAGTTCCACGCCGCTCAGGAAGGAAAAGAGCCGGTAGAAGGCCCGCGAGGAGACCCGCTTGAACCAGGAGAGCTCGGAGGGCGTCTCCTCGCGAAGCGTCTTCACCACGAGGTAGCCCTCGCGCCACTTGGCGAGCATCTGCGGCACGAGCTCGACGGGGTGCTGGAGATCGCCATCCATGGTGACGACCGCCCGGCCCGCGGCCGCCTCCATGCCGGCGAGCAGCGCGTACTGGTGCCCGAAGTTGCGCGAAAGGCGAAGCCCGCGCACTTCGGGGCTCTCGGCCGCGAGCGCCCGGATCTCCCGCCAGGTCCCGTCGCGGCTGCCGTCGTCGACGAAGATGAGCTCCCAGGGGGCGATCCCGTGGGCCGCGAGCACTTCGCGCAGCCGGCCGTGGAGGAGCCGGATGTTCTTCTCCTCGTTGTAGGCCGGGACCACGACGCTCAGCAGGATCCCGTCCGGGGGGGGAGGGCTTGGGTTCATTTCAACTCGTCCAGTAGTGGTTCACGAAACAGAGGGTGTAGAGCGCCTGGAGCAGGCTCGAGCCGAAGAGCCAGGCGAAGCGCAGCGCGAGGGGGCCGACCGCCGCTCCGGCGAGATGGATCGGGAAGAGGACCATCGTGTAGCGCGCGGCCCCGAGCAGGCTCCCGCTGCCGACCGCGACCCCGAGGGTGACGAGCACATAGAGGCCGTAGGAGGCCCGCAGCCGGAAGAGGGCCCAGAGCCCCGCCGCCGCCGCCGTGGCGAGGAAGAAGTAGTCGAGCAGCCGCACGACGAGCCCCGGGGCGTTGCGTGCGGCGAGATCCGCGGCCGTCACGGCGAGATCGCGGCCGAATTTTCGCTGGGCCTCGAAGAAGAGAAAGAAATCGCCGAAGACGATCTGGTGGTGGAGAAAGAAGAGGAGCAGCCCGAGGGGGGCGAGCGCGAGCGCGAAGACGCGGCGCGTGAGCAGCCCGCGGACGCCGTAGGCGTGGAGGAACTCGAAGGCGAGGAGGACTGCGGCGAAGAGGCCGGCGACGCGCGTCGCCGAGGCGAGTGCGGCGAACAGACCGGCCAGCCAGAAGCGCCTGCGCCGTGCGGCGAGCAGCATCGAAAGGGTGAGGAAGAGGAAGAGCGACTCCGAATAGACCGCGTTCAGAAAGAACGCCGCCGGGTGGGCGAGGAGAAAGACCACGGGGAGCACGGGGTCGATCCCCGGGTGGAACTCCCGGGCGAGACGGACGAGGACGACCGCCGCCAGCGTGAGGCACAGGCTGCTCACGAGCCAGCCGGCGAGCACGAGGTCTCCCCCCGCGGCGTGCCCCGCCAGGCGGACGAGGAGCGGGTAGAGGGGAAAGAAGACGACGTTCGCCTGGTCGCTTTCGCGCAGGTAGTAGCCGTTGCGGGCGATGTCGAGGTACCAGTAGGCGTCCCAGCGGTCGTGGAGGGCGATCACATCCCAGTCCGGCGCAACCGGCCGGACCGTCTGCGGGCTGATCCACTCGAGGGAGGTGTCCGGGGGGAGCTCGAAACGGTTGAAGGCGAGCAGGGCGAAGAGGTTGGCGACGACGAGCCAGGCCGCGACCAGCGTGACCGCCGTCCACGCCCCCCCGGGGCTCTGCCGGGGGGGGGGCGCGGAAAACGCCGGGGATGCCTGCTCGTTTGGGCGCATGGAACCTTACCGGCCTCGGGGGTTCCGGGGTCTTCCCCCCGCGGGTGCGGAGGCGGCGAGGAAGGTAGCCGAGATCTCCTGGGCGATCAAGGCGTTCCCCCGGCCTGCGCCTCGATCCGCGCGATCGCCCGGCGCACGGCCTCCGGCACTTCCGTCTTGCGCTTTTCGCGGTAGTCGAAGCACACGACGGTCCCCTCGCCCTCGGCCGCGATGCGCCCGAGGGCGGCGCTCCAGACCGCGTAGCGCATGCGGAAGCGGTCCGCCGCGACCTCCTCCACGGTCGCCCCCACGGTCACGCGGTCGGGGTAGGCGAGAGCGGCCCGGAAACGGCAGCTCGCTTGCGCGAGGATGGGCCCGACCGGGTTCCGGCCGATGAAGTCGGGGCAGCCGAGCCGCTCGAAGTAGGTCATGCGTGCGGTTTCGAACCAGCGGAAGTAGACGACGTTGTTCACGTGGCCGTAGGCGTCCATCTCCCCCCAGACCACGGGCAGCTCGACCCGCACGGGAAAGCGCGAGAGAGCGGCGGCGGCCGCATCCGGGGTTTCCTTCATTTGCGCCTCTCGGGCTCCTCCTCCGTGAGCGGCCGGCCCCGGGACCAGCGGATGACCCGCTCGGCCACGTGCCGCCCGAATTTCTGCATCAGGTCTTCCATGTCGAGGAAGCTGATCCCGCCGATCCCCGCGCCGCCCATGTAGCTCTCCTCGGCGTCGAATTCGGCGAGCGTTTTGCCCGCGGGGTCGAGCAGGAGGAAATTCCCCGCCGCCTTCTGCTTGCCCGCCCCGAAGCCGACCAGCCAGCGCAGGGCGGCGTTTCCTTTGTCCACTTCGGTGATCGTCCCCCGGAACCGCACGGCGCCGGGGCCGAGGGCCTCCGGTGCGGGGTGGAGGATCTCGGCGAAGGCCCCTTCCTCGACGAGCCGCTCTCTCAGGCCGCGCTCGAAGTGCGCCCCGAGCGGCTCCCAGAGACGATCCGGGAAGCGGAGCGGATCGATCGCCAGGACGGCGGGTGCGGCGGAGGGCTTTTCGGCGTGACGGGCCTGGATGTGGCTTGCCGTGCAGGCGGCGGACAGCAGGAGCAGGACCGGGAGAAAAAGCGTGCGGACGAGGGTTCGGTCGGCGAGTCTGCTTGCGCTCTCCATCGGGGCCTCCTCAGGCGTTCCGGGTTTCGAGTCTTCAGTCGGAAACGGTTTTCAGGTTGAGTTCCAGGCGCAGGCTGCGGCCGTCTTCGGTCACGACGACGATATCATCCCGGCGGATCGCCCGCACGCGGAAACCCTCGACGGACTCGCCCTCGCGCACGATGTGGCCGTTCACCACGGCGAGCCTCCGGCCGGGGTCGTCGAACCAGGCGATCGCCATGAGCTTGAGCCGCCCGTCCTCGAGGCGGGGGAGGCCTTCGCCCTGGGGTGCGCGGGCGGCCTCCGGACGCGCCGGCGGGGTTGCCGGAGGGCGCGGCGCAGGGGGGGCTTCCGCCGGGGCGCGAAGCCGCGCCGAGGGCGGGGGCGCCTGCACCGCAGGCGGGCCCGGCCGGCGCGGGTCGGCGGCCGGCGGCCGGGCGGCGGGGGGTTTCGTCTCCTGCGAACCGGGGCCGGCCGGGGCCGGCGCAGGGGGCTCGCTTTCCCGGCGCGCCGGGGCTTCGGGCGGCGCGGGGGACGCGGCGGGGGGCGATTGCCCCTCGGGTGGGAGCTTCGCCCGCAGGGCGCCGGGGAGCGTCCTCACCTCCCCGGGCCCGCGGCTCGCGAGGAGAAAAGCCGCGCCCGCCGCCAAAAGGGCCAACATCCCCCCGACGAGGAAAAGCCGCGTCGGCCGCCGGCTCGGCGCCGGGTCGCGGGCGGGGAAGGCGGCGGCCGGACCGGCGCCCTCCGGCGGCCTGGCGGCCGATTCGACTCGTTTCAGCGCCTCGAGGATCGAACTCATGAGTTTTCCTGAGTCGCCGTGCGCCCGGCCAGCACCCGCGGCACGGCGAAACGGTCGCTTGCGCGGTAGAGGGCGATCTTGGTCAGGTTGCCCACCACGCCGTCCACGGGAAGCCCGAAGCGGGACTGGACCTCCTCGACGGCCCGCCGGGTCGCCCCGTCGTATTCGCGGTCGAGCGGGACGTCATCGTGGCCCAGCTCGCGCAAGAGCATTTTGAGGGCGAGGATGGAGTCGGGGGGGGCGCTTCCCGGGATGGTCCCGGTGAGCGCAAGGAAATTCTTCCAGGGGAGGTAGGCGACCCCCCGCCACAGGCGGCCGAGCTCGGCCTCGGCGATCGTAAGCGGCGGGGTTTCCCCGGTTGCGGCGAAGAAGAACCGCCCGCCCGCGATGCGCGTGAGCGCAAGGTAGCGCGGCGCGGGGTCGTCCGGCGGGCGCATCTCGAGGACGACGGGCATGTCGAGCGCGCGCAGCGCTTGCGGGTCGGCCTCTTCGATCCGCTGGAGGGAAAAACCCGCGGCCTTGGCCGAGAGGTTGAACCAGCTGGCATCGTCGGCCACGTCGTCCAGGAACCCGCGGGAGGCGAAGGTTTCGCCCCAGGCGGCGAGCGCCGCCGCGAGCGCCTGCCGACGGCTCTCCCTGGGCTCGAGCGCGCGGAGCCTGTCGGCGGCCGCCGCCCCGGCGGCCTCCGGGGGCCTTTCCGCGGCCGGGGTCTCGACGCCCTGCAGGGGAAGGGCCGTCCGGCGCGGCGCGAAGGCCTCGCGGAGGGGCTCGGGGTAGAGAAAGAGGGCGGCGGCGAGTGCGGCGAGGAGAAAGGCCGCAAAGGCCAGGCGTCCCTGGAGCAGAAGCGGCGGCCGCAGCGCGGCCCGCGGGGAGAGCTCGGCGATCGCCCGTCGCGCCAGGCCGCCCGTGACGCGGCGGCGGTTTTTGCCGAAGGCCGCAAGCAGCGCGCGGTCGCAGGCGATGTTGATCCGCCGCGGGATGCCGCCCGACCACGCGTGGATCCGCCGGATCGCCGCCGGGGTGAAGAGATCGAGGGGCCGCCTGGCGGCGACGTTCAGCCGGTAGCGGATGTATTCCCCGGTCTGCCGCCGGTCGAGCGGCAGGAGCCGGCAGCGGGTCGCGATCCGCTGCCCCACCTGGCGCAGGGCGGGGGAGTCGAGGAGGTCGGCGAGCTCGGGCTGGCCGACGAGAACGATCTGGAGGAGCTTCTCGCGGGGGGTTTCCAGGTTGGAGAGCAGGCGCAGCTGCTCGAGGACGTTGCGCGCGAGGTTCTGGGCCTCGTCGATGAGGACGATCACCCGTTTCCCCTCGGCCTTCTTCTCGAGGAGGAAGCGGTTCAGGGCGTCGACCAGGCCCTTCGTGTCGGCGGCCTCGGCGGCGATCCCGAATTCGTCGCACAGGGCGCGCAGCAGCTGCCGCGGCCCGAGCCGCGGGTTGAAGATGTAGGCCGCGCAGGTCGTCTCGTCCAGCCCCTCGAGAAACGCCCGGCACAGCGTCGTCTTGCCCGTGCCCACCTCGCCGGTGATCTCGACGAAGCCCTCCCCCTGCGCGAGCGCGTAGTGCAGCTGCGCGAGCGCCTCGCGGTGGCTTTCGCTCAGGAAAAGGTACTCGGGGTTCGGGACGAGCCGGAAGGGCTTTTCGCGGAACCCGAAATGGGCGGTGTACACGGGTTTCCCCCGGAACGGGTAAACAACCAGAAATTTTAGAAAACCGGGCGGGTTCTGTCAAACCCGGAAACCGGGGGCAAACAGGCCGCGCGGCGGGATCTCAGGGTTCGCCGTCGCGGGCGAGGCCTGTCCCCGCGAGGCGCTCGAGTTCCTCTTCGCGCTTTGCGGGGGGGAGTGCGGCCAGGCGGCGGCAGGCCGCGTAAAAGACTTCGAGATCGCCTCCGGCCTCCGCGAGCAGCCGGCGGAAGGCGGGGACGCGGTCGTGGTAGGCGGCGAGCGGAACGAGCGCCGCGTTGTTCGCCCCCGCCGCGGCGAAGGCCGCGCGGGGCCTCGTGAAGGCGGGGTCCCGTTCCTCTTCCTTTTCGAGGTCGCCCACGAGGGCGGCGAATACGGCGGTCTTGGCCGCGCGTTTCTGCGCGTCGGGAAGGGGGGCGTCGTAGATCGCCCGGAGCTCCGCGCGGCGGGCGGCGACGAGGGCGAGCAGGCGTTCGTTCACCGCGCGGCGCCTCTCCCAGGCGGCGAGCGCCTCGGGGCGGCCCTTCGCCGTCGCCCAGCGCCGCACGCCCTCCTCCTCGACCGCCGTGGCGAAGCCCTCGTTGAAGGCCGTGTCCCCGCGGACGTAGAGCAGGCGGTGGGCGAGCTCGTGGAAGAGGAGCGCGGCGCGCCGGTCCTCCTCGAGCTCGAGAAAGCTGCTGAGCAGCGGGTCGTCGAACCAGCCGAGCGTCGAGTAGGCGAGCACCCCGCCGACGAGGACATCGTAGCCCTGCCGGCGCAGCCGCCCGGCCTCGGCCTCGGCCCCGGAGGCCGAGAAGTAGCCGCGGTAGGCGGCGCAACCGATCAGGGGGTAGCACCAGGTCTTGGGGGCAAGCGAAAACTCCGGGGCGGCGAAGACGTTCCACAGGGCGTAAGGACGACCCAGGTCCACGAAGTCGCGGTAGGCCGAACCCACGGGGAGGAGGAGCTCCCGGCGGGCGAACTCGCGCAGCGCCTCGAAGGCGGCCAGCTGCGCGCGGAGATCCTCCGGGGTCTGCGGGTCGTTCAGGCGTTCGGCGATCGGCTGCCGCGCGGCGAGGATGCGCGCCTGGCCGGCGGCGGCCTGGCCGTAGAAGCGCAGCTCGGCGCAGGCCGCGAGCAGGGCCGTGGTCAGAAGCGAGGCCATGAGCCACCCGGCCGTGCGGAGGGGGAGCGTCATCGGGAAACCGCGGGCGAAAGGATCCGCGCCCAGCATAAGGCAGGGCGAGCGCCCCGGCAAGCGTTCCCCCCGGCTCAGACGAGGCTGTAGCAGAACTTCTCGAAGAGGCGGCGGCTGAACTTTCCCCGCTCCACGTCCTCCTTGATGACCCGCAGCGTCTCGAGGGGGTCCTGGGCGCGGCGGTAGGGGCGCTCCTCGTTGGTCAGCGCCTCGTAGCAGTCGATGATCCCGATCAGCTGGCCCGCGAACGAGACGCGCCGGATCCCCCGCGGGTAGCCGCTCCCGTCCAGCTTCTCGTGGTGCTCGAGGGCCCCCTGCACGATCTCGCCGTCCAGGCGGCTCACCTGCCGGATGATGCGCTCGCCGATCACGGGGTGGGTCTTCATCACCGCGAATTCCTCGGCGGTGAGCCGCCGCGGGGCCTGGAGGATCTCCGAGGGGATCTCCGTCTTGCCGACGTCGTGGAGGAGCGCGCTCAGCCCGAGCCGGCGCGTCTCGGGAAGCGACAGGCGCGAGAAGAAGCAGAAGCCCAGCGTGAGGGCCATCACGTTCACGGAGTGGATGACGGTCGAGTAGTCCTTGTTCGAGATCGTGGCGAGCGTCCGGAGAATCCCGGGTTGCTGCGAGTAGCCGGAGACGAGGATGCTCATCGTCTCGGGGAGCGCCTGGAGGGTCCCGGCGCGCGGCTCGGAGAGCGTCTCCTCGACCAGACGGCACAGGGTCTCCTTCACGCCGGCCACGTCGCCTTCGCGGATGTCGCGGGCGATGTCCTGGTTGAAGCCGCGGTGGACCTCGAGGGCCGCCTCCTCGCGGTCGTTTTCCTGGATGTAGAGCCTCGGGTGCATGCCCTCGTCGAGACGCACCTCGGAGATCCCCATGCCGGCCGGCTTGAAGAGCTGGAAGACGCCGGGTGCGCTCTCGAAGAAGAGGGGGACGCGCCGGTAGTAGCGGATCTGCGAGCTGCGGACGGCGATGTAGGAGCGGGTCTTCATGCGGCGAACTCCCCTCTTCGTCATCGGCCGGAACGAGGCTTCCCTTGAGGGAAAAGGGGCGGTTGCGCCCGGGCCCCCTCCTGGGATAAGAGGAACGCCGAAGGAGAACCGGCCCCCGCGCCCGAGGCGGGGCCGTGGGGAGGAAACGATGGCGATCGAACGCGTAGGGGTGATCGACGACCGGGTCGCGCTGCGGCATGCGCTCGTGAGCGTATCCGACAAGCGCGGCCTCGAGCGCCTCGTCCCGGGGCTGGTCCGGCTGTGCCCGGGGCTCAAGATCTTCTCGACCGGCGGCACCTTCGCCCGGCTCGAGGGGATCCTCGGAGCGGCGGCGAAGGGCCGTCTCGTCCAGGTCGCGGACTACACGGGGCAGCCCGAGACGCGGGGGGGGCTCGTCAAGACGCTCGACTTCAAGATCTATCTCGGCCTCCTGACCGAGACCTACAACGAGGCCCACCGCGCCGACCTCGAGCGGACCGGCGGCGTCCCGATCGACCTGGCGGTCGTGAACCTCTACCCCTTCGGGGAGACGGCGGCGAAGAGCGGGGCGGACCTCGAGGACGCCCGCGGCAACATCGACATCGGCGGCCCCTGCATGATCCGCGCGGCGGCGAAGAACTTCCTGCGCGTCGCCGCCGTCGTGGACCCGGGCGACTACGGGGCGCTCCTCGCCGAGCTCGAAGCCCACGGCGGGGGGACGACCCTCGCCTTCCGCTTCCGGCTCGCCCGGAAAGCCTTCGACCTCACCGCGCGCTACGACCGGGCGATCGCCGATTACCTGGCGGGGGTCGACCCCTCGCGCGCGGCCGACCCCTACCGCTTCGCCCCCGCCCGATAGACCCTCTTCCGGGGGCGGCCCCCGGGGAACCCGAAGGAGGCGCCATGGCCGAGGACCTGAAAAAGATGTACCGCACCGTCATGGACGACCGCTTCCCCCCGCGGATGGAGATCCATTTCGTGGACGGAAACGGCCGGCAGACCCTCTTCTACGAGAAGGTGAGCTGGGTGATCGAAGGGGTCGAGAAGGGGCTGCGCTACGGCGAGAACCCCGGCCAGGAGGCCGCCCTCTACCGCCTGGTGAACGGCAACCTCGTGCTGGGCGGGGTCGAGACCGTGCAGCCCGGGCGCTATCTCGCCTCGCTGCCCGAGCTTCTCCAGTCGGGCAAGCACCCGGGCAAGATCAACATCACCGACGCCGACAACGCGCTGAACATCCTGCGCTACTTCACCGATCGGCCGACCGCCGTGATCGTCAAGCACAACAACCCCTGCGGGGTCGCCCGCGCCGAGAGCCTCCTCGAGGCCTACCGCCGCGCCAACCTCGCCGACCGGGTCGCCGCCTTCGGCGGCTGCATCGCCCTCAACCGGGCGGTCGACCGGGAGACCGCCGAGGCGATCGCGCAGCAGTACGCCGAGGTGATCGTCGCCCCGGAGTTCGAGGAGGGGGTGATGGCGGTCTTCGGCCGCAAGAAGAACCTGCGCGTGCTGCGCATCCGCAACATGGAGCGGCTTCAGGAGTTCGAAAACAGCCGCTTCGTCGAGTTCAAGAGCCTGATCGACGGCGGCCAGGTGGTGCAGTGGTCCTTCGTCCCGTTGACCCGTAGGCCCGAGGACCTCAAGCCCGCCGCCTGCGAGCACCGCGGCCGGACCTACCGCATCCGGCGCGAGCCGACCCCGAAGGAGGTGGAAGACCTTCTCTTCGGCTGGCTCGTCGAGGCGGGGGTCACCTCGAACTCGGTGCTCTACGTGAAGGACCAGGTGACCGTGGGGATCGGGACCGGCGAGCAGGACCGGGTGGGGGTGGCCGAGATCGCGCGCGACAAGGCTTACCGCAAGCTCGCCGACCGCTACAGCTTCGAGACCTGGGGGATCGCCTACAACGACCTGAAGGACCCGGAGCGCCGGGCCGAGATCGACGCGCGCGTCAACCGCGAGAAGGGGGGGCTGATCGGCGCCGCCATGGTGAGCGATGCCTTCTTCCCCTTCCGCGACGGGGTCGATGTCGGCATCCGCGAGGGGATCCGCGCCGTGATCCAGCCCGGGGGCTCGGAAAACGACTACCAGGTGATCGAGGCCTGCAACGAGGCCGACGTCGCCATGGTCTTCACCGGGCAGCGCGCCTTCAAGCACTGAGCGCAGGCGGCCCGCGAAAAAAACCGCCCGCCGGGCCCGCCCGGCGGGCGTCGTTTTTTCCCGGCGGGACTCAGGTCGAGAGATAGGCCACGACCTCCACGCTTCTCGCGGTGCGGTCCTCGTTGAAGACGCTCGCCCGCACGTAGGGCCCCATCACGGGGGCGCGCAGGATGTGCGTGAGGTCGCGCCCGCCGATCCAGGGCAGGCCGCCGCCGGCGGTCAGATCGCTCGTCTCGCAGCGCTGCAGGCGGTGGGAGAGGGTTCCGGGGTCGAAATAGCTCTCGAAGTTGAAGAAGTGGCTCGTCTCGCCCACGACCCCCACCCCGTATACGAAGTCGTAGGGCGCGAAGCTCAGCTCGAACGAGAAGCCGCGCTGGTTCGAGCTGTTCACGGGGTCGGCGATCACGAAGGCGTTGATCGTGCGGTAGCCGTCCACGTTGATCATGTAGTAGCCGTAGCCGGTCTGGCCCTCGACCTGGCGCCGGGGGAAGAGGGTCATCAGCTGGGTGCAGGGCCGCTCGCAGAGGCGCGGGAAGAGCGGCTTCTTGGAGAGCGTGCGCATCAGGGCCTTGTTTTCCTTGGGCAGAAAATAAGGCCGGTCGGGTCTTCCCGGGTGGGTCGCCTTGACGAAGTCGATCTTGGGGGGCTTTTTCGCCTGGGGCATGGGGCACCTCCTTCGAGGTTGGGGGGAGAAGCAAGCGGGAAACGAAGGGGACCTGAGGCGCCCCATAGCGCCGCTCCACGTGGAAATCAACAAAAATCAACCACCATTTCGGACTCCTGCGCCCGTTTGCGGCAGGGGGGGCGGGCGGCTCAGCCTTTCAGGACCTGTTCGGTCTTGGCGAGGGTGATCGCGATGTCGCGGGCGGAGACCTCGTAGTGGGTCACGGCGCGCAGGGTCTGCGGCCCCACGGCGAGCAGGCGCACGCCCTCGCGGCGGAGCGCGGCGACGAGCGCTTCGGCGGAGAGGCCGGGTTTCACGACCTCGAAGTAGACGATGTTCGTCCGCACGGCCTGCGGGTCGATCGCGATCCCCCCGATCGCGGCGAGCCCCATGGCCAGCCGGCGTGCGTTTTCGTGGTCCTCCGCGAGCCGCCCGACCATCTCCTCCAGGGCGACCAGCCCCGCCGCGGCGAGCACCCCGGCCTGGCGCATGCCGCCGCCCAGGAGCTTTCGTGCGCGCCGGGCGCGGGCGATGAAATCGCGCCCCCCGCAGAGAAGCGAGCCCGCGGGCGCGGCGAGCCCCTTGCTCAGGCAGAAGCAGACCGAGTCCGCGGGTGCCGCGAGTGCGGCGGCCGTGGCCCCCAGGGCGACCGCGGCGTTGAAAAGGCGTGCCCCGTCCACGTGCAGGCGGACCCCGTGGCGGCGGGCGAGCGCGGCGACGGTCTCGAGATAGGGGAGGGCGAGGGGGGCCCCGTTGCAGAGGTTGTGGGTGTTTTCGAGGCAGATGAGGGCGGTGCGCGGGAAATGGATGTTCTCCGGCCGGATCGCGGCTTCGAGCTCGGCCGGGTCCATCGTCCCGTCGGGCCGGTTTTTCACCGTGCGCGGGTGGACGGAGGCGACCGCGGCCGAGCCGCCCTGCTCGAAGAAGAAGCTGTGGGCGCGGTCGCCCAGGATCATCTCCTCGCCGCGGCCGCAGTGGGCGAGGATGGCGACGAGGTTCGCCTGGGTGCCGCTCGTCACGAAGAGTGCGGCCTCCTTGCCGAGAAGGGCCGCGGCCTTCTCCTCGAGGCGGTTCACCGTGGGGTCTTCCCCGAAGACGTCGTCCCCCACCTCGGCTTCGGCCATCGCGCGGCGCATGGCGGGCGTGGGGCGGGTCATGGTGTCGGAGCGAAGCTCGATCTCGTGCATGGGCGGGCCCCTCTTTTCACGTGAAGTGCGCGAGGCCTCTATCGCACGGGGAGCATCCTCCGGGCAAGCGGCGGGCCGGTCCGGCCTGCTTGACCCCGGCGCGATTTCGAGAGTATATGCAACGGCTGAACGGTTTTCAGATTCTTGAACCCGTGATCAGGAGAAGGAGGTCGGCCATGGCGAAGATGTTGTGGCAGCCCGCCCCGGAGAAGGTGCGCGCAACCAACATGTACCGCTTCATGCAGTTCGTCAACGAGCGCCACGGCCGGAATTTCCAGGATTACCCCGAGCTCTACCGCTGGTCGGTCGAGCACATCCCCGAGTTCTGGGCGGCGATGTGGGATTTCGCCGGCATCCTGCACTCCGCCCCCTACCGCGAGGTGGTGGACGATGCGACGAAGATGCCCGGCGCGCGCTGGTTTTCGGGGGCGAAGCTGAACTTCGCCGAAAACCTCCTGCGCCACCGCGACGAGCGGACCGCGCTCGTCTTCCAGGGCGAGGGGCGCGATCCGGTGCGGCTGAGCTACGCCGGGCTCTACGACGCGGTCGCGCGGCTCGCCCACAGCCTGCGGGCGATGGACATCCGGCCGGGCGACCGGGTCGTGGGGTTCATGCCCAACATGCCCCAGGCGACGATCGCCATGCTGGCCGCGACCAGCCTGGGGGCGGTCTGGTCCTCCTGCTCGCCCGACTTCGGGATCAAGGGCGTGCTCGACCGCTTCGGCCAGATCCGGCCGCGGGTCATCTTCACCGCCGACGGCTACTTCTTCAAGGGCCGGCGCATCGACTCGCTCGAGCGCATGGCGGGGATCCTGAAGGAGCTGCGCACGGTCGAGCGCGTCGTGGTCGTCCCCTACACCGAGGAGGCGCCGGATGCGGGGCGGCTGCCGAACGCCGTGCCCTGGTCGGAGTTTCTCGCGAAGCAGCCGGGACTTCCGATCGACTTCGCCCAGCTTCCCTTCGAGCATCCCCTCTACATCATGTACTCCTCGGGGACGACGGGGCTGCCCAAGTGCATGGTGCAGAGCGCGGGCGGGATCCTCATCCACCACCTGAAGGAGCTCATGCTGCACACGGACCTCACGCGCCGCGACACGATCTTCTACTTCACGACCTGCGGCTGGATGATGTGGAACTGGCTCATGAGCTCGCTCGCCGTGGGGGCGACCCTGGTCCTCTACGACGGAAACCCCTTCCACCCCCACCCCGGGGTCCTCTGGGAGATGGCCGAGCGTGAGAAAATCACGGTCTTCGGCACGAGCGCGGGCTACATCGGCGCCCTCATGAACTCGGGGGTCAAGCCGCGCGAGCGTTACGACCTCAGCCCCTTGCGCGCCGTCCTCTCGACGGGCTCGCCGCTTTCCGTCGAGGGCTTCGAGTGGGTCTACGCGAACGTGAAAGCCGATCTCCAGCTCGCCTCGATCTCCGGCGGGACCGACCTGAACGGCTGCTTCGCGCTGGGGAACCCCATGGGCCCGGTCTACGCGGGCGAGCTCCAGTGCCGGGGGCTCGCCATGGACGTGCACGCCTTCGACGCCGAGGGCCGTCCCGTGATCGGCCGACAGGGCGAGCTCGTCTGCTGCAAGGCCTTCCCCTCGATGCCGATCCACTTCTGGGACGACCCGGGGAACAAGAAATACCGGGCCGCCTACTTCTCGGTCTACCCCGGGGTCTGGCGCCACGGCGATTTCATCGAGATCAACGAGCGCGGCGGGGTCGTGATCTACGGCCGCTCGGATGCGACCCTCAACCCGGGGGGGGTGCGGATCGGGACGGCCGAGATCTACAGCATCGTCGCCCTCATGCCCGAGATCGTGGACAGCGTCGTCGTCGGCCAGAAGTGGAAGGGCGACGAGCGCGTGATCCTCTTCGTCCAGCTCCCCCCGGGGGAGACGCTCACCGAGGCGCTCAGGCAGAAGATCCGCGACACGATCCGCAACCTCGCCTCGCCGCGGCACGTCCCGGCGAAGATCATCGCCGTCCCCGGCGTCCCCTACACCCTCAACATGAAGAAGGTCGAGATGGCGGTGAAGAAGGCGATCGAGGGGCAGCCGATCCTCAACCGCGACGCGCTGAGCAACCCCGACGTCCTCGATTTCTATGCCTCCCTCCCCGAACTCCAGGAAGACTGAGGCGGCCGGTCCGCCCGGCGGCGGCCCCGCCGGCGGGGCCGCCGTGCGCCTCGAGGGCGAGATCGAGCACATCTCCTTCGTGAACGAAGAGAACGGCTTCGCCGTCGCCCGCGTGCGCCTGCCCGGCCGCGGGGAGCCCGTCACCGTCGTGGGCACGATCCCGGCGCCCGCGGTGGGCGAGGTGCTCGAGATGGAGGGGGCCTGGACGCGGCACCCGCGCTTCGGCGAGCAGTTCCGCGTCGCGCGCTGCCGCAGCCGCATCCCGGCGACCGTGGAGGGGATCCGCCGCTATCTCGGCTCGGGACTCATCCGCGGCCTGGGCCCCGCCCTCGCCTCGCGCATCGTCGAGCGCTTCGGAAAGGAGACGCCGGCGGTGATCGAGCGCGAGCCCGCGCGCCTGGCCGAGGTCGAGGGGATCGGAAAGAAGCGCCTCGCGCAGATCCGCGAGGCCTGGGAAGCCCAGCGCCACCTGCGCGAGATCCTGATCTTCCTGCAGGGCCACGGGGTCGGGCCGGGCCAGGCGGCGCGGATCTTCAAGGCCTACGGCCCGCGCGCGGCCGCGGTCGTGCGCGAAAACCCCTACCGGCTGGCGACCGAGGTCGCGGGCGTCGGCTTTGCGACCGCGGACCGGATCGCCGCGCGGCTGGGGATCCCGCCCGATTCCCCCTACCGCATCGAGGCCGGGCTGCTCTTCGCCCTGCGCGAGTTCTCCGAGGAGGGGCACCTCTTCGCCGCCCGCGAGGCGCTGCTCGAGCGCGCGGCCGCGTTGCTCGAGGTGGAGGGGCCGGCGCTCGAGCGCGCCCTGGATGCGCTTTGCACGGCGGGCAAGGCCGTGCGCGAGCCGGCGGGGGGGGTCGAGGCCGTCTACCTCCCCTTTCTCCACCGCGCGGAGACGCAGATCGCCCGCGCGCTCGCCCTGCTCTCGAGCGTGCCGCGCGGCCGCCCGGCCGGACGGCCCGAGGAGACCGTGGCCGCGGCCGAGCGGGAGCTCGGCATGCGCTTTTCCGCCGAGCAGGCCGCGGCCGTCTCCGGGGCGCTCCGGCACAAGGTGCTCGTGATCACGGGCGGCCCCGGGACGGGCAAGACGACGATCGTGCGCGCGATCGTGCGCGGCTTCGAGCGCCTGCCGGCGCGGGTTTCCCTGGCCGCCCCCACAGGCCGCGCCGCCAGGAGGCTCGCCGAGGCGACCGGCCGCGAGGCGGCGACGCTCCACCGCCTGCTCGAGTACCAGCCCGACCGCGGCGGCTTCCAGCGCGGCCGGGAGCGGCCGCTTGCCTGCGATCTCCTCGTCGTCGACGAAAGCTCGATGATCGACGCCCCGCTCATGGCCGCGCTGCTGGATGCGCTCCCGCCTTCGGCCTGTCTCATCCTCGTCGGGGACGCCGACCAGCTCCCCTCGGTCGGCCCGGGCAATGTGCTCGCCGACATCATCGACTCGGGGCGCATCCCCCTCGTGCGCCTGGAGCGGATTTTCCGCCAGGCGGGCCGGAGCCGGATCGTCGTGAACGCCCACCGCATCCGGCAGGGCGAGATGCCGTGGTTCGAGGCCGGGGAGGAGGGCGATTCCGACTTCTTCTTCATCGAGCAGGAGGACCCCGAACGCGCGGCGGACTTGATTCTCGAGCTCGTCTGCCGCCGCATCCCGCGGCGCTTCGGCCTCGACCCCCTGGGGGAGATCCAGGTGCTCGCCCCCATGCACAAGGGCGAGGCCGGGGTCGCGCGGCTGAACGCGCGGCTCCAGGAGGCGCTCAACCCCGGCACGGGCGGGGTCGCCCGCGGCGGGCGCGTCTTCCGCGTCCACGACAAGGTGATGCAGGTGCGGAACAACTACGACAAGGAGGTCTTCAACGGCGACATCGGCCGCATCGTCTCCGTCTCGCCCGAGACGCGCGAGGTCGCCGTGCGCTTCGAGGACCGCGAGGTGACCTACGATTTCGCCGACCTGGACGAACTCGCCCACGCCTTCGCCGTCTCGGTGCACAAGGCCCAGGGCTCGGAGTACCCGGCGGTGGTCCTGCCGCTTCTCACGCAGCACTACGTGCTCCTGCAGCGGAACCTGATCTACACCGCCCTCACCCGCGCGCGCCGGCTTGCGGTCTTCGTCGGCTCGAAGAAGGCGCTCGCCATCGGGGTGAAGAGCCGCCGCACCGAGCGCCGCATGACGCTGCTTCGCGAACGCCTCGAGCGGCTCCTGCCTGTGAAGTAAATTTCACAAAAAGGGAAAGCAAATTCCGATTTCCCTTTCCCCCGCCGGCCCGCCCTTGCCGCCCGGCGAGACAACCATCTGATTTGAAATTGGAAATTTATCCATCCGGGCTTTTCCAGAGATTTGCACGCTTTTTGCTGATCCAGTAATTCGGTCGGGTTCCCGCAAGCGGCCGATTCCGGCCGGGGCCGGGCGCGCGCAGGTTTCGCCCGGCGGCGGTGCCGAAAGAAAAGGAGGAGAAAGCGGCAGTCGAGGGGGCCCCGGACGGGCGGGTCGGGTGGCGGCGAGAATTCGGCCGCGGCCGGCCGTCCGGGTCGAAGGCGGGTGCCGTAGAACACAGGCAACCTCGGGCTTCGGGAGGTCCCTCGTGTTTCTCGAATACTTCCGCATCGCGGGCCTGGGGCAGTCGCTGGCGCTGGTGGATCTCGTCTCGCGCATCCTCTTCATCGTCCTCTTCGCCCTGATCCTCGGGATCGTGGGCTGGAAGATCCGCCGTTCGCTCGCGGCCGGGCTGGTTTTGATCTACGGGTTCTGGCTCGTGCTCTACAACGCGGGGCTCCTGCGCTGATGCCGCGCCGGGGATCCCCCGCAGGACGCCGTCACGGCGAGGGGAAGGGGGCGTTCGCGTCCGCATGAAAACGGCAACCTTGAAGGACACCCCGGCGGCGGGGGAGGCCCCCTCCCGGCTTTCCTTTTTCCCCAAGGCCCCGGTCCGGCCCGAGGAGCTGCGCATCCCGATCGCCCTCGTGGAAGACCTCCTGCTCCGCCGGCTCTACGCCAAGGGCGAGGCGACCCTCAAGGGCCTCTCCCGGGAGCTCAAGCTGAGCTTCCCGCTGCTCCACGCCCTCTTCCAGAGGATGCGCCAGAAGCAGTACTTCGAGGTGGGCGGGATGGAGGGGAACGACTACCGCTTCACCCTCTCGGGCCTGGGCCGCGAGCAGGCGGCGCAGCGCTTCCTCACCTGCCGCTACATCGGCCCGGCCCCGGTCTCGCTCGCCTCCTACAACGCGGCCGTGCGCAGCCAGAACATCCGGCCGCTGATCGACCGCAAGACCCTCCAGGCGGCGCTCGCCGACCTCGTCGTGACCGAGCGCTTCCTCGCCGAGCTCGGCCCGGCGCTCATCTCGCAGAAATCGATCTTCCTCTACGGCCCCACGGGAAACGGCAAGACGAGTGTGGTGAGCCGGCTCTCCCGCATCTACGGCGACACGATCGTCATCCCCTACGCCGTGGAGGTGGACGGGCAGATCGTGGTCCTCTTCGACCCCGGGGTTCACGAGCAGGCCGAAAACCCGCCCCCGGAACTCGACCCGCGCTGGGTCGTCTGCCGCCGGCCCTGCATCCTCGTCGGCGGCGAACTCGAGCCGCGCATGCTCGAGCTGCAGCACGAGGAGAGCACCCAGGTCTACGCCGCCCCGGTCCAGATGCGCGCGAACAACGGCATCCTCGTGATCGACGACTTCGGCCGCCAGATCGTCTCCCCGGTGTTCCTCCTCAACCGCTGGATCGTGCCGCTCGACCGGCACACGGATTACCTGAGCCTGCGCTACGGGCTGAAATTCCAGGTGCCCTTCGAGGTGACCGTCGTCTTCGCGACGAACCTCGAGCCGGCCGATCTGGCCGACGAGGCCTTCCTGCGGCGCATCCCGAACAAGATCCTGGTCGACGCGGTCGACGACGAGGTCTTCGAGCGGATCTACGCGCGCGAGATCGAGCGCCGCCGCCTGCCGGCCGAGGGCGCGGCGGGGGCCTACCTGCGCGAGCTCTGCCGCAACCGCGGCGGCGAGCTCCGGGCCTGCCAGCCCGCGGACATTCTCGACATCGTGGTCGCCGCCGCCGAGTTCGAGGGGGCGACCCCGCGGGTCACCTGCGAGGCGGTCGGCCGCGCGGCCGAGATCTACTTCACCCGGCCGCGCCTCGGGGGGGGGAGAAGAAGCTGACTTGAGCCGGCGGGGGAGGGCTTCGCCATGCTCTTCGAGTACGGGAGCCTTCTGGGGATGACGGGCGCGGGCTTTTCCTGGGAGCTCCTGCGCGACATCGCGCTCGCCGTCTTGGCGGGGGTCGCGCTCGTGCTCCTGGGGTTCAGGCTGAAGGGGGTGTGGGGCGCGGTGTTCGCGCTCGCCGCCGGGGTGGGGATTCTGCTCTATCGCGAAGGGATGATCCGGTTCTGAGATGGAAGGAAACGCAGCGTTTTCGGAGCACATCGAGCTCGTCGGGGTGAGCCGCAACATCCGCCGCGTGCGCGAGCTGATCGAGCAGGTGGCGCCCACGGGCTTCAACGTGGTCGTGACCGGCGAGACCGGGACCGGCAAGGAACTCGTCGTCAACAGCCTCTATGCGAAGTCCCCGCGCTTCGGGAAGCCCTTCGTCAAGGTGAACTGCGCGGCGCTTCCCGACACGCTCCTCGAGAGCGAGATGTTCGGCTACGAGCGCGGCGCCTTCACCGGCGCGATCCAGAACCGCCGCGGCAAGTTCGAGCAGGCAAACGGCGGGGTGCTTTTCCTGGACGAGATCGGCGACATGTCGCTTCCGCTCCAGGCGAAGCTCCTGCATGTCCTCCAGGGCGGGGATTTCACGCCGCTCGGCAGCGAAAAGCCCGTGAAGACCGACGTCTGGGTGATCGCCGCGACCAACCGCGACCTCGACCGCGAGGTCCGGAGCGGCAACTTCCGCGACGACCTCTACTTCCGGCTGAGCACGGTGACGATCGAGCTCCGGCCCCTTCGCGAGCGGCCCGAGGACATCCCCGTCCTCATCGACTACTACATCGCCCGCTACGCGAGAACCCTGCCCTGCCGGTCCTCGGGGTGCCTGAGCCGCGAGACTTTCGCCAAGCTCGCCTCCTACCGCTGGCCGGGCAACGTGCGCGAGCTCCAGAACGTGCTGCAGCGGATCATCGTCCTCGGCGAGGGCGAGGAGTTCGTGGACGGGATGCTCACCCGGCCGCTTCCGCCGGAGCCGGGTGAGGGGGACGGCGGGGCGGTCGCCTCCGAGCTGATCGCCGAGTTCTTCTCCGGAAACGGGGGCAGGCCCGAGCTTTCGGCGATTTCCCTCTGGGAGATCCGCAGGAAGGCGATCGAGCGCGTGGACCGCGAGCTGATCAGCCACGCGCTGCTCAAGACCGGCTGGAACCGGAGCAAGGCGGCGCGGCTGCTCAAGATCAGCTACAAGACGATGCTCCAGAAGATCGAGGAGCTCAAGATCGAGCCGCCCCCCGAACTCGCCTGAGCTTTCGGCGGCCCCTCAGCCCTCCGCCGCGGCGGTCTGCGGCAGGCTGCGCCCCTTTTCGGGGCGGTCCTTCCCGGCCGGGCCCGCAGAAGGGGTCTTCTCGGGGAGCCGCAGGCTCCGCCCCTCGGCCCCGCCCGCCTCCTCGATCGCATCCACGCCGGATGCGGTGATCGCGAAGCCGCCGGCGTCGGTGCGCTCGATCAGGCCCTTCTCCTTGAGATACCAGGCGTGGAACTCGATCGCCTTCTCGGGCAGGTCGAGGAGCTGCCCCATCTGCCAGAGGCCGATCGAGCCTTTCTCCGGGTCGTTGCGGCGCTCGATGTAGAGAAGGGAAAGGAGCGCGTGGCGGATCTGCCGGTCGCGCGCGCCGTCCGGCCCCGGGGCGGCGGCCGCGGCGAGCCGCCAGCGCCGCGCGCGGATCCCCTCGTAGCGCGCGTCGTAGGCCGCGCGTTTCTCCGGGTCGGTGAGCACGCGGTAGGCCTTGGTCACGCGGTCGAAGAGCTCGACACAGCCCGTGCAGCCGTTGTCGGGGTGGTAGCGCTTGGCCAGCAGCCGGTAGACGCGCTCGATCGTCTCCTGGTCGGCCCGCGGGCTGACCTGGAGGTCCTCATAGAAATCGACAAGCTCCTCTTCCACGCTCGGTTCCCGTCCCTTTCCCGGTTCCGGAGGCGGGCCGGCTGACCCCCGGCGGTCCCGGTTGATTTCCTCATTTTAGCCTTTTCGGGCGGTGATGGAAAGCGCGCCCGGCCTCGCCCCGGCCGCCGAATGCGCCGGAGTGTCATCGCTTCCCCGCCGTGCGCGGCCGCAAAACAGGGAATCCCGCCGTGGAGCTCGATCCCGCCTGCCTCCGGCACTGCGGCCTGCTCAAGCCCCCTTTTTCCGGGGTCCCGGAGCGCCGTTTCCTCTGGCCGGGGAAGAGGTTCCTCGAGGCCCTCGCCCCCCTCAAGGTCGGCATCGAGGAGAAAAAGGGGGTCCTGCTCCTTGCGGGCGCCCCTGGAAGCGGGAAAAGCCTTCTTCTCGACGGCCTGCTCCAGGTCGTGGGGGGGAAGGGTGTTGCCGCTCGTTGTCTCCGCGCCGGGGCTGTCGGCCGGGCGCTTCCGGGCGCTTCCGGGCGCTTCCCGCCGCGGCCTGCGGCCTCGAGGCGGGGGAGGCCCCGGGGAGGAACCATCTGCTCTCGTTGCGGGGTTTCTTGCGCGCGGCGCGGGAAAGGGGCGAGGCCCCCCTGCTCGTCCTCGAGCACGCCGAGACCCCCGACGACGAGGTCCTCGAGCAGGCGAGGCTCCTATCGAACTTCGAGGGGGAAAACGAGCCGCTGCTCACCCTTCTTCTCGCCGGGGACCGGGCGCTGGACGAGAAGCTCGCCACCGGGCCCTTCCGGGCCTCTACTCCAGCGGGGGGCCGTGCGCTGCCTCCTCGAGCCGCTCACGGCCGAGGATACCGCGGCTTACATCCGCCACCGGCTCATGGCGGCGGTCCTCTTCCTGGAGATCTTCGACCCCGGGGCCGCAGCCGAGATCGCGCGCCTGGCCGGGGGCATCCCGCGGCGGATCGACCGCCTTTGCACCCGTGCGCTCGCCCTGGGCCACGAGGAAGGCAGGCGCTCCTTCACCGGCGCGTGGGTGCGGAAAAACGCCCTGCGGCCGGGGGAGGCGCCGCCTGAGGAGGGGGGGGTGAGAGGGTTCCTTCTTCGCTACCGCCACTCGATCACGCGGCGTCTCAAGTCGATCCGGTAGTCCACTTCCTTCAGGAAATTCATGCCGAGCAGCCCGTCGTATTCGGCCTGCGGGCCCGTGTGCTCGATCACGGCGGCGGGGAAGTTCTCGAGCCGGTGGGGCCCCACGCGGATGAAGGCGAGGCGGACGATGTCGGCCGAGATCGTCTTCCCGCCGGGGAGAAGGAGCTTTCCCTTCTCCAGGACGGGGGCGTTCAGCTTCTTCACCGCCGCGCGGTTGAGGGTCGTGATCGAGGCCCCGGTGTCGAGGACGAGGGTTGCCTTCACCTCGCGGCCGTCGTGGCCGATCACGGCCGGGACGAGCACGCGCTCGTTTTTGACCTCGATCATCGTCTCCCGCGGCGAGGCGGCGGAACCTGGGGGCGCCGCGGCCGTCTTTCGGGGGGCGGGGTCGATGTAGAATTTGCGGTTCTCGTCGATCCGCAGAAAATCGCCGTCGGCGTCGCGGCCGCGGCTGTAGGTGCCGCGCTCGCCCGGCCGGAAGTGGCCGCGGTCGGCCTCGGGGATGTCCCACTCGCCGTCGCGGTCGGTCTGGAAGACGAGCCCCTTGCCCTCGGGCCGGATCACGTAGTTTCCGGCCGCGGCATGGCCTGCGGCCAACAGGGGGGTCATCGCCGCAAGCGAAAGCAATATCTTCGCCCAGCGCCTCGCCACCCGTTTCCCCTCCCGCCGCCCACGGGGCCGCATCCGCCCGGGGTTTTTGATTTTCTAGTTTCTCACGGGGCGACGGAAAAAGGGAAGGGCGTGCGCTCCGCCCTCCCCTTCGATCAGCGGCCTTTCCGCCGCAAGGAGAGTAAAGTGATATATGAATGGACGTCCCCTAAAAGGGGATGTCCAGGGAGGTCGTCCCCCCGGCCGTCACCGTGACGCCGGCTTCTTCGCCTTCGCTCACGCGGCCGCTCCCGTCGTCGTAGACGGCGTAATGGACCTCGTAGTCGCCGGCCGGCGGCAGGACGAAGGCGTAAGCGCCCAGGTTGGCGAAATTGCCGGCTGCGACCTCGAGCGGGACTGCTTCCGGCGCCCCGGCGCAGGCGAGGCTCCGGCGGATGCTCAGGCTGACGAATGGGTCCTCACCGGCCCCGGCGATGGTGATTGCGCCGGTGAGCGTGCCGCTCTCCACCGGCCCGGCAAGTCCGATCTCCGTCTCGTCCGGATCCTGGTTCATCCCCGCCGTCGCCGTAACCGCCGCGCACGCGGGCTCGTAAACCCGGGTGCTCCCCTCCGTTCTGTCCGGCGTGACATGGGCGACGATGGAATAGTTCCCCGGCGGCAGCATCAGCGCGAATTTCCCCTCTGCATCGGTCACGGTCGCGGCGTGGACGACGAGGGTGTCATCCTCCGGGTCCGCCGGCGTGTCGTGGTCATCCCAGGACTGGGCGGCGACGCGGACGCCGGGGAGGGGGTTGGCCGGGTCGGACCGGTCGGTCACCACCCCGCGCACGATCGCGTAGTCGAGCCGTTCGAGGACCTTGATCGTGGGCTTGAGGAGCCAGTTCCCGCTCGCCCCCGCCCGCACGACCGAGCGCGCGGCGTCGAAGTCGAGGACGAGCTCGGTTGTGCCGTTTTCCTCGATCGTGAAGCCGTGGACGATCTTGATCCCGGTCTGGAAGCCGCTCGGGACCTTGAGCTCGTGCACCTCGTCCTCGGCCGTGATCACATAGTTCGCGAAGGGGTGTCTGCGGCTGAGGAGGTTGACCCCGTCGTCGGGGGTTCTCCCGAGGATGAGCCGCATCTGGGTGTAGCGGCCGGCCTCGAGATCGGTCAGGCCGAGGTCGGTTCTCACGCCGTTGACGAGCTCGAGGAGGTTGTAGGTCTTGCCGTTTCCGACGTCGGAGACCGTCTTCCAGTTGGCCGGCGGGCTCTCGCTTCCCCCGAGGTGGACCTGGACCTTGTCGATCGTGACGTAGACGGCCTTCAGGCCGTCGACCGCGGCGTCGGTCAGGCTGAGGGAGAGCTTTCCCGTCCCGCCCCCCTCCGAAGTTCCGCCCCCGCCCCCGCCGCAGCCGAGGAAGAAGACCGTCGTCAGAAGCGCGATTGCGCCGAAAACACGTCCTTTCATGATGCCCCCTCCTTTCCCGGGGATGCCTTCCCTGGGGATCCGTCGGCCGAGATGGCCTCCCGCGGGACGAGTGCGCCCCCGGAATCAACTTGGGAATTATATCCCAAATGATAGCCCCGGGTCAAGAAACCGGCCGGCACGCCCCCGGGGCGATGGCAAGTGATATCTGAATGGACGTCCCCTAGTGGGAGAGGGAGATCGTGCGCCAGGAGGCGGTTGCGCCGGTGAGGGCGCCGTTCAGGTTGACCGTGTCGCCGGCGCGGAGGCGGGCGAGAAAATCGCCGCGCGAAAGCGGGCCCGCCCCCTCCAGGGAAAAGCCGTCCTCGGGGATCCGCCCGGTGTCGATCGCGACCCCCAGGACGGAGATCACGGGCCCGTCTACGCTCTCCACGGGGCCGCGGAGCGCCAGCTGGCGCTTGGGGTTTTTCTGAACGACGATCTTTTCCGCGACCACCCGACCCGCTGCATGCGCGGCGCCGTAGACCTTGACATGGTCGCCGGGCAGGATCTCCTCGAGGGAGCGCGCCTGGCCGACGAAGCGCGTGAGATCGTTTCCGGCGACGGCAAGGCCTTCGAGCCCCAGGAGCGAAAGCTCGGCCCCGGTGACCGCCGCGACGTCCGATTCGACCTTGACGGGTGCGGTCGGCTGGACCGTGTCGGCAAGGAGCCGCCCCCGCGCGAGCGAGCCGGTGACGAGAAGCCCCGTGCCTGTCCCGATCTCCGCGGGCAGGATCCGCAGGAAGCTCGTCGCCGCGTCGGTGATGACGGGGACGCCCGAGACCTCGAAGGAGCTGAGCGAGGAAAAGCGCGTCACCACGCCGGCGACCGAGGCCTGCTCGGCTTCCGTCGCTCCCAGGACCGATTCCGAGGCGACCGCGGAGGCAAGAAGGGTGCCGGAAGCCTCGAGGGCGCCCCTCACCTCGACGAGCCCGCCCTCCTCAGGGTCGGGCCCGGCGAGGCCGTTCAAGTCGGCGAGCGAGTAATCGATCGTCAGGCCCCCGATCGCGAAGGTGCGCAGCCCGGGGTTCACGCCGGCGGCGTTGCCGCGCACCTGGACCGGGTCCCCCGTCGCGTAGGCGTCGGCCGCTTTGCGGGCGAAGGCCGCCAGGATGCGTCCCGCCTCGTCCCGCGGCCCGGAGACCTCGAGC
This sequence comes from Desulfobacterales bacterium, assembly GCA_037481615.2. Classification (GTDB taxonomy): domain Bacteria; phylum Desulfobacterota; class Desulfobacteria; order Desulfobacterales; family SpSt-501; genus SpSt-501. The sequence continues at coordinate 100,942 of JBBFLI020000007.1, forward strand.
GCCTGCCCGGCCGCGATCGCCTCCCGGGTGACGCCGGAGAGCGCCGTTGAAGGGTCGACGACCACGGCCTGGCCCATCACCGTGAGGAGAAGCGTCTCCGCGTCGAGCGCCTCGACCTGCTCGACCGGGCCGACCACGTCCTCGTTGTAGACGACCCTCGTTGCGGAGCCGGTCCGGTCGGCAAAGGGGCCCTCCACGCGCACGCGCATCCCCACGGCGAGGTTCGCCCGGGCCGCATCGTCGCCGGTGCCGCGCTCGGTGCCGTCCACCACGATCGCGGCTCCCGCCGTGTCGAACTCGACCCCGTTCACGAAGATGCTGCCGAACTTCGAAACCGACCCCACGGTGACCCCCGAGCCGCCGATCCCGCCCGAGGCCGTGAGATCCCCGCCTGCACCGCCGCCCGCGCAGCCGGAGAGCAACGCGGCCGCGAGGGCGAGCAGGACGATCGCCGACCCGCAGAGGTTTTGCTTCATGGAAAGGCCCTCACGCTTCCTCACGGAAGGGTTCCTCGATGTAGTAGATCCCCAGCCCGGCGCGATACCGCCCCGTCCCCGAGACCCCGGGGTTGTTGTCCCGGTCGCGCGCGGAGAGCCAGAGATCGAGCCGCTCGAGCAGCCGCTGCGCGGCCTCGGCGGAGAGCGCGCGGAACTCCGGGAGCGCCTCGCCGGGGAGGTTGTCGTAGAGCACCTTCCGCTGGAAGAAGGCGCTCTCCCCCTCGGCCTCCAGGTTGTGGCCGATCGTCGTGATGAGGTAGCCCACGTCCGTCCCCAGGATGTGGAGCTTCACGGCGTCGCCCGCCCCGGGGACGAAGCTCCGTACGGCGAGCTTGAGCCGCCCGTCGCGCAGGGTCTTCACCGCCCCGATCCGGTGAAGCTCGTCCAGCACCGCGCGCGGGGTCATGTCCCCGCTGTAGCGGCGCACCAGCTCGGCGAAGCTCGGCCCCTCGCCCTTGAAGGGGAGCGCGGCCGGGGCCCCGCGGCCGTCCTTGAATTCCGGGTCGCGCCGCCAGCCTGAGATCACGCGCGCCGCGCGGTTGTAGCGCGCGGAGGAGTCGCGGTCCTCCGGGGCCCCCCGGGCGAGCAGCCGGGCCACCTCCTTGCGCGTGAGACCCGTCGCCACGGCGATCCGCGCGACCGCGGGCTTCTTTCCCTCCTCGGCGAAGCGCCCCGCGGCCGCGTCGACGAAGGCGCGCCGGGCGACCGCGGCGAAGGCCTGGAAGGAAACCCCGCGTCGCAACAACAGCCGCGCGAGCGGCCGGAGCATCCGCACGAGAGCCGCTTCGAGAGCGTCGGAGCGTTCGTCGGCCATGAGCAAAGAAACAGCCCTCTAAGATTCGTTCGGCGACTCTACGCCATTTCCCCGGACGATGGAAGCGCCCGCCTCGCCTGCGCGGGGATGAATCCTCCCGACGCGCATCGTGCCGTCCGCCGCCACCGGCTCGAGAAGACGGCTTTCGCCCGGGTCCAGGGACATCTCTTTTCCCTCGTTCAGAAAAGCGGGGGACGGGCGCCGGGAAAGCTCCTCGAAGGCTCCGGGTTTGAAAAAGGCCGCATGCGTCCCCATGCCGTCCTTCAAGCGAGGCGCAGGTTTTTCTGCGCCGGGATGGAATCGAGAAGCCGGAAATCCCGGCGGACGGAAGCGGGCGGCTCCCCCCGCTGCTCGATATTTTCCTCGCCGATCGTCCCTAAGCGGCCCGAGGAGCGCTCGAGGTAGGGGACCCTCCAGGGGTCGATGCCCATGACCCGGGCGCAGGTCGCATCCACGGCGGGGAGGTTCCGGCCCATCACCAGCACCCCGGCCGGGACCGCATCCCCCATGATGGGGCCGTCCCCCTCCATGCCCACCACCCCGTCCACGATCGCAAGCTGCGGCCTGACCGTCGCCGCGATGTCGAAGATGCACTGCTCGATCCCCGCCCAGTGGAGCACGTTCTTCGGCCAGCCGTAGATCGTCCCCGGCATGACGCCGAAGAGGTTCTTCAGGGAGAGGGTTACGCCCGCCCAGTGGTGGGTCTTCATCTTGGCGAGCGACACGATGAGGTCCGCCCGCAGCACCGCCCCGGGGAGAAAGAGATCTTTCAAGCGGCTTGCCTTCCCCCGGTTTTCCACCTTGACCGGCGCCTCCTCGTTCAGGTCGACGAAAGGGATGCGATCCTCGTGGAGCACATCGAGGAGGCCCGACTCCTCGAGGACGAGGATGGTGTCCCGGCGGTGGCCCGAGCCCTCGGCGACCGCAACCGAAGCCGCACCGAGGGCGAGGAAAACCTCGGCCGCGGCGCGGACGACGAAGGGCGCCCGTCCCCGCCGCCGCGCCCGCGGCCAGGCCCGCCTTGAGGAACGCCCTTCTTGTCATTTCGGGAAACGCGCTCATCCGACCCCCAGGAATGAAACGACCTTTCCCCTGCACGCGTAGGCGAGGAGCAGCATGGAAAGAAGGGTCGTTTCGTAAGGCCCGCGTCTTTTCGGCAGCGCAAGGCAATCGAGAATGCGCCCCGTGAGATCGGGGGGGTCGATCCCCCAAGCTGCCAAACCGCAGGCGAGCCAGAAGAGCGAAAAGGGCGCATCGGTCTCCCGCAGCCGCGCCTGCGCATAACCGAGGCTCTTCTCCACGGCCGCCCGACCCGCCATGCCGGAGAGGGCGGCGAGGGCAAGCCCGGTCGAATCGGGCATGGGGAGAAGCTCCTGCCCGAAGACCGTGGTGTTGCCGTAGTTCCAGCCCCCGCCGGGGAGCCGGCGGTTCATCAGCATCGCCGCCGCCTCGGCGACGCGCGGGCGGCCGCCTTTCCCCCCCGCCCGCAGCGCAAGGACGGAAAGGGCGGTCGGCTCGACCCGGGAATGCGTCTCCTCGATCCAGGACCAGCCGCGGATGGCGGTGTCGTGCCCGGTCGGCGAGTCCTCCTTTTTTTGGAAGCGCCGCCCGCCCGTTTTGAGGAGAAAGCCCAGCGCGAGCCCCTTTTCCCCCTCGAAGCCGGGAACCGCGCCCCAGGCGAGCGCGGCGAGCGGGGTCGGCCACCAGGCCGCCTTCGATTCCCCGGAAAAGACGACTCGCCCGTCCGCGAGCTGGAAGCGGGAAAGAAAGCGGCAGGCCTGCGCGAGCGTGGACTGCGGCTCCCCGGCCGCCTTCAGGGCAAGGACCGCCCAGGCGGTCGCATCGGGCCGTGGGCCGCCCCGGTCCGTTTGCGCGAAGCCGCCCGCCGCCTCCGTGCGCCGCGAGGTGATCCCTGAAACCGTCTCTTTGATTTCCGCTTCCTGCATGGGGTTCGCAATCGCCACGCCCCGCGGGCGGAGGCGGTTTGTAGACGCTCATCGAGCACAGATTGTGCCGGTATGCGCGGTGATCCGCCCAAAAGACCGCTTTGCCTCCGATCTCCCTGATTTCAGGCGGGTTCGGTGCGGGGTGGGGATTCGCCGAAGTCGCGATGCGGGTCTCCGCTGGGAAATTTTTTTCACAAAACGGAAGCAAAGGTAACAGTTTTCTTCCCCGGCCTGCCCAGGGAGCGCCGGTTGGGTGGCGGAAAAGACCTCATTTCCCAAAAGCGGGCGGGGGGAGGCGGGGGGGGTTAAGGGCGCGGCGAAAATATTTTCGCGTGCCGCAGCGAGGCCGATCGAGGGCTGAAAAGAGGTCGATTGTTCAAGGCATTCGGCGGGATGGGGCGAGGGGCGCCGGCGCGGCCGCCTTCGCCCGGGGCTTTTCGGCTGGGACTTTTCTCCCACGGGCGCCTCGCGTGGCACGAAGGTTGCTCTACCCCCGGCTGCGTGGGAATCGGATCCCAGCAAGAAAAGGACGAGGCCGGAACGGAAGCGCGCCGGCCGCAAAACGGATGAAGGGGGGTGGTGGTCCGGAAGGAAAGGGGGAAAAGAGGCCTGGACCCGTTTGTTTAAGGAAAGGAAACCGAAGGGAGAATCGAAAATGAAGAAGCTGATCAATTTCTTCAAGGACGAAGAGGGTGCGAGCGCGGTGGAGTACGGGCTTCTGGTGGCCCTGATTGCTGTTGTCATTATCGGTGCACTTACGACGATCGGCAAGAACCTCGACGGGCTGTTTGAACTAGTGGCAGAAGAACTAGTACCAAAATAAGCATCAGAACCTCGCGGCATCGGCGACAGGCTCAACGATCAAACAAACCGGCTGATAGCGAGAACCTGCAGATGATGAAAGTCATCACCGGCCAGCGCGGGGCGATCGCCGCCGAGTACGCCCTGCTCGCCGTCCTGATCGCGGTGGCGATCGTGAGCGGGGCGACCGCGCTGGGGGAAGGCGTTCTGGGTCTGTTCCAGCGGCTGCTTGACAGCTGGCCGTGACCGGGGCGCCGGCAGTTCACCGGAAGGTCGGCGGGGCGGCGCCGGCGTCGTTTGCCGGCGCCGCATCCGGCCGACGATCGATCACCCAAGGCTTTCACGGATGACTTCCTTTGCGCCAAACATCGTGTTGCTCGGGGTGCTGGCCGTCGCCTGCTGGACGGACCTTCGCGCAAGCCGCATCCCGAACCTCCTCACCCTGCCGGCTTCGGTTGTCGGGATCTCCTTCCATGCCGCAGCCTCGGGGCTGGACGGCTTCTTCTTCGGCCTCTGGGGCTGGGCCGCGGGGGTGGGGCTGCTCTTCGTTCCGTATCTCATGAGCGGCATGGGCGCAGGCGACGTCAAGCTCATGGGCGCGGTGGGGAGCTTTCTTGGGCCGCAGGCGGTCTTCGAGGCCTTCCTCGCCTCTGCCGTCGTGGGGGGGCTATACGCCGTGATCCTCATCTCCCTGCGGCGCGAGGCCTTCCAGGGGTTCTTCCGCGAGAAGCTCGCGGCCCTCTACGCCGCGGCGGCGACGAGGAGCCCCGCGCCGATGGCCGTCGAAGTCGCCCCGGGGCGGCCGCGGCTGCGGTACGGCCTGGCGATCGCCCTCGGGACCATCACCTACATCGCATTCAAGGCTTGCGGGGTCGCGCCTCTTTCCTGAGGCGCCCCCGGGGAGGACGGGATGGGAAATCTCCGCGCCGTAGTGCCGATCGCGCTCTCGCTGGTCATCGCGGTCGCCGGGAGCTGGTTTCTCTACAACTGGGTCCAGAAGCGGACCGCGCCGAGGGAGACCGTGAAGGTCGAGGCGGACGCCGTCCCGGTCGCCGTGGCCGCATCCGACCTCGCCTGGGGGACGCAGATCAAGCCCGAGATGGTGAAGACGGCCCCTTACCTGAGGGAGAGCCTCCCCACCGGGTACTTCGCGAAGATCGAGGACCTGAAAGACCGGGTGCTCGTCTCCCCCGTGAAGGCGAACCACCCGATCACCGAGCACATGCTCGCCCCCCGGGATGTGAGGACGGGCGGGGTGGCCGCGGTCCTGAAAGAAGGAAAGCGCGCGGTCTCGGTCAAGGGCGACAAGGTGATCGGCCTGGCGGGGCTCGTGCACCCGGGGAACCGCGTCGACGTCCTGGTCACGATCGAGGACCCGCAGAAGAAGGAAGACCGGACCAAGCTCATCCTCGAGAACATCCTCGTCCTCGCCGCAGGCACCCAGATCCAGAAGAACGAAAAGGGCGAGCCCGCGCCGGTCGACGTCTACACGCTCGAGGTGACCCCCGAGGAGGCGGAGAAACTCGCGCTCGCCGGGAGCGAGGGCAAGCTCCAGCTCGCGCTCCGCCACGTCCTGGACACCGAGACGGTGCTCACCAAGGGGGTCAACGTGCCGCAGATGCTCACTTCCTTGAGCCCCGCCAACCCGCCGCCCCCGCCCAAGAAGGAGGAGCAGGCGGCCGCACCCGCGCCGGCGCCGAAGCCTAAATGGACCCCGCGGCCTGCGGTCACGGTCGAGGTGATCAAGGGCAACGAGGTCAGCAGGAAGAGTTTCTGAGGCGGATGATTTCCCGCGAGGAAAGGTGGACCCCATGCAGACGAACGCGAAACGAAACGCCCCCGCCGCGCTGGTTCTTTTCTTCCTGGCCCTCTGGCTGCCCTGGGCCCCGGGTTCGGATGCGGCCGCGGCGGAAGAGGGGCGGCTCGAGCTCACCTCCGGCAAATCGATCGTGATCCGCACCGACCAGCCGGTCAGGAGGGTCTCGATCGGGAACCCCGAGATCGCCGACTTCAACCTCCTCTCGCCGCGGGAGGTCTACCTCAGCGGCAAGGCCGCGGGGACGACCAACCTCACCCTCTGGCAGGAGGGGCGGACGGTCGTCTACGACGTAACGGTGGCCTACGATGTCGCCCGGCTCAAGCGCGAGCTCCAGGAGCTTTTGCCCCAGGAGAAGGACCTCCGCGTGGCGGCGGCAAACGACGCGATCACGCTCTCGGGCAAGGTGACGAGCGCGGCCGCCCTCAGCCAGGCGCTCGCGCTCGCGCGGGCGCACGCCCCCGAGGCCAAGGTCGCCAATCTCGTCGAGGTGGGCGGCGTGCACCAGGTGATGCTCGAGGTGCGGGTCGCCGAGATGTCGAAGAGCCTGACCCGCAGGCTCGGGATCAACCTCGCCTACACGCGGGGAAACGACTTCGGCGTGAGCCTGCTCGGCGGCCTGGCCGAGGTCGTGAAGCCGACGGACGCCACGATCTTCTCGAGCCCGCTCGGCTTCGTGCAATCGCCCGCCGTCACCTCGCTTTTCCGCTTCGACAAGGGACAGACGACCTGGACGGGCTTCGTGGACGCGCTCCAGGAGGACGGGCTGGTCAAGGTGCTGGCCGAGCCGAACCTGATCACCCTCTCGGGGAAGACCGCGAGCTTCCTCGCGGGCGGGGAGTTCCCGATCCCGGTGCCCCAGGGCGACGGGGACATCACGATCGAGTTCAAGCAGTTCGGGGTCGCCCTCAACTTCACGCCGGTCGTCCTGAGCAAGGACCGGATCAGCATCCAGGTCGCCCCCGAGGTCTCGGATCTCGACTTCTCGGTTGCGCTCCGGCTCCAGGGCTTCGTCGTCCCGGGCCTGAGGACGCGGCGCACCTCGACCACGGTCGAGCTGGGGGACGGCCAGAGCTTCGCCATCGCGGGCCTGCTCAAGGAGAACGTGCGCACCGTGGTCTCGAAGTTCCCGATCCTGGGGGACATCCCGGTCCTGGGGGCGCTTTTCCGGAGCACGGCCTTCCAGAAGGAGGAGTCCGAGCTCGTGATCATCGTCACCCCCCATCTCGTCAAGCCGCTCGACAGAAACAAGCAGGTGCTTCCGACCGACTTCTACGTCGAGCCCGATGACGCCGAGCTCTATCTCCTGGGCCGCACGGTCGGGGCGGGCGAACCCAAGCGCAAGAAGGCCTCGCTCGAGGGCGACTTCGGGCACTCCATGCCGCGCAACTAGGCCAGAAAGAGGGAAAGATAAAGATGAAGAAGACAAGCTTTGTCGGCATCCTCGGGGTCGGCGTCCTCCTCCTTGCCGCGGCGTGCGCGGGAAACCACCCCTTGCGCGAGGAGACGGTGCACGACCGGAACTGGGGCCGGGCGGTCGAGGGCGCGAAGTTCAACCAGATCCTCGACCCGCAGGCGGGCGGGACGGACAAGCCCGTCGAGGGGATCTCCGGGAGACCGGCCGGGAACACGGTCGAGCGCTACGAGCAGTCCTTCAAGAAGGAACAGCGCGAGCTTCCGGTCTCCACGACGACCTCGGTCATGAAGTAGGGCGGCGGGAGAGCCGGGAACGGCAGAAGGCCAAGATCGCATGGCACCCAGCGGACCCCATGGCGTGAAGCTCGCGGTCGCCGACCCCGGGCTTGCACGCAAAATCGTCGAGCTCATCCAGGGGGCGCGCGCCTTCCAGATCCTGGAGGCGCGGGAGCCCCAGCCGGCCGGGCTCTGGATCGTCCAGCTCGGGCCCGACGCCCCGGCGCGGCTTTCCTCCGTGGAGGAGGCGCTGAAGAAGGGCCTCGCCGAGGAGGTCTTCCTTCTCTCCGAGACCGCGGACCCGAAGGTCCTCATGCAGGCGATGCGGATCGGGGTGAAGGAGTTCCTGCCCCTTCCCCTCGATGCGGCCGAGTTCAAGGCCGCCCTCGAGCGCTTCAGGGAGCGGAAAACCGAGGCCGTGGGGAGGACGGCCGACCGGCGGGGGAGCGTCGTCAGCATCTTCGGGAGCAAGGGCGGGGTCGGAACGACGACGATCGCGGTCAACCTCGCGGTCTCCCTCGCCCAGGGGCAGCCCGGGCGGCAGGTCGCGCTCCTCGACATGAACACGCTCTTCGGGGAGATCCCGCTCTTTCTCGAGATCGCCCCCAAGTTCCACTGGGGCGAGATCACGAAGAACATCGACCGCCTGGACGGGCAGTTCCTGCAGAACACCCTCACGCGCCACAAGACCGGCGTGCAGGTGCTCCCCTCGCCCGCCTACCTGAACGGCCACGTGCGGCCGACCCCGGAGATCATGAGCCGGCTTCTCGGCCTCATGCGGCGCATGTTCGACTTCGTCGTGATCGACGCCGGGCAGTCGACCGACGACACCTCGCTCAAGGTGCTCGAGACCTCGGATCTGCTGATGCTGGTCACGATCCTGAGCCTTCCCTGTCTGGCGAACACGAACAAGCTCGTGCGCTCGCTCTCCGATCTCGGCTACGTCCCCAAGGAGAGGATCCGCGTGGTGCTGAACCGCTTCCACAAGCGGAGCGAGATCTCGATCGCGGACGCCGAGGCGGGGATCGGCAAAGAGATCTTCTGGGTGGTCCCCAACGACTACGACACCTCGATGGCCGCGATCAACAGCGGAAAACCGCTCCTGAGCGTCGCCCCCGGCGCGGCGATCACGAAGAGCTTGGTCGAGCTGGCGCGCGCGCTCGCCGACCCCGGGGCCGCGGCCGCGGGGGCGAAGAGGAAAGGGCTCATCTGAGCTTCCCCCGGCGGCGGGGAAACCCGCGCCGGGTCGAGGGAAAGGGCGTCCCATGCTGCAGGAGAAGGTGAACCTCAAGGCCGTCACGGGCGGGCCGCGCTACATGCCCGACGAGTACTTCGAGCTCAAGGCCCGCATCCACGACCGGCTCCTCGACCTGATCGACCTCACGATCATCGAGAAACTCGAGCGCGAGGCGCTGACGCTTCAGATCCGCAAGGTGATCGAGCGGATCCTGCGCGAGGAGCAGTTCAAGCTCCCGCTCAACATGGTCGAGCGCGAGAAGATCTTCGGCGAGATCGTGGACGAGGTGCTGGGCTACGGGCCGCTCGAGCCCCTGCTCAAGGACCCGAGCGTCTCCGACATCCTCGTCAACTCCTACAAGAGCGTCTACGTCGAGCGCGAGGGCCGGATCGAGCCGACCGACGTGCGCTTCAAGGACGATGCGCACCTCATGCGCATCATCGACAAGATCGTCTCGAGCGTCGGCCGCCGGATCGACGAGTCCTCGCCCATGGTGGACGCGCGGCTGCCCGACGGCTCGCGGGTGAACGCGATCATCCCGCCGCTTGCGCTGGAGGGCCCCTGCCTGTCGATCCGCCGCTTCGCCGTGAACCCCCTCGAGCTCGACGACCTGATCGGCTTCAAGACCCTCACCCCCGAGATCGCCGAGGTCCTGAAGGGGATCGTCAAGGCGCGGCTCAACGTGATCATCTCCGGCGGGACCGGAAGCGGCAAGACGACGCTGCTCAACGTCCTATCGCGCTTCATCCCCGAGGAGGAGCGGATCATCACCATCGAGGACGCGGCCGAGCTGCAGCTCAAGCAGGAGCACGTGGTCCGGCTCGAGACCCGGCCGCCCAACATCGAGGGCAAGGGCGAGGTCGTGCAGCGCGACCTCGTGCGGAACAGCCTGCGCATGCGGCCCGACCGCATCATCGTGGGCGAGGTGCGCGGCAAGGAAGCCTTCGACATGCTCCAGGCCATGAACACGGGCCACGACGGCTCGCTCACGACGATCCACGCGAACTCGCCGCGTGACGCGCTCATGCGCCTCGAGACCATGGTCGCCATGGCGAACCTCGAGATCCCGGGCGAGTTCCTGCGCCGCTACATCGCCTCGGCGATCCACGTCGTGATCCAGGTCGCGCGCCTGGTCGACGGCCGGCGGCGGCTCGTGAGCGTGCAGGAGATCACCGGCATGGAGGGAAGCGTCATCACCATGCAGGAGATCTTCGCCTTCAACCAGCGCGGGCTCGACGGGCAGGGGAACGTCCGCGGCGCCTTCCAGTTCCGCGGCATCCGGCCGCGCTTCATGGAGCGGCTGAAGATGGCGGGAGTGAACCTCCCGCCCGAGATCTTCGACCCGAACCGCGTGGTCGAGGCCTGAAGGGGGCGCGATGGATCTCCTGCTCGTGGGCATCGGGATCTTCCTGGGGGCCGTGATCGTGATCCAGCTTGCGATCTACGGGGTGCGCCACCTGCGCGCCGCCCAGCGCGTGAAGATCCGGCGCAGGCTCCGGAAATACGCCTACGTCGAGGCGGCGGGTGCGGAGGGGACCGAGATCCTCAAAAAACGCCTCTACAGCAGCGTGCCCTTTTTCAACGAGCTCCTTTCCCGGATCCCCGGGATCGAGGCCTTGGACCGCCTCGTCGTCCAAGCGAACTCGCGCTACCCGCTCGGGTTCCACCTGCTGCTTGCGCTCTTCCTTGCGCTGATCGGGCTGCTCGCGGGCGCACGGCTGATGAAGAACCCGGCGGGGGCGTTGCTCCCGGCGCTCGTCCTGGCGGCGGTCCCCTACGTCCTTCTCGTGCGGCAGCGGAGGCTCCGCACCGAGAAGTTCAAGAAGCAGATGCCCGATGCGCTCGACCTCGTCGCCCGCGCCCTCAAGGCGGGCCACGCCTTCTCGGGGGGGATCGCCATGGCGGCCGAGGAGTTCGACGACCCGCTGGGGACCGAGTTCTCCGAGATGCTCGACGAGATCAACTTCGGGGTGAGCGTCCCCGAGGCCCTGAAGAACCTCACCCGCCGCGTCGACTGCGAGGAGATCAAGTACTTCGCGATGGGCGTGATTTTGCAGCGCGAGACGGGCGGGAACCTGGCCGAGCTGATCCAGACGCTCGCCAACCTGATCCGCGAGAAGTTCAAGTTCCAGGGGAAGGTCCGGGTGCTCTCGGCCGAGGGGCGGATCTCGGCCGTGATCCTGGTGGCGCTCCCCTTCCTGGTTGCCGGCTGGATCTGGCTGACCAACCCGGGGTACCTCGCGCCGCTCGTGCTCGAGCCCTTCGGGAGGGTCCTCCTTCTCCTGGCGCTCGTCTTCATGGGGGTGGGGATCCTGGTGCTCAAGCGCATGGCGACGATCGAGGTCTGAAACGGAGGAACGATGGGCCTTCTTCTCGACAACCCGCCGCTTCTCGTGGGCGCAGCCTTCTTTCTCGCGATCTTTCTCTTCTGCCTGGGGGTGACCCAGGCCCTGCGGCAGCGCGCCCTCCGGCGGCAGCTCGTGGGCAAGATCCGGGGCGGCGGGGTTTACGTCGAGCCGGAGGCCGTGGAAGAGGAAAAAGAGGAGAAGCCCTCGCGGCTTCTGGGCCTGTTCGGCCGGATCGGGCGGCGGGCGGCGCCCGAGCCCTCGCTCGAAGAGTACTCCGCCTCGCGGCTGAAGTTCCTGCGCGCGGGGATCCGCTACGAGAACGCGCTCGCCGTGCACTGGGGGATCAAGATCCTCCTCACGGTCTTCTTCCCGGCGGCTTTCCTCCTCCTGCGGGCGCTCGCCTTCGGGGCGACGAGTTACCCCGTCACCCTCACCCTCGCCGTGGGCCTGGCACTCCTCGGCTTCTACCTCCCCGACCTCTACCTCCGGCAGAAGGCCGACAGCCGCCGCGAGAAGATCCTGCGGGCGCTCCCCGACGCGCTCGATCTCCTGGTCATCTGCGTCGAGGCGGGCATGGGGCTCGACGCCGCCATCGCCAAGGTTTCCCAGGAGCTGAAACTCGGCGCCCCCGAGCTCGCCGACGAGCTCCACTTCATGAATCTCGAGCTCCGTGCGGGAAAGAAGCGGACGGATGCCTTGCGGCATCTCGCCGAGCGGACCCACCTGGACGAGATCCGCAGCCTCGCGACCCTTCTCATCCAGACCGACAAGTTCGGGACGAGCATGGCCGATGCGCTGCGGGTCTACTCCGACTCCTACCGCACCCGGCGCTACCAGAAGGCCGAGGAGCTGGCGGCGAAGCTGCCGGTCAAGATGGTGCTGCCGCTTCTCTTCTGCATCTTCCCCTCGCTCTTTCTCGTGATCCTGGGGCCGGCCGCGATCAACATCTACCGCGTGCTCATCAAGGGCGCGTTCGCCCGATAGGAGGAGCTCACGCCATGGCGGAACAGGCGGAACACGAGGGCCGGCGGGCGGCGTCGTTGTTCGTTTCCCTTGCGTGCGCAGCCTTCCTCCTTTCCGGCTGCGGCGGAAAGGGCTTCAAGGTCGCGATCGAGTCGGGCGGCTCCGAGGAGAAGAACCCGGCCCTCGCCGCCGAGCAGGCGCCCTTCGTCTCCGAGACGACGCGCAAGCTCCCCGAGATGACGGCCGAGGAGCACGAGCGCATGGGCGACGGGCTGCTCGCCCGCGGAAACCTCTACCTCGCCTACGTGAACTACGAGAAGGCGCTCCGCCTCAAGCCCGAAAACCCCGGGCTCGAGTACAAGAAGGGCCTGGCGCTGCTCCTGGGCGGTCGAAACGAGGACGCGATCCGCCAGTTCGAGGCGCTCCTCAAGAAAGACCCCAAGTTCGACCTCGCCCACGAGGGGCTGGGCCGGGCCTACTTCCAGGCCGGGGACCTGGTGCAGGCCGAGCGCCACTTCCGCAAGGCGATCGCCCTCAACCACCGGCTCTGGAAGTCCTACAACTACCTCGGGGCGATCGCCGACAAACGCGGCGACTTCGAGCAGGCGATCCTCGAGTACACGAGCGCGATCGCGATCGCGCCCAACGAGGGCTTCCTCTACAACAACCTCGGGGTCTCCCGCCTGACCGCGGGGCACTACGAGGCGGCGGTCGACGCCTTCGCCAAGGCGATCCGCCGGAACTTCCGGGAGAGCAGGGTCTTCAACAACCTGGGGCTCGCCTACGGCCGCCTGGGGCGCTACGAGGAGGCCTTCGAGGCCTTCCGGATGGCGGGCGGCGAGGCGCACGCGCACAACAACATCGGCTGCATCTACCTCGAAAAGGGCCTCTATGCCGAGGCGGTGAAGAGCTTCGAGCGGGCGATCGCCCTCGAGCCCGAGTACTACACCCGGGCGGCCGAGAACCTGAAGCGCGCGAAGGCGCTCGCGCTCACGCGGTAGGAGGACGGCACATGAAGGCGAAAGGGACGGCGCTGCTTGCGGCGGCGGTTCTCCTCGCGGCCGGTCTGCTCTCCGGCTGCCACACGCGCGAGGAGGTGAGCGGGGAGATGCGGGTCTCGCCGCGGGATGCGCGGCCCGACCCCCTCTCGGAGGCGGAGCTCCGGAAATTCGCCGAGTCGGTGCGCCGGGTGGACGGCGAGGCCGAGGCCCACTACCAGCTCGCCCTCTACTTCCAGCAGCACTACCGGCACCAGCTCGCGATCGACGAGCTGAAGCAGTCGCTCCTCCGCAGCCCGGGGAACCCCAAGGCCTACAACGCGCTCGGGGTCTCCTTCGACAACCTGGGCGACCACGAAGCGGCGATCGATTACTACCGCATCGCCCTCAAGATCGACCCCACCCTCGACTACGTCTACAACAACCTCGGCTACTCCCACCTCCTGCGGGGCGACATCCGGCAGGCGATCGAGGCCTTCGAGCAGGCGATCGCCAAGAACGGAGGCGAGCGGCGCTACCGGAACAACCTGGGGCTCGCGCTCGCAAAGCAGGGCCGATACGAAGAGGCGTTCGAGCAGTTCGCGGCGCTCGACTCGCGCGAGAACGCGGAGAAACGGCTTGCCCGCGTGGTGGCCGATTTGGGGCGCCCGGCCGAGGCCGGGCGCGTGATCGCCGCCCTGCGGGAAAAACCGCTCCCCGGCCAGGCGAGCCCCGTGGCCCTGGAGAAGCCTTCGCTGCCGGAGCTCTTGCCGCGCGGGCCGGCCGAAAGCCCTGCGGTCGACCCCGTGGCGCGCTTCCGCACCCTGCGGCAGGACCTGGGCGGGGCGGGTTCGGCTTCCCCGGCCGAGGCCCGGCCGCAGGGGATCGAGGTCATCCCGGCGACGGCGCTCGTCGAGCCGAAGGCCGATCCGGGGCCGGCCGTCGCGGCCGGGGCGGAAGAGAAAACCTACGCCGTCTCGGCCCTCGCCGGCGCGCCGGAAAAGTCCGGGAAACCTCCGGCGGCGGCGATCGGCTACGACCCGAAGCCGGTCGCGCGCGAGCTGAGGGCGCTCGCCCCGCCGCGGGCCGAGCTCGCCTCGCGGGTGAACCGGGAGGACTACGAGGAGCGGATCCTCGTCGCCGCGAGCACGGCGCAGGCGGGCTGGCAGGTCGCCCCCGAGCCGCGCCGCACGGCCGAGAAGGGGATCGTCGAGGTCGAGGTCGCCAACGGAAACGGCGTCAAGGGCGCCGCCTCGCGCGTGGCCGCGCATCTCAAGCGCCTGGGCTTCCGCGTCGTCCGCGTGATGGACGCAAATTCCTTCGACCACTACCACACCAAGGTCTTCTACTACGGCGAGAACCTGGAGGAGGCCCGCCGCGTGCTCGCGGCCCTTCCCGAGATCGCCGACACGGCCGAGCTCTACGAACTCGAAGCCGCGGCCGGCCACATCCGGCTCCTTGTCGGCCACGACCTCGTGGAGAAAAACGCGGGGCTCGTATGGAATCGAGCGGCAAAATCAAAGAAAGGTGCCGGCGAATGACGAAATTGCCGGATCGGGGAGTCGAAGAAGATCTTTCCGGGAGAGGACCAGCCGCCTCGGGGGAAAGAGGGGCTGCGGCGCTCGAGTTCGCGCTGGTCTTGCCGATTCTCGTTCTCCTGGTTTGCGGTCTGATCGAGTTCGGGCTGATCTTTTACAGCAAGCAGGTGATCACCAACGCCAGCCGCGAGGGTGCGCGGGCGGGGATCGTGGACCAGGTGGGCGAGGCGCAGATTCGAACGATCGTGACGAATTATTTGAGAGAGACCTTGCCGAACGGTCCATCCAAAATCATCACCCTGCAGGGTAGAGTCGCAATCGACGGCGGCAATGTTACCGTTTCCCGGCAAAGGGATGATCTCGCGGTCGCCGTGGCTTTCAACTACCCGCTCCTGCTCGGTAGGATCGTGGGGATCGACTCGGTGGCGGTTTCCGCGCAAACGATCATGCGCATGGAGCCCAGGTAAGGGGGGATCGATGCCTGTCTTTTCCCAACGGAGAAAGGGAATCCCGCTCCGGGCACCCTGCTCAGGCCGACGAGGCGCAAGTCTCGTCGAATTTGCGCTGATCCTCTTCGCCCTGGTTTCGTTGCTCTTCGGAATTGTCGACTGGGGGCTCTATTTTTTCAACCGTCAGGTGATCACGAACGCCACGCGTGAAGGGGCGCGCGCCGGGGTCGTATCGCGCGAGGTTCGTCTGACCCCTGAACAGATCCGGAACGTCGTGTTGGATTACAGCAACCAGTACCTGGTGACCTTCGGGGACGGGAATCCCCCTGTAGTCGTCGTGCAAAGGCAGTGCCCCAATTTCGGTTGCGACCTGAGAGTGAGTTCGACTTTCAACTACAATTTTCTCTTTTTCAGAATGTTCAGCCCCGCGGCGATCACGGTGTCGGCGACCATGAAGATGGAGTAGGCCCGCGAAAAGGAGAAGTCCCATGACAAGAACTGTTCAACACGTCGCAGACAGAAAAGGTCAAAACGGGGCGACGATCGTGGTCGTGGCGATTTGTCTGGTGGTACTGATCGGCTTCGCGGCGCTGGCGATCGACATCGGCTTCCTGTATTCGACCCGCAACGAACTTCAAAACACGGCCGACGCCGGCGCTCTTGCGGGGGCGGGGTATCTGGGCCAGGAATACCTGAAGCTTCCCTACTTGCAGCAGCGAAGCAGAACCTTTACCCAGGCGGAAGTGGCGGCGGTGGTGAACGAGGTCACCCAGCAAAACCGGGCGGCCGGCGTTACCATCACCATTGCCGCCTCCGATGTGATCGTCGGCAATTGGAACGGCAGCCAGGTGATCCCCAATCCCGATCCGAGCGAGGAAGGGAGGGTGATTTCACCGGATGCGGTTCAGGTAACCGCCCGCAGGGATGCGACCGCGAACTCGCCCATCACGACCTTCTTTGCGCGTGCGCTCGGGATCCTCGACATGCCCGTCTCGGCTGTCGCCGTGGCCGCTCTGACCGGTCCGTCGGAGGTTGCGGAAGGGGAACTCAAGACGCCCTTCGGGCTCTCCGAGAATGTCTTTCCCAACAACTGCCGCGATTTGATCACGTTCTCTCCGACCACCAGCAGTTGTGCCGGCTGGCACAACTTTTTCGACCCGATCAATGCCAGCCGGATGGAAAAGAAGTTGCTGGGGCTGATCGAAGGACACCGGACGCCTGTCGGGAGCACCTTGTGGTCCGGCAGGCAATGGCTCGAAACAAACTTCGATCTCCAAAAGAGCCCCAACCCTGAAACTACCCCCGAGACCTCCACCGATGACAGTTATGAGTTCCAAGGGGGTACGATATCCAGCCTGTTTAATGGAAGCTATCTGGTTCGTTCAACCTATAACGGAAATACAGGGACGGTGGAGGGAAACGCGAAGCAGCCGGCCCCTTTTTTGGCCCTGTATGATTACTTTCGTTACCGCGATGATGACGGGGACGATTCCGTCTGGACGGCGACGATCCCCGTCTACAAAGATTTCGAAGGGAGTTGCCGCAACCCCAACACGGCGATACCCATCGTGGGTTTCGCAAAAATCATCGTGCGGATGCCCAATCCGCCGCCCGACTCCAACGTGAGTGTCACCGTCGACTGCAATCTCTCCGTCGTGCAGGGCAGGGGCGGCGGAGGCACCTACGGCAACCTCAAAGGGTCCATCCCCAACCTCGTCAAATAGGGGACGTCCATTTAGATATCATTACAGCCTGCGGCGGCGCTGGAATGAATGAGAAAGCCGCTTTTCCGAAGCCCCGGCCTCCGGGATGGAGGGCCGGGGCTTTTCGGCTTTCGGGGTCGTTCCCGGCGCAGGACCCGAGTTGGGCGGAAGCCCACGCGCCCTGATTGACAAACCCCGGGGGCTTCGTTAGAAAACCTTGGTCTTTCGACGGCTTGATCCCCGAAAACCTCAATCTCCCCAGGATGCCCATGAGCGAGCAGAAGCAGACCCTCACGATCGACGGAAAAGAGCTCGAGTTCTCTCCCGGCGAGACGATCCTCGAGGTCGCGCGGCGCAACGCGATCGACATCCCCACCCTCTGCCACCTCAAGCGCACCACCCCCACCGGCGCCTGCCGCATGTGCGTGGTCGAGGTCCAGGGGGCGCGGGCGCTCGTCGCCTCCTGCGCCATGCCGGCCGCGCCGCGCATGGTGGTCTCGACCGAGTCGGACAAGGTGGTTGCGGCGCGGAAGCTCATCCTGCAGCTTCTCCTCGCCTCGGGGAACCACAACTGCCTCGTCAAGGGCTCGGACGGCAGGAGCTACGAGGAGTACGTCTCCCGTCTCCAGAAGGCGGGGGGAAACGTCCAGCCCTGCCCCGCCTGGGGGGACTGCCGGCTCCAGGAGCTCGCCTGGCGCTACGGGGTGACCGGCGGCCGCTTCAGCCCGACCCCCCCGCGCTACCCGGTCGAGGACGTCAACCCCTTTATCGTGCGCGATTTCGGCCGCTGCATCCTCTGCGGCCGCTGCGTCCAGGCCTGCAACGAGATCCAGGTGAACCAGGCGATCCACTTCGGCTACCGCGGGGCCAGGGCCAAGATCATCGCCGCGGGCGATCGGCCCTACCGCGAGTCCGACTGCGTCTTCTGCGGCGAGTGCGTCCAGGTCTGCCCGACCGGCGCGCTCACCGAAAAGGACGCCCGGAATGCAGCCCGCCCCGGCGAGACCCGCCGCGTGCGCACGACCTGCGCCTACTGCGGGGTGGGCTGCCAGCAGGAACTCCACGTCAAGGACAACCGTATCGTCAAGGTGACGGGGGTCGAAGGGGCGAAACCCAACCTGGGGAGCCTCTGCGTCAAGGGCCGCTTCGGCTTCGATTTCGTCTCCTCGCCCGAGCGCCTCACCCGGCCGCTGATCCGCGAGGGGGACTCCTTCCGCGAGGCCTCCTGGGAGGAGGCGCTCGATCTCGTGGCAAAGCGGCTTGCGGCCATCCGGGAAACATCCGGCCCCGAGAGCCTCGGGGTCCTCTCCTCGGCCCGGATCACGAACGAGGAGAACTACGTCGCCCAGAAGTTCGCCCGCGCGGTGCTCGAGACGAACCACATCGACCACTGCGCACGTCTCTGACATTCCGCCACGGTGGCCGGTCTGGCCGCCGCGTTCGGCAGCGGGGCGATGACGAACACGATCGGGGACCTCGAGGAGGCGGACGTCTTCCTGATCACCGGCTCGAACACGACCGAGACGCACCCCGTCATCTCGACCTTCATCAAGCGCGCCGTCGTCCTCCAGGGCAAGAAGCTGATCGTCGTCGACCCGCGGCGGATCGTGATCGCGCGCTACGCGGAGCGCTGGCTCCGGCCCCGGCCGGGCACCGACGTCGCCTGGTTAAACGGCATGATGCACGTGATCCTCTCCGAGGGGCTCTACGACCGGGGGTTCGTGGAGGCGCGGACGACGGGCTTCGAGGCCCTCCGCAAGACGCTCGCCTCCTACACGCCCGAGGCCGTGGAGAAGATCACCGGCATCCCCGCCGAAGAGCTCGCCCGGGCCGCCCGCCTCTACGCCCAGGCCGCCCGCGCGAGCATCGTCTACTGCATGGGGATCACCCAGCACACGACGGGCACGGACAACGTGAAGTCGCTCGCCAACCTCGCCATGCTCTGCGGCCACATCGGAAAACCGGGGACCGGGGTGAACCCGCTGCGGGGCCAGAACAACGTCCAGGGCGCCTGCGACATGGGGGCGCTGCCCGACGTCTTCCCGGGCTACCAGAAGGTGGCCGACGAGAACGCGCGCCGGAAGATGGCCGCGGCCTGGGGGGTGGAAAGGCTCCCCGCCTTCGCCGGGATGAAGGTGACCGAGATGATGCCCGCCGCGCTCGCCGGCCGAATCAAGGGGCTCTACGTCATCGGCGAGAACCCGGCGGTCTCCGACGCCGATCTCGGGCACGTGGAGAAGAGCCTGCGCGCCCTCGACTTTTTGGTCGTCCAGGACATCTTCCTCTCCGAGACGGCCCGGCTCGCCCACGTGGTTCTCCCCTCGGCCTGCTTCGCCGAGAAGGGGGGAACCTTCACCAACACCGAGCGCCGCGTCCAGCGCGTGCGCCAGGCGGTCGCGCCGCCGGGCGAGGCGCGGCCCGATTGGCGAATCCTCTGCGATCTCGCCTCCCGCCTGGGCCGGCCGTTCGACTACGCCGACGAGCGGGCGATCTTCGAGGAGATCCGGCGGGTCACCCCCTCCTACGCGGGGATCACCTACGAGCGGATCGAGAACGAGGGCCTGCACTGGCCCTGCCCGAACGAGGAGCACCCGGGGACCCCGATCCTGCACCGCGAGCAGTTCACGGTCGGCAAAGGGGTCTTCCACGCGATCGACTACAAGCCGCCCGCCGAGGAGGCCGACGCCGAATACCCCCTCTTTCTCACCACGGGACGGGTGTTGCCCCAGTATCACACCCGGACCATGACCGGCCGCACGGAGGGCTTGAACGAGCTCGCCCCGGAGAGCTTCGTCGAGATCTCCCACGAGGACGCCCGCGCCCTGGGCTTCGACGACGGCGGCCTCGTGCGCGTCGCCTCACGCCGCGGCAGCATCACCGTGCGGCTGAAAGTCTCGCCCAAGGCCGTGCGCGGCACGGTCTTCATCCCCTTCCATTACGCCCAGGCCGCGGCGAACCGCCTGACGAACGCCGCCCTCGACCCGGTCTGCGGCATCCCCGAGTTCAAGGTCTGCGCCGTGCGGCTCGAAAAGGCCGCGTAGGCATCCCCCTCGGGTGCGGAAACGAAAACCCCGGCTCGCCTCGCGGCGGACCGGGGTTTTTTCTTGGCGGCAATTTCGGCGGCGTTACTCGTCGTCTTCGGCCTCGCGCGTCTCCGGGACCAGGACCTCCGCCAGGTCCTCGCCCAGGTAGGCGCGCTCGTTCGGGCCGAGGATCCCCATGGCGAGGCAAAGGATCGTCCAGAGGTGGACCGTGTGATAGCCGCCTTCGTAATGCTCGGCCAGGTCGTGGATCTGGGAGTGGCAGTTGTGGCAGGGGGCGATCACGTATTTTGCGCCCGTCGCCATGATCTGGTCGAACTTGATCTTGCCGAAGGCGCGCCGCGCCTCGTGGTAGCCCGCCTGGAGCGCCCCGCCGCCCCCGCCGCAGCAGTAGTTGTTCGAGCGGTTGGGGGTCATGTCGACGAAGTTCTCCTCGCCCACGACCTGCTTGACCACGAAGCGCAGGTCCTCGGCGTAGGCGTCCCCGAAGCTCTTGCGGACCTGGTTGCAGGGGTCCTGGACGGTGAACTTGATCTTGAGGTCCTTGTTCCAGTCGGAGTTGACCTTGAGCTTGCCCTCGCGGATCCACTGGGCGTAGAGCTGGATGATCGTCGTGATCTCGAACTTGTGGGGGATGTTGAACTTTTTCAGTCCGGCCCGGACTGCGAAGAGTTCGTGCCCTCACTCCGTGTTGACCCAGTATTTACAGCCCAGGTCGTCCACGGCCTTGGCCTTCACCTCCACGATGTGCTTCCAGGCCTCGTCGTCGGCGAGGAACATGCAGTAGTTCTCCGCGCCCCAGCCCTTGGTGCCGTAGGTCCAGTCGGCGCCCACGACATGCATGATCTTCCAGAGGGGCACCATCTCGTCGGGCTCGGTCACGGGCTCGCGCGAGTTCTGGTTCAAGAAGTAGGTCGCCCCCTTCTTGTTGATCGGCGCCTCGAGTTTCTCCCAGCCGACCTGGGTCTTGCGCACCTCCTCGAGCACGTCCTCGACCACGAAGCGGAAGTCGTCCTCGGAGGCCCCCATGGCGCTGCAGGTGTCGTGCTTGAGCGCCATGTCGCAGGAGCCGCGGATGCCCTTGGGCCGTTCCTCCCGCGGCCAGAGCTTGCGCGCGTGGTAGACGAGCTGCGGGATGTCGATCTTCATCGGGCAGACGTAGATGCAGCGCCAGCACATGGTGCACATCCACGGCCAGTTGGACTTCTGGATCTCCTCGTCCAGGCCGAGGGCGGCCATGCGCAGGAACTTGCGCGGGTCGAGGCCCTCGAGCCCCGTCGCCGGGCAGCCCGAGGAGCAGGCCCCGCAGGTCAGGCAGAGGTTCAGGTTCCCGCCTTCGGGCAGGAGCTCCCGCACCTTGTCGAGAAAGGTGCTCTTCTTTTTACCGCTGATCTTGATCGCTTCTTCGGCCATGCAGCGTGTCCTCCCTCGGGGATTTCAGAGGCTCTCCTCGATCCCC
Organism: Desulfobacterales bacterium; assembly: GCA_037481615.2. Taxonomy (GTDB): domain Bacteria; phylum Desulfobacterota; class Desulfobacteria; order Desulfobacterales; family SpSt-501; genus SpSt-501. The sequence continues at coordinate 122,223 of JBBFLI020000007.1, forward strand.
CAGCATAGCGGATCCATCGGAAAAGACAAGGACCATCTTCAAACTCAGCCCACGGTCAGGACCGAGGAACCGGTCGTCTTGCGGCCCTCGAGATCGCGGTGCGCCCGGCTCGCCTCGGCGAGGGGGTAAGTGCGGCCGATCTCGACCCGCACCGCCCCGCTTTTCACCACCGCGAAGAGGTCCTCGGCGTGGGCGAGGAGATCCTCGCGGCGCGCCGTGTAGGTCATGAGCGAGGGCCGCGTGAGAAAGAGCGAGCCCTTCTGCGCGAGCAGCGCGATGTCGATCGGCGGGACCGGCCCCGAGGACTGCCCGAAGGAGACCATCATCCCCATCGGCCGCAGGCAATCGAGCGACTGGAAGAAGGTGGCCTGGCCCACGGAGTCGTAGACCACATCGACCCCCCGGCCGCCGGTGATCTCCTTCACCCGCTCGGCGAATTTCTCCTTCGTGTAGACGATCGGGTGGTCGCAGCCGTGGGCGCGGGCGATCTCCGCTTTTTCCGGGGTGCCCGCCGTGCCGAGGACGGTCGCCCCCAGGTGTTTCGCCCACTGGCAGACGATCAGGCCCACCCCGCCGGCCGCGGCGTGGATGAGCAGGGTCGTCCCCGGGCCCACCTTCCAGCAGCCCTTGAGCAGGTAGCGCGCGGTCATCCCCTGGAGCATCATCGCCGCCGCTTGCAGGGGGGGGATCCCCTCCGGCAGCCGCACCAGCCGGTGGGCCGGGATGCGGCGGATCTCGGCGTAGGCCCCCACGGGAACCCCCGCGTAGGCCACGCGGTCGCCCACCGCGACCTCGGTCACCCCCTCCCCGATCTCGATCACCACCCCCGCCCCCTCGAGGCCCGGGGTGGCGGGAAGCGAGGGCAGGGGGTAGAGGCCGCTCCGGTGGTAGACGTCGATGTAGTTCAGGCCGACCGCTTCCTGCCGGACGAGGGCCTCGCCGGGGCCCGGTTTGCCGGGGTCGACCTCTTCCCACTTCAACACCTCGGGTCCCCCGTGCTGGTGGATGCGGATCGCCTTGGGCATGGAATCCTCCTCTTCACTCCCCGATGATTTTCACGAGCACGCGCTTGCGGCGCCGGCCGTCGAACTCGCCGTAGAAGATCTGCTCCCAGGGCCCGAAATCGAGCCGCCCGCCGGTGACGGCGACCACCACCTCGCGGCCCATGATCTGGCGCTTGAGGTGGGCGTCGGCGTTGTCCTCGCCCACGTTGTGCCGGTACCGGGAGACGGGCTCGTGGGGGGCGAGCTTCTCCAGCCAGACCTCGTAGTCGTGGTGCAGCCCCCGCTCGTCGTCGTTGATGAAGACCGAGGCCGTGATGTGCATCGCGTTCACGAGGACGAGCCCCTCGCGGATGCCGCTCTCGGCGAGGCACTCCTCGACCTGGCGGGTGATGTTGACGAAACCGCGGCGTGCGGGGACCTCGAACCAGAGTTCCTTGCGGTAGGACTTCATCGCCGGATGCCCTCGATCCGGATGGAATCGAAACCCACCGGTTCATAGCAGGATCGGCCGTTTCTGCCAAGCGCCGCGCCGGCCGAAGAAAAGAGCGGGGAAAGCCCTTCCTCCCATTCCCCGCAGGCGGCCCCGGGGGGGGTGCCTGCGACGGGCGCCTTGAGGGGGGCTGCGACTCCTGCTACATTCGTCTCCGGAGCACGTGCCGAAACGCCTCATGAGCGACCCCCCCACCCCCATCCGCCGGCTCTTGCATCTCCTTCCCGAAGCCCGACGGCAGGACCGCCCGCGGCTCCGGGCGGCCCTGCAGCGGCTCGCCGCGCTCCCCGCGGCGGAGCGCGCCTCCGAGATCGAACGCCTCGAGCGCCGTCTCACCGCCTCGATCGAAGACCGCCGGCGCCGCTCCGGGGAGCTTCCCCCCTTGCGCTATCCCCCGGAGCTTCCGATCAGCGCCTTCCGCGACGAGATCACCGCCGCCATCGGCCGGCACCGCGTGGTCATCGTCTGCGGGGAGACGGGCTCGGGGAAATCGACCCAGCTTCCCAAGTTCTGCCTCGCGGCCGGTCGAGGAACCGAGGGCCTGATCGGCCACACGCAGCCGCGGCGCATCGCCGCCCAGGCCGTGGCGCGGCGGATCGCCGAGGAGTTGGGCGAGGAGGTGGGCCGCACGGTCGGCTTCAAGATCCGCTTCCACGAGCAGACCTCGCCCGCAACGCGCATCCAGGTGATGACCGACGGGATCCTCCTCGCCGAGGCGGCGGGCGACCGGGACCTCTCCGCCTACGACACGCTGATCATCGACGAGGCGCACGAGCGCAGCCTCAACATCGACTTCCTGCTGGGCTACCTCCGGGTCCTCCTCCGGCGGCGGCGCAACCTCAAGCTCATCGTCACCTCGGCGACGCTCGACACCGAGGCGTTCACGCGGGCGTTCGAGGGGGCGCCTGTGATCCGGGTCGAGGGGCGGACCTATCCCGTCGAGGTGCGCTACCGGCCGCCGGAGCCGGGGCCGGGCGGGGAGGAGCCGACCCCCGTCGAGCAGGCGGTCGAAGCCGTGCGCGCGATCGCGGCCGGCGGCGAGCCGGGCGACGTCCTCGTCTTTCTGCCGACCGAGCAGGACATCCGCGAGGCGGCGGCCGCGATCGAGGACGAGCGCCTGCCGCGCACGCGCATCCTGCCGCTCTTCGCGCGCCTTTCCTCCGAGGAGCAGCACCGCGTCTTCCGGCCGGCGCCGGGGCGGAAGGTGGTGCTGGCGACCAACGTGGCCGAAACCTCGCTCACGATCCCCGGCATCCGCTTCGTCGTGGACACGGGGCTCGCCCGCATCCCGCGATACCTGCCGCGCACGCGGACGACCGCCATGCCCGTCTCCCCCATCTCCCGCGGCAGCGCCGAGCAGCGCGCGGGCCGCTGCGGCCGCACCCAGGGCGGGGTCTGCATCCGGCTCTATTCCGAGGAGGATTTTCTCGCCCGGCCGCTTCACACCCCCCCGGAGATCCGCCGCTCGAACCTGGCCGAGGTCGTGCTGCGGCTGCTCGCCCTGCGGCTCGGGCCGATCGCGGAGTTCCCCTTCCTCGATCCCCCCGACCCCCGCGGGGTCGCCGACGGCGTTCGCCTGTTGACCGAGCTCGGGGCGGTCGAGGAGCGGGATGGGCAGTTGCGCCTCACGGCGCTCGGAAAGACGCTTGCGCGCATCCCGCTCGACCCGCGGCTTTCCCGCATGCTGGTCGCCGGCCGCGAGGAGGGCTGCTTCGCGGAGGCCTCCGTGATCGCCGCCGCGCTCAGCATCCGCGACCCCCGCGAGCGGCCCGTGGAAAAGGCGGCCGAGGCCGACCGGGCGCACGCCGCCTTCCACCGCGGGGGTTCGGATTTCCTCACGCTCCTCGCCCTGTGGGACTCCTGGCAGGAGGCGCGGCGGGCGCGGCCGGGGGCTTCCGCGCTCCGGGAGTTCTGCCGCCGGCACCATCTGTCCTTCCGCCGCATGCGCGAGTGGGAAGACGTCCACCGCCAGATCCTCGAGGCCGCCCGCGAAGCCGGCCTGCGGCCCGTCGACGCGGAAGGCAGGCCGCGGGGCCGGCCCGACGGGACGGAGTCCGCCGGCCGCCTCCACCGCGCCGTCCTTTCCGGATTTTTGAGCCACATCGCCGTACGCAAGGAGAAGAACCTCTACCGCACCGCCCGCGGCCGCGAGGCGATGATCTTCCCCGGATCGGCCGCCTTCGGGGCGGGGGCCGAGTGGATCGTCGCCGCCGAGTACGTCGAGACCGCGCGGCTCTACGCCCGGACCGCCGCGGCGATCGACCCGGCCTGGCTCGAGCGGCTGGGGGGCGCGCTGTGCCGCTCGAGCTGGCGCGACCCCCGCTTCGACCCGCGCCGCGGCGAGGTGACGGCGACCGAGCAGGTGACCCTCTTCGGCCTGCCCATCGTGCCCGGCCGCCCCGTGTCGCTCTCCCGCATCGACCTGCAGGCCGCCGCCCGGGTCTTCTGCCGCGAGGCCCTCGTCCAGGGAAGGATCGGCCGGCGCTTCGCCTTTCTCGAGCACAACCGCGCGGTCCTCGATCGCGTCGCCGGCCTCGAGCGCCGCCTTCGCCGCCGGGACCTCCTCGTGGGCGAAGAAGAGCTCGTCGGCTTCTATCGCGAGCGGCTGGGAAGCGTCGCCAGCGTGCGCGACCTCGAGCGCCTGATCCGCGAGCGCGGGGGGGACGGCTTTCTCCACCTCTCCTGGGAGGCGGCGATGACCTTCCGGCCCGCGGTCGACGCGGACGCCCTCTTTCCGGAGTCGGTCACCGTCGCCGGCCGCCGCCTGCGTCTATCCTACCGCTACGAGCCGGGGGGGGCGGAGGACGGGGTCACGCTCGAGGTCCCGGTCTCCTTCGCCGGGGCGGTGCCGCTCGATCTGCCCGACTGGCTCGTCCCGGGACTCTTGCCGGAGAAGATCGATGCCCTCCTGAAGTCGCTCCCCAAGGGGTACCGCAAGGCGCTGCTTCCCCTTTCCGACACCCGGGATCTCATCCTGCGCGAGATGCCCCGCGGCGGCGGGCCGCTCGTCGAGGCCCTGAGCGGGTTCCTGCGGCGGCGGCTCGGGGCCGACGCGCTTGCCCGTTCCGGCGTGCGCCTGCAGCCAGGTGGCAAGCTGCCGCACCGTGGCGGGGTCGAGCGAGGCGTCGGTCCCGTAGTGGCGCTCGAGGCTGCCCATCAGCCGCTGCCACGACGCCGCCGGCAGCAGCCCGGGCGGGTAGGCGACGTGGCAGGCGCCGCACTCGCTGCGGTAGGCCGGGGGCACCTGGGCCGGCAGGCGCACGCCGTCGGCCAGCGCCGGCCACGCTGGCAG
>JBBFLI020000008.1:0-116033 GCA_037481615.2 Desulfobacterales bacterium
GGGGGGGAGGGGGAGGCCGGGGGGCAGGAGAGCGGATGAAAATCCCGCGTGCCGGGTCATGAACCGCTCGGCTGGCAGGAACGGTTTGCAGCCTGAGAAAGAGTCGTGACCGTCACCGGCAGGCGTTCGATCCAGCGCAGGTAGTCGCCGAGGCGCCGCGTGAACCGGTCTTCTTCCTCTATCGTTTTCACGAAGGGGCTCAGCCCGGCCAAAAGAGCGGTGGAGTGAAAAAAAAGGTTCAAAACGGGGTATTTCAGCCGCATCGCCCTGCGGGTCAGCTTCTTCATCATCGTCACATCCGTTGTCTCGGGGGAGAGCCAGACTTTATTCAACAGCCCTGAGCGCCTGAAAAACCCTTCAAGATGAAGAAGGCGTGGCAGGCGTCTCTGCAACAGCCCCTTCCATGTCCCGAAATATTTTGCGAGAAGACCCAGGCAATCAATCGTTGCCGGAACTTCGATCATCGTGCCGCCGGGATGCGGGATGGTGAACCGAGGAGGCTGAAACCGGTAGGGCCGGGGGGTCATCATGGAAAAATCGGCGCCGTAAAACCCGGACCAATCCATCCGCGGGGCGACAGAGCTGTCCACGTGGACACCCAGCTCTTGCAGGGCAAGGGCCGTGTTTCCGCCATAACCCCAACGCCCTGCCCTGAAACTCGACGGTCTTATTCCCATGGTTTGCTCCAGCTTCCGATGCAAAGAGGCCAGCTTCCTCGCCTGGAGCTGCTCCGGGAGGTTGCAAAGCATGCTGTTGAATGCACTCGGGGCTTCTTCGATGGGCGGGGTGTTCCAGGGATGGCAGTGCATCCCGATTTCACATTTGTTTTCCTTATGAATCCGTCCAAGGATCTTCGCCGACTCCGGGTGATCCAGTACGGGGTAGGTGACGAGGTAGGTAGGGGTAACGCCGTGTTCGTCAAAAAGTTTTTGTAGCTTGGGAATGCGCTTGATATTTTCGACGCCGAAGCTCTTGCGGTCAAATCCTCCCCAATCGTCTTCTTCGGTGTCTATCGTTACGACCAGATACATCCCCCCCCCTTATGGTCCACCCCGTCGGCTCGGCTGGGCCTGGAGCATCCTCTCCGCCCAGTTCTTGCCGCTTCTTTCCGGCGGCTACCGGCCGTCAAAAATCAACCGGCGATAACGACCGCCGGGTTCAGGGAAATGCGGCCAGCCAGGAAAGCGTCTTGGTGAAAAGGACCTCCTGCCATTTCTTGAACGTAAACAGGTGATTGGCCTGATCAACCGTCACCAAAGCAAAGAAATCTCCAAAGCGTTGGAGTCGCTCACCGTGGCGTTCAAGGTATTTTTCCTTGAATTCAAAATACAGGCGATCGGCTTCCCCGAAGATTAGAAAGACCCGCTTGCCCTCCTCCAGCATCCTGTGCAACGCGGGAGCGAAGAGGGGGTTGGTATTGTCGCCGCCACCGGAACCGGGGGCCTTTTCGGGCCGCGGGCCGACGGAATTCGACCCCGCCCAGAAACGGCCACGGATGAACAACGATTTGAAAAGAACGCGATAGTTCGAACGCATCGTGAAGAAGCGAGCCCATGCCCCGGGCTTCGCGATACGGCCCAGGTACATCTTGCGGATCGAGGCGAGTTCCTCCTTCGGCATGTGAGCCACCGGGTCGATCCCCGAGCCGTTCAAGATCACGGGGATCCCGATCCCCAGCAACCCACCGACGCGCGGGGCCGCAGCCCCGGCGAGCAGCCCCGTGATCGCCCCCCCGCACAGACCGGCGAGAACGAAACGCCGGATTCGGACTTCACGCTCCAGCCAGCCCATCGCCGCGGCGGCATCCCCGACGAACTTGCCCTGCTCGACCGCCCCGAAATAATCCTCCAGGAACTCGTTCTCACCCCCGCCTTCCGAGTCCCCCAGGCCGTGGGCGTCGAATCGCAACACGGGGTACCCAAGTTCCGCGAAGCGCCGAGCCAGTTTCACGTAAATCCGGTGCGGACCGACGCGGTTCTTGACGCCGGGGTTCAGGAAGACGACCCCCGTTTCCTTCCGGCCTCCCGCCGGCAGGTCGAGGATCCCGAAAAGCCTGATCCCCTGGTGGTTCGCAAAAACGACGGGATGGGTCTCAACCTTGGTCATGCCCAAGCCATTTCAAGGTGATTTTGAAAAGATCCGGAGCATGAAAATAGGCCTGGTTGATTTCTTTCCAGAAGGGCTCCTCCTCCGCTTCGAGAAGGACAGAACCCTCGAGGCATCTCTGAAGCCGCTCGAGATCGGGGCGCTTGACACCTCTTTTCCTGTTGATCGCCACGATCAGTGAGGGCCGCTTCCACGCCCCGAAAAGCGATGGATTCCCCAGATCCATTTCGGCGATACCCCGATACAGCTCGAGCGACATTTCGTAGCCATCGACATTGGCTGTTTCTCCTGCGTACAACCGAGAGACGATCCGATCGGAGTTTTCGAGAATTTTCCCGTAGACGGCCGCCTGGGTGGCCAGGTTGATCCGCAGGAGCGACCTCGCGTACGCGCCGCCGTCGACCACGGGTTCCCAGAGCACGAGGCTTTTCACCGATTCGATCCGCGTTGCGGCGAGAGCCGCCACCGAGGCCCCCAGCCGCAGGCCGAGCAAACTCACCGCTCTCAGGTTCTCTGTTTTCTCCTGGAGAGTGACAACCGCCGAGCGGGTGTCGGAAATCATCGTCCGGACGGTGGTGTCGTGGAAATCCCCCTCGCTGTCTCCGCTTCCCCGGTTGTCGAAGCGCAGGACGGGATAGCCATGCCGCGCCAGAAGCCGTGCAAAGTTCACCAGGGGCCGATGGGCCCAAAGTTTTTCCTCGGCAAACGGCGCGCAAAAGACAAAGCCTTCGGGGCGCATTGCTTCGCCGGGCGTGTGCAGGATGCCGTAGAGGCGCTTTCCCTCGTTGAAGAAAAAAAAAGGGGTTTCTTGCATTCAACCGCGGAAGATTTTCGGCTCGATCGCCACCGGCTGGGTGAGACCGACATCGCCGTGGAGGAACAGCGAAATGAGCAGTTGGGTGGAAACAATCCCTACCAGCGCCATGTTTTCCCGCTCGCTCAAGAGCCCGCCGTCCTGTTTGCGGCCCTTGTCGATCAGCTTCCCAACCTTCAACGGGTCGAAACAGCCGAATCGGCGCAGAGCCTGGGGCGACAGAAGCTCATCCGCGTAATCCGGTCGTCCCCCCCCGAGGAAACAGCGGGAGATCGGCGCCCGGTAGGGCTGCTTGGGCCGTGCGGCGATCGCCGGCGGGATGACCTCTCTGGCGGCCTGGCGCAGCAGGTACTTGTCGGCAAGTCCGTTCAACCGCAGCCGGGGCGGCAGCCGGCAGCCGAATTGCACCACACGGTAGTCGAGAAAAGGGAACCTTCCCTCCACCGAGTGGCCCATCGCCGCGCGATCCCCCTGCGACGAGAGCAGGTAATTCGAAAGAAAAAGGGTGATCTCGAGAAACTGGGCCCTGGAAAGCGGATGCCAACGCATGAAGTCCGAGGGCAGGGCTGCCGTGACCCGTTCCTCCAGGCTCGGGAACGCCTCGGCCCGGCGGCGGAACTCCTCGCTGAAGAACGCTTTGATTCGGGCGGTGTTCTCCCAGCGGAGCCGGTGCGAGTAGATGGGGGAATCCACCTTTTCGAGGTTTTTTCTGAAAAACGCCTCGAGAAACGATGCGGCCTTCCGGGACTCCGCGCTGAAGATGTCGGGGTAGAGCCGCCTGAGCAGTGTCGGCCGCAGCGTGGAGCCGGGCCGGCGGGCCCAGAAGCGACGAATGCGGTCCTCCTTGAAGATATCGTAACCGGCGAACAGCTCGTCGGCCCCCTCCCCGGTCAGCACCACCTTGAAGCCGCTTTCCCGCACCAGCCCGGAGAGGAGAAAGAGCGGCACCGGCGCGGTGCGCGTGAGGGGCACCTCCGTATGCCAGATGACCCGCGGGAGATTCTCGCCGATGTCCCGATCGGTGCAGCGGATCAGGGAATGATCCGTCGCAAGCGCCTTGACGGCCGTTTCCTGAAACGGCGCCTCGTCGAAACGGCCGTCCGTAAAGCTCACCGAAAAAGTTCTCAGCCGATTGTCGAACCGCTTCTTGACCAAAGCCGTGACGTAAGTGCTGTCCAGACCGCCGCTCAAGTAGGCGCCGACCGGCACGTCGGCCCGCAGCCGGATCCGCGTCGCATCGAGAAGGAGTTCCTCGAGCTCTTCGCGGTAGGATTCCTCCGGCCGCTGCGCCCGGTCCCTGCCGTCGGTGAACACAAGCTCCCAGTAAGGGGCGATCCGCAGCGCGCCGCTTTCGAACACGGCGTAATGCCCGGGGAGAAGCTGCTCCACCCCGCGGAATGCCGTGTCCGCGCCCACCGGAGACCAGCAGGTAAACACGTCGGCGACCGTGTGCGGGTTGATTTCACGCGGAACCGCAGGATCGGCGAAAATCGCCTTGATCTCCGAGCCGAAAACAAGCCCCGAACCCCGCCGGTGGTAGAAAAGAGGGCGGATTCCCAGCCGGTCTCGCGCCAGAAAAAGAAGCTTTCGCTTTTTGTCCCAGAGGGCGAAGGCGAACTGGCCGTTCAGTTTTTCAAGAAAACCGAAACCGTGGTCCTCGTAAAGGTGGACCAGGAGCTCCGTGTCCGTCCGCGTGTAAAAGCGGTGCCCCCCCGCCTCGAGTTCAACCCGCAGTTCCGGGTAATTGAAGATCTCCCCGTTGTATACGACCCAGAGGGTCCGGTCCTCGTTGCAGATCGGCTGATCGCCGCCTTCGAGATCGAGGATGCTCAGCCTTGCCGACCCCAGGCCGACGTTCTCATCCACGTAGACCCCAAAAGAGTCAGGCCCGCGGTGGCGGATGAGCCCCAGCATCCTTTTCAGGGGGGGAATCTTGCTTTCCGCCGGGGAAAACTCGGCGATTCCGACGATGCCGCACATGAACGTTGCAGGCCCCCGGGTCGCGGTGGTCGGCCGACCGGGGCGCTTTCCTTTCGTGCCGCCCTCAGGAACGGGCGGTTTCGGCTTTCAGGGCCAGCTTGTCGATTTTCCCGGAGGGGTTTCGCGGCAAGGCTTCGCGGATCTCGAAGTATTTGGGGATGGCGAATTCCTCGAGCATCCGCTTGCAGTGGCGGAACAGATCCTTCTCGGTCAAACTCACCCCCGCTTTCGGCACCACGAAGGCCTTGATGGCGCTCCCCAGGATCTCGTCGGGAACGGCGATCACGGCCGCCTCGACGACCGCCTCCATTTCGCAGAGGGCGTTTTCCACTTCCCGGGGACTCACCCGCTCCCCGCGGGTCTTGATGAGGTCGTCCCTGCGGGCGACGAAGTAGAGGTAGCCCTCCTCGTCGCGGCGGAAGAGGTCTCCGGTGTAAAGCAGGCGCTCCCCGGGGTACCGCCCGGGCCGGAAGCGCCGGGCGCTTTCCTCGGGGGCGTTCCAGTAGCCCGGCATGACGTTCGACCCCCGCACGACGAGTTCCCCCACCACGCCGGGCGGGACCTCGTTTCCCTCGTCGTCCACGACCAAGACTTCCTCGTTCGGGATGGGGATGCCGACGGAGTCGGGCCGCCGATCGAGCTGCTCCGGCGGGAGAAAGGAAACCCGCTTGCACTCGGTCAGGCCGTACATGGAATAGATCGTGACCCACGGGAAAAGCTCTCTCAGCCTGCGGATGTAGGCGACGGGAAGGGCGGCGGCCGTGTTGCTGAAGTAGCGAAGCGAGGACAGGTCGAACCGGGAGAGGTCACCGAGCTGGAGGAGAAGCGCCGCCATGGTGGGCACCAGCGGGAACCCCGTCACCCGCTCGGCGGCCGCCTTTTCGAGCACCTTGACCGGGAACAGGAAAGATTTTTCCAGGACGACGGTCCCGCCGAAGAAGAAGGCCATCAGCACCTGGTAGAGCCCGTAGTCGAAGGAAAGCGGAAGCGCGACCAGAAGGGTGTCGCGCTCGTCGTTTTCGAGGTAACTCGTGATGCTGCGCACTGCGGCGAGGACGTTGGCGTGGGTCGACATCACCCCTTTCGGCTCTCCGGTCGAACCCGACGTGTAGATGATCGTCGCCAGATCGAGATCGATGCCCGAACTGAGAGGCCCCCTCGAGGGCGCGGCGGGCATCGGGCCTCCGGCCTCATCGGCGATCAATGATTCCCAGCCGTGTTCCCGCGGGCCGGCCTCCCCGGACTCCGCCCGCGCCTGCGGCGGCGCCGGGACCCACACGAGGTGCTTCGGCACCTCCAGGCCCTCGAGCGCCTCCTGCACCACGGCCTGCTTGGAGGGCTGCGTGATCAGGGCGACCGCGCCCGAGTCGCACAGGATGTAACGGAGCTTCTTCGGCTTGAGGGTCGGGCTCAGCATCACGAAGACGGCCCGCGCCTTGAGGATCCCAAACAGGGCGACGACCGCTTCGGCGGAGTTGTCCAATAAAATCGCCACCCGGTCCTGCCGCCGCACACCCAGGCCGGCGAGGCGCCGGGCAAGCCGTGCGGCGCAAGCCTCGATCTCGGCGTAGGTGAAGCGCCGTTCACCGCACACGAGGGCGGTTTTTCCCGGCAAGCGGCGGGCGGACGCTTCCAAAAAATGGTGCACGAGCCAGGGTGCAGCCCCAGTCCCCATCGATGCGCCCCCCCCTTAGGCCGCTCCCCCGTTTCGCTTGCGCTTGAGGTACCGCGTCACGGCGTCGATCGACCCCAGGTTTTCCGGGACGAGTTCCTCGTCCTCGACGCGGATCTGGTAGGTTTCCTCGAGAAAGGTGACCAGCTCGAGGATCCCCGTCGAGTCGATGACCCCGCTTTCGAGAAACGAGGCGTTCTCGTCGAAGCCCTCGCTGTCGCCGAAAAGAAAGTTGTCCACGATGAACCGCTTGACCTCTTCGCGGACGGCCGCGTCCCCCACCCCGAGTGAAAGCATGTTCCTGAAACCCTCCTTTTTTCTTTCCCCTCACGCCGAGCGGACCTCCGGGACCTCTTCGACCAGAAGCGGCGCCATGTGCAGGTAGCGGGTCGCCTCCCGCTTGGCCTCGATGTCCCGGAAGACGCGCTCGACCTGCTCCGTGCTCAGCCCCGCCTCACGGGCGGCGCGCTCGGCGGCAATCCCGTGGTTCCTCGCGTAGAGGCAGACATCGAACTGCTCGTGAGGGACGGCGAAGTAGAATTCGTCCTGCCCCTGGGCGAGCGAATACGTGTCGGTCGTCGGCGGGCGCCGGCGGATCTCCTCGGGCACCCCGAGGTGCCGGGCGAGCGCGTACACCTGCGTCTTGTAGAGGTGGGCGATCGGCTTCACGTCGGCCGCCCCGTCGCCGTTCTTCACGAAAAACCCCTGGTCGTACTCGAGCCGGTTCGGAGTGCCCGCCACCGCGTAGTGCAGCCGATCGGCGTGGTAGTACTCCATCATCTTGCGCGTGCGCTGCTTGAAATTGGTGGCGGCCACGATTTCGAGATAGGCTGTGAGCGGAAGCCGCTCCCGCACGATCTCACCGGCCGGCGAGCGGGCGACCAGGTGAAACACGTTGAAGCGGCTCGACTCCGCGGTCCCCGACAGGACGATCTTCGAGGTCCACCCTTCCCCGTAGCCGGGGAGCACGCGTCGGACCGCCTCGTCATAGCGCCGGTAACAGCCCACCGCCTCGAGGATGCCCGTGATGTCCTCGAGGATCGTCCGCACCCCGCAGGCATCGGCCGCAAGCCGCCCGAGTTCCAGGGTCTCCTCCGCGGAGTGCCTCTCGGGCATGAGCAGGGCGACGACCCGTTCCTTGCCGACCGCCCGGACGCACAGGAAAAGCGTCACGGCGCTGTCGACGCCCCCGGAGACGGCGACGACCAGCCCGCGCCGTTTGAGCGATCGGGCGAGAACCTCCCGGATCCGGAGGCAAATCCGCGCGGTTTCCGCCTCCGGGTCGATGTCCAACCAGCCCATGATCGATCCCCGCCCTTCCTTTCCTTCGGTCCCTACCAGCGCCAGGGCTGGTCGGGCTGCAGGGTGACCGTCGCGTACACCCGGTGCTGCTCGTAGTCATCGGTCGTGTTCTGCGAGTCGAGCTTGTTGAATTGGTAGGCGAGCCGGAGCGTCATCCAGCGCGTCACCCGGTAGCCCAGGCCCGCGTCCGCCGTGTAGCGGTGATCGACGACGTCGTCATCGGAGTTGATGTAGTCCGAGATGCGGTAGCGGAGGCTTGCGTCCCCGAAGAGATCGCGCGTGAAATCGTGGCGGCCGATCAGCTCGAGCTGGCCGTAACGCTCGAAGCCGCGTGCATCGCTCGAAAAGTCGGTGCTGTCGATCCCGCTCGAGGCCCGGGTGCGTATGCTGGAGCGCCCGTAGGACCAGAGCCGGTTCACATCGGCGGCCAGGAAGGGCCCTTGTTGGTCTTCCCCGTTTTGGATCTGCTGGTAAAACCAGCCGAGACCCAAGGACGCCGTGGTCTGGGGGTCGAACTGGTAGAAGAACCCGGCCGACGGTGCATAGACCATGTAGTCCGGGTCCACTTCCGGGCGGATGCGGCTTTCGTCATAATCGCGATAGATCTGGTAGTACTGCCCGTAGAGGCCGAAGCGCTGGGTCACGCGCTGGTTCAGGCGCAGGCGCCCCGAGTAGTTGTTGAAGTCGCTGGTCTGGTCCTCGTCGTAGATCCCCCGCGTGTAGGCCGCCTCGACCTCGATTCCCGTCCAGGCGCTGAACCAGTAACTGAAGCCCGCGGAGGGGGTGAACTCCTGGCTGTCTTCCCGCGCCTCGTCGTCGTACTTGTAAAGACCGTGGCGCATCTGGAAAAAGGCCGTGTTTTCGCGCCCGAAGGTATGGCTCAGGCGGCCCAGGGCGATGTTGCGGTAGAAGGTGCTCCTGCGGCGCAGCCGGTCGTCGCCGCGGGCGATGATGTTCCCCCGCTCATCCTCGACATCGCGCGCGTCCAGGGGGTCTTTCGAGTAGAGAAAGCTGTCCGCGAAGTCGATCCGGGTCTGGCGCGAGAAGTTGTGCCAGGCGAGGCCGGAGGCGTTGTGGCGCCAGCTGTCAAACTCGTCGTTGTCGGCATAGAACGAGTAGGAGGGATCGTAGGCGAGACGGATCCCGCTCAACGGCCCCAGCACTTCGAGCGTGCCGCCGGGGGTGACGGTGGTGATGAAATCGTCCTTTTTCCCTTTGCGGTCGAGATCGACGTTGTCGTTGTACTCCTCGGTCACCGAAACGCGCGGCGTGAAGTTCACCTGGGCGGCCCAGCTGGACATGCCAAGGGAAAAAACCGCGAAGAGCGCTGCACCCGCAATCCCGCAATGCCGTTTCATACCCCCGGTCCTCCTTTCGGGTCCTCTGCCGATCCCGCCGCGTTCTGCGGCGGGTTGCCGTCTTGTCCTCTCCCCGGCCCGGCCGGCTCAGGGGACGACGATCGTGTCGTTTGCCTGGAGGGGCAGGTTGTTCTCCGTACCTCTCCCGCGCACGATGTCCTTGTAGTTGATCTTGTAGATCTTCTCGCGGCCCGGCTCGCCGCGAAGGAGAATGATTTCGTCCTTCGCCGCCCACTGGGTGAAGCCGCCGGCGAGCGCAAACGCCTGGAGCACGGTCAGGTTCTTGGTGAGCGGGTACTCGCCGGTGCGCGCGACCTCCCCCAGGATGTAGATCCGCTGGCTCCCCGGGTTCGTGACCGTCACTGTGACCACCGGGCTGGTGACGTAATTCTTGAGTCCCTTCTGGATCGTGTCGGTCAACTCGACCGGGGTCATGCCCGCGGCGGCGACGTCCCCCAGGAGGGGAAAGGAGATCTTCCCGTCCAGGCGTACGAGGATGTCGCGGCGCGAAAGTTCGGGCTCTTTCCAGGTCGTGATCTCGAGCACGTCGCCCGCGCCGATCCGGTATTCCGCGGCCTGGGCCCTGGCGGACCAGGACTGCGCCCCTTTGTCCTGGGCGACCGCGGCCGAGGCGGCGGCGAAAATGCAGCAACCCGCAACCAGGAGACCGACTATCCTCTTTTCCCACACCGCACGTCCCATGACGACCCTCTCCTTGCAGGCGGTTTGTTTCATAAAGCGGCGATTTTTGCGGAATCGGGTGGAAAATGCAATCCCGGCGCTCGCGGAGGCGACCCGCGGGGGAAGCGCCCCGGGGGAAGTTCTCAGTAGGCCCCCTTTTTCCTGAAGATCACGAAGAGCGTCTCGACAAGGATGTTGAGCTCGAGAAGCGGGCTTCCGTTGTAGATGTAGTAGAGGTCGAGGAGGATCATGTCCTCGAAGCTCACCTCGCTCCTTCCGGTCACCTGCCAGAGCCCGGTGATCCCGGGGAGGACGAGCGTCCTTTTCCTGTGCCAGTCTTTGTAGAGCTCGTACTCGTAGGGCAGGCAGGGCCGCGGCCCGACGAGGCTCATCTCGCCCCGCAAGACGTTGAAGAGCTGCGGCAGCTCATCGAGGCTGCTCCGCCGCAACAGCCGGCCCACCCGCGTGACCCGGGGGTCGTTGACGATCTTGAGGACCCCGCCGTTGGCGTCGCGCCCGATTTCCCCCCGGATCAACCGGGTGACGAACTGTTTGTGCAGATCGGAGCCGGCGCCCGCGAGCATGGTGCGGAACTTGTATAGGGTAAAAAACCGCCCGCCCTTCCCCACGGCCCGTGCGCGGTAAAAGACCGGCCCCCCGGAGGTGAGCCTGATCGCCGCCGCGATCAGGAGAAAAAGCGGAAGAAGCGCAAGGAGGGCGACCAGCGCGAGCGCTCTGTCCAGCACGGGCTTCACCAGGCGGGGAAAAACTCTCTGCCTGCCGCCCTCCAGCCGCACCATGGGGATGCCGCAAAGCTCGTCGCTCACGAGCTTCATCTGAATCACGGGCATGAGTTTCGGGAAAAACCAGGCGCTGATCCCCCGTTCCGTGAAAAAGTCGAGCAGCCCGATGAGCTCGGCCTTGTCGATCGCCTCATCGGAGATCACGGCTTCCTGGATGCCGCAGCGCTCGACCAGGGCTTCGATTTCTTTCAGGCTCCCGAGGTAAGGCTTCACCACCGGCGCGGCGTCGAGGGCTTTTTTCGCGGCAACGCTCACGGCTCCGACCACCCAGAGCGGGGCGTTCCCGCCGACGATCCTCGAGGTGATTTTGCGGGCGTCATCGTCCGTGCCGACGATGATCGTCTGCAGGCGGAAGCGTCGCCTGAAGACCCCGAACATGAGCTTCTGCACCAGGGCCAGCCTGCCGGCGATCAGAAGCGGGGCGGCGAAGGCCAAACCGGCGGCCCACGGCACAGCGAGCTCGACGAGGATCGGTCCCGAGCCTCCTCCGATCAACCCGCCCGTCCCCACGAGGATGCAGGCAAGCCCCATAATTTTGAGCCAGACGAGCCCGTCGTACCCGGCCACCCGGTGAATGACATAGAGAATCAGCGCCGCACCGGCCACTAGGGGGGCGATCCACTCCGCGGTCATGTAGCGCGGCCAGTGATGCATGAAGAGGGCAATTCCGGCCGTCGTCGCCGCGGCGAAAAACGCGGCCCCCATCGCCCGCAGATGGAAGCCGAGCTTGGCCACGAGATGGCGGTTGTAGAGCCGCCTCCCGGGGAAGAAGAAGAGCGGGCTCCACGCCAGTAAAAGGAAAAAGAGGCCCTCGAACACCGCCCCCCGGCGCAGGGGCCAGCCTTGTCCGGCGGCATGGCAGCCCGCCAGAAACGCCGCAAGGGCAAGGCAAAGATCGTGTGTGCTCAGGATCAGGGTGCAAGCCCAGCGCGGAAAGCGAATCGGCCGACCGCCCTGGGCGCCATCCCCTTCCGCCGCCCGCTCGTCATCGCTTTCCACGTACCCGAGGTTCTGAAGAAGCATGGCAAAACGCCTTTGACCGTTCGCCGGGGGATCCTCTTTCAATCGTGCCAGACCAGAAAGCAATTATTGCGCCACAGTTGGAATACCGGGCGATATGTGGTCAACATACCTAAATTATGATAAATCTTGACAACCTGGCCGTGAGCTCACGATCTACACACCGCATGGCTTGTCCCTGGATTTTACGTCATAGGGTTGGGGTTTGATTTTCACAGTGGCCCGGCTTTCCCTTCGCCTCAAGACCCAGGCGACGGGCACAAAAAGCAGCAGCGCAAACAGGAAAAACGGCATCCCCCCCATGGTGTGCAGCCAGTGGTTGCTGACGAAACGGAGGTCCACGTAATTCGCGAGCAGGCTGATGAGAACGATCCGGAAAGCGTTTTTGAGGGTGGCGATGGGGAGAACAGCGGCCACCAGCAGAACCCGGCCCTGCGTGCTCGAGAGGAAAAGATTTCCCGCAAGTACGCTCAGAATGAAAAGCGCCATGCTGGAGCGGATGCCGCTGCACTCTTCGGCGACATAGACCGTGAGGTTGGCGAATTCGAAGTTCAACCCAACACGGTGATAAGTTGTCCCGAGCAAGCTGAAGATGGCATTCGACAGCTCGGCCGAGGCGTGCTGCAGCAGATGAATCAGGAAGTCGGCCGCAAACACCGGGAGCGGGATCAGGAACAGAAGAAAACCGAGCGGAAACAATGCCTTGCGGAAAGCAAGCCGGCCGTAGGCGAAAAGGAAGCCCCCGTAAACCCAGCAAAGAAACCCCGCCTGCGCAAGGCTCAGAAAATCGTTCGGAAGCTTGCCCCCTCGAAAGGATACCGTCCCAAGCGATTCTCGGAACGACTGCGCGGCGACAAAGACGAGGATCGAAAGAAACCCCAGGGCTGCGCCAGGCCTTTTGGCGGCGCTGATTTCCGAGAAAACCTCACTCCTCTTAAGCCAGAGCAAAAAGAGACTGACCGCCGGGATCAGGGGGATATGGGAATAAAGCTCGCTTTGACGAGTCAGAACGCAGAGAAGCCCAAGCGGCTGATGAAAGAGGGCCGCCCCGGCCGCAAGCCCGGCAAAGAATACGAGGTGTGCCTTCCTTGAGTCTGCATTCGTTTCTGCCATGCGTTTTCTTCCCTACTCCTCGCCCCCCGATTCAGAAACTTGACGCCGACCGCCAGGCATCAAAGCGCACAACACATTTCATTTATCTGTAATAACAATATAATTTGGCGGGTACGATTTTTCCCTTGCCACGTGGCGGGCTGCTTTCTTCTTCCTTCCCGGCTCAATCTCGAAAGACCGTCGAACCGCTTCAAGGATGAACCCATGAAACGCCTTTGGTTGTTGACGGCCCGGGCGTTAGGACTGTCTTTTCCCCCACGGGGCTCAGCCGACCTGATGCCGCCCGTCTTCATCTACTGCGTCGATGCCGCACCTCCCAAATACGGCTCACCTGACTATCGCGGCTGGGAGACCGATGCCTTCGCCAAGGCCTCAGCCGGCACCTTCGTCAACATGGCGGACAGGACGGACCCGGCCTTCGTGGGCACGACCAATTTCGTGATCGAATACGAAAGTGCTCTACAGCTTCGGCGATTGGGGGAAAACGACTCACCCGGGTCTACTGGATCCCGAACGAGACGAAAGAAACCCTCGCCGGCCGTTTCGCGATCAGCCGGATCCACCTCGGGGAGAAAGAATTTCTGGACTTACAACGAGTCCTGGGGATCGGCCGGCCTTGCGCCGACGAGCCGGCAAAACCAAGACAAGGTCGGAAACGGCAAAACAGACGGCGTCGTTGGCACGGCGGGCATGGCCTGGTGGGGGGCCTACGGGGTCAATACCCCGGAGGCCTTGGCTGCCGACCTCGCCGAGTGGGCGAAACCCGAGGAGTACTGGATTTTCCGGGCGAAACCGGACGATAAAATCGATCTTCTCAATTCCTGTCGCGCCCCCGTGCCGGAACCTTTGCCCCTGCTCCTTCGTCGCAATAGCAAACATAACCTTTTTCCGGGCAGGCCACGGAGAAAAACCCGCTCATGGAAGCGCTTGATTCCTCTCTTTCGTAAATCAATGAATAATGATCGGAGTCCGCTTTCGAGGCCGCGGGCCGGAAATGATTTTTAGTCAACAATTTCTGCTGACCACGGTCCTGGACACAAGACAAAGTTCCAACCGTTTAAAACCGCTAATGGCATCCCGCTGCTCGTTGAACCGTCTCCCTTTGCTCCCTTGACGATTACCATTCTCGCGCGTTCCTAAACCACTTCTGATTCCAGCCCGAGGGCTTGACCCGGGTTTTGAGGCATAACCGGGATGAGCAAGTTCGCTTCCATCGGCAACCTCATCGCCAATCGATCTTGCCGGCGGGATCGATTCTTTTTTTAACATTGCAGCGGATCGCCTGAGTAAAATTGAAACGACCTCCTGGCGCCGCCATTTCGCCTATATTCGCATACTTCGATAACCTACAGCGAATCGTCGGCCCGAACCCTTATGTTCGTTGTTTTGATCACTTCGTATACCTTCTTCAAAAGCGGAAGGGACGCCAGGAACAGCAGGCAAAGCCCCCAGTAGATGTCGAACCGCTCCGCCCAAGTGAGAAACAGCATGGCACCGAGCACGGCTGCCGTCAGAACGGCCAAAGAGCGAAACTCTTCGATCGATCCATGAATCAAAAAACGATCGATGTACAAAAGACGGACGGCCACCTGCCCCGCACCCGCCATCATCATGGCATAGGACAGCCCAAGCCCCCCAAGCTTCGGCACAAGCCAGAAGCTGAGCGTGGCCAAGAGAGTGGCCCACATGAAATTGATACCCACCTCCGCCCACATTCTTCCCGCGCCGGCAACGGCGCTCGCCGCCGCGGTGTTGATCACCGCGAATAGAGCTGCCCCGATGAGCGGTGGGATGAGAGCTACGGCTTCGTGATATCTTGCTCCGAAGATGAGGTTCAATGGGCTTCTGAGCAGTATTACCGCGATCGCAGCCGGTAGGGCATAACCCCAGGTCATTTTGATATTCATCCCGTAGGCTTTGCGGTATTCACCACCTGGACCATCAGCATACGTGTCGGCCGAGATGGCCAACATGACGGCTGACATCGTTGTGGGTATCAGGATGATGAACTGCCTCCACTGGTTTGCCGCGTTGAAGAGCCCTAACTGGATGTAACCATCGGCTTGATTGACGAGCAGCGCATTTGTAAGCCAACTTACCGGAATCACGAAAAGCCCAGCAATGAACGCGGGGATTGAAAACGAAAAAAGCTCTTTTATTTCGTCCCACGAAATTCTTTTAACTAAGCCTACTTCAATTTTGTGCTCGGCGCACTTTTTTTTGAACACCAGGCTGCAAAGAATAAAGCTGAGAAGCACTTGTACTATGAGTGACCATATGGCGCCTACAAGATAAAAATTATAGACGAGCGGTAAAGTGATTACTGGATTGGCCGTTGCGGTGATAATGTTGATCCGCGCCGTCTCACGAAACGCCTCGAAACCCGCAAGAGTTCCGAGTTGAACATTATTTATGGTCCGTATAAACATATACGCAGCACCCAGCGATAGTATCCCTCCGAGATCCGGCCTGTTCAACATACCTACAGCTATGTGATCGCTTAAAAGGAAAAGAACTATCGCCAAGGATCCTGCGGATATATAAATGATTGTTTGAGCTGCGCTTAGGATTCGCCCGGCTTTCTCAGGGTCCCGTTCGCGATATTCCGCCGTATATTTGATCATCGCGTATCCTAAAGACAGCCCTCCGAATAACCAGAACATATCAAGCGTGGCGTTCAGGATTCCGTAAGCTCCATAGTCTTCGGTGCCTAGAATGCGGGCGATTCCGATATTGGTCGCCAGCGTAAAGATTTTTGTTACCCCTGTTCCCAGTAAAGTCCAAAACGCTCCCCGGAAAAGCCTTGCCAGTAACGGCCTGTTTTTGAAATAATGAGCTGGCGATATGGAAAATCGCATTATTTGATTTCACTTCTGCAAAGGTTCAGACATAATATTTACATCCTTCCATCAATGTCTTTGTTGCCGTGATGATGTTTTTAGTTCGGCTCAACAAGTCGTAAACCCGCCGGAGGTTTCAAATTCATCGCCCCGTACTCGTAAGCTCCGATATCCCATCCGGACCCCTGGGGTCTCGGCCTTCCGTCACGGTCCTTCGCGTCCACCCACCCTGCGATGCTCATTCCGGCGTCGATTGCAGGGCTTCCTTCACGAGGTCGATAGTCTCCGATCTCCCGATTGAAGAACATGGGGTCCCGGTTCACAATGTCACCGAAGTAACCGGTGATGGTTTGTCCGGGTCTGAAGAGGAGGTTCTTTTTCCCGGGTGAATCCGCATTGCCGTCTATGAGTTTTGCCGTCTCAAGTACTCCGTAAAGAGATCCTTCGCCGTAGATGATGTTGTTTTTGAACTCGCATGTTGCAACGTTATTGCCTCCACGGCACCAGATGCCATGGATTCCTCCGCTCGTATCGCATGTATTGTTCAAGAATCGAGCATCGGCGATATCGACAAGGCAGACACACCATGTTCCGCAGTTCGAGAAGATGTTGTTACGAACAATCAGGTTCCGGCTTTGTCTGTATATTTTTCCTTCGAGCATCATCCCCTGGTGAGCGTCGCGGCAATAATTACCTTCCACTACAATGTTCGATATCGCCCACTGCGCCCCCCCATTGTCAAAAGTCTGAAAACAATCCACATGAGCACCACCGATCTCCGCCATGTCGACCCCATGAAACGTATTGTTCTTGATCAGGTGGTTCGATCCGAAGAATCGCATGTAATCCACGTCGCCACAGTCGCCGTTTAGTTTCAGACGCGTTGCCTCATTGTTCTGGAATACATTATTCGATCCGTTCAAGTTGTAGCCGAAGCATGTTTTCTCGACATAATTTCCCTCAGCCAAACTGTAGTTCCCGTCCATACCCAACGCCGTGTTGTTCAAGCCGAGGCGCGTTGAGTTCGTTGTTACGTAATTTTCTATAATCTCGTTATGGTCCCCACTGGAAATGATCCCGCTATTTCCACCGTCAGGAATGATCACTTTGTAACCTTGTACTCGTACATAATGCGCCGTGTTCCGCACGTTGACACTTCCCACCACCACGGCCCCATGCCTGTTCTCTGACTTGAAAGAAAGCAACCGCCCCTCTGTTCCAGTTCTGCTGATGACCAAGTTTTCCTGATAGACGCCATCTCGAGTGATACAGGTATCCCCGGCGACCATCGTGTTTGCGCATTTCTGTATCGTTTTCCAGGGTGTCGAAAGACTGCCGTCATTCGCATCATTTCCTGTGGGGCTTACGTAGTAGGTTGCGCTTTGTGCGGCGGTGCAGAAAACAATGAAAAACAGGGCGCACCCCGTTATCTTGCATAAACGATTCAACACATTGTATTTCCTCATCGGATCACCTCCATGGCTTGTCCAGTATGGTTTTGCCACCCCCTCCTCACAACGGCATTTCGGGTCGGTCTTGTCTTAAGCAATGAGTCATTTTCCTTCTTGTCTGTACAAAGCGTGGGCAGAGCGGCGATCATCGCCAAAAGCGCAAACCAGTAGATGATCATCTGGTCGAAATAGGATACCCCAAAGAAACTGATTACATGTGTGAAAAGAGAGACGCCAAGGCCCCAGACCCAGAGCGCATCCACTGGCCTTGCGCTTGCCGTTGCCTTGACCTTCAGTGCCTTCCCCACGCGCCCAAAGGCATAGGCTACAAGCACGATAAACAGCATCATCGTCAAGAGGCCCCCATCGACACCCTGGGCGATAAACTGGTTCGTAATATCGGCCTTATTGTATAGGCGAAGCGTATACGGCATCCAATGCGCCGTTTCGCTGGTCCCCATGAGCCACCACTCGTCCCATCTGGTCACGAACTGGTTGATCAGCTCGGAGCGGTGCCAGCCTGTGCCGCCGACAATCCCGCTCGCTCTGCCGATCAGGTACCACACGGGAGCCTTCATGGCGAGGTGAAGGCAGGCAGCGGCTGCGAAAACGAGCCATCGAACAGCCCTCATGTTTTGCCTGATTTTCCATGCCGCAAGTCCGATCCACGCCGCAACGAATGAAAGAACAGGCCCGCCCGAGGCGGATAGAAAGGCCACGGCGGTCGCCGCCGCCGCAGCCAGGGCGGCACTTACCCGACTCCTTCCCGAGAGCCACATCCCCACGAAGACCGGCATCATCACCGCGCCGAACGTTCCCGCCAGTATGGCATGCCTGAAGGGTCCCTGGCACCTGAGACGTCCTTCCCTGACCCAGGTGTATTCCTCCACCCCGCCGAAGTAGGAATACAGGTTTCGCCCCGTGCTCTTTTCAATCAGCATCATGGCGGCAATCGGGAGGGTGATCATCGCCAGAACCTTCAGCATGCGCAAGATATCCGCCTCATCTCTGATCAAGAAACGGAAAAAAAAATAGAGGCCCAGCGCATTATAGGCAAACCCCAGCCGGTTGATGAAGGCCTGTGTGGTACCCTCTCGAAGCGTATAAAAAAACACGTTGGATGCCACCCAAAAAATCAGGACCTTGTCGATCTGATGCAGCTTGAGGCCCCGCAGTTCCCCACGAAAGACAAGCCTCACCATCCCGAAAAGCACCATGATTCGCATGATGCTGAAATGCAGGCCCGCTACATACCAGATCTGGCCCAAGGTCACCGTGACACCGATTGCCAGCATGGGTATAGGAGCGTGCTTTCGTGGAAGCAAAAGCGTGGCTACCCCGAACAGGAGGGTGACGGCTAAGCCCAAGCCGTTGATGGTCGTGGCGTCGGCGGATTCCATCTATTTTACAGGCCCTTATACACTCTGCACCCCGCGGGGTGGCTTATAATCGGCGGTCTTGTTCATCGATCCGCCGGCGCAGTCTTACCCGCCCGCATTTTGACCGTGAGGGCGCTTTTGATGCATGCGGCATCTTTTGCCAGAATCCCCGAAGCTTTCTGACGATTCCCCAGGATATAGATGACTCCAGCCTTCAAGAAGCGTAAAACGTGTCGCATTAAAAGAATGCCTAGAATCAATGTGGTTTCAAGTCTCGTGTGATGCTTCTCCCAGTATTGCAAAATCGCTCGTTCCTGCTGTACCGCGGAAGGCACGGACACCTTTTCACTGCTTTTCCCTCCGTGGTGCACCGCTTCCGTTTCCGGGTTGAAGACGATTTTCCACCCTCGATCCCGGAGGCGCCTGCACAGATCCACGTCTTCCGAGTACATGAAGAATCGTTCGTCCAAGGGCCCTGCCCCCTGTATTGCGGCCCTCCGAACGGCGAGAAAGCATCCGGAAAGGGCCTCCACTTCCCTTCGACTGCCATGGTCGAAATAGCTCATCAGTTCGTTGCTGAACCATGAGCTCCTCGGAAACAATCGATGCAGCCCGAGGGCGAAGCAAAGGTTGTTCCACAGGGTGGGAAGCTTACGGCAGGAGTGCTGTACGGTACCGTCGGCATTGAGGATGCGTGGCCCGCAGAGCCCGACGCCGGGATTGTCGTCCATGAAGCGGCAGAGATTCCCTATGCAGTCGTCCAGAAACTCGACGTCCGGGTTGACCAGAAAGAGGTACTCCCCCCGCGCGCACAGGACACCCTGGTTGTTCGCTCGCGCAAAACCTTCGTTTCTCTCGTTTTTGATCAACCGGACTTGCGGGTAGCGCCTTTCAACCTCTTTGGGTGTACCGTCTGTCGAGGCGTTGTCCACAACGATCCATTCCACATCGCGAATGCGCGTCCGGTTGAACATGCTCTCCAGGCACTTCAGAAGGTAGTCTCGGCAATTATAGCTCACCACGATGACCGAGGCCTTGATCGGGCTGCCTCCATCGTTTCCCTGGTCCGCCCCGTGGCCCTTCATGGGTTCCTCTCAGCTGGTCTTTCGGAGCACGTTCATCAGGCGCGCCCGCTGTTCCGAGCGCAGATACCGGACGAACTCCGCGGATACCGGCCGCCCCTCCCCGCGGAAGCAGGCCCAGGCATAACCCCACAGCCGCACTGCGCCCTGAAGAAACAATGGTTTTCGCCCCAACCAGCGCAGGCACTTGAGCAGCTCAAAGAGGGGGTGGCTCCCCATGGAATAAAACATCGTCCCCTCTCGAAAGCGCTCCTGTGCCCAGCCGCGGTTCGCTTCGCCCACCTTGTGATGAAAAACCTGCAGGGTGGCGACAGAGGCGGTCTGCCAGCCTTTCATGCGTGCGGCCACGACAGCGATCGTGTCTTCGCCGCCCCAGCGGTTGAGTACATAGCCGCCGATTTGTTCAAAGCACTCCCTGCGAAACAATTGCACGGCCCCCGGGACATACCTCTCTTCGCTCAAATATCGGGGTACGAATTTGCCGTTGTACGGTTCATACAGCCTCCCGCCTGCTACACCCAGATGCGGGTTTTTCCTGAAGATTTCCAGAAGCTCTTGAAAGTAGCCCGGCCCGAAGGTGATGTCGGCATCAAGGTTTCCGATGAAATCGTAATGCAGCCCTTGCAGCAGTTCCCGGCCCCTATGCAGCGCCTGCACTTTTTTCGCGAAATCGACTCCCCCCCGCCGCTCACCCGTGCGGGCATAGGCGATAAATTCTGCCGCGCCGGCGTATCGCTGAACGATGCGATCCGTCTCGTCCGTCGATCCGTCGCTCACGATGACCCAGCGTAGCGGTCGGTGGGATTGCAGAAGAACGGATCGGATCGTCCCCTCGATGAAGGCCGCCTCGTTTCTGGCGGCGGTGAGCAGGACGTAATCTGTTCCTCCCTGTGGCATGCTCAGGCATCGAAGCGGTTCAGGTAACGGCGCACGATCATCCGGCGGGCCGTCCCCGCCACCACCCGGAACTTCCGGAAAGACGGAAGCCCCCGCCAGAGGGCCTTCGCATTCAGCCCATGGTAGTCGGGCTGCGGCCACCCCATGAGCCTCAGGGCGAGAAGGCGGCCGAAGAGCTCCATCCTCCGGTTCTGAAGCCCCTGGCCGGACAGGATTTTGTCCGGAGACGACGGCCAAACCTCAAGATATCGGTCTTTCACGGCATTCTCCAATATCCTCTTTCCCCGCGCGGTACGGACGACCACCACCGAAAGGCCTGGTTTTTGACCGTTGTCGTAAAGATGCCAGGCATCCCCGCAGGCGATATCGGAAAAATCCCCCATCCCGTCGGGGCAAAGGTTGCATCGCAGGGGCCTGCGGTATGCCGCAAGCTTCCCCCATGACTCCTGGTAAGTGAAAGATCGCGATGCCCGACCTCCGTCATAGAAGACCTCGAAGCTTCCGGGCCATCCACAACCCCGGTAGCGGATGGAAGTTACGGTCTCGGGCGCTATACCCGACTCAGTCAGAAAGGCACGCGTCGCCCCGGAGACGGGGGTGCCCGCGCAGAAGAACGAGAGAACGAGACTTAGTCGCTCGTCCAGGGCGGGCCATCGGGCGCGAAGGGCATACACGGCAGCGGCGTCGCAGGGCTTGCCGACGAACAACCAATCGCGATCGCTCCGGGCGATCTCCTGAATGGAGTCGCACGGCGAAGACGGCGCATAGCGCGACCCGGCGTGCTCGAGAATCCCCCGGCGGTTGGAGCTCACAACGCTTCGATTGTGCCATGGCACATCCGGGTCCATCCCGGTTTGCAGAACGAAGCCCGATTTCCCGGTTTCCAGGCAATACAGGGACAGGGCAGAAATCACGCCGCCGGATGAGCCCCGGAACCGCACCTCGGGGTCGGTCGCGTGGCCCTCATAGACGCCCAGACAGGGGCCAAGCAAGGGGTGCCATTCACCTTCGTTTTCCCGCCGCAGGGCTTCATATTCAAGGCCGGCTCCCGGGCAAAAGGCGATGCATTCGCGGCACTCCCCGCATCCGCCGGCGGTAAACACGGGATGAATGCCTGCGGTTTCGTCATGGAAAAGCTGCACGGCCCCCTTCCCGCAGAAAGCTGCACACGCGCCACAGCCGATGCAGAGCCGCGCCTCCAAGACACCGCCCAGCGTGCGGGGGCTCGAACCTTTCAGCATGGGACTTCCTTTTCCAGCAGGCTCGCGAACTCCTCGGCAAGCTGCTCCCGCAGCCGCGCTGCTTTGAAAGCGAGGCAAGGCCTCGTCTCCCGCCTCCGGCGGTAGAGCGAGAGCAGCTTCTCGACGGCACCGGCCGGGGTTTCCCTTCGTGCGTCGATCACCATATCTCCCGCACCCACCGACTCGAAGACTCCCAGGAACTTGTCGCTGTAAGCCACGCCGGCGGCCGGAATACCCTGCGAAAGGGCGGCGATGCAGGCGTGCATGCGGGAGCCGATAAAAAACGAGCACTTCCCGATTGCGCCCTTGAGAACCTGCGGTCCATGGCTCCCCTGGAGGAGATGAACCCGGCCGGGAAATCCGCCGAGGGAGTCACACAGCCTCCGGCAGGCGCAAGGGTCGCTCTCCACATCGCCCTCCGGGGCAAAGGTGTGCGGGATGAAAAGAAGGGCGCAGTCTGTCTCTTCGAGCAGCCTTTTCGCAGCCCGGTGAACGAACTCGCGGTAGTCCAGGGAAAGCCCGAACATGTTGTCGCGGCTGTAGCCTCCGCTGTAAAGCAGGCCGCTCACGTTGAAGCCGACGAGAGGCCGTCCCTTCGATACACCCAGCGGCGGTTCGATGGCCGTCGGGCCAGGCGGCTCCACCTCGAGTGCGAAGGCTACGTCGGGGCAGAAGCGTATGCTCCCGCCGTCTGCAGCCATGCCGAGAAGGGCCCTGACGGCGTCAGGACCTTTCGGGTCGCGGCACAGGATGAGCCTTGCGCGATGGAGTACAAGTTTCGCCAGCCGGCGAGCCAGCCATGAACGGTAAGGGCCGTAGGTCTGAGGCAGGAGAACGAGCGGTTTGCCAAGAAGATGGACTGTCAGGCAGGCAACCGTGCCCACGAGCATCCGCTGGAGCCCGTAGAGGTCGCCGAAGCTGTCGCCCCCCCAGATGTCGCCGAAGAGATCCTGCCCCTGCAAGCCGGAAAGCCGGGCGTTCCACCGCAGCAGGGCGCGACGCCAGGTGGAAGAGGGGACCGCACGGTAGAGCAGGGCCGCGAGAAAAAGCCCCGCCAGATGAGTCCGAAAGCCGCCCCGTGGGGAGAGCCGGTAGTTGATGATCTGGATGTTGACCCCGCGGCCGCCCACCCGCGCCGTCTGCGGCCGATCGGACCGCTCGCCAATGAACATGGCGATCTCGGCATCAGGCGAAGCCTCTTTGATGAGTTTTACAAGCGATGTGCCCAGAGCCGTGACCCCCATGTTGCCGGTCGAAAGTGACGCCCCCATGATGCAGACCCGTTTTGCCATTCAGAAACCCGCCCCCCCCCGCCGCCGCTTCGCGACCCTCTTCAAGAATTCCTTGTCACGGGAGCCGCAAGCTCGCCGATTCATGGTTAGGATTCCGTCGTTCGCACCCTTCAGAGGGTCGCTCTCGAGCTCGGGTGATCGCAGCGGGCCGGAAGGCCTCCGCCAGGGGTTGGCAGGGGATCGTCAGACGTCCCCGGCGCGGAAATGGCCGAGGCCTTGCCGCGGGCGGTCCATTCGGGGCCGAAAACCGGGCGGCACGCAGCCGACTTTTCGTGCACTTGGACGGCGAAGGCCTTCGTAGATGACAGCAGACGGCGCCCAGCGTCGGATGGCTTCCCCGGGCACTTTGCAGCCGCCGCGGCTCGCGTCGATCCTGAACCGGGATTTCGGGATTCTTCCACAGCAAGCCGCGGGGTCTTTAGATGGCCTTCCTCATCATCTCGCTTGGGAACCGGTTGGACAGTGGGCCGAGGAATTCTCAGGGCTTGTCGATGCGCTTGTCGCCACCGCAATGGCTGCGAATGCAAGAAAAGCCCTCGAGGCTTCATCGGAGGTCGCTCAGACTCGTAAACAAGCCTTGTTTCCCTTTCCGCATCGCAATTGGCGCCGTGATCCAGAGACGAGCCCTTATGTCTAATATTTTTGAATAAAAGCACTTCTCCCGATTGAGCCTGCAAATTTGCACCATCGTTCAAAAGAAGATCATTCAAAAAAGAAAGATCTCCGGAGGTGTGATTACCGCAATTTCGTACAGGCAGGAAAGTTCGTTAACCTTTGGACCCGCGGCATACCCGTTTAGGGCTGAAGACGATGAACCGGAAACCAATGCTTCAATAAGTTTCTGGGATAGATCGCGCGACCTGCGCCGAACATCAAATGACGATTGCCTCGGAAAAGGGAATGAACGTTGTAATCGATTGAGCAAACCTCACGGCCTATGCACACCGTGATCGGGAAAGTTGCCGTATCTTGATTCATTTCACGAATTTTCACAGAGCGGCCCTCGTTCTTTTCCGATGCAATCGGCGTAACGAGATTTTTTGCGCGGTTCCGCATCACAGCATGTTAAAAGTGTCCTCTAAAAACGGGGCAGCGGATTTCTGAATTCTTCTAGCTGCCCCTTCAATTCATCGATAGATTTTTCCCACCATTTTGATTGAAGCACATCCTCGATTTTTTCATCGGCAAATCGCTTTTTGATCAATCGAGCCGGATTTCCTTGATATACAGAATAAGGAGGAACGTCCCGATGAATGACCGCCCCCGCCCCAATGATTGCACCGGTTTCGATTTTATCCACGGAAGGCAGGATAATGGCGTTATGGCCGATCCAAACATCATGGC
The DNA here is from genome assembly GCA_037481615.2 of Desulfobacterales bacterium. GTDB lineage: Bacteria > Desulfobacterota > Desulfobacteria > Desulfobacterales > SpSt-501 > SpSt-501. The sequence goes on from JBBFLI020000008.1 coordinate 24,376, forward strand.
CGATCATCAGAGGTTTGTACTTAACGAGGTCTTTATCCACAACTTTTAGAGACGAGTTGAAAAAAAAGGATGAGTTGATTTGTGATGTACCGGGTGATTTCTGTTTAATACTCTGGCGGTTCGTGCGATCGAAGTATAACGCCCGATAAAAGTATATTTGTCCATGTTTCCCGGAGCAAAACACCCTCCAAAAGTATATAATCCAACATCAACTTTATAGTATTTTATGAATATACGTCTTAAGGTGATTGAAAACATTTCCCCTTTTTCTTTCTTGATCACCGTACTTAGAATCAGATGTCGGATTCGACGGCTTCTTGCTTTGTAGAGGCCGATCATGAGTTCGGAGAACATGGCACTTTAAATGGATTCCGGTTCAACGCCATATCGGGTGAACAAACGTTTTTGTTTGCAGGTCAAAAAAACCGTAATAAGCCTACTTCACCTCAGAAACCCGCCCCTCCCCGCAGCCGCTTCGTGATCCTCTGCGGCCAGGCAAGCCAGTCGTAGGCGCCTTCGAGCTTTGCCTGGAAAAGCTCTTCGTCGTCATGGGAATTCACGGGCAGGCGCCTGAGCGTGTAAGGGTCGTCACCCGCGGCCGCTGTGCCGATACGCGTGGTCACGGCCGCCCGGTACCCCGCTTGGACCAGAGCGTCACGGAAGAACGCCACGAAGTGAGGATCGTGCTCCGGGAAGGCATAGGCGTAGGAGAAGTTCAGGACAGGAAAACCTAACGCCTGTTCGATGGCGGCCTTGGCGTCTCTCATCTCTTGTTCGGCCGTCCGGCGGTCGACACGATAGAGTTGCACGTGGGAAACGGTGTGTGCCCCGAACTCGACTCCGTCGCTGCTCAGCTCGCGGGCTTCCCTCCAGGTAAGGCACTCCCGCCCGTTCAGCCTCCTTCGTTCATGGGAAATGAAACCCGTCGGTAGAAACATTGCCGCGGGAAAGCCGTATTCTTTCAAGATGGGCCAGGCATTATCGTAGAAATCACGGAGGCCGTCGTCGAAGGTAATGATGGCGACCTTCTGCAAGGTCGTGGCGGCAGGCGGATATTCCTCTTCCGAACAGGCATAGGGGCGATGTTCCATATTCCGGCAAATCAGCGCTAGCGCATCTTTCATGGAGACGACCCGGTAGCCGTTTTCAGAAAGAAATTTCATCTGTTGTGCAAATATTTCGGGCAGCGTGTTTGTGCCGTAGTAGGGGTGCCGCCTCTCGCTGTCCGTCTCGGAGACGCTGTGATACATCAAGATGGGAATACGAAGTTTATTTTTAGGCCTTATAAAACGATCAATGAATCGAAAAAAATATATTGTAAAAAACTTGTCCGATCGCATTTTTTTATTTCAATATGCCGGCTTACCCGATGTTATGCTCGTCTTCTTCTTATTCCGGCATCACGCCCCCGGGAAAACATGATGTTCTATTCTTTTCCTTTTCAATAAATTTTTTTTAGAATTTCTTTAAGGATTTTCAATAATGCAATAGATCTTCTTTATATTCTTCAAACACGAACTTTTTCTTAAAGAGAAACCATTTTTCTTTTCTAATCATGGTAGGGACAAATCCCTGGTTGATTGCGACCTTTATCGATGGGATATTATTGGGATTTATGAATGATAGAAACTTTCTGATTTTAAAGTTTTCGCGCTCAATTTCTATTATTTGATGTCTGGACTTTTGATGAATTCCTTTTCTTCTATAGGCAGGAAGCGTCAGCGCGTGTTCGAGTATCGCTTCTCCGGCGTGTAAAGCAGGGTATTCCCCCTTATAGTATAGCGCCAACTTCTCATTATCGCTAGAATCAAAAACCCACTGTACATGGCAAGGATCAGAGCCGATAAATGATATGTATGCCCTGCCGATATCTAATTTGGCAAGCCTTTTTCTTCGCTCGACCCAGCCGGTTCCGACGCCGGCGTTTTTTAGTTTTTCAATAATTTCTATCAGCATTTGACCGGAGATTCTTTTTGTGATCAATTTACTTTCTTTTACTTTTCCATGTTCATGATAATTTTCTTTTACTTCTTTGCACAGGCACAGGCAGACTTCCTCCATGAACATCCTATGGTGTATAATTCGCCATAACTCGCTAAAGTTATGTAACAGCAAAATACTCTTCAGAAAAAGCCATTTATCAACAAGGTTGCGATTTAACATTCTCATCATTCGATCGCAGCCAGAGAACGACTTTTCAATACCCGGTCAACTTGTGGTGTAAATTCCGGTTTACCGCTTTAATTATTTTTAAAATAATCGAATTTGCCGAAAGATATGCGGGAACAGAAAAAACGTCAAACCCTCGAAGTCTTTTTGAATCATCAAGCCCCGGGTTCCCGTGGTAAGGACCGTCATAAATCAAAAGAATATTCTTTTGGCTTGCCGCTTCCTCCATAATCACATGATCCATTAGGTCCGTCACGCCATGATGAAGTGCCTTGCTTGTCGAAAAAAACGCGCCATTAAGAAGAATTTTATTTACAAGATATGATAGGTGTATTGCGACCATTTGGTCATCGCGATCAAAAACACCGTGGACTTTTATTTTCCTGTTCTTGAAAATATTTTCAGCCCATTTCGCAAACCCTTCTAAAGTCAACCTTTCTTTTTTATAAGAATATCCGGTGCGTTGATAAAAATCAAGATACACTTTGTATGCCATTTCACAAAAATAATCTTGATCTTCAACGACCCGGACTTCTAGATTACGCATCGCCTTTCGAATTTTATTTCGCCTTTTTCTTTTAAGGGCATTTATAGAATAGTCGTGCACTTGATTGAAAACCATGAGCTTTATGAAGGAGTTGGCCTGCTTTATATCGTGAACCGCGTGCTGGTAAACCCAAGACCGACGTCGTGGCGGAACATTTTCACCCCGATGCAGTTTCTGAAAAGGGAACAGAGGCCTGAAAAAAAACGGTCTCACCCTTCGCCAATGAATGTCTCCGACTTTGACGATCGGGGTTCCATTTCCCTTCTCGTATTCGGCATACTCCTCCAGGCTCATTTCTTCCCAAGCCATCGCTCAAATCCCATTCGCACGAGATCGTTTCCGCATGCGATTCAACGGTCGTTTCCAGCGGACGCCTTGACCCTTCAAATCGCTCCCGCCAAATCGTCGACAAGCCTCAAATAGTTACTTTTCTTTACCTGCCAGGAATTTTTCCGCACGTAATTCGTGGCGTTAGCCACCAGAGATGCTCTCCGCTGCGGCCGTTCGATGAGGCGCAACATGGCCTCTGCAAGGCTCTCCGGGCTGCCCGGGGTGAAATACTCGACCAACGTCTCATCAAAGTAATAACGGTCGATCGTGGTCTTTGCCACGATGACGGGAACTTCCAAGGCCATAAATTCCAGGATTTTGGTGCTGAAGGCTGTGTCGCCAAACCCCTCGGCCCTCTTCGGGACAATACCGATATCGGCATCGGCAACGATGGGAATGATCTTTTCAAGAGGAAGGAAATTCCGAATAAATACACGATCTGACAAGGACAGATCGGTTACCATCTTCTCCAAAAACGGCCTGTCCGGCCCCTCCCCGTAAATGTAGAGTTCAGCCTCTGGAGCCTCATTCCGAACGAGATCCAGCGCCCGTACGGCGATGTCCACTCCCTGGTGGCGATTGAGCGTTCCGGGATAGATCATGCGGATCTTTCCGTCCCGACGATCCCGGGGGTATTTCCGGAAAAATGCCGGCGCCGGGTAATTTAGAAAAGTCGAACACTTTTCTTTCGGCACCGCACGTCTGATAAGGGTTTTCTCCCACAGATGGTTTGCGGTGATCACGTGATCCGCGAAAGCGGTCGACACTTTTTCAGCCAAAAGAAGAGACCGGAACACCAGGGATTCTTCAGCCGCGCCGAACTTGCCGGCATAGAACTCCGGCACCAGGTCATGGATGTCGAGTATGACCTTGGCACCCCGGAGCTTTGCGGCCACGGCTGCAAAGACCTCGAAGTCGGGAACGGAGTGCACGTGGACGAGGTCGAAGCACCTGTCTCCGCTCAGGCATCTGCAACTGAGGAACCGCGCGGAAAGCATAAAAAACTTCAGTATGCGCCGGAGGTAGTCCCAGCTGCCGTGCTCGTCGACGATTCTTTCCTGGATCCGGTGGACCTTCACCCCTTCCACGAGTCCTTCTATTTTTTGCCCCGGCTTGCGTAAAGAGACGACCTCGACCTGGTCGCCCCGACCCACGGATGCCTCCGCATACATTCGGACCCGTGAGTCGGACTCGTAAAAGGCATATACGACATGGCAGACTCGAAGCGGCCGTGTCCCGGCTCCTTGGGGCGGACTCATCATGGGCATCCCTATTTCGGTCTCACGGCGTCAATGCCGCTGAGACGACTTGTCAAACTCGAAATGTTCCGCGCACAAACCGGGCCACATCGCGCGGTAGTGCATGCCAGTATTGGCCTTCGTATTTTTCGGTCGCATACTCAAGAAATCGCCGGTAGTACGCGGCGGGATACTCTTCGATGCCTGACGGCGCGTTGATAAACCTCATGTAGTCGGGGTGTGTGTTTACGAGAGCCATGCCTCCTCGAGAGGCGATCCAGTCGAGCTTCCGCTTCCAGATGCGGATGTCGGCCTCCCGCAGCAGCACGAAGAGCGTAAAATCCTGCGGGAGGGTGTAAGGCAGCTCCACGTAAGGCAATCGGCTGTTCGAGCGCGAAACGAGGAAAGGAAAGATCGTCCCGACACCGTCGGACTGGGGCTCGAAGGGATCGGTGTCGAACGTGGAGGCGTCGTAATCGATCTCCAGATCCCCGATCCATTCCAGGTTGTGAAGCATCGAAGGCGAACGGTAACCGGAGGCACCCCACTCCCGCACGTACTCGTTGATGAGTTTTGCCCGTTTTTGGAAAAGGCTGCGTGAGGCGAAATATCTCCCGTCGTGATAGAGGCCGTGGACCCCGATTTCGAAGCCCAGATTCGAGAGCTCCCTTCTCAACGCCGGAGAGACGGCATAGCGACGGGGGACGAAGTTGAACGAGGAGCGGAAGCCGATCTTGATTTCCAGGCGGGCGAGATCGAGGCAACGATCCTGCCCCCGCGCGGTATCCACATCGTGAGTCAGGACCAGGGCGAACCGTTTTCCGCCTGGCCAGCCGGACCACCCTCGTGGAGGAGCGGCCGCGCGCTCGTCGATCGGCCAGACGTGAGCGCACCGCCTGAGCTTTCGCAAAGCAACCCCCCGGCGCAAGAAAAGCTGGAAGGCCCGGGGAAGGATCGGCTTAAGGATGTAGAAGATTCGGTTCTGGATGGATGTCGAGGACATTGCCAAGAGATCGCCTCAAGGCCGTCAAGCTTTCAGGAGGGTGGGTTCTGCGCCTCGGGTGGCATTACCCCGCGCTCAGTGATTTCGAGAGGCGCCTGAACCATTTTTCGGTGCCGGGATGCACGGTCAGCAGTCGGTAGCAGAAGGAAACCGCAGGGTTGGGAAAGTGCAGACGGGCCTCCGGCAACAATACGGGACTTCCGCCGAACCCCAATTTGAAGAAATCCGAGCTGTGTTTCTGTTCCAAAGACAAATCTTGCCCGTCGATCGTGCGCTCCGCCACGGGCCGGCTCACCCCCCCCAGATCGCAGAAAGAGTACCCCTGAGAGGCCGCCCAGTCGAAGGCATCATAGTAAAGGAGCTCCATCGGGTGCTTGTGGTGGGAATCGGCCAGCGACCCTTTCTTCCAGAGTTCCAAGGTCGAACCGAAACCGATGCAGAACAGCCCGCCCAAGGCTCTGCCCTGGTGCTCGGCGAAGGTAAGTCGGCAATGGAGTCCTCTTCCCGAAGTTTTCCACAAGGCCCTCAGCGCAGCGACGTCAGGGGGGTTCGGTGCGACGTTTCGACGTCTGCAGGTCTCTTGCATGAGTCGGAAAAAAAGATCGAGGTCTTTCTCCTCCCCCTCTCGAACGCGAACGCCCCCCTTGACCGCGCTGCGGACATGCTTCCGGGTCGTCCTGCGCAACCGTTTTTCGACCGCCGACATCCCGCCGGAGACATCAATGCGAATCGTTGCCGTAATGATTCTCATCACCCTGTTCTGCAAAAACAGGGGCGGCTGCAGACGTGATGACGTAAGTCGGCTGAAACCGGGGGGCTGGACGATGAGAGCCGTGATGCGCAGCCGACGGGCGATTTTTATGATCTCGGAGAATGCCGCGTCGAGTATCCGGATCTCCTCGCCCTGCGCGACCGGCCCCTTGCTTACGTACCCGACCCGCAGCCCGAACCGTGTCGGCCTCCAAAGAAGTTGCCCCCCCCCTGCAATGCATCCATGGCGTCGGACCGTTACTCGAGTGCAATTCCAACCTTGAGTCTGCTTGTAACGACCCCAGGCGCTGCTCTGAGGGAATTCTCCACAGGCATCTTTCCCAAGGAACTCGTCCCATCGAGGGTCGTTTGCCTCTGTAGAGACACTGACTTCCATACCCCGTCTCCATCGATCCGGCACAATTAAGCACGACCGTTTGTCTGCAAAAGGCCCCGCCGATGAAGCATGTTCTTGCAAGCAGCGCTCCTGGTTACGCCTGCCGGTCCTTTCGGCTCGACCTGCCCTACTCCCCCCGCCCGGTTGCGGCTGCGTTTCGGACCGCGTCTTTGATGCGCTTCACGTGCCCGCGGCCGAGGCCTTTCACCTCGCAGCCGAGCTCGAAGTAACGCCGGATGCGGGCATCGTCGAGAATGCCGAAGCAGTCGATCACGGCACAGGGTCTTCCGGCCATGCGGACCACCGCGTCGGGGTCGAGCTTGAGGAAGGCCTCGTGGCGGACGGCGAGGACCACCGCATCGGCGCCTTTCAGGGCCGCCTCCAGGCTTTCCTGCATGGCAAGCTCGCGCAGACGCTCTTGGTTGCGGAAGAAGCGGGCGAGCGACAGACCCGGGGCGGGGTAGGAATCCTGTTTTTCGAACTCCCACCAGTGCTTGAGGTAGGGGTCGTGGACCACGACGTCGGCCCCCATCTCGCTCAGCTTGCGCACGATCACCTCGGAACCCGAGTAGCGGGTATCGCCCACGTCCTCGCGGTAGGAGGCGCCGAGCACGGCGATCTTGGAGGCCGCGACGATCTTTCCCATGTTGCGCAGCGCGTCGCGGACGAGCTGGGCGGCGTGCATGCCGCGGGTGTCGTTGATGTCGATCGCCGCCGGCGTGATCCGGAAAATGTCGTCGGTGAACCCAAGCAGCGTGTGGTAGGACCAGAAGCCCAGGCCCCCGTCCTTGGGCAGGCAGTAGCCGCCGATCCCGGGGCCGGGGAAGAGGATGTTCGAGTGGGTCGGCCGCACCTTGATCGCCTGGATCACTTTGATCAGGTCCACCCCGTTTCGCTCGGCAAAGACGCTCCACTCGTGCATGAAGGCGAGGAGCGCCGCGCGGTAGGAGTTCTCGACGATCTTGCAGGTCTCGCTCTCGATCGGCCGGTCGAGCACGGTGAGCGGGAACTTTTCCACGTTCAGGATCTCGCTCAGGAACCGCACGACCCGCTCGCGGGCCTCCTCGTGGATCCCGCTGCAGACGCGCCAGAAGTCGCGGATCGAGGAGACGTAGTTCCGGCCGGGCATGACCCGCTCGAAGGAGTGCGCAAGAACGGGCTCGCGCCCGGTGAGGCCCCGCTTTTCGAACTCCTTTTTGAGGATGGGGTAGGCGATGTACTCGGTCGTCCCCGGCGGGACGGTCGTCTCGATCAGAACGAGGCAGTGGGGCGGGATCTTTTCGCCGATCACCTTCAAGCATTCCTCGAGGGCCCCGATCTCGGCGCGGCCGCGGCGCACGTCCCCGAAGGCTTCCTTGCGGTAATCGCACTGCACGTCCACGATGACGACGTCGGCGAGCGCAAGCGCCTCGTAAGAGAAGGTCGCGGTGAGGGTTTTCTTCTCGAGGACGCAGCGCCGGACCATCGCCGGGACCTCGGGGTCCTCGGACTCGACCGGCGCCAGCCCGCGGTTGATGTAGCCGATCTTCCAGAACGAGCGGGGGGATGGCCGCTGCATGCCGATCACGAACTTGGAGGGCTTGCCGGTCTTGCGGTCGACGGCATCGGCCACGACGGCGGCCATCACCGCGCCGACGAAGCCCACTCCCATGACGACCACGATCTCTCGTCCCTTTTTCCTTTCGGCGGCCGCAAGCCGCTCGAGGCGCCGGTTTTCCCGCTCGTAGTCCCGCCGCGAGGGAATGGGGAAGATCTCGCCCCGGGGACAGATCGAGACCTGCGTCTCCTCTTTTTTCACCGTCGTCCTGTTTTTCCTCTCCGCCACGATCGATTCTCCGTCCTTTCCTTGAGGGTTCTCTATCCGAAATGCCGATACAGGCAGGCCCCGATCAGCCTGAGCACCGGCAGCGGGAGCAGCCGGAAAATGGGGTAAGAGGAGGCGGGGCCGTTTCGGCCGCCGTCGAACGCCCCGCGCTTGAGATCGAACCGGTGGTAGCGGATCTCACTTTCTTCCGCCCCCCAGCCTCTCTTGAATCGCGCAAGCCCCTCGTTATCCCGGTCGGTGCGGCCGAAATGGAGACTCCGGAACCCCTCGCCCCGGAAACGGCGGATGGCCTCCCAGAAGAGAAGGTTGTTCGGCCTCAAGCGGAGAAGGCTCTTCTCCGAGGCCCCGAACTTGTAGAGCACCTGGTCGCGGAAGAAAAAGAAGACGGCGGCGGAAGCCGGGGCGCCGCCGTGGTAGGCGGAGGCGATGATGCCGCCGCCGGGTGCGATCACCCGCTCCCGGATGACCTCGAAAAAGCGCCAGGGCTGGGGCGGGAGGCCGTGGTCACGCCGGGTCCGGCAGTGCATGCGGAAGAACGCCCTCATCTCCTCCGAACCCGCGCCGAAGCGCACCTCGAGGCTCTCTTTGCGCGCACGGTTGACGTTCCTGCGGGTTGCGGAGTCGAGGGTCCGAAAGAGATCCTTCTCTTCCCGCTCGAGCGGGAGCACGTGCTCGAGGAAGGCTGCGGAAAAGGGCGTTTCCCCGGGCAGCGGCGCCCCCCGGAGTTCGATGGCGCGCCAGCTGCGCCTGTCGCCCAAGGCCTTCGCCTCCGCAAAGAGCCGCTCGAAGGAGGCCTCGTCGGGCGCAAGGGCCGGCGCCCTGTCCGCGAAGGGAAGGGAAACCCCTCTTTTCCCCGTGAGGGCGCTTTGCACCTCCATCAGGGAGAGAAGCGCCCGCGGGCTTCCCGCCGACGGCAGCACCAGGCTGAAGGGCCGATAGCCGTAAACCCGGACGAGGACTTCGGCCCAGGCCCTCCCGTGGAAGAAGCACGCCCCGGGAAGGCGGCCGATCCAGTCGTCCCAGCCGGGGGTCGTGCAGGGGTCGTAGAGCCCGACCCCGTTTTCCGGCGGGCATGAGGAAGGCATGGGGGAAACGGCCGGGTTCAGAGAAAGCGCAGAATGCGGGCCGGGTTTCCGGCGACGACGGCACGGGGGGGGACGTCTTTCGTCACCACGCTCCCCGCACCCACGATCGCCTCCTCGCCGACCGTGACCCCGCAGAGGATGGTCGCGTTCGAACCGATCGAGGCCCGGCGCCGGATCACGGTCGGAACGACTTTCCAGTCGGCCTCGGTCTGAAGCGCCCCCTCTTGCGTGACCGCGCGCGGGTAAGGGTCGTTGATGAACATGACGCCGTGGCCGATGAAGACCCCGTCTTCGAGGGTCACGCCCTCGCAGAGGAAGCTGTGGCTCTGGATCTTGCAGTTTTTGCCCACGGTGCAGCCCTTCTGGATCTCGACGAAGGGCCCGATCCGCGTGTTGTCGCCGATCGTGCAGCCGTACAGGTTGATGAAATCCTGGAGCACGACCCCTTGGCCGAGGGCGACGTCGGGGGCGATTCTGCGGTTGGGCTTTTTTTCCATGCTACAGCTCGACCGGAGCACCTTTCTGCTTGAGCGACTTCTCGGCGGCGACGAGCACCTTGACCACCTCGAGGCCGGCTTGGCCGCCGGTGACAGGTTTTGCCCCGCCCTCGATGCAATCGGCGAAGCTTTCGGCCTCGACCGCGAGCGCCTCGCGGTCATCGAGCCGCGGCGCATACATGTCGCCCACGCGGTACTGCACCTTGAGACGGTAGAGCTCCTCGCGGCTCACGTTGACGTCGACTCCCTTGTCGTAGACCTTCACCTTCTCCGAGGGCTCGGTGTCGTCGTAGAGGATCATGCGCGAGGTGCCGCCGATCAGCGTGCGGCGGATCTTGACCGGGCTCACCCAGCTCACGTTCACGTGGCCGACGACGTTCCCCTCCATGTAGATCGTGAGCAGCGACTTCGGCACGATCCCGTTTCCGTAGTAGTGGCAGCCGGTCGCGGAAACGGCGAGCTTGGGAAAGGGCATGAGGTGGTCCATGATGGAGAGGTCGTGCGGTGCGAGATCCCAGAGCACGTTCACGTCCTGCTGGAAAAGGCCCAGGTTCACGCGGGTCGAGTCGTAGTAGATGAGATCCCCCAGCTGCCGCTGGTTGATCATCTCCTTCATCTTGCGCACGGCGCCGGTGTAGACGAAGGTGTGGTCGACCAGGAGCACGCGGTTCTTCCTCTCGGCGACCTCGATCAGCTGCTCGGCCTCGGCCACGGTCTCCGTCATGGGCTTTTCGATCCACACGTGGCGCCCGCTCTCCAGGGCCCGCACGGCGAGCCCGTAGTGGGTCGAAACCGGGGTGGCCACGGCGACCGCATCCATCCCCTGCTTGAAAAACTCCTCCGGGTCGGCGGTCGTGAACGTTTGCGGGTAGAGCGCCGCCGCGCGCTTCAACCGGGTTTCCGCCCTGTCGCAGACGGCGACCAGCCGGAAGCGGCCGCTGGCGTTCAGGTTTCTTGCCAGGTTCGGCCCCCAGTAGCCGAAACCGATCAGCCCCACGCGGATCATCTGACTGTTCTCCCCTCCTGGAATTCGCGGATGCTGGAAGCCACGTGTTCGATCTGCTCGGGGGCAAGCTCGGCATACATGGGAAGCGAAAGCAGCCGCTCCGCAAGATGCTCGCTCACCGGGAAATCGCCGCGGCGGTGGCCCATCGCTGCATACGCCTGCTGCAAGTGAAGCGGCAGCGGGTAATGAAGCCCCGTCCCGATCCCCTTTCGTCCGAGGTGTTCGCGCAACCCCTCGCGGTCTTCGACAAAGACGACGTAGAGGTGATAGACGGGCTCGATCCCGTCGTGAGGTCGATGGAAGGAGAGGCCGGAAATGCCCGAGAGAAGCTCGTCGTAGCGCTTCGCGTTTTCCCGGCGGGCGCGGTTCCACTCCTCGAGAAAGGAAAGCTTCAGGCGCAGCACCGCCGCCTGCAGGGCGTCGAGCCGCCCGGTGTAGCCCTCGGTGTCGTGGACGTATTTGCGGCTCTGGCCGTGCTCGCGCAGCATGCGCGCGCGGCGCGCGACCTCGGGGTCATCGGTGACGAGGGCCCCCGCGTCCCCGAAGGCGCCGAGATTCTTTCCCGGGTAGAAGCTGAAGCAGCCGACGTGTCCCATACTTCCCGCGCGCTTTCCCCGGTAGCGCGCACCGTGCGCCTGGCAGGCGTCTTCGATCACCGCGAGGTGACGGCGCCTGGCGATGTCGAGGATCGGGTCCATGTCCGCGGGCCGGCCGTAGAGATGGACGGGGATGACGGCGCGCGTCCGGGGGGTGATCGCCGCCTCGAGACGCGCGGGGTCGAGGGTCGAGGTGGCGGGGTCGACGTCCACAAAGACGGGCCGCGCGCCCGCCTGGGTGATCGCTTCGGTCGTGGCGATGAAGGTGTGCGGGACGGTGATCACCTCGTCGCCGGGGCCGATCCCGCAGGCAAGCAGCGCAAACCGCAGGGCGTCGGTCCCGGAGCTCACCCCCACGCAGTATTTCGTTTCGCAGAACGCGGCGAACTCCGCTTCGAAAGCCTCCACCTCGGGGCCGTTGATGAAGGCCCCGGCCTCCATGATCGCCTCGAGCTTCGGCCGCAGGGCGGATTCGATTCTGCGGTACTGGGGCCTGAGATCAAGAAAAGGGACATTCATGGGATTGACGTCCACGCCCCCAAAAATCACCTGAATGGAGGGCTCTTGCGCAAGGGCTTGAATTTCAGAGTATAGCTCCGCCTGGTCGGTTACATCCGCCGCCTTGCCGCCCGCCCTTCGGGGTCCGGCGGGGGAAACGGGGCGGAAATAACTCGCACGCTCTGCTTCCGAGAATCGCTTGCGCCGCCCCCCCGTCGGCAGGGGCCGGGGGGTCGGCTTTCCGGTTTCTGAAGGGCGGTGCAAGCCCCCGGGCCGATACGGTTGCAGGGTCTCGCCTGGGTAAGGGCTCCCGCCCCCAAGACTTCAGCGTTTGCGGCCGTAAGAGTAGTACCCGTAATACCGGGCCGCCTTGCGCTCGATCCCGTTGATGAAACAGCCGAGAAGTTTCTCGGGTTGAACCCGGGAGAGGAGATTCTGCATCTCCTCGCGCCGCGTTTTCCCGTGCCGGATGACGACGAGAATCCCCTCCACCTGGCGCGCCAGGACCCCGCTCTCCGAGGCCACCGCGATCGGCGGTGCGTCGACCACGATCAGCCGGTCCTTGTAGCGGTTGGCGACCTCCTCGAGGAGCCCGGCCATACGCTCGGAGGAAATGAGTTCCGAGGGGTTGTCGGGTGGACGTCCCGCCGGGAGGAGCGTCAGCTTTTCGACGGAAGTCTTCAACAAAAACCGTGGCAGCGGGGTCCCCTGCTCGAGGTAATCCCCCAGGCCCGGCGTCTCGCCGTAGCCGAAGCGGCGGTGCAGATCCGGCTTCCGCAGGTCGGCATCGATCAGCAGCACGTAGCGGTTGATGTTCATGGCGATGCTGACCGCGAGATTGGCGGCGACGAAACTCTTTCCCTCCCCCGGAGCCGCGCTGGTGACGAGAATCGTCCGCGGGGGGAGCCCGCTGACGGGGTAGAGAATGTTGGTGCGCAGGATTTTGAACTGCTCGGCCTCCTCCGATCGCGGCGCAAGCAGGGTGACAAGCGTCCGATCCATCGCCCCGGGGTCGAAGGCGGGTTTCGCCGGGGCTCCCCGTTTGAACTCGGCAAGCGAAACCTCGGGGCCGGCGCCCGGCGGCGGCGCGGGGGAAGGCTTCACGGCTTCCGGCCTTTCCGCCCCATCGGCCGCCCCACGGGGGCCTGCAGCTGGCGGGGGCTCCTGACGCTGCCGGATCCGCTCCCGGTGGAGGCCCTTCACGCGCTCGGCTTCCGCGATCCCTCTCGCGGTCAGCTTCCCGCCGGGGTAAAGCAGCCCGTTCTGGATGAGCCGCTCGATCGTGCCGCTTTCCTTCAGCTTTTCCAGGGATGCGGCGTTCTTGGCATCGTCTTGAGGATCCAGCCGCAAAATGTGCTTGGAGACCGGGTCGTATGCGGCCAGCGCCGTGATGTCGGATGGCTGAAGCGCCTCGGGCGGAAAAGGCGGCGGTTCCTGCTCTTTGGGCCGGTTGCGGCTCTCTTCCGTAAAGCGGCTCAAGGCCTCGGAGATTTTGCCCATGGGATCTCTTCTTCCGTATGCTCGCGTTTGTGTTTCCCGGGTGCGCTCCGGGCGGCGGGGCGGCTCCGGCCCCGCTTGCGTTGCTACAGGCTGGCGTGCCGGATCAGCGCCTGCAACGTGGGGTCGGGCGACCCGAACACCAGCCACGCGAAGCCCGCGGTCAGCCCCGCCACGAGAAGCAGCGACGCCGCGGTGGCCGCATTGCGCAAGCGGCGGATCGTGCGGTCAGCCGGGCCTTCGATCCAGTTCACCGCGGCGAGCACGGGAAGCTGGAATCTCTCCTCGGCCTCCCCGGGCCGGCGGATCGAGGTGTCGCTCATCTCCACGAGGAAGACCAGGCCCCCCGCGAGGGCGAAGGCCGCGGCCAGCGTGATCGCAAACACCCGCCGCAGGTCGGGGGCGGTCGGTTTCTCAGGCAGCCGCGCGGGGTCGAGAATCTGGAACTGCTCGCCCTTCTGCTTGCGCTCCATGTTGACGGCGATATCGGCCTCTTGCTTGCGGTTCAAAAGGGAATTGTAGGAAGAGCGGATCAATTCATAGTCCCGCTTGAGCGTCAGAAGCTCCTGCTCGCGCCGCGGGGCGGCGTCCACCCGCGCCTGGTATTCGCGGATCTCGCGGTGGAGGCGGGCGATGTCGCCCTCGAGGTTGCGGATGACTCCCTCGAGAACGGCTTTCTGCCGCACCCGCTCGGCCTCGGCGGCGGAGAGAACCGGTGCGGGGCCGGGGCTGCCGGCCTGACCGGTCTCCGCCCCCCGGCCGGCCGCCTCGAGTTTTGCGATCCGGTTTTTCACGCGGACGACGTCGGGGTGGTTTTCGGTGTAGGAGGAAAGCAGGGCCGCGAGCCGCTCCCGCAGCTGGGGAAGGCTCATCGTCTCCTCGGTCTCGCGGCCGGTGGGCGCGGGCGGCGCGGAAGGGACCACGACGGCCTGGCGGGCGAAGTTCTCGGCCTCGATCAGCGCGGCGAGGTTCACCCGGGCGCTCCGCAGGCTCTGCTCCTTTTCGTTCAGCTGGGCGTTCAGCCGGTCGAGCACCCGCAGGTTGGCGTCGAGCTGCTCGGGGAGTTCCCCCATGTGGCGGATGCGGTAGTCCTTGAGTTCCTTTTCGAGCTCTTCCAGGCGCTTGCGCGTCGATTCGAGCTCGGCCTCGAGAAAGTCGCTCGTTCCCATCGCCTGGGCTTCGCGCACCTTCAGGTTCTCGTCGATGAAGTGGCTGGCAAGCCCGTTGGCGACGCGCATGGCGGTGTGGGGATCGCGGTCGCGGAAGGAGATCGTGAAGGCATCCGCCTCGCGGTCCCGGCGGCTGCGGCTCACCTCGACCGTGATGCGCTTGCGGAGGCTTTCGATCTTGTCGTCGAGGAGGACGTTTCTGAACTCCTCTCCGGCAAAGAGATTGTATCGCTCGATCATGCGCTCGAGGTTGCTCCGGCTCAGGATCTGTTGCGAGATGGTGCTGATCCTGTTCTCCAGGTCGGATGCGACCACCGGCTGGACATATTTTTCGGGGACGCGCTGGCGCTGGACGAGGATGAGGGTGCTCGCCTCGTAGAGTTTGGGCAGCGTCAAGGTGAGGACGATCCCCGTCAACACGGCGAGCGCGAGGGATCCGATCACCCACCAACGGCGCCGGGAAAGTACGCGGAGAATGGTGACGAGATCCCACTGAATCTTGGGGTTTTCTTCCATACGCCGAATCGCCCTCCAGGATGCTTTCGCGTTGCCTCCGACTCCAGCCGCCGGTGAACACAAAGAGCTAAGCAATTGCCATGCCGAATGACCTCAACGCCGCGTGGGCCGCGGCGGCCGTCGCGCGGCCGGCACGGATAAATGATTTTTTTCAGTTTTTTCGGATGGATGAAAAAAAACGAGGCTTGCGGCCGCGTGACATCCGATCCGGATGGAACGACGTCTCTGGGAATTTTATTTCCTTGAATTGGGAAAAAATATTAAGACCCCGACCTCGATGCGCACGGATCGATGCCCCCGTCAGCGGGTGCCCAAGAGGTCTGTAATGTGCCGGTCCAGTTCGGTGAGCTCGAAGGGCTTGTCGAGGACCAGGTCGGCGTCGGCCTCGGTGGCGAGCGCGCCGGGGTGCTCCCCCCAGCCGGTGATCGCGATGACCGGTGTGCCGGGGTACTTCTTTTTGATGATGGAGATGACCCCCACCCCGCTGATCTCCGGCATGACGAGATCAGTGATGACCAGATCGACCTTGCCCGGGCTGGACTCGAAGACTTTGAGCCCGTCGAGACCGTTGTAGGCCGTGAGCACTTCGTACTTCTGGCTCAAAAAGCTCTTCAAGCCGGCGACCGTCTCCTTGCTGTCGTCGATGACGAGCAGCCGCTTCTTTTTTTTCATGGGGGCACCTCACCAACGGGTTGATTCCACAAACCGGGCAGCGAGCCTCGAAATTTAGAAACTTATCATAACCTCTTCCGGGGATCAAAACCGTTGCCTGAAAATAGCGGATCGAACAAATTTCCAGTCCCTTCGCCCTTGCGGTGAATGAGCCGGGAAACCCGGCCTGTAACGCGGATTACAAGCTGGCCAGAAATTCGAGTTCCCGCTCCTGGGTGTTCTTGGTGCCGACCGCGAGCACCTCGACCCTGCGGTCCGGCCCGCGCCGGAAATAGAGCCTCCCCTTGTAGCCGAAGACCACCTCGAGCACGGTCTCGCGGTTCTTCTTGCCGAAGACCTTGCGTTTGACGGTGACGAGCTCGGGGGCGGCGTTTAACTGGTGGATCACCTCCTCGGCCTTGAGCCGCAGCTCCTCGGTGAGTTCGGCCATGCCCTGGACGGCGCGCTCGTTCACGGTGAGGTTCTTGTAGAGTGTGGAAAGCCGGCGCCGGATCGCCTCTTCGGCCTTGATCCGCGCCTTTTCCTCGCGGCGCTGCCCGCGGTCGAGGCCGGCGAGCGTCTCTTTGAGGCTTTCGATCTCCTGCTGCTGTTTGCTCTGCCTTTCCAGGTGCTCGGCGAGTTTTCGTTCCAGTTCCTCGATCTCGCGGATGAAATCGTCCTCGTTTCGCTCCGCACGCAGGCGTTCGGTTTTCACCCGTTCTTCGAGGGCGCGGGTCTCGGCGGAAAGGGCCTCGCGCTCGCGCTCGACCGCGGACAGCCGTGCGCTCGTCTCCGCCTGGAGCGCGGTGAGCCGCTCGGTTTCGCGCCGTCGCTCCTCCTCCTCGCTCCGGCTGCGCAGCGCCGCCCGGCGGTAATGGAAAAAGAGAACCGCCAGCGCCAGGCCCACGTAAACGGCGAGCATGGCGTTGGAAAGGAGCCGGTTGTGCTCGAGCCGGGCCTGAACGGAAACCTCGAGCCCCTCCTCGAGCAGGCGGAAGTTCTCCTGGGCGACCCGCAACGGGTCGGCCCCCTCCGCAGCCGGCCTTTCCTCTTCGAAGCCCGAGGGATATAGCTTCTTTCCGCCGGTCGTGCGCACGGAAAGCCGCACGTCGACGCCGAGCCTCCGCCAGGAAGATTTCCCCAGGTAGCGCTCGACGTTTTCCTGCACCGCCGCCTGCAACCGGGTGCTCCCCTCGAGGAGCGACCGGGTATCGCCCAGCAGGTTCTCCTCCACGCCGCGGCGGATCTCCCGGGCAAGAAAGACCTCCAACCCGGCCACCGTCCCGAGATAGAGAACGGGGGGAAGGAGTATGCAGCATGCGAGAATGCGGATCGAAAAATAGCGCATCCCGCTTTCCGGTCACCGGATCTCGCCCAGCACCCTTCGGGCCTCATCGGCCTCGGGGAACTCCTTCCCCAGCCGCATGGCTCGTTCGAGCTCGCTTTTGGCCTTCGCCGCATCCCCCCGTTTGAGGTAAGCGAGACCCAGGTGATAAGCGACCGTGGGGTTGTCCGGTGTCTTGGCGGCAGCGTCGCGGAGCTCGGCCACGGCGGAATCGTAGAGCCCCTTGCGGTAGTAGACCCAGCCCAGGGTGTCCAGGATGCTCGGCTCCCCGGGCATCTCTTCCTTGGCGATCTTCGCCAGTTTGAGCGCCTCGTCCAGGTCGCGGTTCGCCTCGGCCAGGATATAGGCGAGGTTGTTTGCGGCCGGCGCAAAGCGCGGCTCGATCTCGAGCGCCCGGCGGTAGTGGGGTTCGGAGAGATCGTGCCTGCCCTGGATGTCGTGGATCACCCCGATCATCATGTGCGGGGCGGCCTGGCGGGGGTTCTGGGCCAAGGCGGCCTCGAACTGGGCGATCGCCTTGTCGGCCTGCTTCTCCCGGAGGTAGAGGCCGGCAAGGGCGTAATAGGGCGAAAGAAAGCGGGGGTTCTTTTCGATCGCCTTTTTCCAGGCCTGCTCGGCCTGGCGCATGTCGCCTGCGGCGGCATGGAGGTTGCCCTGGATCTCGTGGACCACGGCTTCGGCCGCAGCGTCGCCTGCGACGCGGGCAAGATGCCGCTCACAGCGGGCAAGAGCCTTTCCCGGCTCCTTGAGCGCGAGATGGGCTGCGGCCAGCCCGGAGAGCGCCTCGAGCATCCGCGGTTCGGCCTCGAGCGCTTTCTCGAAGCGCTCGACCGCCTCGCGCTCCTTGCCCTCGGCGCGGGCCAGTCGGCCGAGCTGCAGCCAGGCGTTCGGGTTTTGCGGCTCGCGTTGCAAAATCTCTTCGAAGGCTTTTTTCGCCTCGGCGTTTTTCTGCTGGAGGGCGAGCGTGTTGCCGAGCAGGAGCTTGGCGGGCACGCTGCCGGGGTCGATCTGGGTTGCGGCTTCGGCCTCCCTCTGGGCGCGCCCGTAATCGCGCTCGGCCAGCGCCGCCTCCGCGAGCAAAAGGCGCGTCCTCAGGTTCGCGGGCTCGAGCTCGGCCGCACGGGCGAGCGCCGCCGAGGCAAGGCGGAACTCGCCGCGCCCGAAGAGGGCGAGGCCGCTGAAGTAGTGGAGCCTTGCCGAGTTGGGCTCATCGCGCAAGAGCTGCGCCAGCAGATCCCCCGCCGCGGCGAAATCCCTTCGCGCGACCAGGATCTCGGCCTTGAGCTGGCGCATCGGGAAGTAATTCGGGTTTTTCTCGAGCACCCGGAGCACCTCGCGCTCGGCCGGCTCGATCTCCCCGCGGCCGAGCAAGTAGCGCGCCCGGGCGTGGGCGATCCCCAGGTTCTCCGGCTCACGGGCGGCCGCCTCCTCGTAGAGGGAGAGCGCCCTCTCGTGCTTTCCGTTTGCGCCGGAAAACGCCGCCGCGGCGACCAGCGCGCGGGCGCTTTTCGCATCGGCCGCGATGGCGCGGCCGAAGGCCTCTTCGGCCTCGGCCGCGCGGTTTCTGCCGGCAAGGAACTGGGCCATGGCGAGCAGGAGATCCACGTTCTGCGGCTGCTCGGCGACGAGGGCCCGGATCTCCCTTTCGGCTTCCTCAAACTTCCCCTGCGCCGTATGAAGGGAAAAGAGCGCCATGCGCACGTTCAGCGAATCCGGTACGGCGGCTGCGGCTTTCCGGAGCACGGATTCGGCCTCGTCCTTTTTCCCCTGCTGCACCAGCAGCCGCGCAAGGCCCAGGTACCCCCGGCTCTCCCGGCCGTCGATCTCGATCACGCGGCGGAAGCTCGCCGTTGCATCGGCGGGCTTTCCCTCCTGGGCTTGGAGGGTCGCCAGCAGCAAAATCGCCTCCGTGTTCTTGGGCTCGCGGGCGAGCACTTCGTCCAGGTGGCTTCGCGCCTCGGCCGCTTTCTGCCCGAGCGCAAGGAAGGTCGCCAGCTTCAGCCTGGCTGCCGTGTTCTGCGGTTCCACCTCCACGACCGCCGCGTAGGAGCGAAAGGCCGTCTGGGCGTCGCCGAGCTTGAGGCTCGTCTCGGCGAGCAGCAGCTGCGCTTGGACGAAGCGCGGGTCGATCTTGACCGCGTTTTTCAGCTCGATCAGGGCGGACTTGTGCTCGCCTTTCTCGGCGTAGGCTTTCGCCTTGGAAAAATGATTCTGTTTTTTTTCTTCCTTCGAAGAACAGCCGGACGCCGCGACAAGGAAGACGAGCGGCAGAACGATCGGGATCTTCCAACCCTTCATGAAACCTCCCTGGGGGCGGGACGGCCGGTTCGGGACCCGGCGAGGGACCGGCCCTCCCCCGCTTCGATTTCGCCGGAGGCCGTTTTCAGACAAGCCGGCGACGGGATGGATCTCTTCGCGTGCCCGCTTCGCAGGACCGCAGCAAGCACCCCGCTCAGCTCCTTCAGGTCGGCCGGCTTGGTGAGCGTCCCCCGGGAGATCGCCCGGCCCTCTTCACCGCCGTCGTCCTGCAGGCCCGGCTCGCAGCCGGTAAAGAGGACGATCCGGGCCTCGGGGTCGACCTCGAGGATCCGCTTCCCGCACTCGATCCCGCCCATCCCCGGCATGTTGACGTCGAGAAGCACGAGATCGGGCTTGAGCGAGCGATAGAGCCGCACGGCCTCCTCGGCGCTTGCCGTGCAGAGCGGCCGGTAGTTCAGCGTGCGCAGGAGCCCCTCCATGGCGCGGAGAATCTCGTTCTCGTCGTCCACGAACAAAACCGTCTCCCCCCGCCCGCGGGTGTAATCCTCGGCTTTCGTCTTCTCCGCGGTTTTCGAGGCCGCAGCCCGCGGCAGGCGGATGTGGAAAACGGTCCCGCCCCCGGGACGGGACTCGATGTGGATCCTGCCGTCATGGCTCTTGATGATGCCGTAGGCGGTCGAAAGCCCCAAGCCCGTCCCCTGGCCGACCGGCTTGGTGGTGAAAAAGGGGTCGAAGCATTTCTCCAGCGTCTCGGCGTCCATGCCGCAGCCCGTGTCCGATACCACTATCAGGACGGAATCGCCCTCCTCCCCGGCCTCGACCCTGAGCACCCCTCCCGCCGGCATGGCGTCGCGGGCGTTGGTGAACAGATTCATGAACACCTGGCTCAAGCCCGTCGCATCGCCCACGACCCAGAGCGCATCGGGGACCCGCGCCTCGATGCGGATCCGCGGGTCGAACGAGCCCTCGACGACGGCGAGCGCCTCCCGGATCACCGGGACGATGTCGAGCGGCTGGAACTCGCGGCGGATCTCCTTGCGCGAAAAGTGGAGCAGCCCGTCCACGAGGCGCGCCCCGCGTTTCACCGAGGAGTGGATGCGCGCGGCGATCTCCTGGAGCTCGGGCCGATCCTTGTGGTTGAGCTGGATCAGCTGGCTGTTCACCAGGATCTCGGTCAGGGTGTTTCGGAAATTGTGGGCGACCCCGGCGGCGATCGTGCCGAGCGCCTCCATTTTCTGGATGTGCTGGATCTGGCTCTCCAGGCGGCGGCGCTCGGTCACGTCGAGGATCATCCAGATCGCGGTCTCCTCGTCCCCCTTGACGGGGAGCTTCTTCACGACCAGCTCGCGGCCGTGCACCTCGAGCGGCCGCCCCGGTTCGGTCTCGGCAGGTTCATTGGAGGGCGTGCGGAAGAGAGCCTCGACCTCCCCGCGGACCGCTTCGGGGAAGAGCTCGGTCGGGCAGGCCGTGAGCATCCGGCGCACGGGGATGCCGAGCATTTGCACGGCGGCCGTGTTCGCGTAGACGACCTTGCCCGCGTAGACCTCGAGGATGCCCTCGGACATGCTCTCGAGGATCGTCTCGAGGTGGCGGTTGCGCGAAAGAAGCTCGCGGGTCAGCTGCCGGGAGTAGACGTGCTCGAGGCCGATCACGGGCGTTTGCGGCGCAACAGGATGCGGGGAATCGGCTGCGCGCACGGCGGCGAGCAGATTTTCGGCCATGGCGCTGAAAGGACCCTTGGCGACGTAATAGTCCGCCCCCGTCTCGCTGAAGTTGAAATCCGTTTCGGCGACCGCCGCCGAGACGATGACGAGAAAGCTCTTCTCGAGGCGCGGCATGCTGCGCACGATCTGGATCAGCTTGTCGCCGTCGATCTTGGGCATGATGAGGTCGAAGAAGATGACGTCGGGCGTGTAGGCGGAAAGGATGTTCAGCGCCTCGAAGCCGTCGCCTGCGGTCTTCACCTCGTGGCCCTGGGAGGAAAGCAGCCGCTCGGCGAAGGCGAGGATGACGCGGTCGTCATCCACGACGAGGATCTTCTTTGCGGCCTCCGGCATCCGTATCCCCCCCGAGAAACTACTTCGCCCCGGCGTTCCGCCCCAGAATCTCCCGCAAGCGGCGGTCGAGAAGGAGCATAGCCCCCTCGAGCTCGGCGATCAACGGTTCAGTGCCCCCGAGTTCTCCTCTTTCACCGGCGATTTCCAGCCGCTCCGCCTTGTCCGCAGCCTCCATGAAACGGAAGCCGCGGAGCATCCCCTTGAGCGAATGCGCGGCCCGGCGGAAGGAGGCGGCATCGCCCAGTCCCGCCGACTGCCGGAGCAGTTCGATCTGCCGCGGGTGGTCGTCGAGGAACACCTCGACCACCTCGCGGAAAAAGCCGAAATCGCCGCCGAATCCCTCGAGAAGCGCGTCCTCTTCCGGCAACCGTTTCTCCCCCGCCGGTGATCTTGGAGCACCTGCGCGGGCAAGGAGGATCCGCTTGAGCGCCGCGGCGTCGATCGGCTTGGCCAGGTAATCGTCCATGCCGGCGGCGAGACAGCGCTCGCGATCCCCCTGCACCGCGTGCGCCGTCATGGCGATGATCGGCGTCCGCGGGCGTCCCGTCTGCACCTCGAGCCGGCGAATCGCCGTGGTGGCCTCGAGCCCGTCCATCCCCGGCATCTGGACATCCATCAGGACGGCGTCGAAAGGTTCCGCGGCGAAGCGCTCCAGGGCCTCCTTCCCGTCGCGCGCGGGCACCGCGGTCAGACCCCAACGTTCGAGCAGGCGTTGAATGAATTTCTGGTTGAACGGCGTGTCCTCGGCGACGAGAAGCCGCAAGGGGGGCATCCGCTCCGCCGGCTCGGGGGCGGGAAGAGAGGTTTGCGCCTCTTCTGCAGGGGCTCCTCCAGCAGCCGCTTCCCGCAGCGCACGAAGAAGTTCCTCCTCGCCGAAGGGTTTGACGATGACCGCCTGGATCCCCAGCGCCTTGCACTCCGGCTTGCGCCGAAGGTCGGGCAGGGTGAGCGTCATGACGATCGGGCCGGAGTAGCCTGCCTCGCGGCGCATCCAGGCGGCGAGCGCAAGGCCGTCCTCCCCCGGCGGTCCGGCGTCGAGAATCACGGCATCCGGCGGCGGGGCTGAGGACAAAAGGCGCCTCGTCTCAAGCGCATTGCAAGCGGGGAGATGCTCGATCCCGGCACGCGCA
Source organism: Desulfobacterales bacterium (assembly GCA_037481615.2). Classification (GTDB taxonomy): domain Bacteria; phylum Desulfobacterota; class Desulfobacteria; order Desulfobacterales; family SpSt-501; genus SpSt-501. The sequence continues at coordinate 46,941 of JBBFLI020000008.1, forward strand.
AGCATCTCCCCCGTGATCCGCCGGGCCGCCGCGTTGTCCTCGACCAGAAGGACGCGCCGCAGCGAGTCGGGCGCAGGCGGCGGCCCGGCGGCCACCCCTTCCTCCACCCGGAAGGGCACCGTGAAGGCAAAAAGGCTTCCCCGGCCGGGGGCGCTCTTGACGCCGATCCGCCCGCCCATCAACCTGACCAGACGCGCCGAGACCGCAAGCCCGAGCCCCGTTCCGCCGTAGCGGCGCGACACCGCGGGGTCCCCCTGGTCGTAGGCTTCGAAGATCCTCTGCTGCCTGTCGGCCGGGATGCCGATCCCGCTGTCGCGAACCGAAAACTGAACCACGGCCCGGTCTTTCCCGGTTCGCCGCAGATCGGCCCGGACGACCACCTCGCCCTTCTCGGTGAATTTGACGGCGTTGTCGACCAAGTTGAGGAGCACCTGCCGCAGGCGGTCGGGGTCGCCGCGAAGCCTGCCCGGCAGGCGCGGGTCGATGCGGAAGACGAGCTCGACCCCCTTGTTGTGGGCTTTCACGGCGGATATCTTGACCGTCTCCTCGACGAACCGCCAGGGGTCGAAGGAGACCTCGAGCAGCTCGAGCTTTCCCGCCTCGATCTTCGAGAAGTCGAGCAGATTGTTGATGAGGGAAAGAAGGGCATAGGCCGAGGCCCGCACCACGTCGAGATCCTCGCGCTGCTCGGGGCGCAGATCGGTCTTGCCGAGAAGATCGACGAGGCCGATGATCGCGTTCAGGGGGGTGCGGATCTCGTGGCTCATGCTCGCCAAAAACTCGCCCTTGGTGCGGCTTGCGGCCTCGGCGGCAAGCTTCGCCCGCAAGAGTTCCTCGGCCCGCCGCCGCTCGGTCACGTCGCGGAAGAACACGCTCAGGCCGACCGGCTTTCCCCGCGGGTCGCGTTGCAGGGTGATCGAGGACTCCGCAAAGCGCCGCTCCCCATCCGGCCGGGAAAGCACCCACTCGACATTCCGCACGGTTTCTTCGCCGGCGAGCACCCGCCCGAGCTGCTCGTCGAGCAGATCCCGACTTTCGACATCGGCGAGCTCCTGCAACCTCATCCCTCTCAGCCGCTCGCGGGGATACCCCAGGATCGCGCAGGCCGCGTCGTTCACGAAGGTGAAGCCGCCGTTCGTCTCCAGCTCGCAATAGCCGACCGGCGCGTTTTCGACGATGCCGCGGAAGCGCTCCTCGCTTTCGCGAAGCGCCTTCTCGGCGAGCTTTCGGCGGTTGATCGTGTACTGGGCGTGGGAGCCGAAAATGGCAAAGAGGCAAAGGACGGTGAGCCGGCCGTAGAGGGCGCCCGGCCCCGCCCCGAAGATGCGCTGCATGAAGTCTACGTTCACCTCGAGAAAAATCGAGAGCAGCGACTCGAAGAGGGTGTAGAATAAGGCGAGCCCGACTCCGATCAGGACCATCTGGTCCCAGAAGCGGACGCGGACTTTCAGGGCGCCTTCGGAGGCGCCCGGTATAGCGGGGTCAGGAGATCTGGTCGATGGCCATGTCATCCGTGGAAGAGAAAACCGGGATGCCTTGTCTGCGCCGCCCTGGAGAATAGACTCCCCAACCGGCCCGGGCGGCGAAGGGGGGATCCGGGGAGGTCAGTCGAAGGTCTCGGCCCCGGATTCGGTCCGCGGATTTTGCCTGCGGTCGTCGCCCCGGCGGCGGTCCGCGCCGCTTCGCCGCTCCGGGATGTAACAGGTGTAAAGGAAGCGCCTGCGCTCGAGGAGTCTTCTGCGCCCCCCGTTATCGGGAAGGACATCGTCTCCCCTTTCGCTGCGAGCGGCATCGGTCCCGGTTTCAGCGGACATGGGCTTTGGGGTTCCTCGACTTGCTGATGGAATGAATCGGGATCGAAGGAAAGCATTTCGCATGCCAGGTTGCTCCTTTTCGTGCGCCCACGGCGGCAACATTTGATGTCCATTTTTTTCATATGGTTATATGATGTTCTGGGATCCGTTGTATAGACGGGCCATGGCTGAGTCGTTCGGAATGGAGAAAAAATTCCACATTTCTTAGGACAAAAGTTCTCAGAAACCCGGCAGAAGCTCAATCGAAAGCGTCGGGGGGAGGTTCGATCCCGAGCTCCTTGATTTTATAGAGGAGCGTCTTGTAGCTGATCTTCAGGATGCGGGTCGCCTTGCTCCGGTTCCAGGCGGTCTTGTTGAGGACGTAGGAGATGACCTCGCGTTCCACGCGGTCCGCGGCCTTCTTGCGCATTTGCTTGAGCGAGAGGGAGGCGAGGTTCTGAAGTTCACGGGGATCGAAGAGAGGGGCCGCGGTTTCGGCTTTGCCCCCCGGCGCTTCCCCGGCGCGCGACTCGGGCGTCTTGAGCAGGCTTTCCAGGGTCTCGTCGTCGTCCCCCAGGATCATGATCCGCTTGATCATGTTCTGGAGCTCGCGGACGTTTCCCGGCCAGGAATACGCACGCAGCCTCTCGATCGTCTTCTTCCGCGGGGCGCTGAAGCGCTTGCCCTGGAACTCTTCGGAGTATTTCTTGATGTAGTAATTGATCAGGTGCGGGATGTCCTCGGGGCGACGGCGGAGCGGCTCGATCATGATGCGGATCGCGCTCAAGCGGAAGTAGAGGTCCTCGCGGAATTTGCCCTGGATGAGATCCCGCTCGAGGTCGTGGTTCGTTGCGGCGATCACCCAGGCATCCGTTTTCACAGCTTTTTCAGATCCCAGCGGGGTGAAGTCCCCTCCCTGCAGGACATGGAGCAGCTTCGACTGGAGCGGGAGCGACATGTCGCCGATCTCGTCGAGAAAGAGCACCCCGCCGTTCGCCTGCTCGAATTTCCCGCGGCGGCGCTTGTCGGCACCGGTGAAGGCCCCGGGCTCGTAGCCGAACATCTCGCTCTCCAAGAGCGTGTCGGGGAGCGCGGCACAGTTCACCTTGACGAAGGGTTTGCCGAAGCGGTTCGAGCGCCGGTAGAGGTGCTGCACCACGAGCTCCTTGCCCACGCCGGTCTCCCCGCAGACGACGACGTTCAGGTTGGAGTCGGCCACGCGCTCGATGATATCGCGGATGCGCTGGATGTTGTCACTGACTCCGATCAGTTCGGCTTCCATATCGCTCCGGCATGTTCGCCATGGGGGGAGTCGGCTTCCCCATCCTGGGAAGAAAAGTTCACAATTTATTGTATCGGCCATCCGCGGGTTTGACAATAGCGAAAAAAAGGGCGGATTTTCCGCGTCCCGAGGCTCTCCGCCTTGACTTGACCGGCGATTCATGAATTAATTGTTAAGGTTACTTTAAATTTCCGGGCCGTTCGCCCGGAGGCGGAGAGACGCCCTTGGCCAAGCAGGACGAGCTTTCGTCGACCGAACGGCTTCTCGAACTGATCCGCAGCGAAGGCCCCCCCGCCGAAGAAAGCCCCCACCCGAGAGAGAGCGGGGCCCGTATGGGGGAAAACCTGCTGCGGGCCATTCCCTTCGGCCGCAGTTCCATCTCCGTCGGGGTCGACCTCGGCCACGAGGACCTGAAGCTTGTCAAGGCAAGCCGCTCCTCGGAGAGGAGGATCGACCTCCTCGACTGGGCCCGCATCCCCTTCGACCCCGACATCCCCCGCTCCCACCCCGATTTCCCGAAGTTCCTGCGCCAGGCCCTGCTTCGTTTCCTTGCGCCCCACCGGGTGGTGGATCTCTGGGCCTCGATCCCCTCGGCGCAGGTGGAGACGCGCTACCTCAAGGTGCCGCGCGTGCCGCAGAAGCAGCTGGCGAACACGGTTTACTGGACGTACCGCAAGCAGAGCCCCTTCGACGATAAGGAGACCCTGTTCGATTTCCATGTCCTGGGCGAAGCCGAGGAGGCCGGGGCGCGCCGGATCGCCGTGATGGCCCTGGTCGCCCCGAAAGACACGATCGAAGAGACGCGCCAGCTCTTCGCCCGTGCGGGGTTTCCGCTCGCGGGAATCTCGATCGTCCCCTTCGCCATCCAGAACCTCATGCAGGCCGGGCGCATCCCGGCCTACGGCGGGGCCGTGGCGAGCCTCTACATCGGGCGCGACTGGTCGCGCATCGACCTCTTCACCGGGAACCGCCTCGTCCTCTCCCGCGGTGTGCGGGCCGGCATCCGCACCATGGTCGAGGCGCTGCAGCACGAGATCGAGCAGAACTGGTTCGAGCTCTCGCTCACCAAGTCCCCCACCTCGGACCCGGAGCGCATCCGGGCGATCAAGTCCCGCCTGCGGCAGGAGGTGGAGGCGGCGCAGGCCCTGTTCTTCCCGCCGATCTACGGCAAACCCGGAGCCGAAAACCGGTCCGAGAAGCCTTCCGAAAAAACCCTCGCCGTGCGCGAGGAGCGCATCTACCGGATGATCCTCCCGGCCCTCGAGCGGCTCGTCCGCCAGATGGAGCGGACCTTCCGGAATTTCGCGCTCAACTTCGACAATGCGCGTGTGGAGAAGGTCTACGTCTCGAGCGGGGTCAGGCCCCACCCGAGCCTCATCGACTACATCGGGGACGAACTCGGGCTCCCGGTCGAACTGTTGAATCCCCTGCGGGAGGACGAGGGGCTGCGCTTTCTCAAACCGCCGCCCGCCTCCCCCGAGGAGCAGAGCGCGCTCGCCCCGGCGCTCGGCATGGCGCTCTCGAGCAACCAGACGACCCCCAACTTCCTCTATACTTACAAGGACCGCGAGCGGGAGACCCGCGTGCGCGCGCTCAACCGGGCGGTCTTCGGGGTCTTCTTCCTGCTCATGCTCTGCGGGGCGGGATTCGCCTTCTGGCAGGACAACGAGCTGCGCGCAAAGGAACTCGAGCGGTTGCGCCTGCAGAACCAGCTCGCCTCCTTCGACGTGCGCGTGGACAAGAACCTGATCCTGAACCTGGCCGGAAAGATCCGCGCGCAACACCAGGGCATCGCCGGGGCCGGCGCCCATTTCCTGGGGTTGGCCCTGCTGGGGGAACTGGCGAATGTAACCCCGGAGCAGGTACGGCTCATCGCCGTGAGCGCGAAGTGGGAGAACCCTCCCGCCAGGCCCGCCGCGCCCGGCGGCAAGCCCCCGGCACCGAAAAAAGTCCTCGTCGTCGAGGGGGTCGTACGCGGCGAACGCGCCGATCTCGAGGCCGAGCTCGCCGCTTACCTCATGGCGCTCAAGAACTCCCCCCTCTTCCGCCAGGCCTCGATCAGCCGCAAGGCGCTCGATGTCGTGGACAACCAGCCGGTGATGCGCTTCACGGCCCAGATGGAGGTCGTCTAGGGGATGAACAGAAACGGCCGCGGCTTCCTTCTCCCCACCCCGACGCTCGTTCTCCTGCTGCTCTGCGCGGCCGGCCTGCTCGTGTTTCTCGTCTTCGTCATCCTTCCGGCGCGGCAGCTCTCGGCCGAGCTCGATCGCGACATCGAGGGGCTGAAAGCGCGGCTCGAGGAGCAGCGCGTGCTCCACCCGGTCTTCCTGAATCTGTTGGAAAAATCGAAAACCCCGCCGCCGCAGGGCAAGCGCATCAGCCAGGCGGAGCGGGTGCGCCTGAAGCGCGAGGAGATCACCGCCCTGCCGCGGCGGCTCACGGAAACGGCCGCCGCCCACGGGCTCAAGGTGCGCGAGGTCGCCCCCGACGTGAACACGCTCACCGACGCCTCGAACCGCTTCCTCGTGCGCCTGAGCGCGAACGGCCGTTTTCTGGACTTCCGCGAGTTTCTGCACGCCGTGGCCTCGCTTGGCTATTTCGAAGGCTTCGAGGAGATCGAGGTCCGGGCGGTCGAGGGCGGCGAGGAACTCACGCTCAAGATGTGGCTCGCAAGAGAATAGCTCCATGACGCGGCGCGAAAAGATCATCGTCGGCCTCATGTTCCTGACCGTGGGCTACGGGGCGATCGAGCTGCTGCTGCCCCGCTCCCGGGCCCCGCTTCCGGCCCCGGCCGCCGCCCAGGGGGGCGAGCCCTTGAACGTCTTCATCAGCAAGGTCGCCGATGCGATCCGCGGGGGCGGGCCGGAGGGCAATGCGGTCTGGGAAAAGGCCCAGGCCGGCTGGGCCCGGAACCCCTTTCTCGAGATCCGCACCAAAACCGGTGGGGTGGCCGAGGAGAAGCGCCCGGGCGATCACCGGGGGGGCCCCCCTCCCAGCCTGCTCTACAGCGGCTTCATCGAGGCGGCCGGCCGCCGGATTGCGATCATCAACGGGATGGAGTACGAGGCCGGAGACCGCCTGCCGGCCGGCGGCTTCGTCCTGAAAGCGGTGCGTCCCAACCAGGTCATCGTGGCCTCCCCGCAGGGCGAGGTCGTCATTCCGCTCAAGGAAACCGACTAGGGGATACCGGCTTATGAGACGCGTTCGATCCTTCGTCCCGTCGGCGGCCGCCGCCTGGGTGCTCGTCGCCCTTCTTGCCTGGGGCTGCGCCCCGCCCAAGAAACCCGAGGCCGAGAACCCCTTCCTCGAGAAATGGAGGGCGCTCGCCCTGGAATCGAAGGGCTTCTCGCCGGCTTCGCCGGAGCCCACCCGCGAGCGGCTCCCTGGACAAATCGCCCCGCCCGCGGAGACCTCCCCGGAAAGACAAAAGCCGCTTCCCACACGCCGCGTCAGCCTGAAGATGAGCAACGTCGACGTGGCGACCCTTCTTCGCGCGCTCGCCCGCGCGGCCGATGTGAACCTGATTCTGAACGACAAGGTCACCGGCCGCTCAAGCATCAACATCACCCAGGCCCCCTGGGACCAGGTCTTCCTCGGGATCCTGCGCACCCACAACTTGAGCTACGCCTGGCAGGGGGACATCATCCGCATCCTGACCGCCGACGACCTCGAGGAGGACCTGCGCAAGGAAAGCCGCCGGCGCGATCTGTCGCTCGTGGAGACGCCGGTCGCGCGCATCGTCCCCGTCAAGTTCGCGGAAGCGGCGAAACTCCAGGAAAACCTGAAGGCTTTCCTCAGCACGGACAAGGCGAACAAGCCGATCGGCTCGATCCTGGTCGACCAGCACACGAACTCGATCATCGTGAACGCCCTGCCGCGGGATCTGAACGTGATCCTCTCCGTGCTCGAAAAACTCGACAAGCCGACCCCGCAGGTCCTGATCGAGGCCTACATCGTCGAGGCGAACAAGGACGTCGCCCGCGAGCTCGGCATCCAGTGGGGCGGGGCCTACCAGCTGAGCGGCGGGGACAAGCGCGGGTTCCTGACCGGCCGCGACAACAACGCCCTCGGCTCCGGCGTCGGCACCCCGGTAGACCCCACGGCCGGCAACGTGATCGATCTGCCGGTCACCGCCGCGGGCGCCTCGAGCTTCGGTTTCCTCTTCCAGAACGTCGGCAAATCGCTTCTCGCCGCCCAGTTGACCGCCCTCCAGAACGAGGGCAAGCTGAACATCCTCTCCAGCCCCTCGATCACGACCCTCGACAACCAGACCGCACTGATCGAAAGCGGCCGCGACATCCCCTTTCAGAGCGTCGAGGACGGCGAGGTGAACATCCAGTACAAGAAGGCCGTCCTCAGCCTCCGGGTGACGCCGCACGTGATCGACCCCCGCACGCTCAGGCTCTCGGTGCGCGTGAACAAGGACGAGGTCGACTTCACGCGCCAGGTGCTCGGCAACCCGACGATCGTCACCAAGAACGCCGAGACCAACGTCATCCAAGCGGACGGCCAGACGCTCGTCATCGGGGGCCTGAACAAGGAGACCACGACCGACGAGCAGACCGGGGTCCCGGGCCTCACGGATGTGCCCATCCTGAGCTGGCTCTTCAAGAAACAGGGCAAGGGAAGCTCCAAGGAGGATCTGCTGATCTTCATCACGCCGACGATCCTCAAGCCCTTCCCGGCCGGAGGCTGACCGGCCGCACACCCGATGGCGCCGCAACGCGCGCCGCCGGGACCCCCCGGGGGCGCCCGCGCCGACGCTGCGCCTGCGGCGCCCGCGGCCCCGAGGGCCCCGGGTCCGCCTTGTCGGGGTGAAGCCGCGATGGATTACTTTTCCCTTCTCAACCTCGAGCGCGAGCCCTTCTCCAACTCGCCCGACCCGGACTTCTTCTACCAGTCCCGGCAGCACCTGGACTGCCTCCAGAAGCTCGAGCTCTCGCTTCACCTGCGGCGCGGCCTGAACGTCGTCCTGGGCGAGGTCGGCACCGGCAAGACGACCCTGTGCCGCCACCTGATCCGGCGTTTCGCCCGGCGGCCGGAGATCGAAACCCACCTCATCCTCGACCCCTCCTTCCGCGACGGCGCGGATTTTCTCGCCACCGTGGTGCGGCTGCTCACGGGGAGGCGGCTGCCCGCCGAGGTCTCGGAGTGGCAGGCGAAAGAGGCGATCAAGCAGATCCTCTTCCGGAAAGGGGTCGAGCAGAAGAAGACGACCGTCCTCATCATCGACGAGGGCCAGAAGATCCCCCCCTTCTGTCTCGAGCTTCTGCGCGAGTTTCTGAACTACGAGACCAACGCGTACAAACTCTTGCAGATCGTGATCTTCGCCCAGCGCGAGTTCGAGGAGACCCTGCGGCGGCACCCCAACTTCGGCGACCGGATCAACCTCCTGCACCGGCTGAAACCCCTCGACTTCGGCGACACCCGGCGCATGATCCGCTTCCGTCTCGAGAGATCGAGCGCCTCGCCGCAGCCGCTCGACCTCTTCACCCTGCCCGCCCTGTGGGCCATCCACCGCGCGACGGGCGGTTTCCCGCGGAAGATCATCAACCTCTGCCACCAGTGCATCCTGGCGATGATCATCCAGAACGCAAAGCGCGTGGGCTATGCGACCGTGCGGCGCTGCGCCGCGCGGGTCGTCACCGCCGAGGCCCCGGCGCGGACCGGCCGCCGGGCGGCCGCCTGGGGGGCGACGGCGGCGGCGCTTGCCGCTTTGCTGCTCTGGGCGTTTTCCGCGGAGGTCTCCCCTCTCGATCGGCTCCGCGGGAGGCTGCGGGGGGTATTCCCCCCAGCGGCGCCCGGACGGACGCTTTCGCCGGACCCCCCGCGGGGGATCGTGGAAACCCGGCCGATTCCGCAGGCGGAACCCGCCGCCGAGGCGGCGGAAGCGCCGGTCGCGCAGGCGCCCGACGCCGCGAGGCGCGAAGATCCAACGCCCTCCATGGCGTCGGGGGAGACGGGGCGGTCGGCGGCGGAGGCCGCAGCCGCAGTCTTCGGGGAGAGGGCTCCCCTTGCCGCCGAGCAGAAGGCGGCGCAGGCGCAGGAGGGGCCGCCTGCAATTCTCGGCGAGGTGCGGCTGCAGCGCGGCGAGACGGTCTCGGGTGTGATCCAGCGGGTCTACGGGCAATACTCCAACCGTCACTTCCGGGCGGTCATCCTCGCCAACCCCCTGATCGACGACCCCGACCGCATCTTGGCGGGCCGCACCCTCCGGCTCCCGGCGGTCGAAACCCTCCCCCGGGCGTTGAACAAACCGGCCTGGTGGGTTAAGATAAACGAGTTTGCAAATCTCGAGGAAGCGCTGGCGGCGTTGCGCAACCCGCCGGATTCCCTGCCCGCGATGCGGCTCATCCCGCTCTGGGAGCCGCGGCAAGGATTGCGCTTCTTGCTGGTGCTGCGGCAGGTTTTCTTCGACCGCGAGACGGCGCTGCTTCAGATTTCGCTTCTGCCGCGGCACACAGCCGCCGCGGCGGGGCTGATCGGCTCCTGGGAGGGGGCGGTCCTTTACGCCGACCCCTATCCCGCGGAACACTGAGAGACGCGGCAGACACCCGGAGAAGGAAAGCGGTCGCCATGGCCTGGGAAGCGAACCCCTCCAGCAGCAGGACCTCGATCCCCATGCACAAAAAACTCGGTGAAATGCTCGTCGAGGCGGGGCTGATCGCCCGGCAGAAACTCGCGGAGATCCTCGAGCAGCAAAAGAAGAGCGGCCTCAAGCTCGGCCAGTACCTCGTCCGCGAAGGCGTCCTCGGGGAAAGCCAGATCGTGGACCTGATCTCCAGCCAGCTCAAGATCGAGAAATACCGACCCGACCGCCACGTCCTCGACATGGAGCTCGCCAAGCTCGTCACCGCCGAGACCGCGCACAAGTATTCGGTGGCGCCGCTTCAGAAGAGCGGGATGCTCCTCAAGGTCGCCATGACCGACCCCCTCGACATCCACACCCTCGATGCGCTCGAGGTCCTGACCAACCTCGAGGTCGAGGCCGTGATCTGCACCGAGCAGCAGCTGAACCAGCTCCACACGACGCTCTACGGGACCTATGCCGGGGTGGGCAGCGTGCTCGAGGACCTCGAGGACGTGCAGATCGACAAGCAGATCGAGAAGACGGCCTCTCTCGACGACGTGGAGGTGAGTTCGCTCCAGGGCATGGCTCAGGAGGCCCCCGTCGTGCGTCTGGTGAACTCCATCCTCTCCCAGGGGGTCCGCGAGGGGGCGAGCGACATCCACATCAGCCCCGAGAAGGACCACGTGCAGATCCGCTTCCGCGTCGACGGGAAGCTCCACGAGGTCCCCGCCCCGCCGAAGGGCATGTTTCTGCCGATCATCTCCCGGCTCAAGATCCTCGCCAACATGGACATCGCCGTGTCGCGCGTGCCGCAGGACGGCCGCTTCACGGTGAAGATGAAGAACAAGGACATCAACATCCGCGCCTCGACCATCCCCTCGATCTACGGCGAGAACATGGTCCTGCGGCTGCTCGACACGAGCGCGGACATCTACGCCCTCGAGCTGCTCGGCATGAGCGACGCCGACCGCGGGCGGCTCGAAAGAGAGATCGTCAAGCCCTACGGGATGATCCTGAGCACCGGCCCCACGGGAAGCGGCAAGAGCACCGCCCTCTACGCGATCCTGAAACGGATCAACAAGGTCGACATCAACATCATCACCGTCGAGGACCCGGTCGAGTACCGGATCGAGAAGATCCGCCAGGTACAGCTGAACCGCAAGGCCGGGATGACCTTTGCGAGCGGCCTGCGGTCGATTTTGCGGCAGGACCCGGACGTGATCATGGTGGGCGAGATCCGCGACCGCGAGACGGCCGAGATCGCCGTCCAGGCGGCGCTGACGGGCCACCGCGTGTTGAGCACGCTGCACACGAACGACGCCGCCGGCGCGATGACGCGGCTCATGGACATGGGGATCGAGCCCTACCTCGTCTCCTCGGTGATGCTCGTCTCCTTCGCCCAGCGGCTCGTGCGCAAGGTCTGCCCGAATTGCCGCGCCCCCCGGCCGCCCTCCGAGGCCGAGATCCGCTACTGGAAACTCGAGGGGGTCGACACGAGCGGCTTCGTCGCCGGCCAGGGCTGCTTCAACTGCATGCACACCGGCTACAAGGGCCGGACGGGCGTCTTCGAGGTGCTCGTGATCGACCCCATGATCCGGGAGATGATCCTGCAGCGGAAACCCGCCCACGAGATCACGCGGGCCGCCGTGGAGGCGGGCGATTTCCGCACCCTGAGGGACAACGCGATCGACAAGGTCGTCCAGGGGATCACGACCCTCGAGGAGGCGGCCTCCGCCGTGCTCGTCTGAAACGGAAAGGGCCATGGCGCGATTCAGCTACCAGGCGCTCACCGACGCCGGGGAAAACGCGAAGGGCGAAATCGAGGCCGACTCGGCCGAAGCCGCAGCCGCTCTGGTCGCCGGCCGCGGGCTCATCCCCGTGAGTGTCAAGCCGCTCGGCGCCGCGGCCGCGGGGGCGGGCCTCGGCGCCTTCCGCTCGCGGGTCAAGGCCGCGGATCTCATCCTCTTCACCAAGCAGTTCAAGACGCTCATCCGGGCCGGTGTGCCCATGCTGACGATCCTGCAGGTGCTCGAGGAACAGACCGAAAACCGCACCCTGCGGGAAGCTCTGGGGAAGATCCACCATGACATCCGCGAGGGGGCGAGCCTCCACGATGCCTTCCGCCGCCACCCGAAGATCTTCTCCCCCCTCTACTGCAGCATGCTCCGCGCGGGGGAATCCTCCGGGGCCCTGCCCGAGATCCTCGATCGCCTGATCTACGTGATCGAGCACGAGAACAAGGTCCGATCCGACATCAAGTCCGCGCTCACCTACCCGGCGATCGTGGTCCTGTTCCTCGGGGTCGCCTTCTTCGTCCTGCTGGTGGGGGTGATCCCCAAGTTCGTGAACGTCTTCCAGGCGAGCGGGCTCACGCTCCCGCTTCCCACCCGCATCTGCCTTGCGCTCTACGAGCTGATCGTGCGCCACTGGGCCGTCCTTTTCCTCGGATTGACGGGGCTCATCGTCGCCGCCGTGCTCTACGGTCGGACCGCTCAGGGGCGGCTTCTCCGCGACAGCCTGCTGCTGCGCATCCCGCTCGTCGGCAAGCTGTTCCAGAAGGCGGCGATCTCGCGCTTTGCGAGCATCTTTTCGATCCTGCAGTCGAGCGGGGTCGACATTCTCGATGCCATGGACATCCTCTCCGGCACGATCGGGAACACGGCCATCGCCCGCCGGCTCGACGGCATCAAGGACCGCCTCAAGGAGGGACGCGGCATCTCCGGGCCGCTCCGGCAGGCCCGTTATTTCCCGCCCATGCTGGTCAACATGATCGCGGTCGGCGAGGAATCCGGAAACCTCGACACGCTGCTCCGGGATGTCGCCGCCCACTACGACACCGAGGTCGAATACGCGACCAAGAAGCTCTCCGATGCCATCGGGCCCGTGCTCACGATCAGCCTCGCCGCGGTGGTCGGCTTCTTTGCGCTCGCGATCTTTCTTCCCATGTGGGACATCTCGCTCAAGGTCAAATGAAGCAGGCGCGGTTCCACATCAGCCTCTACATCATCATCCCCTTCATCTTCGCGGGGTTTTCGATCTTCTCCGCGCTTCTCGCCTACCGGCTCACACGCTACGGGATGGAGGCGAAAATCGACCCCTCGACCTGGGTCTTCTGGCTGATCATCGCCATCAGCCTGGTCGCGTTCGGGACGGGCCTGGCGATCGTTCGTTTTCTCCTCCGGCCGGTCGAGGAGTTCATCCGCAAGGCAAGCGAGCTTCCGGCCTTGAAGACGGCCGTGGGAGGCAGGAAAAAAGGGGGCGACAAGCTCGCCCAAATCACAACCGTCTTCGACCGCGTGACCACGGTGTTGAGCCGCATCGACGCCCGCCACTTCTTTCCCGAGATCGTGGGCGAAAGTGTGGCCATCCGCGGCATCTTCGGCCTGATCCTGAAGGTCGCCCCGAGCGACACGACCGTCCTCATCCTGGGGGAGAGCGGCACCGGCAAGGAACTCGTCGCCACGAGCCTCCACGCCCACAGCCCGAGGAAAGAGAAGCCCTTCGTGAAGTTGAATTGTGCGGCGATCCCTCAGGAGCTGCTTGAAAGCGAGCTCTTCGGGCACGAAAAAGGGGCCTTCACGGGGGCGGTTTCCTTCAAGCCGGGGAAATTCGACCTCGCAAACGGCGGGACGATTTTTTTGGATGAAATCGGGGATATGCCGCTCACGCTGCAGGCGAAGATCCTGCGGGTGCTCCAGGAGAAAGAGTTCTACCGCGTCGGCGGCACGCGCACGGTCAGGGTCGATGTCCGCTTCATCGCCTCGACCAACAAGAACCTGGAAAAGCTGGTCGAGGATGGAGTTTTCCGCGAGGACCTCTATTACCGCCTCAGCGCCTTCACGCTGCGCCTCCCGCCGCTTCGCGAGCGCAGGGAGGACATTCCGCTCCTGGTCGACCATTTTCTACAGAACGCTCCGAAAAAAGTAGAAATATCGTCGGTTGCGCTGCAGATGCTCATGGCCTACCCCTGGCCGGGGAACATCCGGGAGCTGAAAAACGTGATCGAGGCGGCGGCCCTGATCGCCGAGGGGGGTTGTATCGAGCCGGCCCAGCTCCCGGAAAAAATCACGCGGATTTTCGCGGAGATGCCAGGAGAATCGGAGATCAGGCTCCCTTCGGCCATGAGCCTCGACGCAAAGCTGAACGAAATCGAGCGCAATCTCATCATCGAGGCGCTGATCAAGACCGGGGGGGTCCAGTCGCGGGCGACCGAGCTTCTCGGGATCAACCAGCGGAGCCTCTGGCACCGGATCCGGAAACTGGGGATCGATGTAAAAAGCATCAAAAAATATGAATCGAGCGTATCCGTTTGATTCAAAAATCTACATATTTTGAATAAAGCGGGAACCGGCGGGGGAAGTCGGTGCTTGCCAGAAAAGTGATAAATATCATGATTAACTGATTTTTTGTTAAAAATTACATTGCCAGATAATTTGGCATAAATTGTGCTTATCCTCACGGGCACCTAAGGTTCGCAATACGCCTCGTGAGGAGGAAGAGTCATGAAGCCTTCAAAGGTCATCAAGAGCGAATCGGGATTCACGCTGGTCGAAATCATCGCCGTGCTCATCATCCTCGGCATTCTGGCCGCCGTGGCCGTGCCGCGGTACATCGACCTCGAGACGAATGCCAAAAACAGGGCCATCGACGCCGGCATCTCCGAACTTAACGGCCGAGAGAGCCTGGTTTGGGCCGACGCAAAAATTTCGAACCAGAATTTTGCTGACGACGCGGCCATTGATGCCTACGTGATGGGTAGAATGAACTTCGACCTGAATCCTCCCGGATCCACATCTCCAGACTACGTTTGGGAGGGTGGCAACCCGGCTGCAACCGGTGGAAGCCTGAGGTTCAAAGGCGGCTCCGCGGTCGCCCTCACGCGGACACCTGCAAAACTGGATCAGCCCGGGTCTTGGCGCAGAACAAGTCCTTGAAATTAAATTTATTTTTATGATTCGAACGAGGATCGGTCTCCGGCAAGCGATGAAAAGAGTTCCGCAAAACAATCCGGTCTCTGCAAACGGCCTCGATGCAATGAACAACTCCAGAGGGTTCACGCTGATCGAGCTGATCGCCTCATTGGTCATCTTCAGCGTCTTGGCGGCGATTCTCATCCCCCGCTACATGGACGCGGAGACGGCTTCCAAGTATCGGGCGATCGACATGGGGGTATCGGAGATGAACGGCCGCGAGACCATGTCCTGGGCGCTCGTCAAGCTTTCCAACGAGGGCTATCGCGACGACGACCAGGTCTGGGCTACGCTTCTCGCAGGTCCGGGGATCGATCTGGGGCCGGATTACGACTGGGATCTCGACCGCCCCGGCCCGGCAAACAAGAAGGGGACGCTCCGCTTCAAACGCGACGTGTCCTCGCCTCTCAGCCGCAACCTCTCCACGATCGAAACCCCGGCGCGCTGGCGCAGGAACATGTAACGCAGAGCGCTTCGATTGCCCAGGGCGGGCCGAACGGCCCGCCCTGTTTTTTTTTGCCTCCAGGCCTGTCGTGAGATATATTCGCAAGAAAGTCGATGAAAATAAATTTTTCGGCGAGGCCGAGGATGAAACTTGCAGTCAGCGGAAAAGGCGGGGTGGGGAAAACGACCTTCGCCGCCCTTCTCATTCGCTCTCTGAACGACCGGGGCAAGAAGGTGCTCGCCATCGACGCCGACCCCGATGCGAACCTCGCCTCCGGGATCGGGATCCCGGGGGCGGAGGCGATCACCCCAATCTCCGAGATGAAGGAGCTGATCTTCGAGCGCACCGGTGCCCAGCCGGGGTCGATCGGCGGCTACTTCAAGTTGAACCCGCGGGTGGACGACCTCCCCGATGCGCTCTCGGCGAAGATGGGAAACATCAAGCTCATGCGACTGGGCGGGGTGAAAAAAGGCGGTGCGGGCTGCATCTGCCCGGAGAGCGCCCTTCTGCGCGCGCTCGTCATGCACATCGTGCTCCAGCGCGACGAGGTCGTGGTCATGGACATGGAGGCGGGGATCGAGCATCTCGGGAGGGCCACGGCGAAGGCCGTCGACCGGCTGATCGTCGTCGTCGAGCCCGGAAGACGCAGCATCGACACCGCGGTCCACATCCGCAAGCTGGCCTCCGAGATCAACCTGCAGCGCATCGCGATCGTCGGCAACAAGATCCGCAATCCCGGCGACGAGGCCTTTCTCCGGGAAAACCTCTCCGATTTCGAGTTCCTGGGCTTCATTCCCCACGACGACCGCTTGATCGAGGCCGATCTCCGGGGACTTTCCCCTTACGACGCCGGCGGCCCGGCCCGCGACTGCGTTTCCGCGATCGCCGCCGCCCTCCTCAAATAGTCAAATAGGGGACGTCCATTTATATATCACTTATATCTCAAATGGTGATATACGAATGGGCGTCCCTTTCAGTAAAGTAATATGAAAATGGACGTCCCCTAATGAGGGTCTATCGGCACAGAAGGCGGGTGGCGCCGCAGGCGGCGCAGGGTCGGTTTTCTCCGGCGGCCGACCCCGCACTCAAGCGGGTTTTCGCCGAAATCGGCGTCCCGGAACAGACGCCCTTTTCCCCCGACCCTTTCCAGCTCACGGCGCTCGAGGCGATCGAAAGCGCCGACTGCCTTGTCACCGCACCGACCGGCGCCGGGAAGACCTGGATCGCCGAGCAGGCGATCCATCGCATTCTCGCGCGGGGCGGCCGCGCCTGGTACGCCTGCCCCCTGAAAGCCCTCAGCAACGCCAAGTTCGCCGATTTCGGGCGCATCTTCGGGATGGAACAGGTCGGCATCCTGACCGGCGACCGCAAGGAAAACCCCGATGCCGCCGTCATCGTCGGCACGACCGAGATCCTGCGCAATCAGCTCTACGACGCCATGCACCGCGGGGCTTCGCTCGCCGTCGACTTCGTCGTTCTCGACGAGGCTCATTTCCTGGGCGACCGCGAGCGGGGCGTCGTCTGGGAAGAGGTGATGATCTACCTCCCCTCGCGCATCCCGCTTCTTCTTCTATCGGCCACGATCGGAAACGCCCGCGAAATCGCCGCCTGGCTCTCCTCGGTCCGCGGCCGCCCCTGCCGCGTCGTCGAGGAGACCCGCCGGCCGGTGCCGCTCTTTCCCCTGTTCCTCCACCCGACAGGGCTGATCCTTCCCTTGACCCGCCTCTCCCGCCGGGGTGCGGCGACCGGCGGGCTGCACGAGAAGGTGCTGCGTTTCCTGCGCTCGAAACGGAGCCCCTTCGGCAACCGGCCGCCCTCCTTCGGCCGGATCATCGAGGCGCTCCGGCACTTCGATCTTCTGCCCGCCATCTTCTTTCTGAAATCCCGCGCCGAATGCGACCAGGCCCTCTCGGCCTGTCTCGGAAACCAGCCCGCAAACGGCGGGCGGCTCGCGCGGAAAGACGCGATCGTGCGCGAGTTCAAGGCCTTGAGTGAGCGGGTCGGCCGTCACCGGCAGCTCTACCATTTGACCGAGCTCGCCGTCGCCTCGCACCACGCCGGTCAGCTTCCGATCTGGAAGCTGCTGATCGAGCGGCTGATGACCGAGGGGCTGTTGGATGCCGTCTTTGCGACCTCCACGGTCGCAGCCGGGGTCAACTTCCCGGCGCGGACGATCGTTCTTCTCTACTCCGACCGCTTCAACGGAAGCGAGTTTCTCCCGCTCGACCCGACCGAATTCCACCAGATGACCGGCCGCGCCGGCCGTCGCGGGATGGACCGGATCGGCTTCGTCCTCACCGTGCCCAACCGCTTCATGGACATCCTCCACGTGGCGGCACTCCTGAACGCCGAGCCCTCCGACGTGGAAAGCCGGATCCACATCAATTTTTCGATGGTCCTGAACCTTCTCCTCTCGCACACGCCCGCGCAGATCGAGGATCTGCTCCGGCGCTCCTTTGCGGCCTTCCGCCGGGGCAGGTCCATGCGGCGGAAAAGCGGGCGCGAGGAGGCGGCGGAGCGCCTCTGGCGCGAGTTCGGGGAGCACCTCGATTTCCTCCGCGAGCACGGCTACGTCGACCGCGAAAACGCCCTCACCGCGGACGGCCTCTGGGCCTCGCGGCTGCGCGTGGACCAGCCGCTGCTCATCGCCGAGGGCTTCCGCCGGGCGGCGTTCCCGCAGAACGACCCCGCGCTTCTCGCCGGCCTGATCGCCACCTTTGTCTTCGAAAAGGAGATCGAGGGGCGCCTGCCGGAGAAGCTCATCCCGCGGCCGCTCGCCGCCGCTTACCGCCGGCTGGCGCTTGCGCTCTCGCCCTTCGTGGAGGAGATGCTGAACGCCGGTTTTGCGGCGCGGCCGTTTTCCATCCGGCCGGCGGCCGCGCTCTATGCCTGGGCGAAGGGGGCGACCTGGGAGCAAACGCTCGGCATCTGCGAGCTCGAGGAGGGGGATCTCGCCGTCTTGATCCTGCGCACGGCGGACAACTTGAGGCATGTCGCCGCCCTGGCCGAGGTTTTCCCCGAGCCCGCGGCCGCGGCGGCGGAGGCGATCGCAGCGATCCTCAGGGACCCGGTGGTGGATGCGCTGTAGTCTTTCCGGCGGTTTCGCCGGAGGGGATGATCTCGGCCAGTTTGTGCGACAACTGCTCGAGGTTGAACGGTTTCTGGATGAAACCGCGGCAGCCGCGGGAGAGGATCTCGGCCGCCTGCCCGTTCAGGTTGAAGCCGCTGGCAAGCAGCACCTTCACCCCAGGGTCGATCGCCCGCAGCCGGTCGAACAGCTCCCCGCCGCCCATCCCGGGCATGACCATGTCGAGGACGACCGCGTCGATCTCCCCCGACCGCGCCGCGTAGGCCTCGAGGGCCTCGGCGCCGCTTCGGGCGACGATCACCGTGTAGCCGAGCTCCCGGAGCATCTCGCCTGCGATCTGGAGGATCGTCTCCTCGTCGTCGACGAGAAGCACGGTTCCTTCGCCGCGCCGGATGACCGGCCCGCGGGCCGGCTTTTCCCGCTGCGCCGGCTGCGCCGACGCCGGAAGATAAAAGTTGAAGGTCGTCCCCCGGCCGACTTCGCTGTAGACGTTGATGTGGCCGCCGTGCCCCTTGATGATCCCGTAGGCCGAGGCGAGCCCGAGGCCGGTTCCGCGGCCCATCTCCTTCGTCGTGAAGAAGGGCTCAAAAATCCGTCCCAAGTTCTTCTTTTCGATCCCCACCCCGGTATCCGTGACGGAGACCTTCACGTAGCGGCCGGGTTTCACCTGGTAGGGCTTCGAGTAGGCTTCGTCGATGTTCACGGCCTCGGTCGCAAGCGTGAGGTCCCCCCCCCCCGGCATGGCCTGGACGGCGTTCACGCAGAGGTTCATGAGGACCTGCTCGATCTGGCCGCGGTCCGCCTCGACCGCCGGCAGATTCGGGCTGAGTCGGAAGTGGACGCGGATGTCCTTTCGGGTCCGCGCAAAGAGGCCGACCGTCTTTTCGATCACGGCGTTCAGGTCGGTCGCGCGCACGTCGACCCGGCCGCGGCGGGCAAACCCGAGGAGCTGTCGCGAGAGCTCGGTTCCGCTTTCCACGTAGGCTTCGATGTTCTTCACCTTTTCAAGGCCGGGGTGGCCCTCGGGCAGACGCATTTCGAGGAGCGAGGCGTTTCCTTGGATGCCCATGAGGATGTTGTTGAAGTCGTGGGCGATTCCGCCCGCGAGTGTTCCGATCGCCTCCATCTTCTGCGCGGCCTGGAGCTGCACCGCGAGCTTCTTTCGTTCCTCCTCGGCGTGGTGCCGCTCGGTCACATCGCGCACGACCCCGCGGAAGCCGACGGGGCATCCCTTTTCGTCTGCAATCAGCGATAGCGAAAGCTCGAGCCGCCGCTCGGCGCCTTCCTTCCCCGGGATCACGCAATCGGAAAGTCTCTGCGCCTCTCTGGAAGTGCGCACCCGCTCGAGGGCCTCGCGCAGGCGCGCCCCCGACTCCGGTGCCATGAACTCGGCTGCATGCCCGCCCGGGATCGCGGCGTTTTCCGTGCCCAGCATGCGGGCGAAGGGCCCGTTGGCAAAGCTCAGGCGTCCCTCGAGATCGGTTTCGAAATAGCCCTCCTCGATACTCTCGAGAATCGAGCGGTATTTGGCGGCGCTTTTCTCGAGCGCCTCCTCGGACTGCCGCTCACGGCGGATCGTGTAATGGATGTGCGAGCCGAAGATGGCAAAGAGGCAGAGCACGAGGATACGGGTGAGGGTGTTGAAGCGGTCGGGCCCCAAGAGGTGCTGGATGAAGTTCGCCTCCGGGGCAAGGAAGAAAAACATGAAGGATTCACAGGCCCAGTAGAGGCAAGAAACCGCCACCGTGCTGATCAGAATCGACCGGCGATGCATATCAGGGGACGTCCATTCTTATATCACTTTTTCCGGAATTGAAAGCCCCTTCTCCTTCACGATCTTTTCGCCGCGGGCGATGGACTGCGAAACGGTCGGTTGAGCGAGGTCGAGCCTGCGGCCGAGATCGACGGTGCTCAGCCCGAGTTCGCGGTTCGCCCAGTAGCAGAGAACGCTTCGCGCCTCCACCGTGCGCGGGTAGCGCCCCTTGCGCAGCACCTCCTCCACCGGCATGGAAAAAAGCCCGGCCACGCGGGCGGCCAGGCGCTCAAAATCGTACCCCATGGCCTCGAGCCTGCTTCGCCGCTCGATCCGCTCCCTGGCCGCCTCGAGCACCCTCTCGACGAAATCGGCATCCCCCAAGATCCGCTCGTCGCCGCGCAGCTTCTGCCCCGAGCCGCGAAGCGTCTTGACCGCCTGCCAACCTCCGAGGCTGCGCACCAGGCCGCCGCCGACCAGGTCGGGCCGCTTCCCCTGGTCCGCCCCCTTCGCCACAAAATCGCGGTAGCGCTCGCGGGCCTTGGCGGGGCTCGAGCCGAAGCGCTCGAGGATCTCCTTCACCTGCTGCCAGTCGTTTTCCTGAACACCGAGGATGACCCCGTGGCCGCAGAAGGGGTATTTCTCGAGTGCCTTGAGGTCAGCCACGACTCCCGCACGCAAGGGGTTGAGGTGGATATAGCGCACAAGCTCCAAAAAATAGGGCTCCTCCTGGCAGAGGATCGACCGGTAGCGGTTCTGGAAGAGATGCCCGCTGCGGTCGTTTCTCAGGTTGAAGCGCACGGCGTAGCCCGTGAGCAGTCGCCGCATGAGATCTGACAGCGGCCGCTCGCCCGTGCGCAGAAGAAGATGAAAGTGGTTGGGAAGAAGCGCCCAGGCGTAGCAGCGCATCCCCGTCTCGGGCAGAAGGGTTCCCAGCCTTTCGAGGAAATCCTCCCGATCCTCGTCATCGCGGAAGATCTTGCGGCGCTCGAGCCCCCGCACGATGACGTGGTGGAGCACCCCCGGGGCATCCAGCCTTGCTCTGCGCGGCATATGCTGTCCTGTTCTTCGAGATCCGTTTGAGAAAATGATAAAACAATGGACGTCCCCTCTAATCACGTTAACGAGGGCGGAACAGGATGTCAAGTAATAAATGAATGGACGTCCCTATTTGACGACGATGAGAAGGTTGATCAACCACGAGTAAATTTCGAGCGGCGCAAAAGCTGAAGAAGGCGGGCTCCAGCCGAGCCCGCCTTCTTTTTGGATCGTCTTCTTGGTGCCGGAGGCCGGAGTCGAACCGGCATGGGGTTGCCCCCGGAGGATTTTGAGTCCTCTGCGTCTACCAATTTCACCACTCCGGCATAGAAACGCTTCTATAAAGAATCGCCCGGCCGCTGTCAACGCGGCCGGGCCGCGGATCGAAAGGCTCTTTCCCCCCAACGGCCCCGGCCTGCCGGGCGCCGCCCCCGCCTCAACCCAACCCTTTTGCGACGGCGAGGATCTCGGCCTTGGGAACCTCGCCCTCGCGGATCACGACGGGCTTTTCGCCCGTGACATCGACGACCGTCGAGCCGAACCCGCCTTTCAGCGGCCCGGCGTCAAGGATGAGATCGACCCCCTTTCGCAGCTGGAAGTCGAGGTCAGGGATCTGCGCGCAGCCGGGTTTCCCGGAGAGGTTGGCACTCGTCCCCGTGACCGGCCCCCCGAATGCGGAAACGAGCGCTGCGGCGACAGGGTGCCCGGCGAGGCGGATCCCGATCCTTCCCGTCCCGGCCGTGAGCGGCTCGGGCAACCCGGGTGCCGCCTCGAGCACGAGCGTGAGTCTCCCCGGCCAGAAGCGGTCCATGAGCGCCTGCGCGAGAGGCGGGATCCGCGCAACAAGCCCTTCCATCTCCCCCGGCCGGTGGATGAGCACGAGAAGGGCCATCGTCGCCGGCCGCTCCTTCAGCGCAAAAACCCTGTCCACCGCCGCGGCATTCCGCGCATCGGCGCCGAGGCCGTAAAGGCAGCGCGTGGGGTAGCAGACGACCCCGCCCGCGCGGATGATCTCCGCGGCACGGGCGATCACCGCCGGCTCGGGCCTGCGGGGATCGACCTTGAGGATCCTACCGGGGCTCCTCGAGATTCTTTGCCTTGCGCTCAACTTCGGACGCCATCTCCTCTTTCATGCGCTCGAGCTCGGAGGCAAGCCGCGCATCCGAGATCGCCAGCATCTGCACGGCGAGGAGGCCCGCGTTCCGCGCGCCCGATTTCCCGATCGCCATCGTGGCGACGGGGATGCCGGGCGGCATCTGCACGGTGGAAAGAAGCGCGTCGAGCCCCTGCAGAGCCGAGGAGTCGATCGGGACCCCGATCACGGGCAGGGTCGTGTGCGCGGCAAGCACGCCCGCGAGATGGGCCGCGTGGCCCGCCCCGGCGATGATGACCCGCATCCCCCTCTTCGCCGCGCTTTCGGCAAAGGCCGCCGCCCGCGCGGGGCTCCGGTGCGCGGAGGCGACCGTCATCTCGTAGGGCACATCGAATTTCTTCAAGACCGCCGCCGCCTCCTGCATCACCGGCAGGTCCGAGTCGCTTCCCATCACGATCCCCACCAGCGCCTTTTTCGAAGCCCGCGCCATCGCCTTCCCTCCGATGTCCTTGCGGTAGTAAACACCGTCCCAGCGGATCCGGGCCGCCGCCCGATAGGCCTTCTCGATCGCCTTCTCCACCGTCTCCCCGAGCGCGGTCACCCCGAGCACGCGGCCGCCGTCGGTCACGACCGCGCGGCCCTCCCTCTTCGTCCCGGCGTGGAAGACCATGACGCCGGGGATGCGGTTTGCCGCGGCGAGCCCGCCGATGGGGGCCCCCTTCGCGTAAGCCCCGGGGTAGCCTTCCTGCGCGAGGACGACGCAGACCGCGGCCTGCGGGTCGACCTCGATCGTGCAGGAATCGAGCTTGCCGGCGATCGCGGCCTCGATCAGGGAAACCAGATCGTTCTTCACGCGCATGAGGATCGGCTGGGTTTCCGGGTCGCCGAAGCGCGCGTTGAACTCGAGCACCTTCGCCCGGTCGCGCGCGATCATGAGCCCGGCGTAGAGCACCCCTCGGTAAGGCCTTCCCTCGGCCGCCATGGCGCGGACGGCCGGGATCATGATCTCCTCCATGACGCGCCGGTGCATCAGGCGGTCGACCACCGGGGCGGGCGAGTAGGCGCCCATGCCCCCCGTGTTCGGCCCCCGGTCGCCGTCGTAGATCGCCTTGTGATCCTGGGCCGAGGGGAGCGGGAGGACGGTTTTGCCGTCGGTCAGGGCGAGAAAGGAGGCCTCCTCGCCCGCCAGGCACTCCTCGACCACGACCCGCGAGCCCGCCGCCCCGAACTCGCGGGAAACGAGGATGCGCCGGATCGCCTCGCGCGCTTCTTTCAGGCTTTCGCAGACGATCACGCCCTTTCCCGCCGCAAGGCCGTCCGCCTTGACGACGAGCGGGGCGCCGAGCTCCGCGGCAAAGGCCTCGGCTTCTTTCGGCTCGGTGAAGCTTCGACCCCGCGCCGTGGGGATCCCGTTTCGCAGCATGAACCCCTTGGCAAACGACTTGCTCGCCTCGAGCTCGGCCGCGTTCCGCCGCGGCCCGAAGATGGCAAGCCCTTCCTCCTCGAAGCGGTCGACGATGCCTGCGGCAAGCGGCCCCTCGGGGCCGACGACCGTGAGGTCGATCGCCTGTCGCCGCGCGAAGGAAAGCAGCGGCTCGATTTCCCCCGCCGCGATCGGGACACACTCGGCAAGCTCGGAGATCCCCGCGTTGCCGGGCGCGCAAAAGATCTTCGTGACCCGCGGGCTCTGCGCGATTTTCCAGACAAGGGCGTGCTCGCGTCCGCCCCCCCCCACGACGAGAACCTTCATCCCCTTTTCCCCTCCCCTTGGGTTTCTGTTTCCTTGGCGGCGATCCCCTCGGCCGCGGCCTCGATCTCCTGCTCCAGGACCTCGCGCTTGCGCCTCGCGAGCTCCGCGCGCCCGATGCGCGCCGCCGCGGCCCCGGCCTCGAGGGCGATCTCGGCGAGGTAACATTTCCCCTCCGGGGTCAACTGCAGGTCGAGGTGCGCGTAAGGGAAACGCCCCCGCGCCATGACCGCGCGGCAGAAGCGCTCGGCCGCAGGGTCCATGGGAAAGGGGCGGCCCGTCCCGCCTGCGGCGAGGTTCGCGCGGAAGTGAAACGGGTTCTCGCGGAGATAGGCTTCGACGTAGTCCCCGACCACGATCACGCGCACGTCGGCCAGCCCCTCGATAAACGGCTGCAGCACGAACGGGAAACCCTTTTCCTCGAAGGCGACCGTGTTGTAGAGCGCCTCGGCGCTCTCCCAGCGCCTGACCCCGTGGCCGCAGTGCAGGCCCTCCTGCTTGCTCACGACCGCGCCGATCCCGAGCCGGGCGTAGTCGTCCACGGCTTGGAGGAGCTCCGCACGCCGGCGCACCGCCCGGGTGTGCGGGGCCATGAAGGACGAAAGAATCTCCACCTGGGCGCACTTCGAGCGGGTGAGCATCTGGCACAAGAGCGAGGGGACGAAGCGCACCCCCCGCTCCGCAAGATCGACTGCGAGCGGCCCGGAGAGAAAGGAAGCCGGCAGCGGCCCTGCGGCGACATCCCCCGGCACGAGCTCCGCGAGCCGGGCCCGGATCGCCTCGGTTCCGCGGACGATCACGGGGCCTCCCCCCGGGGCGCGCGGCCCTCGAGGCTGAGCTCGATCAGCCGGTCGAGAAGTCGTCCGAAGTCGATCCCGGCCGCGGCCGCCGCGCGGGGCAGAAGGCTCGTCGCCGTCATGCCGGGGATCGTGTTCGTCTCGAGGACGAAGATCTCGCGGCCGCGGAGGATCATGTCGGTGCGGCTGTAGCCGCGGCAGAAGAGCGCGCGGTGCGCGGCGACCGCAAGGCGCATGCCCTCCGAGGCGAGCTCGGGGTCGATTCTCGCCGGGCAGATCTCCTCGGTCGCACCCGCCGTGTACTTCGCCTCGTAATCGAAAAACTCATAGCCGCCCCCGGGAACGATCTCGATCAGGGGAAGCGCTTCGAGCTCGTCGTTTCCGATCACGGCGCCGGTGATCTCGAGCCCCTCGATGAAGCACTCGAGCATCACCTCGCGGTCGTGGGCGAAGGCGGCGGAAAGGGCGCGCGAAAGGTCCTCCCGCCGGCGCACGACGCTCACCCCCACGCTCGAGCCGCCCGTGACCGGCTTCACGACGAGCGGCATCCCCAGGCGCGCGATCACCGCACCCGCATCCAGGGGATCGGATCGCTTCAGGACGATGTCGTCCGGCACGGGGATCCCCGCCTCGCGGTAGAGGCGCTTGGCGGCGATCTTGTTCATGGCGACCGCGCTGCCGAGGACCCCCGAGCCCTGGTAGGGGACCCCCAGGAGATCGAGCATCCCCTGGATCGTCCCGTCCTCGCCGAAGGGGCCGTGAAGCAGGATCAGGGCCGCGTCGATTTTGGGGGCGTCCTGGACGAGCCGGGGGAGGTCGGTCCGGGGGTCGTACCAGGTGACCTCGTAGCGCGAGGGATCCAGCGCGGCGAGCACCTGGCGGCCGGAATTGAGCGAGACCTCGCGCTCGGCGGAGACCCCGCCGGCGATGAGAGCAAGTCGTAAACGCCGGGTTGACTTCGACTCCAAGGGCAATGCCGTCCTTCGGGCCCCGTTCGGTTCCTGCTCGAGAAGGGCGAAAGCGGCAACACGCGGCCCGGGGGGGTTCCTCATGGGCTACTTCGAGCGCCTGCCGGCCTCGATCCGGCTCACCACGCGCTCGAGGTAGCGCTGCGGCAGCTCCAAGGCGATCGGCATGCGACGCAGGCTGTTCGCCTTGAGAACGAGAAAGTTCAACTTCTTGAGCGCGCGGTATTTCTCCTCGGCGTCGGGCACGGCGGAGAGAAGCTCTTCGGTCTTTTCGATCTCGCGCCGAAGCTCGATCTCGGGCGGCAGACAATCGGCGTTCTTGAGAATGCGGTAAGCAAGACGCAGCTCTTCGGGTACGGTTGCTTCCTCCTCGAGCCGCAGGGGCTCGCCCGCCCCCTCGAGCCCCTCGAAGGCGCCCTCCTCCATGGCCCGCCGGATCCGCTCCTCGACGATCTTCTCAAAGCCGCTGATCATGCGATGAAGTCGCCCCCGGCAGTTCGCGCTCGGCGTGCCCCGCCGCAGCACGGGCCGTTTATAGCCCTTGGGCGACCCCGAGGCAAGGGGCGAAACCCGCAAAGAAAGAACCTTCCAGCGAAGCCTCGAGGCCCTTTCCCCACGGTCTCTGAAAGTTGGGCCCCGAAATACCCCGTATTGTGTAAATTATTACACAATCATGGCTTTAAAAAAATTCTTTCCCCCTCACCCCAAGACTTGCAAATAAATAATAAAATATTGATATAATTTAATATAAATACATCTTGGGGTTTCCCCCTCCATTTCTGGCGCAAATATTGCTGTGCAAAAGTCGCGACTGCCTTTTGTTTGTGAGACATCCAGGCAGGTCTTGGTGAATGAAAGGAGATGATCGGGGAGGGGTAGCGTAGGTAGAGGGAAGCGTTTTTTTGAAACGGGGAGCCGAACATCAACCGAAGAAGAAAAGGAGTTTGGGTGATGAAAAAAATCCTCTTAGTCGCAGCGGCACTTTTCTTCGCGGCGGGCACCGCGCTCGCCGGCCCGGTGGTTGACTTCGCCTCGAGCGCCTTCAGCGGCGTGAACGGCCAGACACAAGCAACCGTCAACTTCGGCGGAGTCGACTATACTTTCACGGCCTATCCCGCAGGAGCCAAACTGACCTGGAATCCCGGTCCTGCAGGCGGGGTTGACGGCATCGGCATCAATGACGACGAGATCACCGGTGCGGTCCTGAATTCTAACGACGAGCTTTTGAAAATCAGCTTTTCCAAGCCTCTTTATGTCACAGGGATTTACATTACGGATCTCTTCAAAGAGTCTTCCTACCGGGAAGCGGGGCTCTATCAGCTGAATTATGCCACCGGGGCATGGAGCGATTGGATTTCTTTCCAGGCCGATCCTTCCCAGGTTCCGGGCACAAACGGCGAGCTCTTCATCGCGCTCGACCCCGCGAATCTTCTCGGGCTGAAATTCACGACCCCCGATTATTACTTGCCGTTGCTTGACCCGCGAAACGATTTCTCCGTCCGTGGCATCAATGTCCCCGAGCCGGCGACCATGCTGCTTCTCGGCTGCGGCCTGATCGGGATGGCGGCTTGCGGCAGGAAGAAGCTCATCCGCTGAAACACCGCTTCTGAACGGGAAAAGGCGGGGTGCCAAGAAGGCGCTCCCGCCTTTTTCTTTTCCCCGCCCCCTGTCTCTCCCCCGCGCATGAAACGCCCGGCCACGCCCTTCCCGCGGCCGAGAGCAAAAGCAATGGCCCTCACGCTCGTCGCGAGGGCCTTGCCGAAGTTTCGCGATGTGGTGGCGATGCAGGGATTTGAACCCCGGACTCTGCGGATATGAGCCGCATGCTCTGACCAGCTGAGCTACATCGCCACGGATCGGCGCCATAGTGCGCCAAAAAGCCCGAATTGTCAAGCCGAACCGGGGCTTGCGCTCATGCCGCGCCGGGCCGCCCGCGGGGGGCCGCACCTCATCTGGTCGAGCCTGCGGCCTCCACGCTGTATTCCTCGAGGTTTCCGGGCAGCTTGTCGAAGACGACCATGAAGGGGACGGTCATCCCCGGCTTCACCCCGACATTGCGGTTCTGCTGCCCCTTCTGGTTTTTCAGCTGCTCCCCGATCGCGGCCATGTCCTTGGAGGCGAGATCCTCCTTGCTCAGGGTGTTTCCGGCCCAGACGGTGCCCGCGCGGACGACGTTCTTGTTCTTGTCGTAGAGCTTCGCCGTCACCTTGATGAAGCTCCGCGGGTGATCGTACTCGTTTCGCACCTGGCCGCGGATGACGACGATCCTTCCGGCGGTCGCGTTCTCCACGTACTCGGCCTGCACGGTGTCGGCGACGGGTCGGATTCTCAGGGCCCCCGCCTCGTCCTGCGGTGCGGCCTGGAAGACCTTGCCCAGGAAAGGCACCTCGAGGTCGGCAAGGAAGGGGATCTCGAGCGCGGAGAGGAAGGGGATGTTCAGGCCGAGCTGGCGCGGGACGATGAGCGCCCCCGCGGCGACGACCACGAGCACAAGGAGCGCGTAGACGAGCCTTTTCACCCGGCGGCCGACACGGCGCGGCCGGCGCTTCCTTTCCTCTTCGGCGCCGAAATCTTCCTCCTCTTCCCCGGGCTGCGTTTCGAGGACGGCGGTCGCCCCCCCCGCGGCAGCCGGGGCCGCGGGGGAAAAGGGGTCGGTCGAGGCCCCGTCGGATGCGCCTGCGGCACGAGCCTTCGTCGCGGCAAGAACCGCCGCGGCGCCCGCGACGGTTGCGGCCACACCCGCGGTGGCCGCCTTGGCCTTCGGCTCTTCCTCCTCGGCAAGCGGCTCGATCAAAAGCTCGGGTTCCGCTTCGGCCTTTTTTTCAGCAGCGGGCTCGGGGAAAAGCTCGAGGTCGAGATCCTCGGCCTCTTCTTTTTCCGCCTTTTCCGCCGGCTGCATCGACGCTTTGTCTTCCCCCTCGGCGAGAAGCTTCTCCAGATCCAGCGTTTCCTCGTCTTCGGGCAGGGCCGCGACGGGGGCTGTTTCTTTCTCTTCCCCGAAATGGAGCTGCCCGCCCTCCGGCTTCGTCTCCTCTGCGGGGGCGGCTCGCCCTTCGCCCGCGAGGATGGCCTCGAGATCCGAGAAATCGAGTTCCTCGGTCTTGACCGAGGGCTTTTCATCCCCCTGCAAGCGGGCTTCCCCCTTTTCCGGCGGCTCGACGATCGCCGCGAGGTCGAGTTCCTCGAGATCGCCGCTTTGCGGCTTGCCCCCGATTTCGGAGGCAAGATCGAGTTCGAGATCGATCCCCTCGGTCGCCGAGGGTTTCTTCGCCTCCGCTGCGGCGGAGCCTTCGCCCTCGAGCATGGCCTCGAGGTCGGAGAGGTCGATCTCGTCCTCAGCCGGCGCCGCCGCCTCTTCTTTCAGAGGCGAATCCGCAGCGGGGGCGGCTTCCATGCCTGCGGCCGGTTTGTTTTCCTCGAGGAAGGATTCGAGGTCGAGCTCGAGCTCATCTCCGACCGCGCTCTTCGCAGCGACCTCATCCTTCGCCGGCTCTTTCTCTTTTTCACCCTCGAGAAAGGAAAGGTCGGCCAGGTCGAGTTCCAGCTCGTCCGTCGAAGGGAGAACGGGTTCGGCCGGGGCGGAGAGCGGCTCTTTTTCCGCCTCGATGCCGGGCAGCTCGAGCTCGAGACCCTCGGCGGACGGCTCTTTTCCGGCCGAAGGCTTCTCCCCGGCCGAGGGGATGTCGGCCAGGAGATCGTCCAGGTCGAGCTCGGCGGAAAGGTCCTCACCGGCCGGCCCGCCTTGCTCCGCCGCGGTCGCAGGCTTCTCCCCCAGGAGCTCGTCCAGCCGCTCGTCGACCCCGGCGAGCGCAGCCTCCGCTTCCTTCTCCGGCGGGGCCTCCTCCTCCAGGATCAGGAGCTCCTCTTCGGGTTCCGGCGCGGCGGGCGGATAGACCGTGAACACGTGCCGGCACTTGGAGCAGCGCACCTTGGAGCCGGTCGGCCGGATCTTCGCTTCGTCCACCTTGAACTTCGACTCACACCCCTCGCAGGTCACGTTCATGTTCGTTCTCCGCCGTTCTGAGCCGCCTCCACCAGGCGATAGACGCCGGGGAGGTGGCGGTATTGCTGGGCGCAATCGAGCCCGTAGCCGACGAGGAAGCCCCCCTCGATCACGCAGCCCGCATAGTCGATCGGCGCCTCATGCTCGCGCCGCTCGCGCTTGTCGATCAGGGCGCAGACCGCTACCCGCGCCGGCCCCTTGGAGAGCAGGTGCTCACGCAGCGCCCGGAGCGTGCGGCCGGTGTCGGCGATGTCCTCGACCAGGAGCACGTCCTTTCCCCGCAGGTCGATCCCGCAGTCGAGCAGGATGTGGACGCGGCCCGAGGAGACGGTGTCGTCCCCGTAGCTCGAGACCTGCAGGAAATCGATCTCCACCGGGATCGAAAGCGCCCGCGCGAGATCCGCAAGAAAGACGAAGGCGCCCCTCAGCACCCCGACGAGGACGAGCCGCCGGCCGCGGAAATCCTCCGAGATCCGGCGGCCGAGGTCGGAGACGATGACCCGGATCTCCTCGGCGGAGAGAACGGGCTCGAGTTTCCGGCCCCCGGTGGCCATGCACGCCCTTCCCTTCAGGATCTCACCGCCCCCCGCCTGCAGATCGCTATCGGCGGCCCTTGTGGAAAACTTTATCCCGACCGGGATCCCAAGTCAAATGCGAGAAGAGCGCAAACTCTGCTTAAATGCCTGTTTCTGCTAACTTTTCGACAAGCTCGCGCTGCTCGCGGCTGAGCGCCCGGGGAATCTGGACATGGATGTGCACGTAGAGGTCGCCCCGCTTTCCGCCCTTCATGGCGGGAAGGCCCTGACCGGGGATGCGGAGCTTGGTGCCGCTCCGGGTCCCGGGCGGCACCTTGAGGTTCAGGGTCTTCTCCTCGAGCGTCGGAATGGAAAGTGTCGTCCCCAGGAGGGCCTCGGTGAGCTTGATCTCCCGGTGGGTGACCAGGTCCTGGCCCTCGACACCGAAGACCGGGTCGTCGAGAAGCACGGTCTGGATGTAGAGGTCCCCCCGCGGGCCGCCGAAGGGGCCGGGATTGCCCTTGCCGGCGAGCCGGAGCTTCTTTCCGGTCGTCATCCCCTTGGGGATCTTGACCACGATCCGCTCGGGGATCCCCTGGACCTGGAGGGTGATCGCCTTCTCCGCCCCGAAGGCCGCCTCGCGCAGGGTGATCGGCAGCTCGTAGACGATATCGCTTCCTTTCACGGCCTGGGCGTGGCTGCGGCTGCGGCCGCCGAAAGGGGAGCCGGTCGCATAGGTGAAGCGCGTGCCTCGGCCCTCGCCGAAGAAATCGGCGCCGAAGCCGAACTCGCGCAGGATCTCGTTGATGTTGAACCCCCGGAAGATGTCCTCCTGGGTGAAACGCTCGCGGAAGCCTTCCGAGCCGAAGGTGTCGTATTCCTGCCGCTTCTGCTTGTCGCTCAAGACCGCGTAGGCTTCGCTGATCTTCTTGAACTTCTCCTCGGCCGTCTTGTCCCCCTTGGCGTGGTCGGGGTGGTACTTCATCGCGAGCTTGCGGTAGGCCTTCTTGATCTCCTCCTCGCTCGCATCACGGCTGACCCCGAGGATCTTGTAGTAATCTTCCGCCATGGTCCTGCACCTCGATTCCAAACTCGTTCCAAGTCCGGTGCAAAAATAGGATAAAATTGAATAGTGTCAAGGTGTTGCGATCTTAGGGGAAGCCCCTTTCTCATGCCGCGAGCGGCGAGCGGTGCGCCCGGACGGCGATCATGAGGACCGAGAGCGCAGCCGGCGTCATACCGTCGATCCGGCTGGCCTGCCCGAGGCTTGCCGGCCGCACCTCGGAGAGCTTTTCCTTGAGCTCGCGCGAAAGGCCGTGGACCGCGTTGTAGTCCAGGGACTCCGGGATACGGATCCGTTCCAGGTCGCGGAACTTTTCGATCTCGCGGCGCTGCCGCTCGATGTAGCCCGCGTACTTGACCTCGATTTCGACCTGGGCGGCCGCCCGCGGGTCAAGCGGCGAGGGCGGCGGGAAGAGGCGGGCGACCGTGCCGTAGTCCATCTCCGCGCGCCGCAAGAGCTGCTCGAGCGTGATGCCCTGCTCGATCGCAGGGGAGTTCCGTGCCGCAAGCAGCGCGTTCAGCTCGGGGGTCGGCCGGGCCACGGTCTGCCGCAGGCGGCGGGTTTCCGCGGCGATCTGCCGCTTTCGCTCGCGCAGCTCGGCCGCGGCCGCCCGGGGGACGAGGCCCAGCTCGCAGCCGATCTCGAGGAGCCTCAGGTCCGCATTGTCCTCGCGCAGCAGGAGCCGGTACTCGGCGCGCGAGGTGAACATGCGGTAGGGCTCGCGCGTGCCGCGGGTGACGAGGTCGTCCACGAGGACCGCGATGTAGGCCTGGGAGCGGTCGAGGACGAAGGGCGGCCTGCCCTGGACGGCCGAGGCGGCGTTGATGCCCGCCCAGAGCCCCTGGGCCGCGGCCTCCTCGTAGCCCGAGGTGCCGTTGATCTGGCCCGCGAGATAGAGACCGCGGATGCGCTTGGTCTCGAGCGTCGGCCGCAGCTGCACGGGGTCGATGTAGTCGTACTCGATCGCGTAGGCCGGCCGCATGATCTCGGCTTCCTCGAGCCCGGCGATCGAGCGCACGACCTCGATCTGCACCTCGAGGGGCAGGCTGTTCCCCAGCCCGCTCGCGTAGATCTCCTCGGTGTCCAAGCCCTCGGGCTCGAGGATCACGAGGTGCCGCGGCCGGTCGGGGAATTTCACGATCTTGTCCTCGAAGGAGGGGCAGTAGCGCGCCGAGGTGCCGGTGATCACCCCCCCGTAGAGGGCCGAGCGCGCGAGATTCTCCCTCACGATGGCGTGGGTGCGCTCGGAGGTGTAGCCGATGTGGCTCGGCAGCTGGGGGAGGAAAGGCCCGGAGGCCGTCAAGGAAAAGGGGGGCACATCGGGATCCCCCGGCTGGGGGGTGAAACGGCTGAAATCGATGCTCGCGCGCTTGAGCCGCGGGGGGGTCCCGGTCTTGAGCCTTCCCATGCGGAAGCCGAGCTCGCGCAGGTGGGCGGCAAGCCCGTAGGCGGGAAACTCCCCCGCCCGTCCGGCGGGGATCGAGCGGAAGCCCACGTGCACGAGCCCGCTCAAGAAGGTCCCGGTCGCCAGCACCACCGTCTTCCCGGGGTAGGGGTGGCCGGTCGCATCCTCGACGCCGAGCACGCGTCCCCCTTCGACGACCAGCCGCTCGACCAGCGCCTGCTTGAGCTCGATTCCGGCCTGGCCCTCGACGGCGGTTTTCATGAAGGCATGGTAGCGGCGCTTGTCGTTCTGGGTGCGCGAGGACTGCACCGCCGGGCCCTTTCTCGTGTTCAGCCGGCGGTATTGGATCGCCGTGCGGTCGGCGGCCCTGCCCATCTCGCCCCCCAGAGCGTCGATCTCGCGCACGAGCTGGCCCTTCGCCATGCCGCCGATCGAGGGGCTGCAGGGCATGGCGGCCACCTTGTCGAGATCGATCGCAAGCAGCAGGACCCGGCAGCCCATGCGCGCGGCGGCAAGCGCCGCCTCGCAGCCGGCGTGCCCTGCCCCGACGACGATGACATCCCAAGAGCTGGATCCGGGCGAAGGCATGGAAGAGAGAGGGCCTCCGATTCGGATTGTGATGAACGCCGCGGCTGTGGTAGAAGAAGAGGGCGGCTCGTGCGGCCCCTGGCGCGGGGTGACGGCGATCCGGCGGACAGCCGGGAAATCATTATAGGCGGGTCGGGGCGCGCGGGTCAACCTTTCTTGATGACCGAAAGATACCGGGATCTCAACTCCTACCTCCGCGCGCGCTTCGGCTGCCGGGTGCAGAAGATCACCCTCGATGCGGGCCTCACCTGTCCCAACCGCGACGGGACGAAGGGGACGGGCGGCTGCATCTATTGCAACGCGCGCGGCTCGGGTACCGGGGCCCACGCCCGCGGGCTTGCGATCCGCGAGCAGCTCGAAGCCGGCCGGGCGGCGGTCGCGCGCCGCTACGGGGCCGAACGGTTCATCGCCTACTTCCAGTCGTTTTCGAACACCTACGCCCCGCTTGCGCGCCTGCGGGCGCTCTACGAGGAGGCGGCATCCGCGCCCGGGGTGGTGGCGCTCTTCATCGGGACCCGGCCGGACTGCGTCACGGAGGAGGTGCTCGACCTGCTGGCCGAGTTCTCGCGCCGCCTGCTCGTCTGGGTGGAATACGGCCTGCAGACGGCAAACGAGAAGACGCTCGCCGCGATCCGCCGCGGCCACGGCGTCGAGGAGTTCCTCGCGGCGACGGCCGCCGCGCGCGCCCGGGGGATCCCGGTCTGCGCGCACATCATCCTGGGGCTCCCCGGCGAGACGCGCGAGGATGCGCGCCGGACCGCCCGCTTCCTCGGCCGGGCCGAGGTCGAGGGGGTGAAGATCCACAGCCTCTACATCGTGCGGGGGACCGCGCTCGAGGAGCTCTACCGCCGGGGGGCCTACCGGCCGCTTTCGCGCGAGGAATACGCCGCCTGGGCCGCGGATGTGATCGAGCGGCTGCCGCCCGGGGTGGTCATCCAGCGCCTGACGGGGGACCCGCACCCCGCGGAGCTGGTCGCGCCGGCATGGAGCCTGGACAAGGCGGCCGTGCTCGCGGCGATCCGCGGGGAACTCGAACGCCGGGACAGCCGGCAGGGGATATTCGCCCATGCAGAAGCAGACTGACCTCGCCTGCACCCCTTTCCCGCGGTTCTTCGGGGCCGAGGAGTTCGACCTCTCCTTCAAGGTCTTCCACGAGCTCATGGCCCGCAAGGTGACCGACATCCTCCTCATCTGCAGCCCTTACGAGGCCTTCATCATGGAGGAGGAAGGAAGGCTCGCCGAGCGGATCATCCACGAGTACCGGGGGCTCAACCTCTCGCGCCCCCCCATGCTCACCTGGGTCTCCAACTCCGCCGAGGCCCTCGAGGCCCTCGGGCGCCGCAAGTTCGATCTCGTGATCACGATGCCGCTCGTCGACGAGATGGACGCCAACGAGCTGGGCCGCGCGATCAAGGCGCAGCACCCGGAGCTCCCCATCTTTCTCCTGCTCCACCGGACCGGCCGGCAGATCCTCGAGGAGTCGATCTTCGACCCGGCGGCGATCGACCGCGTCTACGTCTGGCAGGGGAACGCCGACCTGCTGCTCGCGCTGATCAAGAACCTCGAGGACCGCATGAACGTCCTCTACGACACCGAGCGCGCGCGCGTGCGCGTGCTCGTCCTCGTCGAGGACTCGCCGATCCACTACTCGGCGCTCTTGCCCATCCTCTACAAGGAGGTCGTCTCCCAGACCCAGGCGGTGATGGAGGACTCGGTCAACGACGAGCACCGCATCTTCCGCATGCGCGCGCGGCCCAAGGTGCTGCTCGCCCGGAGCTACGAGGAGGCGATCGAGCTGTGCCGCCGCTTCCGGCCCTACCTCCTGAGCGTCCTCTCCGACGTGCGCTTCCCGCGGGCGGGCAGGCTCGACGAGGCCGCGGGCTTCGCCCTGCTCTCGCAAATCCGCACCGAGGACCCGGATCTCCCCCTGCTCGTCCTCAGCAACGAGGAGGCGAACCGCGAGCGCGCCCTGTCCCTCTCCGCCGCCTTCGTCAACAAGAGCTCGCCCACGCTCCACGCCGAGATCCACGATTTCTTCCTTCGCTACCTCGGCTTCGGGGACTTCGTCTTCCGCACCCCCGACGGGCGCGAGATCGGCCGGGCCTCGAACCTCGAGGAGATGGAGAAGCGGCTGCCCGATATCCCCGAGGAGTCGATCGCCTTCCACGCCAGCCGCAACCACTTCTCGAGCTGGCTCATGGCGCGCTCGGAGATCATGCTCGCCTCGCGCCTGCGGCCGATGAAGCTCGGGGACTTTGCGAGCGTCGCCGATCTCAAGGCCTTTCTCGTGGAGGCGATCCGCGAGCGGCGCCGCGGCATCCGCCGCGGCGTGATCGCCGCCATGGCCCCCGACCGCTTCGACCCCGAGGCCGACTTCACGAAGATCGGGCGCGGCTCGCTCGGCGGCAAGGCGCGCGGGCTCGCCTTCGCGTCAGCCATCCTCCGCGACTGCACCGACCTGCGGCGCGATCTCTCCGGGGTCGAGATCCGCATCCCCAAGGCGCTCGCCGTCAGCACCGAGGCCTTCGACGCCTTCATCGCCGAAAACCGCCTCGAGCGCTTCGCCGCCGAGGACGCGGAGGAGGAGGCGGTCGCCCGGGCCTTTCTCGCGGCCCGCCTGCCGGAGTGCCTGCGGCGGCAGCTCGCGCTCTTTCTCGAGCACACCCGCTGCCCGCTCGCCGTGCGCTCCTCGAGTCTGCTCGAGGACGCGCAGTTTCAGCCCTTCGCCGGGATCTACCGCACCTACATGCTCGCCAACAACGAGCCCGACTTCGGCGAGCGGCTCGCGCGCCTCGAGACCGCGGTCAAGGCGGTCTACGCCTCGACCTATTACCGCAACCCCAAGTCCTTCGCCCGCAGCATGGGCCACCACCTGGGCGAGGAGAAGATGGGCGTTCTGATCCAGCACCTCACGGGCTCGGCGTGGCGGGGGCTCTTCTTTCCCGCGCTCGCCGGCGTGCTCCAGTCCTGGAATTTCTACCCCATCGGGCCCATGCGCGCCGAGGAGGGGATCGCCCACATCGCCCTCGGCCTGGGCAAGACCGTGGTCGAGGGCGAGACGGCGCTGCGCTTCTCGCCGCGGCACCCGCAGCACCTGCCACAGTTTTCGACGGTGGAGGACATTCTGCGCAACTGCCAGAAACACTTCTTCGCCCTGCAGCTTGCGGGCGCGCCGCCGATCGCCGGCGCGGAGGACGACCCGGCCGTGATCCGCGTTCCGGTCGACGAGGCGGCCGATTGCCCGGCCGTCTTGCGCCTCGCCGACACCTACGTCGCCTCCGAGCACCGCATCCGCGAGGGGGTGACCGGCGAGGGGATGCCGGTCCTCACCTTCTCGGGGATCCTCAAATACCGCGAGTTCCCGCTCGACGAGATCCTCAGCCGCCTGCTCGAGATCGGGCGCCGCGGCATGGGCTGTGCGGTGGAGATCGAGTTCGCCGTCGATTTCCCGGAGGGAAGACGGCCGGTTTTCGATCTGCTGCAGATCCGGCCGATGACGATCGCGCGGCAGCGGGCGCGGGTCGAAATCAGCGAAGAGGACCGCAGCCGGGCGGTCTGCCGCTCGAAGACCGCCCTCGGCAACGGGGTGACGACCGGGATCCGGGACATCGTCTACGTCGACCCCGAGGTTTTCGACCCGGCGAAAACCCGGGAGATCGCATCCGAGGTGGGCCGCCTGAACCGCAAGCTCGAAGCCGAGGGGAGGCCCTATTTCCTGATCGGCCCGGGCCGCTGGGGCTCGTCGGACCGGTGGCTGGGCATCCCGGTCAAGTGGAGCGACATCTCGGCGGTCAAGGCCGTGGCCGAAACCGCATCTCCCGTGCTCCGCGCCGACCCCTCGCAGGGGTCGCACTTCTTCCACAACATCACCTCGCTCGGGATCAGCTACCTCACGGTGTCGGAAAACGGTGAGGATCACATCGATTGGAACTGGCTGGGGGCGCAGCCGCTCGTCGACCGCACGCCGCATCTGCGCCACGTGCGGCCGGAGCGGCCGCTCATGATCAAGATCGACGGCCGCCGGTCGCTCGCCGTCGTCTTGCCGGGCGAGGATCAGCGGGAGGCCTGAAGAAAGCGCCGGGCGTCCTCGTCGCCCAGCTCGGCCGCGCGGCGAAGGTCCTGCTGGGAGCGCTCGAGGTCGCCCGCCAGCAGGCGGGTGCGGCCGCGACCGTAGTAAAAATGGGCGTTTTGCGGGTCGAGCGCCAGCGCCCGGTCCATGTCGGCCAGGGCGCGGTCGAGCTCCCTCAACTCCGCCCAGGCCACCCCCCGCGCAAACCAGGCGGCGGCGTTCGCGGGGTTCAGGGCCAGGGAGCGCTCGAAGTGGCGGACGGCGCCGCGGTAGTTGCCGTAGGTCGAGGCGAGGACCCCCCGCTCGAACCAGAAGGCGGCATCCCGGCTCTGGGAACCGGGCGTGCGGGCGGAGGGTTTCGCCGCGCCGTTTGCCGCCGCGGCGGGAGAGAAGAAGAGAAAGGCGGCGACCAGCGCAGGCAGGATCGAAGCCGCTGCGCGCGCGAAAAAGGAATCTCGGAGCATGTCCACTCCCCCCTTGGTCTCGAGGATTTTCTTACGATATCGGCCGCCGGGGACCGAATCTTGAGCCTCCCGGAGCGACGGCGTTGAGGTTTTGCTGGCATCCGCGGGAAGGCTGCGTTATGCTGATCGGGGGTCAGGTCGAAACGTCGCCGGCTTGGGAGCGGAGCGATGCGTGAATACCGGATCATCCCCCTTGCGGTCGGGGTCAACGAGACCGACCAGGGGGTCATGACCTATCTCCACGGCTACGGCCGCAGAATCCTCCTTCCGATCTACGCCTTTTATCTCGAGGGCGCCAAGCGGCGGATCCTGGTCGACACCGGGCTCTCCGAGTTCCGGGTGCCGGGGGGGGCCGAGGAGAAGATGGGTTTCCCGATCCTCGAATTCGAGGAGGCGCTCTCCCGCGTGGGGCTTGCGCCGGCGGAGATCGAGGTCATCGTCCACACCCATCTCCACAACGATCACTGCGAAAACGACGCGCTCTGCCCGAACGCCGAGATCTGGGTGCAGAAGGCGGAACGGGAATTCCTGCGCCGGCCGCACCCCGTCGACCACCGCTACGACGCGGAGCTGCTCGCGGGGCTGCGGGTGAGGGAGATCGAAGGCGACGGCGTCCTCGAGGAAGGCATCGAGCTCCTCTTTTCCCCCGGCCACACCCCGGGCGGCCAGTCGGTCGCCGTGAACACCGCGAAGGGCCGTGCGGTCATCACCGGCTTCTGCTGCAACGCCGAGAACTTCCCGCCGGTCGGCCCCGCCATAGCCCCCGGCGTGCATCTCGACCTGATCCAGGCCTGGGAGACGGCCCAGCGGATCCGCCGGGAAGCCGATCTCCTGATCCCGATCCACGATCCCGCCGTGGGGCGGATGCGGTGCATCCCCGAATGAGTCGACCATGACCGCGGAAAACGACCTCGTTCTGATCTACTTCGAGGACAAGCCGCTCTCCTTCGCGCGCATCGAGAGCATCGAGCCCGATCACAAGCCGGACTGGTACCATGTGCGGCTGCTTCTGCTCCAGGTGCCGGTGCAGATCGTGACCTGGATCCTGCGAAGCGCTTACATCGACGGGGCGGAGTTCACGATGAACGGGAAGCGCATGCGGCTCGAGAAGGTGAAACCGCCCGCGGCGCCGATCGCGCGCGAAAAGGAAAAAAGGGAGCCGGTCGCCCCCGGCAAGCCGAAGGCCGAGGCGCCCGCCGCCAAGGTGATCCCCCTCTCCCAGATCAAAAAAGACCGCTGAACGTCTCTTTCCCGCCGTGCCCGACCGGAACGCCATCGTGATCTCGGCTTCCCGCCGGACCGACATCCCCGCCTTCCACATGCCCTGGTTCATGAGGGGGGTCGAGCGCGGGGGCTTCGAGGTCGAGCACCCCTTCTCCCGCCGGGTGCGGTTCATCCCCATCCCCGCGGCATCCGTGCACACGATCGTCTTCTGGTCGAAGGACTTCGGCCCCTTTCTCGAAGGCCGTTACGGCGAGCGGCTCGAGGCGCGGGGCTTCCACCTCTACTTTCAGTTCACGCTCAACCCCGCGGATCCCGTGCTCGAGCCCGGGGTGCCGCCGCTCGCGGAGCGGCTCGCGCAGCTGCGCGAACTCGCCTTGCGCTTCGGGGCCGCTTGCGTCAACTGGCGGCTCGACCCCATCTGTTTCTACCGCCTGGAGGAAAACGGGCGCCTGCGGGACAATCGGGGAGGGATGGAGCCGATCGCCGACGCGGCGGCCGCCGCGGGGATCCGCCGCTGCACGACGAGCTTTCTCGATCTCTACGCCAAGGTCGGGCGGCGGGTGGCAGGAATGTCCGGCTTTTCCTTCGTCGACCCGCCCACGGAGGTCAAAGTCGAAACGATCCTCGGGCTGGAGGCCCTGCTCTGCGAACGGGGGATTTCGCTTCTGACCTGCTGCGAGGCGGGGCTCCTCGAGAGGCTCCCGGCTGCCTCGAGGATCCGCGCCGGGGCCTGCATCCCGAGTGAACAGCTGGTCGCCCTCTACGGCGGGAGCCTCTCGTTCGCCCGCGATCCGGGCCAGCGCCGGGCCCAGGGTTGTCTCTGCCGCGTCTCGGTGGACATCGGCTCCTACGGCCGCCAGCGCTGCCGTCACGGCTGCCTCTACTGCTACGCCATCTAGGAGACCCATTTAGGGGACGTCCATTGTTATATCACTAACGTCCATGGTGGACGCGGGAAACCATCGATGAAGATCGGATCGCTCGAGCTGGGGGAAAAGCCCGTCCTTTTCGCCCCCTTGGCCGGGATCACGCACGCCCCGGCACGGCTGCTCGCACGCGAGGCGGGCTGCCCGATGGCTTGGAGCGAGATGGTGAGCGCGGAGGGCCTGGTGCGCCGCCAGGCGGGCTCGCTCGGCGACCTCAAACGCCTGCCGGGTGAGGATCCGGTCGCAATCCAGATCTTCGGGGCCGACCCGAAGGTCATGGCCGAGGCCGCCCGTATCGTCGCGGACAGCGGCGCCGCCGTGATCGACATCAACGCAGGCTGCGCGGTGCGCAAGGTCGTCCGCCAGGGGGCCGGGGTCGCCCTGATGCGCGAACCGGACCGGATGCGGGAGGTGCTGCGCGCCGTACGGCGGGCGGTGCGGATCCCGATCACCCTCAAGATCCGCAGCGGCTGGGAGCCGGGCGGGGTTCAGGCGCTTAAGATCGGGCAAATCGCCCAGGATTGCGGCGTCGACGCGGTGATTTTGCATCCGCGCACGGCCACACAGCGTTTTGCCGGGAAGGCGGACTGGGCGGTCATCGCCCGGCTGAAGGGCGTGCTTTCGATTCCGGTGATTGGAAACGGTGACATCCGGACCCCGGAGGATGCGCGGCGCATGCTCACGGAGACCGGCTGTGACGCCGTGATGGTGGGGCGCCGCGCCGTGGGGGATCCCCATTTTTTTCGGCAAGTGCGGGAGGCCCTGGACGGTCGTCCGGTACCGCAGGAGACACCTGCGGAGCGCCTGGCGCGGATGCGTCGCTATATCGAGCTCGCCATCACCTGCCACGGCGAGGAAACCGCTTACCGGCTCCTTCGCACCCGACTTCCCTGGTTCACCCGCAACCTGCCCGGCGCTGCGGCCCTGCGCCGCCGCCTCGCCGCCTGCCGCCGCCTCGCCGCGATGCACTCCCTTTTAGGGGACGTCCATTCGTATATTGCTTGGGACCCCGACACGATTTAAGGGGCTATTTAGTATTTAGGGGACGTATTTAGGGGACGTCCTTTTTATATCACTATCGATGCTGGGCCGCGAACATCCTGATGATATATGAATGGACGTCCCCTATTTGAGGAAGGAGGCGATGGCGGCGTTGACCGCGTCGGGTTTTTCGATGGGGACGAAGTGTCCGGCATCGAGGATGTGCACGCGCCGCGCTCCCGGGATGTGCCTCTCCAAGTACTCGCCGTACTTGGGAGGGGTGAGGCGGTCGTCCTCGGCCGAAATCACGAGCACCCGCTGCTTGATTTCGGGCAGGCGCGGCATCACGTCGAAGGCGTCGCAGGCCTTGAAGTCCCCCCAGGCCACCTCGGGGTCGGCTTTGCGCGAGTCCTCCAGAAACGGCCGCTTAACCGGCTCGGGGGTCTTGGGCGAAAAGCCCATCCGGTCGATCCAGGCCACATAGCCTTCGGGGTCCTTGAGAATCAAATCGAAAAGGCCCGGCCAGACCCGCAACCGCGCCCCCGAGCTGACGATGATCCCCTCCTGAAAAAGGCCTCCGTAGTCGAGAAGCAGCTGCTGCGTGATCGCCCCCCCCATGCTCAACCCGCAGGGGATGGGGTGGGGCAGCGCAAGCCGCTGGATGAAGTCGGCCACGAAGGCGGCGTAATCGACGACGGATTTTTTCGCCGCCCCGCCGCTTTTCCCATGCCCGGGGAGATCCAGGGCGAGCGTGTTCGCCGCCCCGCTCAGCCTCTCCACCTGGGCCTCCCAGAGCAGCGCCGATTCCCCTGCCCCGTGAATGAAGACGAGCGTCGGGCGCTTTTCGTCCCAGCCGTCCTGTCCGCGCAAGTAGGAGATTTCCTCTGCTCGATCCCGTTTCATGATCTTACGCTCCGTTCTTTCGGCATTCCCCGCAGCATCGCCGCCGTTTAATGATATATAAATGGACGTCCCCTCTATGGGGAGTGGACGTACCCTATTCGGGGCCGCCGCGGTGGAGGTAGGTGCGGTACCCGCCGCTCAGGTTGCGGCAGCGCAACCCCTTCTGCAGGAGGATGCGCGAGGCGAGGTAGGAGCGCTGCCCGACGAAACAATAGGCCCAGATCTCGCGGTCCCGCGGCAGTTCGGCCAGGCGCTCCCGCAGGCGGTCGATCGGGATGTGGACGGCCCCCGGTACGCGTCCGCGGCGCACCTCCTCTTCCGAGCGCACATCGAGAAGCAACCCCGAGAAGGCTTCGAGATCCTCCCAGTGCGCGATCCGGGCATCGCCCCGGATCACGTTCGCGGCGATCATCCCGGCCACGTTCACCGGGTCCCGCGCGGACCCGAACTGCGGGGCGTAACAGAGCTCGGCCTCCTCGAGATCGAAGACGGTCCCCTCCTTCTGAATCGCCAGGGCGATGACATCGATCCGCTTGTCGACCCCCGCCCGGCCGACGGCCTGGGCGCTCACGAGACGGCCGTTGTCGCGGCGGAAGATCAGCTTGAGGGCGATCGGCTCGGCCCCCGGGTAGTAGCCCGCGTGGTGGCCGGGGTGGAGGTAGACCTTCTCGAAGGGCCCCTCCTTCCCCCACAACCCGGCGCGCCGGAGCGCTTTCTCGCTCGGGCCCGTGCAGGCGGCGGTTTCCTCGAAGACCCCGACCACGGCCGTCCCCTGAGCGCCGCGGAAGGAGGCCTCCCGGCCGAAGATGACGTCGGCCGCGATCCGCCCCTGGCGGTTGGCCGGCCCGGCGAGCGGAACCGGGCCCCAGCGGCCGGTCACGACGTCACGCACCTCCACGGCGTCGCCCACGGCCCAGATCCGCGGACTGCTCGTGCGCATGTGCGCGTCGACGCGGATGCCGCCGCGCTCGCCGATCTCAAGGCCGGCCTGGCGCGCGAGCTCCGTCTCCGGCCGGACGCCGAGGCAGAGGAGCACGAGATCGGCGCGTTCGACGGCGCCGGAGGAGAGCCGCGCCCGGAGCCCGCCCGCCGGGTCGGGCTCAAAGCCGAGCACGCTCTCCGACAGGCGCAGCTTCACCCCGTGCGCCTTCAGCGCCTCCCCGAGGGGGGCGACCATCTCGGGGTCGAAGAGCGGCAGCACTTGGGCCTCCCTTTCGACCAGGGTGACGGCCAAGCCGCGGCGGACGAGATTCTCGGTCATTTCGAGGCCGATGTAGCCCCCGCCGACGACCAGCGCCGTGCGCGCCCGGCGCTCCTCGATCCAGCCCCGGATCAGGCGCGCATCGGGAATCGTCCGCAGGGAGAAGATCCCCGGCAGATCGATTCCCGGCCAGTCGGGCCGGATCGGCCGGGCGCCGGGGGAGAGGACGAGGGCGTCGTAGCGCTCCTCGGTTTCGCTCCCGCTCGCCAGATCCCGCACGCGAAGCACCTGGCGCCGGCGGTCGATCGCGACCGCCTCGGTCGAAAGCCGCACCTCGATGCGGAATCGCTCGCGGAACAGCTCGGGGCTGGCGACGAGGAGATCCTCCTCCCGGGGGATCACGCCGCCCACATGGTACGGGAGCCCGCAATTGGCGAAGGAGACGAAATCGCCGCGCTCGAAGACGACGATCTCCGCCTCCTCGGAGAGCCTTCGGGCGCGTGCGGCGCAGGATGCCCCGCCCGCCACCCCCCCGACGATCAGAAGACGGAAAGCAGCCATTGAACGTTGAGACCCCCTTTCTTCGGGTCGATGCGCGGCCGGGATCGACCCCGCCGTGTCGGAGACGCCCTCTTAGCAAAAAGTCCCCTCCCCTTCCAGGCGGGGAAAAGAGGCCGGTTGACCGGAGGGGGCGGATTTTTTAAGTTCGCGTCAGGATGACCGAGAGAAGGGAGGAGGCCATGAACATTCTTGTCGCCTACGACGGCACGCGCGAGGCCAAGCAAGCCGCGCGCCTTGCGGCCCTGCACGCCAAAGCGATGCAGGGCCGCGTGATTCTCGCCCACTCGATGGTCGGCGGCCCGGAGATCCCGCGGCAGGATTTCGAACGCGCCGAGAAGGAACTCAAACACCAGGAATTCGCCCTCAGGGAACAGGGGATCGAGTGTGAAAGCCTGCTCTCCGTGCGCGGCCTCGATGCGGGAGAGGACATCCTTCAGATCGCGCGGGAAAAGCAGGCCGACGAGATCGTGATCGGCATCGAGCGCCGATCCAAGGTGGGGAAACTCCTCTTCGGCTCGACCGCCCAGTACATCATCCTGAACGCCGAGTGCCCCGTCGTGACCGTGCGCTGAGGGCCCGCCCGCGAAAGCCCCCCCCTGCCCCCGCGGGCCGCAGCCGGCCGTGCCGGATCAATCCCAGCCGCGGACCACCTCGATCTGCGAGGAGACCTCCTTCACCCCGGGCACCGCGCGCACCGCGTCGAGAATGCGCTGCCGGTCCTCGGCATTCGTCGCCACCCCCGCAAGCCGTACCCGCCCTTTTTCGGGCACCTCGATCAGGAGGTGCGCCGGGTCGATGTGCCGCTCGATCAGCTCGGCGCGGACCCGTTTTTCGAGTTCGAGCTTTTCCATCGCCTCGAGGGCTCCCAGGCTGCACTCCTTCAGGCTCTCCGCCCGGGCGGCGGCGATGATCAGGTCGGCGGCGGCCTTGGCGTCGAACTTGTTCAGATGGATCACGAGGTCGTAGAGGTTTGGATCCTCCCCGTCGATGCGGTAGGCGAACTTGAGAAAACCGGCCCGGTCGCGGTCGCCCTGCCGGATGAGGCGCCTTGCGGCCTCCGGGTCCATGCCGCTCCGCTTCGCCAGGGCCGCGGCACGGCGGCTCTCGGATTCGAGGAGGCGGACATGGAAGGCGCAGTCGAAATCCTGGAGCAGCACCTGGCTTCCGTGGCCGACGATCACGGCCTCGCCGCCCCGGGCCGCGTCGTAGACGGCGGACTCGAGCACCTTGACGAAGACGTGCGGCCGGGTGCGGAAGAAGAGCTCGAAGAACCCCGGCGCCTTTTCGTCGAGGCGCTCCACATCCTCAGAAGGAAAACCCTTCGCCACGATCTTTCCGCGCAGCACCTGGTCGTCCACCAACGTCCAACCGAGCGTCTGCGCCACCCGGCGGGCGATCTCCCCGCCGTTTCCCCCATAGCTTTCGGTAATCGTGATCAGCGCCATCGTAGACCTCCCCTTGCGGTGTTTCCCGCGGCAAACATAAGG
Source organism: Desulfobacterales bacterium (assembly GCA_037481615.2). GTDB lineage: Bacteria > Desulfobacterota > Desulfobacteria > Desulfobacterales > SpSt-501 > SpSt-501. The sequence continues at coordinate 91,876 of JBBFLI020000008.1, forward strand.
AGCCGGGACGGTTTTGCCAAGCCCGGCGGCCGCGCCCGGTTGACAGCCTGCGTCGCTCCCTCTATAGGTAGCCCATTCGTTTCGGGGTGGCCGAGTCCGGCCTGAGATCATACCCGCCGAACCTGATCCGGGTCATGCCGGCGTAGGGAAATGAAACCGGGCCTCGTCTCGCCCGTCGCGCGCCCGCGGCCGTTTCCCTGCGGAAACGGCCGCCTCTTTTTCCCGCGGAGGTCCCCCATGGAGCACCCGGCCGCGCGGGCGGGCGGGCTTCTGGCCGCCGTGCGGCGAAGAGCCCCCCTCGTCCATGCGATCACGAACTTCGTCTCCGCGCCCCTCACGGCCAACGCCCTGCTCGCCTTGGGCGCCGCCCCCGTCATGGCGCACGCCGTGGAAGAGGTCGAGGAAATGGCCGGCCGCGCCGATGCGCTCGTCCTCAACCTCGGGACCCCCGAACCCGCAACCCTCGAGGCCATGCGGCTCGCTTCCCGCAGGGCCGCGGCCCGCGGGATCCCCGTGGTCCTCGACCCCGTGGGCGCCGGGGCGACCGCCTTCCGCAGCCGGGCCGCCCGCCGCCTCCTCGCCGAGAGCCGTCCCCGGGCGGTCCGCGGCAACGCCTCGGAAATCCTCGCCCTCGTCGACAGCGGCGGCGCCCGCGGGGTCGACGCCCAAAACGAGGTGGAGGAGGCCTGCGCCGCCGCGCAACGGCTCGCCGGCGGGGGGATTTCGGTCGTGGCCGTGACCGGCGCGGTCGACTTCGTGACCGACGGCCGCCGCGCGGTCCGGGTGGGAAACGGCCACCCCCTTCTTGCCCGCGTCACGGGCACGGGTTGTGTCGCCACGGCGCTCGTCGCCGCCTTTCTCGCCGTCGAGGCGGACGCGCTGCTGGCCGCGGCGGCGGCGCTCGCCTGCCTGGGGGTCGCCGGCGAGCAGGCGGCGGCCAAAGCCCACGGGCCGGGCACCTTCGCCGCCTTCCTGCTCGACGCCCTGCACGGCCTCGGTCCGGAGGAAATCGCCGGCCGAGCGCGGCTTACGCTTTCCCCCGCCGCGGGAGGTCCCCCGTGAAGCTCACGGAGATCGGCGAGTTCGGCTTCATCCGGCGGATCCGCCCCGCGACCCTCTTCCGGCCGGAGCGGATCGTGCGCGGGATCGGCGACGACGCCGCGGCCTTCCGCCCCGGCGCAGGGAAACTCGCCCTGGTGACGACCGACCTTCTGGTCGAAGGCATCCACTTTCTCCCCGGGGAAAAGCGCTTCTACGAGCTCGGCTGGAAGGCGCTCGCCGTCAACTTGAGCGACATCGCCGCCATGGGGGGTGAGGCGCGCGAGACCTTCGTCGCCATCGCCGTGCCGCAGACGACCCCGCTCGCCGCGCTCGACGAGCTCTACCGCGGGATCGGCGATCTCGCCTCGCGCTTCCAGGTGAATCTGCTCGGCGGCGACACGACCGGCGCGCCGCGGGATCTCGTGATCTGCATCACGATCTACGGCGAGGCGGCCGAAGGCGAGCTTCTCACCCGCGCCGGCGCCCGGCCCGGCGATCTCCTCGTCGTCACCGGCAACCTCGGGGAGAGCCGCGCGGGGCTGGAGATCCTCCTCGGAGGCGCCCCGGCGGAGGGGGAGGACGCGGCGGCGCTTCTGTCGGCCCACCGGCGCCCCGTGCCGCATCTCGCCGAGGGCCGGTTTTTCGCCGCCGCGGGCGGGGCGGTGCACGCGGCGATCGACGTGAGCGACGGCCTCGGCGCCGATCTCGCCCACATCCTGGAAGAGAGCGGGGTCGGCGCGCGGGTTTACGCCGAAAGGCTTCCGGTCTCGGAGCCCCTGCGCCGCTTCTGCCGCCTTCGCGGGATCGCCCCGGCGGAGTATGCCTTCGCGGGGGGGGAGGATTACGTGCTCCTCGCCGCCGTGGACCCCCGGGCCGCCTCCGCGCTCGGGAACCGTTTCCGCGAACGCTTCGGCCGCGGGCTCGCCGAAATCGGCGAGATCACCGCCCCCGGCGTGCGCGAGTGGATCGACGAGACCGGCTCCCCCCGGGAGCTCGCCGCCCCCGGCTGGGACCACTTTCGAAGGAGTTGAAGATGGAACGTCCCCCCCGCACCTACCGCCGCGTGCTCACGATCGCCGGTTCCGACTCGGGCGGCGGCGCCGGCATCCAGGCCGACCTGAAGACGATCGCCGCCCTCGGCTGCTACGGCGCCTCGGCGATCACCGCCCTCACGGCCCAGAACACGACCGGCGTGCGCGCCATCCACCCCGTCCCGGCCGAGTTCACCACCGCCCAGATCGACGCCGTGCTCGAGGACATCGGGGCCGATGCGGTCAAGATCGGGATGCTCTATTCCTCGGAGCTGATCCGCGCCGTCGCGCAGGCTCTTCGGCGCTGGGGCGCGCGAAACGTGGTGCTCGACCCCGTGATGGTCGCCCAGAGCGGAGACCGCCTGCTCCGCGAGGAGGCCGTGGCGGCGCTCAAAGACGAGCTGATCCCGCTGGCCGACGTCATCACCCCCAACCTGCCGGAAGCCGAGGTGCTGCTCGGGGGCCCGGTGCGCGATCGCGAGGCGATGGCCGCGGCCGCATTCGCCCTCGGCCGCCTGGGGAGCCGCGCCGTGCTGCTCAAGGGGGGCCATCTCGAGGGGCCGGAGAGCGCCGACCTGCTCTACCTCGGAGCCGCGAAGCGCACCGTCGTCTTCTCCTCCCCGCGCATCCCCACGGCGAACACCCACGGCACCGGCTGCACCCTCTCCTCGGCCATCGCCGCCGGCCTCGCGAAAGGCCGCGACATCGAGCAGGCCGTGCGCGAGGCGAAGGGGTACCTCGACCAGGCGCTCCGCGCCGGTGCGGGCTACACGCTCGGCCGGGGCCACGGCCCGGTGCACCATTTCCACCGCTTCTGGGAATAGCGGGGGCGGGAGACGGCGGGTCAGCCGCCGAAACGCGCGGCGAGTCCGCCGGCGACGGCGATCAGCAGGACGAAGCCCGTGAGCCAAAGCAGAACAACCGCGAGCGCGCGGTGCGAGGCGCTCTCGCGGCGGCGTTCCTCGTAGCCGAGGACCCACCCCGCCGCCGCACCGGCGAGCAGCCCGCCGCCGTGGGCCCAGTTGTTGATCCCGGGGACGAGAAAGCCGAAGAGAAAGAGAATAAGCGCCCAGGTGCCCACCTGGCGGTAGAGGGCCGCCCCGTAGGCCCCGCCGCGGCTCTTGCCGAAATACAGGATCGCCCCCACCAGGCCGCAAACCCCGGCCGAGGCCCCCACGGTGAGCCGCACGCCGACCGCCCAGGAGGCGAGAAAGCCGCAGACGCCGGCAAGGGTGAAGATCGCGAACATACGGCTTGCCCCGTATTCGCTGCCGACGAGCAAGCCGAGCTGGCGCAGGGCGGCGAGGTTGAAGACGATGTGCAAAAGCCCCGCGTGCAGATACCCCGCCGAGAGAAGCGTCCAGAGACGGCCGTAGCCCTCGATCGGGATCGTCCCCGTGGCCCCCAGAGCGAAGAGCGCGCGGTCCGAAGGGCGGAAGAGCAGAAGCGGGTTCATCGTGAAGCCCGCCGACTGGGGGTCGAGGAGGATCGCGAGTGCGAAGAGGAAGAGATTGGCGCCGATCACGAGGCGCAGAAGCGCCGCCGGCTCCCGCAGCAGCCCCGCCGGCACCCAGCGCCTCCAGGCGGCCGAGGGGGAGCCGAGACCGCAGTAGGGGCAGCGGGGCTCGCCTGCGCTGAGCAGCCGCCCGCAGCGCGGGCAGAGAAAGGAGGTTCGCTTTCCGTTCACGCCGGCGACGTTTCCCTGCGTCCGCTCAGCCCGAGACCCAGGAGAGGCTGTCGGGCAGAAGTCCGCCCCCGCGCCGCCCCCCGATCTCCGCGAGCACGCGGCTCAAGGCCTCCCGCGCGGCCTCATCCGGCCCCGGCGGACCCTGCGCCGCGGTCGGGCAGAGAGCGGAAAGCTCCGCGAGCCTGCGGTCGACCCCCTCGAGAACCGAGTCGAGGCCCTCCTGCGGACGCCCGCTGCGAAGGAAGCGTCCGCTCTCGCCGCGGGACGGGCCGCGGGGCATCTCGCGCAGGGCGGCGCGGATCTTCGCGATGCGCGAGGCGAGGAGCGCACAAAAGGTTTCGTTCTTCATGGCCGCATTTCCCCTGCAGGTCAAGCCGACCCGCCGTTGACGTCGATTTTCGGCACCGGCCGCAGCCCATCGCGACCGACGGCCGAACATAAGGCCCCCCCAGGGCGGGTCAAGCCTGCGCGCCGCACGGAGGGGGGGGGCGATTGACAGGGACGGTTGTTTGCGTGTAGGGCTTTCCCATCGCCTCCCTTCACCCGAAAAGCCCGATGGAAGCCCCCTGCACCGCCCCCACCCCCGCACGCCCCTTGCGGCGCGAATCCTTTTTCGCCGCAGCGATCCTTCTGCTGCTGACGCTCATCGCCGCCGCCATCCTGCGGGAGCAGAGGCGGCCGCACCCGGCGGTCGAAAATTTCCTCTACGCCCGCGCTTCGGCCGCCGCCGCTCGGGCGTCGGCATCGGCCGTGCTCCTTGCGCTCCCCGAAGGGCTGGTCGCCCTCACCCCCCCCGAGCGCTTCGACCGCGAGAGCCTCTCCGACAAGATCGACGGCAAGGCCGAGCTCTACCTCGCCGCAGGCTTCGTACGCCTCGATTGCCAGCGCCTCTCGCTCGCCGGCGCCGAGGACTCCTGGATCGAGGTCTTCCTCTACGAGATGGGCTCCTTCGAGAACGCCTTCTCCGTCTTCAGCGCCCAGCGCCGGCCGGACGCGGCCGCCCTCGAGCTGACCGAGTTCGCCTACGCTGCCGAAAACGCCTTCTTCTTCGTCCACGGCACGCGCTACGTCGAGCTGATCGCCTCCGGCGCGGGCGAGCCCTTCACGCAGGCGATGGAGGCGATCGGCCGCAGCCTGATCGCCGAGCGGCCGGCCGTGCGGGCGGCCCTGACCGAGCGCGAACTCTTCCCCGGCGAGGGACTCGTCCCGGAGAGCATCCGGCGCATCGCCTCGGACGCCTTCGGACTCGCCGGCCTCGACCGCGTCTACAGCGCACACTACCGCACGGGAGGGGGCGAGGCGACCGTATTTTTCACGCGGCGCGACGGCCCGGATCAAGCCGCCGCCCTCGCCCGCTCCTACCTCGAAATGCTTCGCACCTTCGGGGCGGAGGTCCGGCCCGCCGAGGGATGGGAGGGGGCCTTCCGCGTCGAGGTCCTCGACACCTTCGAGGTCGTCTTCACCCGCGGGGAATTTTTCGGCGGCGCGCGCGAAGCCCCCGACCCCGGAGTCGCCCTCGAGCTCGCCCGCAGGCTGGAGAAACGCCTGGCGGAGGCCGGCCATGCCCCCCGCTGACCCGCTCAGCCGACGCGAGTTCCTCCGACGCGCCGCCCGCGCCGGCCTCGGCGTGGCCCTGGCCGGCGGCCTCTCCGCCATTTCCTTCGACGCCGCCGGCCCCCTCGGCCTTCCCCCGGAGCAGGCGAAAGCCGGGCTGCCCGACTTTTCGCTCCCGCAGACGGCCGGGCGGATCGCGATCGCCCGCGGCGCAGAGCGCCGCGAGACGCTCTCCCTCGCCCTGCGCGCGCTCGGCGGGATCGAGTCCTTCGTCGGCCGCGGCGACCGCGTCCTGATCAAGGTGAACGCGGCCTTCGCCTCGCCGCCGATCCTCTCGGCCACGACCCACCCCGATCTCGTCTACGAGCTCGCCCGACTCTGCTTCGCCGCCGGGGCCGCCTCGGTCGTCGTGACCGACAACCCGATCAACGACCCGGCGAGCTGCTTCGCCCTGAGCGGCATCGGCCCCGCCGCGCGGCGGGCGGGGGCGAGCGTCGTCCTCCCCGCCGAGAGCCTCTTCCGCCCCGTCAGCCTCGAAGGCGGAACCCTGATCCGCAACTGGCCGGTCCTCACCGCGCCGCTTACGGGGGTCACGCGGCTGATCGGGGTCGCCCCGGTCAAGGACCACCACCGCAGCGGCGCCTCGATGACCCTCAAGAACTGGTACGGGCTGCTCGGGGGCCGGAGAAACCTCTTCCACCAGGACGTCCACCGCCTGATCGCCGAGCTTGCGCTCCTCGTCCGGCCGACCCTCGTCGTCCTCGACGGGACGACGACGATGATGACGAACGGGCCGACCGGGGGGTCGCTCTCCGATCTGCGCGAGACCCGCACCCTGATCGCCGGGACCGACCCCGTGGCCGTCGACGCCTGCGGCGCGGAGCTCCTCGGCAAGCGCCCGGAGGATCTCCCCTTCCTCGGGGCGGCCGAGAAGGCGGGCGCGGGGACCACGGACTTCCGCCGGCTCTCCCCGCGCGAGGTGTCCGCATGAGCCTGCGCAGCGCCCGCCGCGCAAGCCAGGTCTTCTTCACCCTGCTCTTCCTCTGGTTCTGCGCCGTCTCGACGCTGGGGGGGCGCTTCACGGAGTTGAGCGGCTGGCCGGTCAACCTCTTTCTCGAGCTCGACCCCCTGGCCGCGGTCGCCACGCTTCTCGCCACGCACACGCTCTACCGCGGCCTGCTCTGGGCGCTTCTGACCGTGTGCGCGACGATTCTCCTCGGCCGCGTTTTCTGCGGCTTCGTGTGCCCCTTCGGGGCGATGCACCAGTTCGTGGGCTGGCTGGGCATGCGCACGCGCCCGACGGCCGCACGCCTCGCGCAGAACCGCTTTCTGCCGGCCCAGAACCTGAAGTACGTCCTGCTGGCCTTCTTCCTCGCCGCGGCGGCGCTCGGTCCGGCGGGCGGCGGCTCGCTCCTGGCCGGGCTGCTCGACCCCATCTGCCTCGCCCAGCGCTCGGTCAACCTGACGCTCCTTCCCCTGTTCGAGCGGCTGGGGGTCGCCGTGCGCGGCGAGCCGCGGCTCACCCGGGAGGCGCTGGCGATCGCCTCGGTCTTCCTTGCGGCGATTCTCCTCAACCTCCACCGGCCGCGTTTCTTCTGCCGCTTCCTCTGCCCGCTGGGGGCGCTGCTCGGGTTGCTCGGCCGCTTCGCCCTCGTCCGCATCGGCCGCACCCCGGAGGCCTGCACCGGCTGCACGCTCTGCGAGCGGGCCTGCGAGGGCGCCTGCGAGCCGACCGGCCGCATCCGCACGGCCGAGTGCGTGCTCTGCCTCAACTGCCTGGCGGACTGCCGCCACGGGGCGATCGCCCTCTCGACGCGGGCTTCCGCCGCCGGCGAGATCCCCCTTCCCGACCCCGGGCGCCGCGCCGTGATCGCCGCCGTCGTCGCCGGTGCGGCGACCGTCTCCCTCGGCCGCATCGGGGGGGCGACCGGCGCGACCTGGAGCCCGAGCCTCGTCCGCCCGCCGGGGGCGCTCGCGGAGGAGGAGTTCCTCTCCCGCTGCATCCGCTGCGGCCAGTGCATGCGCGTCTGTCCGACGAACGTGATCCACCCCGCGGGCCTGGAGGAGGGCCTCGAGGCGCTCTGGACCCCGAAGCTCGATTTCCGCGCGGGGACGAGCGGCTGCCAGCACACCTGCATCGCCTGCGGGCAGCTCTGCCCCACGGCCGCGATCCGGCCGCTCCGGCTCGAGGAGCGCCTGGGGACCGCGGAGTTCGCCTCGCGAGGCCCCTTGCGCATCGGCTGCGCCTTCGTCGACCGCGGCCGCTGCCTGCCCTGGGCGATGGACCGCCCCTGCATCGTCTGCCAGGAGAACTGCCCCGTCAGCCCCAAGGCGATCTTCACGCGGCCGGTCTACAACGAGGTGCGCCTGCCCGAGCCGTTGGTCGTCGGCGAGGCTTCGGGGCAGCGGGTCGGCCTTGCCGCGGGGCGGCTCGAACCCGGCCGTTTCGCGACCGGCGACTACTTCATCCTCCTGCCCTCGGGCAGGCGGCTGCGCATCCGCGCCCACGGCGAGCAGGCGATCGAGCTCGCCGCCGCGATCCCCGAGCCGGAGCTCCCCCCCCGGGGGAGCCCGATGGCGGTCGCGATCCGGCTGCAGCAGCCCCATGTCGATCCCGAGCGCTGCATCGGCTGCGGCGTCTGTGAACACGAGTGCCCGGTGCAGGGGAAGCGGGCGATCCGCGTCACGGCGGAAAACGAGAGCCGCCACCCCCGGCACCGGATGACCCTGTGAACCCCGTCCTTCCGGGCCCGAGGGCCGCGGAAGCGCAGACATGAGGACTTCGGGAGGAGCCCGATGAAAGAGACCCCTTCCTGCTCCCGCAGGCAATTTCTCAAGACGACCGGCGCGGCAGGTCTCGGCCTGCTCGCCGCCTCGGCACTTCCCCCGGCACTTCTCGCCCAGGAGGCGCCCCGCGTCCCGACCCGCCCCTTCGGGAAGACGGGGATCGAGGTCGCGATCCTCTCGCTCGGGGGGATGTTCGACATCCCCGGCAACCAGCTCCTGCTGCGCCAGGCCGTGCGGTGGGGGGTGACCTACTGGGACACGGCCAACTCCTACGAGGGCGGAAACAGCGAACTGGGAATCGGCAAGTACTTCGAGAAATACCCCGAGGACCGCAAGAAAATCTTCCTCGTCACCAAGTCCACGGCTTGGACGCTCAAGGGCATGAGCGACCATCTCAACCTTTCGCTCGAGCGCATGAAGACCGACTACGTCGATCTCTTCTTCGTCCATGCCGTGCGCAGCATCGGCAAGATGGACGAGGACGTCCGTCGCTGGGGCGAGAAGGCGAAGGCCGAGGGCAAGATCCGCCTCTTCGGCTTCAGCACCCACAGCAACATGGAGGAGTGCCTGCTGGCCGCCTCGCGCCTGGGCTGGATCGACGGGATCATGATGACTTACAACTACCGCCTGATGCACACCGACGAGATGCGCCGCGCCGTGGACGCCTGCGCGAAGGCCGGGATCGGCCTGACGGCGATGAAGACCCAGGGCGGCGGGCCGGTCGGAACCGCAAGCGAGCCGGAGCTCCGGATCGCCGGGCGTTTCGTGAAGGAAGGCTTCACCCCCGGCCAGGCGAAGCTCAAGGCCGTGTGGGAAAACCCCCAGATCGCGAGCATCTGCTCGCAGATGCCGACGATGGCGCTGCTCTCCGAGAACACGGCGGCCGCCGTGAACCGGACCCGGCTCTCCGCCGCCGCCCGCGAGACACTCGCCGAGCTCGATGCGGCCACGGCGGCGGCCTATTGCGCGGGTTGCACGCGGATCTGCGAGCCGTCCGTCGCCGAGGGGGTGCCGGTCGGGCGGGTCATGCGCTACCTCATGTACGCGCGGGGCTACGAAAGGCGGGACTTCGCCCGCGCGCGCTACCGTGCGCTTCCGGCCCGCGTGCGCGAGGCGCTCGCAAGCGCCGATTACGCGCGGGCCGAGGCCCTGTGCCCGCGGCGGCTGCCGATTGCGCGCCTCATGGCCGAGGCGGCCGGCGAGCTCGCCTGAGGGGGGAACCGTAGCGGCGGGCGATGGCTTCGGCCTCCGCGGCGATCGCCCGCCGCAACCCCTCGGGGGAAAGCACCTCGGCCTGAGCCCCCCACTTCAACACCCAGCGCTTGATTTCCTCCTCCCCGGCCACACGGGCCTCGAAGAGAACGCTACCGTCCGGCTCGCGCGTGAGCCGCTGGCTGGGGTGCCAGGTCCTCTCGAGAACGTAGGGGGCGGCCTCGGGGGCAAACCGAACGCACACGGCCAGGGGCGGGCCGTGAAAGACCCCGAAATCGGCCTGGAGCACTTCCTCCGGCCGAATGCCCTCCGGGGGCGGGAACCCCTCCCCGGTCACCGCCAGGCGGCGGATGCGGTCCACGGCGAAGACGCGGATGTCCTTTCTCAGGTTGCAATAGGCGAGCAGATAGAAGGACCCCCCGTGGTACAGCAGCCGGTAGGGGTCGACCCGGCGGCGCGTCTGCCGGCCCGAGGAGGCCGCGCGGTAGGTGAGGTCGATCCGGCGCCTGGCGCTCACGGCGGCCGCAATCGCCTCGAGCACGCCGCGGTAGGCGGCGTGGCGCTTGGCGGCCGGGGCGTCGACGGCGATCGCCTCCTGTTCGCGCTCGAGGTGCGCGGCCATCTCCGGGGGGAGAAGCAAGCGGATCTTCGCGCCCAGGGACTCGAGCGCCTCGTAGAAGACGGTCCCCTCCAGGCCGGCGGCGAGCCGGCGGCCCATGTAGAGCGCCAGCAGCTCCGGCAGCGTGAAGGGGACGGGGAGGCTCCTCCTCGCCGGATCGAGAAGCGACCAGACCGTGCGGCGGCCCTCGCGCGCGGTCGTGACCGGAAACCCCGCGGCCTGCAGGGCTTCCAGATCGCGGTAAACCGTGCGCACATGGCAGTCGACGGCGCGGGCGAGCTCGGGGACGCTCCGGCCCGTGCGCGAGGCGATCAGTTCCTGGAGGATCCGCCATTGCCTGGCCAGCTGGTCCCCGCGCGCCATGGGTCGTTTCCTCCCCCCAAAGATCGGCGTTCTTCCGGCCGCCTCGGCGGCTCCCCCCTTTCTATAGCACGCCGGAATTTTTTTTCGACCTGTGACCGGATCTGTCACGGGCCTCTGATAGGCCGGGAGGTACCGGGAGGGCTCCTCCCGCAACCCGAAGGCGAAAAGGAGGCCGGGCCATGACGCGCGAAATCGAAACCGAATCCTACGAGGACCGCTACGAGTACCACGGCGGAACGCTGATCGAGCACCGGCGCACCCGCGCCGGGAAAATCCTGTGGCGGGAGTGGCTCGAGTTCGAGTCCGTCGAGGAGGCCGACGAGGCCTTCAACCTCGAGCTCGTCTGAAACAGGGGGACGCGATGGGCACAAACGAGAGACGACGCACGGGGATCGGCTGTTTCGCCCCGCGGGAGCGGCTGGTCCGCCTGCTGCGGCGCCTGGCCGCCTCCCCCCTCGAGGAGACGGCCGGGCGGGCGGCGGAGGAGGGAATGCCGGCCTTCCCCGAAGGGGTGATCCCGCCGGCGGCGGTCGGCTTTTTCATCGCCCAGACGCCGGGGGGCTTTCGGCTCTTCATCTTCGAGGGCAAAGGGGGTTCCTCCCCCCGGGTTTGTCGCGCCGCTGCGGATTTGTTACAGAGCGGGGAAACCGCGGGGGGAGCCATGCCATGGACATCCGCTGGGTCTACATGACGGCACCGAGCCTGGAGGAGGCGCAACGAATCGGCCGCGCGCTCGTCGAGGAAGGTCTTGCCGCCTGCGTGAACGCCCTGCCGGGGATGCGCTCGATCTATGTCTGGGAGGGGAAGGTGGAAGAGGCCTCCGAGGCGGTCCTCGTCGCCAAGACGACCGCGGCGCAGGTGGAGGAGCTTTTCGCCGCCGTGAAACGTCTCCACCCCTACGAGTGCCCCTGCATGTTGAGCTTCAAGGTCCAAGAGGGCTTCGCTCCGTTTCTGGACTGGATCCGTGAGAGTGTCCGGAAGCGGGCTTGAAGAGAAGCCTCAGGAAACGGGGCCGATAGAGCTCGGGGCGGCTTGCGAGGAGCCCGTCGTCGGTTGCGTTGGCGACATAGGTCACGACCAACTCCTCGGGGCTCGCGGAGAGCGCCGGGTGCCCCTTGGCGGCGTAGCAGAAGATGCGCGCATCCCTGCCCGCCTCCGGGCAGGAGTAGACCGGGATCGCCTGTCCCCAGGGGCCCTCGGGCCGCGGGGCGAAACGCACGAGAACCCGCGGCGAAAGCCCCTCTTCGCTCGCGACGAGCACGTAGCCGCTGTGGGCCGCGAGCGGCGATACCGAAAACTCGGCCGCCACGCCCGTCAAGAGCGGCCGAGCCCGCTCGACCGCCGCCGACCAGCCCCCGCCGTCGTGGAATTCCCAGGCGGAAAAATCCGCGATCCTCCCCCGCGGCGCACGCGCGAGCAGCAGATGCCGCGCAACGAACCCGGCTTCATCCTTCTCCTCGAGGGTGCCGTACACGAGGGCGTGCCGGCCTTCGGCGAGGACGGCCTGGCCGAAGCGGCGGCTCGCCGTCCCCCAGGGGAGTTCGCGGAACCGCATCCGCCACGCCTCGGGGGGGTCCGCAGGGTTTTCGATCAGCGCAAGCAGGCTGGCGGCGGGCGAGAAGGCGAACGCCTCCGGGCCCTCGGCCGGCTGCACGGAGAGCAGAAAGAGGTGCAGGCCGTCTTCTTCCCTCAAGCCGTGAAAGGGCCAGCGCCAGGCCCCGTCCCCGGCCGCGGGGAAAAAATCGGACGGCCCCCCCGCGGGGGTGCGGCCGAAATGAAAGGAGAGCGCGCCCGCGGCGGGGGTCTTGCCCCGCTGGAGGGCGACCGCGTTGCGGACGAAGAAGGCGATCTCGCGCCTACCCCCCCGCACCTCCCCCACCAGGCTGTCGCCGAAGGTCCACAGAACGGCGCCTTCGCCGAGCGCAATCGAATGGGCGCCGTCCCCGCCGACCCAGCCCGCGGGCCGGTTGAAGGCCTCGTCGTACTCGGGGATCGGGGCGACGGCGACACGCGGCCCCGGGGCGCAGGCGAGAAGGAGCGCGGCGAGGCAAAGGACGGCCCCGCGCCGCGGCTCAGGCCTCTTCCAGGGGGATCTTCCCCGCATACATCGTCACCCCACGCGGGGTCGCCCCCGGGCGGTAGCCGAAGGGCTTGGTGAACATCGGGTCCTCGAGCACGTAGCGCATGAGTTCCTCGCGCACGCTCGGGTGCGCGATCGCGGCGAGCGCGAGCGCCTTGCCGCCCACGGTCAGCTCGCGCAGATCGGCGATCCCCCATTCGGTCACGACGACCACGCCGTCGTAAGAGCTCGCCGTGAGGCCGATCCCCGGCGGGCTGTGCTTGACGATCTTCGACTGCCCCTTCTCGGTCACGCTTTTCATGGCGATGATCGGCGTGCCGTAGATGCGGTCGTTCAGCGCGCGCACGAAGTCGGGTTGGCCGCCGACCCCGCTGTAGTAGCGCCGCAGCTCGATGAAATCCGCCCAGACGTTTCCGAAAAGATCGACCCCGATCGCCGTGTTGATGGAGACGAAGGGGCTGTTCTTGCGCACGGTCTCGGCCGAGTTCGTCCAGGCCGAGGGCCGCATCTGGACGCCGGTCCGCATGTGCACGAAGTCGTAGAGCTCGCGCGAGCCCATGATGAGGCTCGTCGTGCTGTATCCCTGGTTCACTTTTTTCTTGCGGTTGGTGACGATGCCCGCCTTCTGGAGCGTCATCAGCCCGTCGCCGTAGATCTCGGTCTGGATGCCGAGGTCGCGGTAGGCCGCGCTGCGGATCGAGCCGATGACGGCGTCGGGGATCTTGCCGATCCCCACCTGGATCGTGACCCCGTCGGCGATGAAATGCTCGGCGATCAGCTCGCCGATCCGGCGCTCGGCCGCGGGCAGGTGATCGAAGTCCGGGGCGGGGATCTCGTGCACCGGTTTGACCCCGTCGCGGATCAGGTAGTCGATCGAGGAGGCGTCGACCACGCTCTGGCCCTCGGTGAAGGGCATGGTCGGGTCGAGCTCGGCGATCACCACACGGGCGTTGTCGACCGCGGTGTGCAGCGCCTCGACGGAAAGCCCCATGCTGTACTCGCCGGTGAAGGGGTTCCGGCTCACCTTGAACAGGACCGCGTCCGGCTCGAAGCGCCTGCCCTTGCCGATCAGGCTGTCCAGGTTCGCCAGCGTGCAGGGGAGATAGTAGGCGCGGCCCTCGTTGGCCGCGGTCCGCACCTCGCCCGTGGAGAAGATCGAGTAGGTCATCACCCGGTCCTGGAGCCCGGGCTCGACGTAGGGGACCGGCCCCTGGAGCAGGAGATGCACCATCTTGAGGAAGGGCAGGCCGGGCCGCCTCTCCTTCACCGCCGCGGTCAGCGCCTCGAGCGAGGCCGTCGGCGTGGCCGCGTTCGAGCCGACATAGACGGTGATCTCCTCCTTCTGCCGGAAATGCGCGATCAGCACATCGGCGATCTCCCCCAGCCGGATGATCTTCGGCTCTCCGCCCATGTGGAAAATCCCTCCCTGTCGCCTTAGAGTGTCCGTGAGGCCCCCCCGAGGGGCCTGAATCGATCTATCCGTCTTCGGGGCGAAACTCAACCGCAAGCCTCTCGGAGGAGAGCGATGAACGGATCACGCGTCGCCGTTTCCCTCCTGGCGGCCCTGCTTCTTCTTTCCGCCGCGGAGGCGGCGGCCGGCTCGCTTCGCTGCGGGACGCGGCTCATCACCGAGGGCGACCCGCGCGAAAAGCTCCTCCAGGAGTGCGGCCCGCCCTCGGATGCCGCTTCCTGGCAAGAGGAGCGCTGGGAGGAATTCGACACCCCGCCCTCTCCCCGACTCTACCGCGAGTTCGAACGCCGGCGCGGGGGCGGCTACGGGGTGCGCCGCACCGTCCTGGTGGAACTGTGGACCTACAACTGGGGCCCGAGCCGTTTCATCGACATCGTGCGGATCGAAAACGGCTTCGTCCGCCGCATCGAAAGCGGCGGCTACGGCTACTGAAGAGACTGCCCCCCGCCGCGCAACCCCGGGAAATCCTTGCCCGAATTGACTTGCCGCAAGGCCCCGGATATAGTGGAATATCATATCCGGAGCAAATTTCGCTTTTCGGGGATCCCCTTTCCCCCCCGAAGCTGGAGGATGGGCATGCGCCGCGCGGACGGTTTCACCATCGTCGAGATGATCGTGGTGCTGCTCCTCATGACCATCCTCGCCGCGACCGTGCTCGGCCGGGCGGTCACGACGACCGAGATCGACCTCTCCTCCGCCGCGGACAAGGTGCGCAACCAGATCCGCTACGCCCAGTCCATGGCGATGAAGACCGCCCACCCGACCGCCCCGGTCTGGGGGGTGAAATTCTCCGGCGCCGAGTACTGGGTCTTCCGCGGCGCCAACCCCGATCTCGCCGCAAACGAGCGGCGCGTGCCCGGGGGCGACTATCCCGCCGCCGGCAACCGCATCCGCGAGGAGGACCTGAAGGCCGAGATCGTCGAGAACGCGGTCGTCTTCTTCGACGGGATCGGGCGGCCCTACACCTCTTACACCGACGAGGCGATCAACACGCCCCTGGCCGCGCAGCTCGCCCTCACCCTGCGCGCCGGGGGCGACACCGCAACGGTCCGTATCGAGCCCGAGACGGGGCTCGTCCGCTGAGGGCGAAATGAGGCTTCCTCCATCCCGCGCCGGGTTCACGCTGATCGAGGTGATCGTCACCATCGTCGCCGCGGCGATCGTGGGGGTGATCTTCCTGCAGTTCATGGGGACGGCGATGTACCGAAGCGTCCGGCCGCTCGAGTTCGTGCGCGGCGAGGCCGAAGCCGAGCGCCTGCTCGAGCGGGTCACGGCGGACTACGTTTTCGAGGTGAACCGCGACCCGGCGGGTGTTCTCGTCACGCTGAAGACCCAGATCGAACCGCCCACGCGAAAATACGGGGAGACGGTCTCCGCGGAATACATCCGGTTCGAGGCCGACGGGACAGAGGCCCTCTTCACCGGCCCGGCCGCCGAGGCGCGAACGCTCAAGGTCCGGGTGAACGCCGCCGGGAACGACCTCGTCGCCCTCTTCACCCGCAGCCGCACGGCGGACTCCCCCCCGGTCGCCTTCTGACGATGGGACAGAGATCCGGCCCAGGGTTCATCCTGATCGAGCTCGTCACCACCCTGATCCTGATCGGGGTGATCGGCGCCTTCGCGGGGCTTTTCCTTTACAGCGGCGTGAACGGTTACGTCGCCTCGCGGCGCAACTCCGAGGCCGCGCTCAAGGCCCAAGTCGCCCTCGACCGCATCGGGGCCGAGCTGCGTGCCCTCAAGCCGAACCCCGCCCCCTCCTTCGCCGCGCGGCGGATCACCTACCAGAACGACCTCGGCGCCGGGAACCGGACCCTCGAGATCGAAAACGGCCCCCAGGGCCCGGGGATCTACCTCACCGTGGGCGGGGTCAAATACCTGCTGCTCGACAACGTGCCGGTCGAGACCGCGGAGATCGCCTTCACGGCGAACCGCGATCTCGACAACGAGAACAACGACAACGAGATCGAGTCGATCCGGGTCTCCTTCCGCATGGCAGGACTCGAGACCCCCTTCGCGGTCGAGATCTACCCGCGCGCCCTGATCAACGCCCCGTGAAAGAAGGCCGCATGGCAGCCGCTCTCCGCCCCCTGGTTCGAGCCCTCACCACGCTCCTCGGGCCGCTTCGCTCCGCCTCGGGGAACCTCCTTGCCTACGTCGTGCTCGTGATGGTGATCTTCGGGCTGCTCGGGGCGCTCATGGTCTCGCTCTTCAGCACCTCGCTCGCCGGCTCGGCCGAGGCGAACGCCCGTCGCCGCGCGGTCTACCTCGCGGAGTCCGGTCTGCGCTACGGCATGAGCGAACTGCGCAACGCCGGTTTTTCCAGCGCGGCGATCAACCGTCTGAACACGACCACCCACCGCCTCCCCCCTGCGGGGGAATTCCGGGTCAACGCCTTCAGCCCCTGGTTCGAGTCGGCGGCCAATCAATCGATCGAGCCTTCCGGCACGGTGCGGTTGAACGTCGCCAAGGGGCGGGTGCCCGAGGGCTTCCTGGGGCGGATCCCCGTCACCGCCCCCCTTCTCCGGCTCGTCAACTTCGACTTCATCGACTTGAACGACACGGGGATCCCGGAGACGGCGAGGACCTCGATTTCGGGGGCCGCCCTCATCGACGACAACACGCTCGATTTCCAGGCAAACGACGATTTCATCGTCGGCAAGGGCGAGACGATCTGCTTTTCGGTGCACCCCTTCGCGGCCGGCCAGACGCTCATGACGATGGGGAACTTCGACCTGCAACCGGTCGCCAAAAACATCTTTCCGCTGCGCGACGGGGCCTTCCGCTTCCGGAAGTGCGACTTCTATTACCGCTCGGCCGAGGACCTGGGCGACCGCTTCCGGCTCTACAACCTAAGCTCGACCCAAATCCCCTGCATCGGGATCCCCTTCACGAACATCCCCGCGGACGAGGAGATCATCTTCTCGCCGCGGAACTACCTTCTCACCTCGCGCGGCACTTCCGGAGAGGTGAGCTACGGCGGCGACCTCGACCACGCGATCGGCGTCACAAGCCACGCGGGGCTTGCCCCGAACGATCGCGGCGCGGACATCTCCTTCGATGAGGAGACCGATCTCGCAGGCGTGCTGCAACAGGTGAAACGCACGGAAAGCGACCGCTTCGTCACCGTCGACAACGAGCAGAGAGCGATCATCCTGGGCGGCGAGTCGGGCCCCGCCCTGGGGGGGGTGTGGTTCCGCGACACGCGGAACATCGGCGGCGTGCGCGAGTACTGCAACGCCCAGGGCTGTTTCTTCAACCGCGGGATCCGCGTCTTCTTCACCCTGCAGTACAGCGGGACGGGGGACGGCCTCGTCTTCGCGCTCGTCAACGGCAACCCCGACAAAAACGACACGGCCTCGATCGGGGGCGACATCGCGCAAAGCGAACTCCTGGGGTTTTCCGGCGACAGCCGCCTCGACCCGGCGGGGACGATCTTCCTCGACAACTCCGGCCCCGCGCGGGGTCTTCTGCCGCCGAAGATCGGGCTCGAGTTCGACACCCGGGTGAATTACAACGCGGCGCTCGAGCAGAGTCTGCGCTACTGCGAGGGAGCGAGCCTGAACGCCGACACGCGAAACGACCCCGGATCGAGCGGCAAGGACGCCGTGCAATACGTCTTCTGGGGGAACAGCGCGCTGAACGTCCCCTGCCGCCGGGAGCCCTATTGCGGCGGGAGCAGCTCCTGCCGCGGGGATCCCTCCTACGACGACAACCGTCACAACGCGACCGGCGACGGAACACAAAACTGGGCCTACCTCACGGGCGGGAACATCGAATCCTCACCGGCGGCGGCCGCCGACGGGACGATCTACTTCGGCTCCGGGGACGGCCATCTCTACGCATTGAACCCGAACGGCGCCCTGCGCTGGCGTCTCGCCACGGGCGGACGGGTCTATTCGCCCACCGTCGCGGGAGGCGGCACCATTTATGTCGGCTCGGAGGACGGGAACCTCTACGCCGTGCATCCCGAGGGCTACGAATTGTGGCGTTACCCAACCGGCGGACCGGTCAGGACCCGCCCGGCGGTTTCGGCCACGGGCAACATCTACTTCGGTTCCGATGACGGCTATTTCTACGCCCTCACCCCCGGCGGATCCCTCCTGTGGCGGTACAACGACGGTGCGCCGATCCGCTCCTCGCCCGCCTTCTCGCCATCCGGCGGGACGGTCTACTTCGGCTCGGATTCCGGCGTCTTCTACGCCCTCACCGCCTCGAGCGGAACACTCATCGGGCTCACGGCCCCCGCCCCCATCAACGCTTTCGTTTCCTCGCCCGCCGTGGGCCCGGACGGGCGGGTCTATGTCGGAAACGACAACGGCCGCATCTACGCCTTCAACAGCGCGGCAAGCGGTGTCGTCTGGTCGGTGGCGACCGGAGAGGCGGTCAGATCCAGCCCCGCCGTGGGCACAAACGGCGTGGTCTATGTCGGGTCGATGAACGACCGCCTCTATGCGATCGAGGCCGCGACCGGTGCCGTCCGCTGGACCTACCCGGCGGGGGGGAACATCCAGTCGCCGGTCGCCCTCAATGCGGACAACCACGTCTACTTCGGCTCCGACGACAACCGCGTTCACGCGCTCTATGCCGACGGCAGCGTCAAGTGGACCTTCGAGACCTCAGGCGACGTGCGCGGCAAGCCCCTCGTCCTCCCCGACGGGACGGTTTACGCCGGCTCCTTCGACAACCGCCTCTATGCGATCAACCAGTTCGCCAACCCCAAGAACTACCGCGACCGGCAGATCACCTACGACAGCGGCCGGGTGGGCGGGGCTCCGGCGGTCGTGGACGACGCTAACGACTGGCTGAAGGGCGCCTCCTCGCGCGGCCCCTGGGCCGTGCGCATGGAGATCACGCGCAGCCGTTTCGCCAGCGGCGGGACCTACGCCTACACGTTGAAAACCTGGCTCCGCCAGTGTGCCACCGCCGCCTGCAGCGGGGAAAACGAACCGCTGTCGAGCTTCTTCGCCGATACCCGCGTCGAATATTCCCCCTCGACGCGACCCGCCCAGCTCGAGCAGACGATCAACCTCCTCTCCGCCGATCACGCCGATTTCGAGCGCGTCATCTTCGGCTTCGTCTCCCAGACCGGGGCGGGGGATCTCCAGACGGCGACGATCCGCAACTTCCGGCTCAGTTTCATCCGCCCCGACGACCCCAAGATCTCGAGCGATCCAACCTGGCCCTGAAAAGAGCAAGGGGCTCTGGGATCAGGCGGCTTCCGATAAGAACTTCTGGGCAATCAAACTCCCATTTCGGGGTAAAAAATTTCTTATCTATTTGAAATTGCTATTTTTCTTGACAGCAGGCGATCGGCCGGAGTACCTTGCGGCCGATTCCCCTCTGCCCGGGGCCGCGGCGTTCCGCGCCGGAATCGTCTTTCAAGAGAAGGGAAATCGAATCAAAAGCAGATGTTGGAGGGGGCCATGAAAACAGGAAAGTATTTTTCGTTCCTTTCAGTCCTGGTGCTTTTTCTGTTTTTACTCATCCCCCGGCTTGGGGCGGTCCCCATCAATCTTGACTATATCGACTCGGGGGATACCCCCGCCGGCACCTCGCCTTGGCTCACCGCCGATGTGAGCGACCGCTCGGGAGGCGGCGTGCTTCTGTCTCTCGATGCGCGAAACCTCACCGGCAGCCAGTTCGTCGGCACATGGTTCTTCAACCTGTACAACCTCTCCCCGGGCGTCGCCGTGATCCCCTCCTTTGAGGGAGGCTACACCCCCTCGGCATCGTTCGCCTACTCCTTCAGCCCGACCGGCGGGCTGGGCCTGGGGAATAGCCCCTTGAGCGGGTTTGAAATCGAATTCGATTTCACGAGCGCAGCGAGCGGCAACGGGAACCGCTTCAGTGCAGGAGAGACCCTCCGCGTGCTGCTCTCGGGGGTCACCTCCGCCTCCTTCTTCCCCCCCGAGGGGGAGCAGGGCTACATCTCCGCCGCGCTCATCCAGGGGATCCCCCTCGCCACGGGAGGCGAAGGAAGCGCCTGGGTTGCGGCTCGGGTCACGCCCCCCGGCCCGCAGCCGATCCCCGAGCCGGGGACGATCCTGCTTCTGGGTTCAGGACTGCTCGTGACGGCGGGATTTCTGCGAAGAAGGGCTTTTTAGGCGAGAAGCGAAACGCGTCCCGGGCAAAGCACCCGTAAGCGGGCAGGGGATTTCCCCCGGCCCGCTTTTTTTTCAAGCCGCCTCGCCGCCGCATTCCTCCTCGAACCAGTCGGGGTCCGGGGCGGCGGGCTGCTTGACGAGGAGCACGCTCGCGTCCGTCCGCGGGAGAATCCGCAAAGGGAGGGTCCCGATCGTGCGGCGGTGGACGTCGTGCTTTCCGCTCTCGCCCATGACGAGGAGAGCGTCCGCGCCGGCGGCATCGAGGACCACGCGGTGGCGGCGCGGCCCGACGGGCCGGGAGATCGAAGCCTTCCGCCCGGCGCGGGCGAGCCAGGCGGCCGCGGCGTTCAGGCAGCGCTCGGCGCGGCGGTGCTCCTCGGGGGGGGAGTCGGGCCGGTGGGCGCAGAGGAGCTCGATCGGGCCTGCGAGCGCCGGGAGCATCTTTTCGAGAAAGGGGAAGATGCGGTGCGAGGAGGGGGAGCCGTCGGCGCAGACGACGATCCGGCCCGCCAGCCCGCCGCGGCGCGCGACGAGAAAGGAGGCGTGGAGATCGAGCGCGAAGCGCCGCGGGGTGTTGAGCGGCGTGAAGCGGCCGAGCGGCCCGCGGCGGGGGGCGGCGAAGACGACGAGATCGACGGCGTGTTCGTCGATCTCGTGGTTCAGCTCCTCGACGAGATCGCCGTAACGCTCGACGAAGGTGATGTGGCCCCCGCCCGGCCGCTCGAGGTGAAAGCTCACCCCGTGGGCGGCATCGCGCAGCCGGACTGTAGAAAAGGGGGCGAGAAGCCCCGCCCGGCGCAACCGGTCGGCCGCGCCGAGGAGGATCCCGACCCCCTTGGGAAGCTCGGCGCGGTCCGCGGCCGAGAGATCCCCGCCGAGCGGCGGCGGGGGCTCGGCCGCGGGGGTGCCGCGACGCACGAAGGCGATCGTCCACTCGCCGGCGATCTTCGCCGCGATCCCGGCGGAGAGCTCGAGCGCGCGGGCCGACTCGGGCTTTTCGTTCACGAGGGTGAGAAGGTTCACCGCTTTTCCTCCTTTGCGGGCGGAGCCGCACCCCTCTCGCCCCTTGCCGCCTCGAGCGCGCAGCGCGGCCGCACCCCTTTGCCCAGGACCTCCCAGTTGCCGCGCTTGAGTTCCGGGCATTCGTGGAAGACCGAGAACTCGCAGGCCGCGCAGACGAAGGGGCAGAAATTCTCGCGCATCGCCTGCCGGATCGCCGCCCCCGTGCTCGGCCGGATGTGCGTGTCGCCCACGCGCTGCAGGAGGCCGGAGTTCTGGAAGACCTGGAAGACGCGGTTGTTCACCCCGGAAAAGTAGATCCCGCCCCCGCGGCGGCGAAGCTCCTCGGCGATCCCGTCGATCACGTGGACCCCGCTCGCATCGAGGTTGTTCACCTGGTGCATGCGGAGCAGCAGACAGGCCATCTGCCGGTGGCTGCGAAGCCTCCGCTGGAGGTCCTCCTGCACCCAGGCGGCCGAGCCGAAGAAGATCGAGCCCTCGATGCGCACGATGTCCATCTGGCAGCAGAGCCCGCCCCTCGTCGCCCGCACCATTTTGCCGCTGATCAGATCGGGGACCGTCGAGTAGATCCGCGGCCGCGAGGTGGTCTTGAGGTAGAGCCCGATCGAGAGCAGCACCCCGGCGAAGACCGCGAACTCGATCGAAAGGGCGATCACGGCAAGGAAGGTCACGACCAGGACGACGGCGTCGCTGCGGGTCGCGCGCACGATGCGGCGGATCTCCCGCAGGTGGACCATCTCCGCGGAGACGACGAGCAGGGCGCCGGCGAGCGCGGCGATGGGGATGCGTGCGGCGAGCGGGGCGGCCGCGAGCACGGTGAGGGCGACGGCGGCGGCGGCGATCATGCCGCTCAGGGGGGTGTTCGCCCCGCTGCGGAAATTGACGGCCGAGCGGGTGAAGGAGCCGCTGCCGGGGTAGCCGCTGAAGAGGCCGGCCGCGAGATTCGCCATGCCCTGCCCGATGAACTCCTGGTCCACGTTCAGCCGCTGGCGCGTCTCGGAGGCGATCGCCTTGGCGATCGAGACCGCCTCGACCAGGCCGAGGACGGCGATCGCAAGCGCCCCCGGGACGAGCCGCGGGATCTCCTCCCAGCAGACGCGCGGCACGCGGAACGGGGGCAGGCTCTGCGGGATCGCCCCCACCACGGCGACCCCGCGGCGGTCGAGGTCGAAGAGGGCGACCACCGCCCCGCAGAGGACGAGCGCAAAGAGCGTCCCCGGCCAGACGGGCCGGATCTTCTTCACGGCCGCGATCACGACCACGGTGAGCACGCCGAGAAGCAGGGTCTCGGGGTGCGCCCGGGGGAGCGCGGAGGCGAGCTCGGCGAGCGCCTTCAAGAAATGCGCGCCCTTTCCCGCCTCCACGCCGAAGAAGTTGGGCAGCTGCTTGAAGCCGATCAGGAAGGCCGCCCCGGTGCTGAAGCCGACGATCACCGAGTGCGAGACGAAATCGAGAAGCGCCCCCAGCCGCAGAAGCCCCATCGTTACCTGGAGCACCCCGACGAGGAGCGCGAGCACGAGGGCGTGCTCGACCCAGGAAGGATCCCCGGGGGCGGTCACCCCCGAGAGGGTCGTGAAAACGACGAGCGAGACCGCGGTCGTGGGCCCGGTGACGAGATGGGCGGAGCTGCCCCACAGACAGGCCGCGAGCGTGGGGACGACCGAGGCGTAGAGCCCGTATTGCACGGGCAGCCCGGCGATCAGGGCGTAGGCCATCGACTGGGGGATCGCCACGACCGCGACGGTCAACCCGGCGACGAGATCGCCCTTCAGGTGCCGCCGCCGGTAGCGGACGAGCCAGGAGGATAACGGCGCGAGTTGGGAAAGGAAGCCGACCACGCCCGATCCCGCATCCCCGGCGGGGTTTGCCCCGCCGCAAGGGGCCGGAAGGCCCCTCCACGGCGAGGCGCGCCGGATTGCGGCCGACCTTACGCTCTCGCGGAAGGGGAGTCAATCGGGGGGAGCCGCCGCAGGAGCCCCGCTCAGCGCGCTTCCGTGAAGAGCTTCAGGTACTCGCCGTAGCCCTCGGATTCCATGCGCTCCTTGGGCACGAAGCGCAGCGCCGCCGAGTTGATGCAATAGCGCAGCCCCGTGGGCGGCGGGCCGTCCGGGAAGACATGGCCCAGGTGCGAGTCGGCGTAGCGGCTGCGGACCTCGGTGCGGACCATGAAGAGGCTGCGGTCGATCCGCTCGACGATGAAGTGCGGGTCGATCGGCCGCGTGAAGCTCGGCCAGCCGGTCCCCGAATCGAACTTGTCGGTCGTGCTGAAGAGCGGCTCGCCGGAGACGACGTCGACGAAGATCCCCGCCCCCTTGTGGTTCCAGAACTCGTTTTCGAAGGGCGGCTCGGTGCCGTCCTCCTGGGTCACCCGGAACTGCATCGGCGTGAGGCGCTTTTTCAGCTCCTCGGCGGACGGCTTCCGAAAGCCGCTCCAGCGGGTCTTGCGGCCGTCGTCCTTCGGCCGGGGAGCGTCCTCGCCCCAGACCTTGCGGATGAAGGCGTTTCTCCCCGAGCCCTCGCGGTACATGCCGTAGTGGAGAGGGTTCTTGCGGAAATAGTCCTGGTGGTAGTCCTCGGCGGGGTAGAACTCCTTGGCCGGAAGGATCTCGGTCACGATCGGCCGCTTGAAGCGGCCGGAGGCGGCGAGCGCCCGCTTGGACTCCTCGGCCAGCTTTTTTTGCTCCTCGTCGTGGTAGAAGATCGCCGTGCGGTACTGCGAGCCGCGGTCGGCGAACTGGCCGCCCGCATCCGTCGGGTCGATGTGCCGCCAGAAGACCTCGAGGAGCTCGCGGTAGGTCACCTGTTGCGGGTCGTAGAGGACCTGGACGGCCTCCACATGGCCCGTGCGCCCGGCGCTCACCTCCTCGTAGGAGGGGTTGGGCACCCGGCCGCCGGTGTAGCCGGAGATCACCTCCACGACCCCGGGCAGTTTTTCGAAATCGGCCTCGCTGCACCAGAAGCACCCGCCGGCGAAGGTCGCCCGGCGGAGCGCGGAAGAATCGGGTTTCATGGCCTGGGTTTCCTTGCTATCCGCGAAATCGAGGTTGAGGGTCATCACGCAGCCTGCCGCGGCGGCGGCAAGCAGAAGGGGTCTCACTCTCATGATCGGTCCTCCGTCGTTCGGCTTCGACGGGGAACATGGGAACCGCGGGCGGGGCTGTCAATCGCCGGCGGCCCCGGCGGGCGGAT
>JBBFLI020000009.1:0-64867 GCA_037481615.2 Desulfobacterales bacterium
CAACTGGCATTGCCGTGAAATGCTCGGCTCGCGAAGTTCAGGTTCGATCATCTGTTTTCGCAGCTTTTGGCTCAGGAGCCGAGCTTTCGTGCTAAAAAATCGTTTTCTACCTTTAGCTGGCCGATTTGCCGGTAGAGCTCATCGACTTGGCCTTCCATCTGCTTACGGGATTTTTGATTCTTTTCGAAGAGCTCGGCGGCGCTGTCGAGCAGCTGCCGCTTCCAGGCGGAGATCATCGTAGGATGCACATCAAAGCGACTGGCCAGTTGAGCGGTGGTCTCCTCGTTCTGCAAGGCGGCCAAGGCGACCTTGGCCTTAAACTCCGCGCTGTGCTGCTTTCGTTTCTTGCTCATCTCTGATCCTCCCCTTGGGGTTCGAATCAGAGCTTAGCACACGGTCCAAATTTGGGGGATCACCGCCGCTTACCATCATATCAGCGCGCAGCCAACACGAACGGCCGGGAGCGTGGCCCTACAAAAGCCGGCCCCCGTAGTGGAAGAGCGATCAAAGTTCCGCGAGCTCCCGCCGACAGACTCGAGTCTTCACGATAATTCGGCCTCCAGAATCAGGCGCTCCTCATCGGTTGCAAGGTCGGGGTGGCGCCGGAGATACTCGCGCAGGCTTTCGGAACGATGCGTGGGGCTGGCTTGCCTGAGGCCCTCGGGGGAGTCGTAGGTTCCCCAGCCGTCCGGCCCGAAGCCGTAATAACACTTGATCTCGCGCGGCGGCTCCGGGGCTTCGTAGTTCCACCAGGCGGTCGGACGCTCAAAGGGCTCACATTCAGCCAGCAGCTCGGCGCGGAATCGCCTCCAAGCCTCGTGGAGTTGCTCTTCGGTGAAGTCGTCGAAAAAGTCGGCGACCCGAAGCGCAAACTTCACGTCCTCAACATCGACGCCGGAAAGACGGCGCTTGTCTCTTCTTGGTCTCCTCGGCATCTTTTGACCTCAGCGGTATTGACGCGGCGGCCGGCTCTCCGGCGCCTCTTTCAGGTCAACGCCCATTTCGCGAACCAGGCGCGCAAAAACGATCCGGAGCTCACGCACCGCCTTCGACGCAGGGTGCTCACGCATAGTCCCTGAAGGAGGGTAAACGATGCGACCCTCCTTCTTCACCACGGCGGAGAGCTCCTCGATTTCATCCAAGCATCGGCAGGCCTGCTCGAGCCGCGCGAGGTCTTGGGGCTCACTGAGGTCAAAGACCTCAAGGAAGCAGCGCCACGCCCGCCGGCCCGGCGCTTTCAACCCGCGCGGCGGTTTGGCCATCAAAAAACAAACCGGGGCCACTTTTTTTTGCGCGCGACTCGCCGACCGGTTTCGGTTGCCAGGCACGAAAGATTCAGCCGCCCCCCCCTGGCACCTCTCTCGATCACCCAGGGAATCCATATCGTCTCCACCAAGCTGGCATTCAAGTTCAATGAAGAGTCCTTTTGTCGATCGCATTCCACACCATGTGCATAAAGCTCGACGCGCCGTTATGATCAAGCCCCTTGCGTAGGCCATACAGGCGCGCGGCGAGCGAATGCGACATGAGTCCCAGAGCGAATGCAAAACGATAAACATCGCCCAGCGTCTTACAGTTAAAAACCGCCTTGGATACAGTGACGAAAAACGATTGCACCAATGATGCAAGCTCGTCGGTAATGGGAAACCCGTCGAGCTCGAAATCCGAGCTGTTGTCGTTGTCGATCACGGCCATCTTTCCCTTCTAACTCGAGGCGGCATATATCTCCCTAGCGCCGCTTCTCTTCCACGCCTCCCGTGCCGCTTCCATGGTAATCTTGAAGAGGGTTTCGCCGTCCGGAGCGGTCGTCGTTCTCGTGGCGACGCCGACCTCTCTAAAAGCATCGATGGCGTAATGGGTGGGAACGAGCGGCTGACCATCCAAAAAGCATCCGAGCTCGGGCATCTCGTCTCGGGGATCGAGGCGCAGGGGGTCGCCCTCTGTGAGTTTAAACATGTCCCACACAGCGGCAATGATTCTCTTTCCCTGATCGCTCACCAAGGGCTTTTCGTCGAGGTAGCAGGCAAAAGCCGCCTGCGCCGCCGAATCCAGCTCGTAGCCGCGCCTTACGTTGGAGGCGGAGCGGATGTTCTTCGGCCGAATTCCCATGCGGGCGAGCATGCTGGCCGCGGTGCGCTCATTGATGGGCTCTCCGCGCGAGAACACCGCCCACGGACGATCATCGCGGCGCAGGAGGTAGCCCAGGAAGTCTTTGCTCGAGATCCGGCCGCCGGCTTCTTTGAGCGCATCCCGCAAATCGGAGAGCAACATCAACACAGGATCGTTGTCTTGACGCATTCCTTCGCTGGCTTCCAGCGCGGCGCGAATACGCTGTGGCCACATGCCTCCGCAGACCGTGGCGATCGCCGCCAAGGGCCGCCAAAGTTCTTCCGGGCGATTGATCAGGTCAGCGATGATATCGGGTTCAACGCGCGCTGCGCGACTCCGATTGTCGTTCGCCCATCGGACGCAACGCATGCGGAGTTCCTTTCCGTCGAACAGCCGTTCACGCTCCAGCTTGTATTCCACCGTGCGTTTGTGGAGGAGAACCCGGATCGCGCGGTCCTCGAGGGTTCCATGGATTTTCGCGGCGATCATAAAAATCGCCTTCGGGCAGAAGGTGGGGAAACGCAGCGGTTCGAACGTCTCGGGATGCGCACGGAGTACCTGCCCGTCATAACGGTAACCGCCGTTCAGCAGATTGATCAAGTCTGGGCTGTCCCTCAGCCATTGGTCGCACTCGTCGAGCAGGAGGGTCGGAGAGAATTTTTCTACGGCGCGGAACAGGCAGGCGGGCGAAATGTGCTCGAGCGGCAACGGGCGGCGAACGATCTTGGAGAGCACGGCGCGAAGGGTCGTTTTCCCGCACCCCTTTATAGGAGAGTTCACAAGCAAATAGGGAGTAACGGGCCACGCATCGAAGAGGTAAGTATGGAGCGCCCACACGGAGCAAATGGCCGCTTCGTTTTCGCCGATGAATACATGACGCCGCAAAACGGAAAAGATTTCGTCCAGCAGGGCGGCCCCGTCTACAGGTTCGGGCCACGGTTCCGGATCAGCGAAGGCGAACGGCCGGCCGGAGGGCGCGGCATTGGAATCCCCGCCTTGCATCGCTGACGGTGCGGAAAGCCCAAGATCGCGCCGCGCAGCGGCCACCATGCGATCCAAGAAGGCGACCGTAACGCCCATCTCCTTCGCCTCCCCCTTGCGGCGCGTCTGGTAGTCCAGATCCGGGAGGCCGGCCAGCTCAACGATCCGCAGCTTCAGCCTGTCGGCCTTTTCATGATTCATGTGCGATTCCTCAAAAAGAAGAATTCACCATGCACGCAGACTCCATTCCACTCGTTGATTACTTCGTCTTGCTCTTCTCGCGAGCCGACGCGCAATGCCTCGTGGCGATCCTCGAGAAAATCGCGGACGAGAAGAAACGGCGCCGCACGATCAAGATCTTCGGGAGTTTTGATTGAACGGCTGATTTGCCAGCAAATCCGGCAGGCGCGCGCAAGGGCGCGCAACAGCTCGATGCGACGCTCTTCGCGTGCCTGGTCGATGAGCCGAGCGCGCCCCTTTTCCGCGACGGATCGCGCGGAAGGATAGGACGCATGCCCGGCGGGCTCTCCCAGCTCTCGCCGGGCCTCTGCAAAGGAGAGACCGCGCATGGCGCGCAGAAAGTCTATAGCGTCGCCACGAGCGCCGCAGCCGAAGCAATGGTAGCGTTCCTTCCCGTCACGGCTCGTGTAGATCGAAAAACTCGGGTTGCGGTCATCGTGAAATGGGCATCGCGCGACGAACCTCCCCTGCCCCGAGGGTCGCAGATCGAGGCCGGCATCGCGGGCAATGTCTGCTATCGCTCTCACGTGGAAAGCCCGGCAAGAAGGGAGCTGACGATATCGCGCGGCCTAGTGGGGCGACCATCCAGCGACCCGATCCATGCCCAGAATTTTTCTGCATCGAAAAAGATCTTCCCGCGCGGCGTATACCTGAAATGCGGCGGGCCGTCAGGCCTGGAGATCAAGGCACGCAGTCTCTTCGTGCTCAACCGCGCAACGCTGGCGGCCTCGCGTAGATCGAGCAGTCGTTTTTCGTCTTGCATGGCTATTCCTCCTTTTTCTCTTTTCTCTGAGGTTAAGTATATCATTACTCGTAAATGACGACAAGAGAAAATTACATTTAAAATTTTTTGAGCCTACTATTGAGCGACCTCTACTACTTTGCTAAGTAAATTCTATATATTTGAATATATAATACTTTTTTGATGTTTTAGCGGTTGTAGCGGATGTATCGGATCCGCTTATCTGATAAGTCAATTCTAAGCAATTGTAATTATTCACTTGTAGCGGTTGTAGCGGATGTAGCGGTCAATAGAGGGGAGGGTTGAGAAATATTCCCGGAGAGGAGAACCACTGCGGGCAAGAATCAAGGTGGGCTAACATTCGTGCGGGGGGCCGTTTGCAGGGCGCCTCAAAAAGATGCATGCCTCCGGCCCTCATTCCTACACTAAGCTATGAAAGGGCGGGATTGTCAGCAATACGCTAGGCAATATTTGAAGACGTTTACATCACGCCGTTGAGAGACACTGGGTGCGCCTGGGGTGCGGATGGCAGGACAAAAATGGAAAATAGTAGTAAAAAAGGTTTAAGATAAACAATTGATATTCCTGTAACCTAATGACTTCCCTACTACTAAATAAGCAATTCCTAATCCGTTGGCCGCAGGTTCAATTCCTGCCAGGGGCACCAACCTTTTTGCTACCGGTTTTTCTTCTGCTTCTGCTGGCCCACGCGGACCTTCTGCTCGGGGGACTTCACCTCGACCTTGACGTGCGTTGCGGAAGGGCAGACACCCGTGCGCCACTTCGCCGCCGGAACCGCCCAGATGCGGCAGAAGCCCTCATCGATATTCTCGCAGCCGGTGCACTTCTCGATGATCGGTTGCTTCTGAAGGGGAGACTGAGCCATTCGTGAGAACCTCCTCGCAGGGTGAAATTCGGCCTACAGCGCACCGTAGGGACGCACGACGGCCGCTTTTCCTTCGCGGCGCCGGAATTCCGCGGCCTGGGCTTCGGCCCGGCCGCGATCGGCGTGGTCGCCGATCCGCACCGTGTGCCAGGTCTGGCCTTTGCCGTCCCTGAAAACCGCAATCCGCGCCGGCCAACCGCGGCCGGTGAGTTCCGATAAAGCCCTCTGCGCGTTTTCCGGCTGCAGGAAAGCCCCCGTCTGGACCGACCAGGAATAGGCTCCAGGCGCCCGCGGCGCCGAGGCGGGCTCCCGCGGCTTCTCCGCCTTGGACGGAGTCTCCCGATCGTTCGGCGCCTGCAAAACCGGCTGCACGGCGGCCTCCGCCGGGGGCTCTTCGGCCCGGCCGAGGGTTTTGACGACCACCTCGTTCGCCGGCGGGGAAGCCGGGCTCTCTACGGGCGGGCGAAGGAAAAAAACGAGAAGGAGCAACAAGACCGCCGCCCCGGCCCCGGCCGCCAGCCTCTTTGCCCACGGGGGGGACATCATCTTTCTCAGAGCCGCCGCGGGAAGCGGCTCCGGGCCGAAAAGCGCCGCGCGGGCCGTCTCCCCGTCCACGAAGGCGAGCCCCGAGCCGGCGGCCGCGTTCAGGACCGCCGTGCAGGCCCGGTTCACCCGGGCCGGGTTCCCCCCGGAGGCCCGAAAGACCCAGCGCACCGCCTCGGCCGAAAACCGGACGGGGGCGGCAGCGCCGCGGCAGGCGAGCTTCTGCTCGATGTAGCCAAGGGTTTCTCTCTCGTCGAGGGGGGCGATCGCGAAGGAGACCGAAACCCGCTGACCCATCTGGCGGAGTTTGCGCGAGTGGAGGAGCTTCTCCAGCCCGGGGTCCCCGATGAGGACGATCAGGATGAGCTTGTCGCGCGTGGTCTCGAGGTTGGAGAGCAGCCGCACCTGTTCGAGAACCGCCGGGGGGAGGTCCTGGGCGTTGTCGATGAAGACCACGACCCGCCGGCCGGCGATCCGG
The DNA here is from genome assembly GCA_037481615.2 of Desulfobacterales bacterium. Lineage (GTDB taxonomy): Bacteria > Desulfobacterota > Desulfobacteria > Desulfobacterales > SpSt-501 > SpSt-501. The sequence goes on from JBBFLI020000009.1 coordinate 5,980, forward strand.
CGCTCCATGAGGAAGCGGTTGAGGGCGCCGTGGCGGTCCCGGGGATGGGCGCCGGGTTCCTCGAGGCCGAGCTGACGGCTCAATTCGGAGACGAGCTCGGCCCCCGTGCGCAGGGGAGCGGAGAGAAAGGCGGTGTCGTGAGCCCCCGCCAGGCGCTCGGCGAAGGCCCGGCAGATCGTGGTCTTGCCGGCGCCTTCCTCCCCCAGGACGACCGAGAAGCCCTCCCCCTCGGAGACGGCGTAACGCAGGTGCGCCAGGGCCTCCTCCTGCGGTCGGCCGACGAAGAGGCAGCCGGGGTCGGGACCGGCGGGGAAGGGATGCTCTTTGAACCCGAAACGCTCGAGGAACATGGAACTCGCCTGCGGCGGCGGAAGAGACCACGCCAGCCTTCCTTTCGAAAATGCCCGATCGGCTGCGCCAAGTCAATTGCGAGGCGACCTCGAGCCCCCGCGAAACCCCTTCATCCCCGCGCCGTTTTGCGCTAAGCTGACCCGCGAAACCTCTTCCCTCAAGGAGGACCGCCATGATTCTGCCCCTGCTCGAAAAACGCCGCAGCATCCGCCGTTTCCAGGACAGGGCGGTGGAAAAGGAAAAACTCGATCTCCTGGTCGAGGCCGCGCTCCGCGCCCCCTCCTCGCGCAACACGCGGCCCTGGGAGTTCATCGTCGTGCGCGACCGCCGGATGCTCGAGCAGCTCGCCGGGGCGAAGGAGCACGGATCCTCTTTTCTGCGCGAGGCGGCCGCCGGGATCGTGGTCTGCGCCGACCCCGGCAAATCCGACGTTTGGATCGAAGACGCCTCGATCGCCGCGACCCTGATCCAGCTTGCGGCCGAATCCCTCGGCCTGGGAAGCTGCTGGGTCCAGATCCGCGAGCGGCCCCACAAGGCGGGCACCTCCGCGCGGGATTACGTGGCGCGGCTGCTGGGGCTGCCCGCCTCCCTCCAGGTCGAGGCGATCGTGGCCCTGGGCTACCCCGCCGAGGAGAAGGCGCCCCACGCCCGCGAGTCGCTCCCCTGGGCCCAGGCCCACGACGAGCGCTGGGGTGCGCCCTGGAAGCGCGGATAGGCCCACCCCCAGCCGCAGGGGGCCGCCGATCGGCGCAAAAAACCCCGGCAGGGGGAAGCGCAGGTGTTTCTTTACCGGCAGAACGACCGCTACTTCGCGATGATCGCCGAGGGGCTCGAGGAGCTCGGCGCCGAGGAGTTGAAGCAGCTCGGCGCGAGAAACCTGCGGGCGACCTACCGGGGGCTCTATTTCGAGGCCGACCGGGCGGCCCTCTACCGCGTCAACTACCAGTCGCGGCTCGTCTCGCGCGTCCTCGCCCCGCTCGCCGCCTTCGCCTGCCACGAGCCGGAGGTCCTCTACCGGCAGGCACGCCAGATCCCCTGGCGGGAGATCTTCGGCGTGAGGGAGCGCTTTGCGGTCTTCGCCAATCTCGTGAACAGCAAGATGCGGCACTCGCGCTATGCCGCGCTCTGCGTGAAGGATGCGATCGTCGACTCCTTCCGCCAGGAAGTGGGCGAGCGGCCCGACGTCGAGCGGATCGACCCCGACGTCTGGATCGGGGTCTTCATCGAAAACAACCACGCCGTGATCAGCCTCGACACCTCGGGCGGACCGCTCCACCGCCGCGGCTACCGCAAGCGCGCCCTCGAGGCCCCGATGCAGGAGACGGTCGCCGCCGCGGCGATCCGCTTCGCGGAGTGGGACGGCGACACCCCGCTCGTCGACCCTTTCTGCGGCTCGGGGACGATCCTCGCCGAAGCCCTGATGCTCGCCTGCCGCATCCCGGCCGGGTACCTGCGCCCGCGCTTCGGGTTCGAGTTTCTGCCCGACTTCGACGCTCGCTGCTGGCGCGAAGTCAAGGAGGCGGCCGACCGCCGGATCCGCCCCCTCCCGGAGGGCCGCATCGCGGGAAGCGACATCTCGGCTGAGGCCGTGGCGTGCGCCGCCGAAAACCTGCGCCGCCTGCCCTACGGGGAGGCGGTGCGCCTCGAGCGGATCGATGCCCGCCGCCGGCGGGATCTCGCCGGCAAGGTGATCGTCTGCAACCCGCCCTACGGCATCCGCCTCGGGCAAAGGAGTTCTCTCCCCGCCTTCTACAAGAGCCTGGGAAATTTCCTGAAGCGGCGCTGCGCGGGGGCACGGGCGTTCCTCTACTTCGGCGAGCCGAGCCTCATCGGGCACCTGGGCCTGCGGCCCGCCTGGAGGAAGCCGCTGCGCGCGGGGGGTCTGGACGGCCGGCTCGCCGCCTTCGAGCTCTACGAGGGATCGCGCAAGAAGTCAGCGGAAGAAAAAGGCGAGGCCCACCAGGACCGCGGCGGCGAGCGCCCCCAGGGCGAAAAGAAGAAGCCTTCCCCGCCCCCTCCTCCCCCCGGGTAGGGCCTCGCGCCGCGAGGCGATCGACTGCGCGACGGGCGAGGGCTCGGGCGCCGTGCGATCCGCCCCCTCCTCGAGTTCGAGGGCGACCGTGAGATCGCGCGTGCACTCGCGGACGGTGTCGGCGCCGATCGTTTCGCAGTTCCCGCTGAAGCCGTAGAGGAGCGCGTGGCCGCAGAGGATGTTGATCAGCCGCGGCACACCGTGGGTGAGGCGGTGGATCTCGCCCAGGGCCTCCTCGGTGAAGAGCGGCGCAATTCTCCCGGCGACCTCGAGGCGGTGCGCGATGTAGCGGCGGGTTTCCTCGGCGGTGAAGGGCTCGATGCGGTAGTAGGCGCTGACCGCCGCGAGCAGATCGCGGTTTTCCTCGCGCGCGAGCATCTGGTCGAACTCGAGCTGCCCCAGAAAGAAGACCTTGAGCAGTCTCCGGCCGGCGAGCTCGATCCGGGCGAGATCCACCGCCTCGTGGAGCAGCGCCGCATTGAGCCGCTGGGCCTCGTCGATGATGATCAGGACCTTCCGGTAGGAAGAGAAGGCTTCGAGCAGAAACCGCCGCAGCCGCGTGTGGAACTCCTCCCGGTTTTCGAAGGAGCCCTCGATCCCGAACTCGACGGCCAGGAGGTTGAGAAAATCGAGCGGCGTGAGATCGGGGTCGTGGATCGTGACGAAGATCGCCGCCACCTCGTCCAGCCGGACGAGGTGGCGGATGAGGGTCGTCTTGCCGGTCCCGATGTCGCCGGTCACGACGACCGGGCCGTCACGCTCGAGGATCCCCTCCTTCAGCGTCTCCAGCGCGGCGGCGTGCTTGTCGCTCAGCCAGAGGAAGGCGGGGTCGGGCTGGATGCTGAAGGGCTCCCGCGCCAGACCGTAGCGGGATGCGTACAAGGCAAGCGCCCTCCCCTCAGGGCCTGGGCACGGGGATCTTGATGCCGGGCGGCAGCTCGATCGGGAAGCCCGGGGAGGAGGGTTTCCCGCCCTTGGCGGGCGGCTCGGGAGGCGCCTCCTCGCCCATCAGCTCGATCAGGCTGCCGACGCGGGCGTATCCCGCCGGCACCTCGAAGAGGGAGGCCGCGGGTTTGCCGGGCTGGATCTTCCGCAGCTCGGTCGTCTCGCCCCCCTCGCCCCGGGTGCGCAGGGGCATGTCGAAGCGCGGCGATTGCCACACGAGCATGCGGTCGCGCTTGCGGAAGCCCATGACCTCGATCTCGGTTTCGATTTCCTTCTTGCGGCAGGCATAGCCGCTCACCGTCTCTTCGCCGAGGTCCTTCTCCTTCTTGCCCTTGAGGTAGGACGCCCCGAGCCGGCCGAGCTCGGCCTCGTCGGCCTCGTTTTCGAAGAAGCTCTTGCGGCCGGGGTTGAGGTAGACGATCTTCTTCTTGTCCGGCCGGTAGATCATGACCAGTTTTTCCTCGGCGTCGGGCATGAAATTTTCGATGCGCAGCTTGCCGCCGAGCGCGTGGATCGGGCTCTCGTGCAGCGTCTTCCCCTCCGGCGAGAGGGTCACTTGCAGCGCGCTGAAATCGGTGATCTTCTGGGCCGAGGCCGCCCCGGAGAAAACCAGGCAACATCCCACAAGGAAAACGACGACGCCGAGCCACCTGCGAGCCATGAAAAGTCTCCTTTCCCGCGCTTTTTCCGCCCCTAAGGAAGCAGTCCACCGCATGATTCTTCAAAGTAAAGATTCTACCCCTCCCCAGCCGGACTTGCAAGCGCGCCCGAAGAGCCGATTTTGACGGCGCAAGCATTTCATACTATGCTGAGTCGAGGAATTTCCCCGACCCCCTTCGACCCAGGAGCGATGCGATGGCCTTTCGCCGCCTCGACCAGACGGGCCCGGCCGGCCGCCAGAGCCCGGAGCGGCGCTCGGGCTTGAACCGGCGCTGGATCAAGGCCCCGTGGGACGGGCCCGAACGTCGGCGCGGCGAAGACCGCCGGCGCGGGGAACCCCCGCCGGGCGAGCCGGAAAAGACGGCCTTCGCCCCCGTGGGGGATCCCCGTCAACTCGAAGAGCTTGCCGTCTCGACGGCGTTGCACCTGGAGGCCCTGATCCGGCTTCTGATCCAGAAGGGGGTGCTCTCGCCGGGCGAGCTGGACGAGGCGCTCGCGCGGCTGCGTTCCGAATACAAGCCGCTGCCCTACGAAAAACGATGAACGAGACCGACGAGACCCGCGCCCGCTTCCTCGTGCTTTCCTCCTTCGCCGCGGACGCGCTCGCCCTCGGGGCGCATTGGATCTACGACCCCGCACGCATCCGGCGCGAGTTCGGCCGGGTGCAGGATCTCACCGACCCGCGGCCGCCGACCTATCACCCCCACCGGAAAAGGGGCGAGTTCACCCACTACGGCGACCAGGCGCTCGTCCTTCTGCGCTCGCTCGCCGAGCGGGGGGGCTTCGACGAGGAGCATTTCAGCGGCAGATGGAGGGCCCTCTTTCAGGGCTACACGGGCTACGTGGACAGCGCGACCCGCCGCACGCTCGAAAACCTCGCCGCCGGCATGCCGCCCGCCGAAGCCGGCTCCGACTCCGGGGACCTGGGTGGGGCGGCCCGCATCGCACCGCTCGCCTTCGCGCTCCGCAACCGGCCCGATGAACTCTCCCGCGCCGTTCGGCGACAGACCGCGCTCACCCACCGGCACGCCGAAGTCGTAGCCGCCGCGGCCCTGCTCGCGCGCCTCGCCCTCGAGGCCCTCGCGGGGAAGCGACCCACGGAGGTTCTCTCCGAGCTTGCCGCGGACCCCGCAACCGAAGAGCGGCTGCGCCGGGCGATCCGCGAGGGGCTCGCGAGCGCAACCGAGGAAACCCTCCCCGCCATCCTCCGCTTCGGCCAGGCCTGCGGGGTGGAGAGCGCCTTCCCCGCCACCGTGCACCTCATCGCCCGCTACGAGGAAAACCCGGTGGAGGGGCTCATCGAGAACGTCATGGCCGGGGGCGACTCCGCGGCGCGCGGGCTTGCGGCCGGCATGGTCTTCGGGGCCTGGAAAGGGGCGGCGGCCGTGCGCGGAAGCTGGGTCGCGGGAATGAAGGCCGCAGGCGAGATCGAGGAGCTCCTCGATCGGCTCGAACGGGTGCGGCCGCGATGAGGGTCCTGCTCACGGGGGGGATCGGCCAACTGGGCAGCGAGCTCCGCCCCCGCCTTGCGGAAATGGGCTGGGAGGTCATCGCCCCGGGGCCCGAGGAGCTCGACCTCGCCCGGCCCGAGGCGATCGATTCCTTCTGGGCGGAGACCCGGCCGGGGCTGGTGATCAACGCCGCGGCCTACACGGCCGTCGACCGCGCCGAAAGCGAGCCCGGTCAAGCCTTCGCCGTGAACGCCGACGCCCCGGCGCGGCTCGCCCGGCTCTGCCGCGACGCCGGCGCGGGCCTCGTCCACGTCTCGACCGATTACGTCTTCGACGGGACGAAAACCACCCCCTACACCGAGGACGACCCCGTAAACCCGCTCGGGGTCTACGGCCGGAGCAAGGCTGCAGGCGAAGAGGCGGTGCGCGCCCTCTGCCCGCGTCACGTGGTCATCCGCACCTCTTGGCTCTACAGCGCCCACGGCGCAAACTTCGTGAAGACGGTGCTGCGACTCGCCGCCGAGCGGGAAGTCCTGCGCATCGTGGACGACCAACGGGGCTGCCCCACGAGTGCCGCCGACCTGGCGCAGGCGATCGCCGCCATCGCCCGGCGGCTCGGGCAAGGGGCCGGCTCCATCCTCCCCTGGGGCCTCTACCACTATTGCGGGCGGGGGGAGACGACCTGGTATGGCTTCGCCCGCGAGATCCTCGGCCTGATCCAGGAACGCGGGCTGGCGCGCGGCGTCCGCGTGCTGCCCATCTCCACCGCCGAATACCCCACCCCGGCCCGACGCCCGGCCTACTCCGTCCTCGATTGCCGACGGATCGAGGCCGCCTTCGATCTGCGCCGCCCCCTCTGGACGGAGAGCCTCGCCCGGGTGATCGCGCAGCTGCTCGCCGCCCCGGGCGCCGCCTGAGGGGCTGCCCCCCAAACCTTCAGACGAAGATAACCTACCGCCATTATTCAATATAAATTCAACGTCGCCCCTTGCGGCGCTTGACCGGGAAAGCGGGGTCATTTTAGAATGAAGATGGAGCGGGTCGCCTGCCGGCCCGCCCGAGTTCTTCGCGGACGGCAAGGATCCATGGAATCCATCCCCGAACCCAACCCCCCGCTGCTCGTCGTCGACGACGACGAGGGGCTGTTGCACAGCATCCAGGCCACGCTCCTGAGCGCGGGCCTGCCCGAGCCGGCCCTCGTCTCGGACAGCCGGCGGGTGCTCGAGATTCTTCGCGCCCACCGGCCGCCGCTCGTGTTGCTCGACCTCGTCATGCCGCATCTCGGCGGCGTGGATCTCCTGAAGCAGATCAAGGAGGAATTCCCGGAAACCGACTGCATCGTCGTGAGCGCGGTCGACGACGTCGCCACCGCCGTCACCGCCATGCGCGCGGGGGCCGGCGATTACCTCGTCAAGCCGATCGAGCCCGAGAAGCTCACCGCCCTCGTCCGCAACCACCTCGAGCGGCGCCGCCTGCAGAACCAGATCTCGCAGCTCGGCCGCAAGCGCGTCTTCGAAAACCTCCAGCACCCCGAGGCCTTCAGCCGCCTGATCGCCGAGGACGAGTCGATGGCGGTCGTCTTCCACCAGGTCGAGGCGGTGGCGGGCACGGACTACAACGTCGTGATCAGCGGCGAGTCGGGGACCGGAAAAGAGATGATCGCGCGGGTGATCCACCAGCTGAGCCGTCGCGCCGACCACCCCTTCTACGCCGTCAACATGGCCTCTTTCAGCAAGACCCTTTTCGAGGACGAGTTCTTCGGCCATGCCAAGGGGGCCTACACCGACGCCGGCGCCGAGCGCCGCGGCTTCTTCGAGGCGGCGAACGGCGGGACCCTTTTCCTCGATGAGATCACCGAGCTCGACCCGGGGTTGCAGGCGAAGCTGTTGCGGGTGATCGAGGAGCGGGAGTTCTACCGCCTGGGCAGCACCGAGGTGCGCAACGTCGACGTGCGCATCATCGCCGCCACCAACCGGGACATCTCCGAGGAGATCCTGCGCGGCCGCTTCCGCGCCGACCTCTTCTACCGCATCAACACCTACAACATCCGCATCCCGCCGCTGCGCGAGCGCAGCAAGGACATTCTTCCGCTCGCCCGCCACTTTCTGCGGGTCCACGCCGAGGCGAACCACAAGAAAATCGCCGATCTCGAGCCGGATCTCTGCGAGCGGCTGCTCGGCTATTCCTTCCCGGGGAACGTGCGCGAACTCGAAAACATGATCGCCGCCGCGGTGCTCCTGGAAAAGGGCAAACGGCTCTCCCTCGACTCGATGCGTTCGCTTCTGCCCTACGAGGGGCCTGAGCGCAGGAAGCGCGTCGAGCTGCTCACGCTCGAGGAGGTCGAGCGCCGCCACATCGAGCGGGTGCTCCAGGCGACCGGCGGCAACCGGCCCCAGGCGGCGCGGATCCTCGGCATCAACGTCTCGACGATCTACCGCAAGATCGAAAAGTACCGCATCGCCGACCGGGAGGGGAAACCCACATGAGAAGCAAGCTCGAGCCGCGCCCCGCCGCCGGCGGCGTCCGGGGCGAGAGCCTGGATGTTCTCATCCTCGACGACGACCCGGGGATCGCCGGGGTCCTTCGCGAGCTGATCGAATCCTTCTACAGCTGGGGCCGCGTCTTCGCCTTCGATCGGCCCGAGGAGGCGGTCGCCTGGTGCCGCAAGCGGGAGGCGGGGGTGGCGATCTTCGTCGTGGACGTCTTCCTCCGCGGGACGAGCGGCTTTTTCTTCCTCGACTCGATCGAGGAGAAATTCCCCGCGGCGCACGAGGATGCGATCATGATCTGCGGCCGCGCGAGCGAGGACGTGGTCGACATGTGCCTCGCCTCGAACGTGACCTACCTCCTCGAAAAGCCCGTCAAGCCCTATGCGCTGCAGCTCGCCGTGCGCACCATCACCTCGAAATACCTGAACTTCGCCAAGCGGCTGCTCGCCGACCCCGCTTTCGCGCGGCAGGTCGCCCTTCTCTGAGTCGCCCCCCCCGGCTAGAGGGAGAGCACCAGACCCTCGCGGGCGAAGATCACCTCGGGCCCGCCCGGTACCGGCGCTTCGCCGATCCGGGCGGCGAGCCGGTCGAGATCGTCGTCGCTGCGTTGCGGGTCGTGGTGCACGAGGGCGAGCCTTCGCACGCGGGCGTCCGCGGCCGTGCGGATCGCCTCTTCGATCGCGGAGTGCCCCCAGCCGACCCGCCCGCCACGATATTCCTCCTCGGTGTACTGGCCGTCGTGGATCAACAGGTCGGCGTCCCGGAAGAAGGCGGAAAGCCGTGCGGCGGCCTCGGCGGCCGCCGCCTCGCCTTCCCGGGCCATGAGCTCGTCGTAGCGCGGGTCCGCGGGGTCGGTCACGAAGACGTTGCGAAAGGGCTCGTGATCGAAGGCCGTGCAGAGCACCCGGCCCGCGCAGGCGATCCGGTAGCCGAGACAGAGCAGCGGGTGGTTCAGGTAGGCGGCGGAGACGAGGATCCCGTCGCCCAGGTCGTAGGTGCCCTCGCGCAGGTCCACGTAGGCGATTTCGGCGGCGAGTTCCACCTGCCGCACCGGGAAATAGCGGTACGACATCTGCCCGCCGATCACCTCCTCGAGCCGATCCTGGAGCGAGATCGCCGGGCCGTAGACGGTGAGCCGGGTCTCGCGACGATAGAGCGGCCGAAAGAAGGGAAAGCCGAGGATGTGGTCGAGATGCGTGTGCGAGAGGAGCAGATCGACCGTGACCTTGCCCGCGCGGCTTGCCAGGCGATCGCCCAGCCGCCTCAGGCCGGATCCGGCGTCCAAGATGAGGAGGCGCCCGGCCGCCGGGACCTCGACCCCGATGCAGAGGGTCTCCCCGCCGTATCGGGTGGTTGCGGGGCCGGGGACGGGGATCGAGCCGCGGACCCCCCAGAAGGTGACGCGGAGCGCCTCAGTTGCGGCCGGCGATTTCAAGAAAGACCCTCGCTTTTTCGATCTCCCCCCCCACCCTGCCGGCGAGGTCCTCGAGCTCGGCCGGCGTGAGCGGAAAGCGCGCGGCAAGCTCGAAGAGGGTCTCCTCGCCCACGCTCGCCCCCCCGGGGAGACCGGCCCCGAGCCGGTGCGCGATCAGGTCGGCCAGGGCGACGGCACAGGCGATGCCGTCGGCGCCGCAACCGACCCGCCCCTGCGGCGGGTGATGCGCGGCGAGCGCGCCGGCGAGATCCTCGCCGAGCTCCCACTTGCGGGCGATCATCAGGCCGACCCGGCAATGATCGGCCCCGATCCACTTCTCCTCGCCCGCCCGGATGCCGCAGACGCCGCCCGACGCCTCGTGGATCGCCTGCCGGTAGGCGTCCGGGAAGAGATGGTTCAGGGGGATTTTCCCGATGTCGTGCATGAGGCCGGCCACGAAATGCTCCTCGCGCTCGGCCAGGGGCAACCCGGCCCGCTCGGCGAGCAGCCGCGCGGCGACGGCTGCGGCGAGCGAGTGCTCCCAGAAACGGTCCGCGGAGAAGACGCGAAAGGCGTCGTGCCGGGAGAAGACCTCGAAGACGGCGAAGGAGAGAACGAGGTTCTTCACCGTGTTCAGCCCGAGCAGGATGATCGCCCGGGTGAGCGAGCTCACCTTGGAGGGCAGGCCGTAGTAGGCGGAATTGACGAGCTGCAGGACGCGGCCGGTCAGGATGGGGTCGAGAGCGATCACGCGGTTCAGGTCGTTGGCACACACGCCGGGCTCGTTGCAAGTGCGCAGGACCTTCATCGCCGTCGTGGAAAGCGCGGTCATGCGCAGGATGTGGGCCCGGATGCGGCCCAGCGCGGGCGGCGGGGCGGCGGCGACTTCAGGCGGCATGGGCCCCTCCGCGCTCAGGTGCCGAGGTAATCCCCGCGGCGGAGGTGGAGGATCTCGGTTTGCACCGTGAGGACCGCGCGCCCGGCGATTTCGCGGAGCGGCCGGGACTCTTCGGGCAGCCGCTCGAGAAGGGGGGCGAGCGCTTCGCAGCGTCGCTGCAGCGCGACGAGGAGCGAATCGAGCTCGCGCAGGCCGGCCGAGGGGTCGGCGAGCCTGCCGGCGTACTTTTCGAGTCCCTCGAGGATCTCCTCAGCGAGTTCCCCCACTTCGGGTTCCGGCGGCGAGGGGGGCCCCGCCCGGAAGGACACCGCCAGTTCCCCGCCGCCGACCGGGGCGGGGGACGCGGCGGCGGATTCCAGGGCGCGGCCGAGAAGATCGACGAACCCGTTCTTTTCCGCCCCGGGTTCCTTGCCCGCGGGTTTCGGTTTCGCAACGGGCGCTGAATGCGGATCGAAGACGATTTTCATCACAGCCTTCCTCGCGCTGCGGCGGAGCGGATCTCAGGAACTCGAAAGCAATTTTCGTGCAAGACGCCCGGCCTCAGGCCGCGATTTCCCTTTCGGAGACGGCGCGGTTCTTCCCGGTCGTCTTCGCCCGGTAGAGCGCGCGGTCGGCCCGCTCGATGAGGGCGGCCGCCGTGTCCCCGGCATGCCAGGCGGCGACGCCGGCGCTGACCGTCAACCGGATGCCGGAGTCGGCGGGGGACTCCTCGAGAACGTAGCGGGCCGCGGCGACGGCGCCGCAGATGCGCGAGGCCTTTTTCAACCCGGTGCGCAGCGAGGCCCCGGCCAGCAGCACCGCAAACTCCTCGCCGCCGTAGCGGGCCAGCAGATCCCCCGGCCCCAGCACCTGGGCGCATTTGCGCGCCACCGTGCACAGGATCCGGTCGCCCGCCAGGTGGCCGTAGGTGTCGTTCACGTTCTTGAAATCGTCGATGTCGACGAGAACCAGGCAGAAGTCCTGCGGCCGGGCCGTGCCGCGGCTCACCCAGTCGGCGAGCGCGCGGTCGAAGGCCCGGCGGTTGAGGACCCCCGTGAGCGCATCGCACTCGGCCTCGCGGCGCACCGTCTCGAGTTCCCGACGCAGCGACTCGACCTGGCGCGAGAGCGACGCGATGCGGCGCTGGTCGCGGGCCTCCTTCTCGCGCACGGCCTCGCGGAGCTGGACGGATTCTTGGAGGACCGCCGCCTTGACCTTCTTGAGGTCATCGAGGCGGGTCAGGTTCTCGAGCCGCCTGCCCTGCTCGAGGAGGCTGCGGTTGTAGTCGCGGTTCTCCAGATCCACCGCGGCCATCGCGCGCGTGAGAATGTCGATGATCTGCTTGAGCTCGGCCTCGCGCTCGCGAAGGCAGGCTTTCTGCCGCTCGGCGAAGGCGGCGATCGCCTCGCTGCCGGATTCCCAGGCCGAGCGCAGCCGCCGCAGGCGCTCCTCCGCGCCCAGCGTCTCGCCGAGCTCGAGCAGCCGGGCCTGCATGCGCTCGCTTTCGATCTCGTTCAGCTCGAGGACGAAACGGCGCAGGTGATCGACCGATCCGCGGGCGGCGAGGCGGAAGAACTCGCCCAGCCTGCGGACCCTCTCGAGTTCCGCTTCGCGGTCGCTCTCCGGCTCCGGGGCGCTCTCCCGGCGGCGGAAGGAGAAGCGCATGAGCGGCGGGCTCCGTTCCGGATTCAGGCGGCCTCGGCGAGGAGCTGGGCCTCCTCGCTTCCGAGCACGCGGTCGATGTCGAGCAGGATCTTCACCCCGCCGTTCATCTTCGCCATGCCGAGGAGGAAATCGGTCTTCATCCGCGTGCCGAAGGTCGGCGTGGGCTCGATGTCCTCGCCCTTGATGTTCAGCACCTCGGAGACCGCATCGACCACGATCCCGACCTGGACGGTCCCCGCCTGCCCCTCGATCTCGACCACGATGATGCAGGTGCGCTCGGTGTAGTCGATCGCGGGCAGCCCGAAGCGCAGCCGCAGGTCCATCACCGGGATCACCTTGCCGCGCAGGTTGATCACCCCCTTGATATACTCCGGTGTGCGCGGCACGGCCGTGATCGGCATCATGCCGATGATCTCCTTGATCTTGAGGATGCCGATCCCGTACTCCTCGCCGGCCAGGGAAAACGTGAGGTATTTCCCTTCGCGATCGGCCATCGCGGCGACGGCCTGGCTCATCGTCTTCTGCTCTTCGATCATCTCTTTCGGCTCCTTTCGCGGATTTTCCTCTCACCCGGATCCCCCGCCCGCCGGCGGATCGTCGCCCGGGCGGGCGGGGGCGGTTTTCAGGGGATCCCGCCCTCCTCGACCGCAAGCCACAGGTTCGCCCCCTCCGGCTCCCGCAGGGGGTAGAGGGCCGCGACCACCCGGCGTTCCCCGCCCTCGGGGGTGACGATGCAGAGCGGCTCGGGAAGAGGCCCGAGCACCACGCCGGCCTCGGCCCGCTTGAGGACGCTCACCAGGAGGGCCAGCGAGCGGGGGTGGAGGAGCGACTCGAGCCCCGTCCCCGTCAGCCGCTCGAGGGGGCGGCCGCAGAGTTCGGCCCAGGCCGCGTTCCCCCCCCAAACGGTGAGCCCCTTGAAGACGGCGGCCGGGGCGGCAAGCTGGTGGATGAACTGCAGGCGCACGCCGACCATGCTCTGGAAATAGCGGCATTCGCGGCAGCTTTCCCGGCAGCCGACGGCCCCGCTCGGGTGCAGGCTGAAGCAGTCGGCGATGCGGCGCTCGCGAACGATGCACCGCTCGCAGCGGTGTTCCGAACGCTCGTTTTCCCAGTACTCCCAGCAGGGCCGGAAGGTGCCGAAGGCGGGGCGGCAGCCGCGGCCGTTGGCAAGCTCCGGCGGGATGGGGTGGCCCTCCCTCGCCAGGAAGTGCAGCAGGTCCTCGACGGGGATCTCGAAGCTTCTCCCCGCCCGGCGCGCATAGAGCTTGCGCGACCGCACCCAGTAACCCACCGTCGTGCGCCCGACGCCGCAAAGCGACGCCGCCTGGGAGACGCTCAAGGTTTTCGGGGATTCCGCCATGGTTCTCCTTGGAGAAGACGGTTCTCTCTCTCTATCGGCCGTCGCGGGGGAAACTTGATGCTCCAGGCCGCAGGGGGGCGCAAACGAACTCCGCCGGCGCGGCCCCGCGCCAGAATCCCGACGCAACGCCAAAATTTTGGCGGAAATCTGTGTTGGAAGTTCAATCCAGGGGCGTCATCCGCAGGGATGGAACAAAGGGCGAGGCGGATCGCAACGACCCATCAACTGTTTGAAATCAAAGGGGCCTATGGATGGAAGCCCATGTCGTCGGAATTTTTCCGGCAGCTTTTTTGATCATTGGCATCATGTTTGCTTGATGCATAGGTCAACCGGAATGAAGTTTCCTCCTTTCCTTCATTCCCACCTCCGATCGGCCCTGTCAGGCCACCCCCCCTGGCAGGGTCTTTCTTTTGGGTGACTCCGGACAGGTCAAGAAAACGGCTTTCCTCGACGGCGCATCCGCTTTCCTTATCTTCCATCGCCCGGGCGGCCCTGCAGCGATCGGCCGGGGCCCGGCTCGTCGTGCGCGGCAGGATCGATCCCGGCCTTCGCCATGCGGCTGGACGGGGCGATACGCTCCGGGCGGTCGTGCAGACCTCGCGGGATCCGGGGGGGGCACCCCCCGGATCCCCGGGATAAGGGTCCAAATCCCTCGGACGATCCGGAAGGGCGGGGCTAGGGGATGCGGATCGGGGCGGCGGAGCCCGCGGCGATGCGCAGGCCAACGCCTCAGGCGAGCGCGGAGCGCCGCTTGGCGGCGGAGGATGCCGACTGCACCATCTTCCGGCGATAGACGCCCTCGAGGCGGGCGAGCCTGCGTCCCATGCGCTCCAGATGCCGCTTCATGGCCTCGGCGGCCCGCTCGGGGTCGCGCGCGAGGACCGCCTGGACGATCGCGGCGTGCTCCTCGGGGCGGTGGATCACCTGCTGCGGCGGTTTCACGACGAGGATCACCTCCGCGGTCAGACGCAACAGGGCGCCGGCGAAGAGACCGAGGAGACGGTTTCCGCTTTCCCGGGCGAGGGTGTGGTGGACTTCGAGGCGGCCGGCGACGAACTCCGCGTGCGTGCCCCGCTCGCCGTACTCGGCGGCGAGCGCCTCCTCGAGCCTCCGGGCGGTGGATCGCCGGATGCGGCGGGCGGCCTCGCGGGCGAGCTCGCACTCGACGAGGCTTCGGGTGCGGATCAGCTCGGCGACCGAGAGCATGCCGTAGCGAAACAGGTCGAGAAGGGCCCGGTGGAGGGGATCCGCCGACCCCCCGGTGACGTAGGCTCCGCCGTTCGGCCCCTTGCGGATTTTCACGTGACCGGTGATCTCGAGCTCCCGCAGCGCCTCGCGCACGACGACCCGGCTCACGTGGAACCGGCCGGTCAGCTCGCGCTCCGTGGGAAGCCGCTCCCCGGGCTTGAAACGCCCGGAGAGCAGCGCGGCCTGGAGTTGCCCGACGATTTCGGCGGCGATCCGCCTCGGGCGGACGGGTGTGAAGACCATGGAGGGGACCCCTTCTCCGCGAGGAAGCCGCGGAACCGCGCTTGACAGGGCCGGTCTGATTTGTCTAACGTTAGTCCAAAGCGCTGTCAAGGTCGGGAAAGACGGCGCGCGGCCAACCGTTCAACCAGGAGGTGTTCCATGCGCAGGCGCTGGGGTTGGGTGCTCGTGGCGGCGGTCGTCGGGCTGCTCGGGATCGTTTCGTCCGAAGCCCAGGAGATCAAGGGCCCCATCAAGATCGTCGTTCCTTATCCCGCAGGCGGCGGCTCGGACGTCGTCGCGCGCCTGATCGCCGACAAGCTCAAAGACTCGCTCGGGCAGACGGTCATCGTCGAAAACAAGGCCGGGGCCGGCGGCCGCATCGGCACCGAATACGCCAAGGGCCAGCCCGCCGACGGCACGACCCTCCTTGTCGTCAACCCGGCCCTGTTCGTCGTGGCCCCCGTCGTCTTCTCCAAGCTCAACTACGACCCGGAGAAGGACTTCGTCCCCGTGTCCATCGTCCAGACCTACCAGTTCTGCGTTTCCGTCCCCGTCGCCTCCCCGATCCGGAACGTCAAAGAGCTGATCGAATGGATCCGCAAGAACCCCAACCAGGCCAATTACGGGTCCCCCGCCGCCGGCAGCCTGCCGCACTTCTTCGGGCTGATGATCGCCAAGGCGGCGGGCGTCGAAATGGTCCACTCCTCCTACAACGGCTCCGGTCCGCTCTTGACCGCGCTGATCGGAAACCAGATCCCGATCGGGGTGGACGCCTACGACGCCCAGTCGGCCTACCACCCCGAGAAGATCCGCATCCTCGCCACGGCCGGCACCGCGCGCAAACGCGAGGACATCCCCACGTTCAAGGAGCAGGGGTTCCCGGAGATCGAGGGGGTGGGCTGGAACGCGATCGTCGCCCCGGCCAAGACCCCGAAGCCGACCCTCGACAAGCTGAGCGGGGCCATCGCCAAGGCCGTGCAGGCGCCGGACGTGGCCGAGAAGATCCGGGGGATGGGGAGCGACCCGGTCGGGTCGAGCGCGGAAGAAGCCGCGGCCCTCTTCAAGAGGGACCGCGAGCGCTGGGTGCCGATCATCCGGGCCTCCGGGTTCAAGGCGGACTGAGGGGGTACCGCAGCGACCCGGCCATGAGATTCGACCCGCCCCGGATTCCGGGCCGCCCGGCGTCCGGGGCGGAGGGGAGCCTCGCTTGCAAATCAACCGCCCGAAGGACCTTCTCACCGGTGTCCTCTTTCTCGCCTTCGGTCTGGCGGCGATGGGGCTCTCGCTCGGCTTGAAGATCGGCACGGCCGCGCGGATGGGGCCGGGCTATTTCCCCTTCGCGCTCGGGCTTCTGCTCGCCGCGCTGGGCGGGGTGCTGGTCGTGAGAGGGCTCCGCCCCGGCCCGCCGCGGGGCGAGTGGCCGACCCTGAGACCCAAGCCGCTCCTGATCGTCCTCTCCTCCGTCCTGCTCTTCAGCCAGGTCCTGATCCCCTTGGGCTTGCTGCTGTCGACGGCGCTCCTGGTCGTGCTCTCGAGCCTGGCCGGCCACGAGTTCCGGTTGCGGGAGACGCTCCTCAACGCGGCGGCGCTCGTCGCCGTCGTGGTCGTCTTGTTCGTCTATCTCCTCGAGTTTCCGATCCCCCTCGGGCCTTCCCTCCGCTTCAGCGCGCCCTGAACCCGGGATCGGCGTCGGCCCATGGAACTGCTTTCGAACCTCGCCCTCGGCTTCGAGACCGCCGTCTCCCCGATGAACGTGCTCTACTGCCTCGTGGGCGCGCTGATCGGCACGCTGATCGGGGTGCTCCCGGGCATCGGGCCCGTGCAGACGATCGCCATTCTCCTTCCGACCACCTTCGCCCTCCCCCCCGTCTCGGCGCTGATCATGCTCGCCGGCATCTACTACGGCGCGCAATACGGCGGCTCGACGACCTCGATTCTGGTCAACGTCCCGGGGGAGGCCTCCTCCGTCGTCACCTGTCTCGACGGCCACCAGATGGCGCGGCAGGGGCGCGGCGGGGCGGCGCTCACGATCGCCGCCCTGGGCTCCTTCTTCGCCGGCTGCTTCGCCACGGTCGTGCTCGCCGTGCTCGCCGTCCCGCTCGCCGAGCTCGCCTTCCGCTTCGGGCCGGCGGAGTATTTCTCACTCATGCTCTTCGGTCTCGTGGGATCGGTCGTCCTCGCCTCGGGCTCTCTCCTCAAGGCCGTCGGCATGATCCTGCTCGGGCTGCTCCTGGGGATGATCGGGACCGACGTCACCAGCGGGGCCCACCGCTTCACCTTCGGGGTCCCTGAGCTCGCCGACGGCCTGGGGTTCGTATCCCTGGCGATGGGCCTCTTCGGGGTCTGCGACATCATCTCCAGCCTGGAGAAGCGGGAAAAGCGGGACATCCTGAAGAGCAAGCTCACCGGCTTCTGGCTGAGCCGCAGGGAGCTCAAGGACTCCGCGCCCGCGGTGCTGCGCGGGACCTTGCTCGGCTCGCTCCTCGGGATCCTCCCCGGCGGCGGGGCGATCATCTCCTCGTTTACGGCCTACATGGTCGAGAAGAAAAGCTCCCGGGAGCCGGAGACCTTCGGACGGGGCAACATCCGCGGGGTCGCCGGCCCGGAGTCGGCGAACAACGCCGCCGCCCAGACCTCCTTCGTCCCGCTCCTCACGCTCGGCATCCCGCCGAACGTCGTGCTCGCGATGATGGCCGGCGCGATGATGATCCACGGCATCCAGCCGGGGCCGCGCGTGATTTCGAGCAACCCCGCCCTCTTCTGGGGGGTGATCGCCTCGATGTGGGTCGGGAACCTGATGCTCGTTATTCTCAACCTGCCCCTGATCGGGATCTGGGTGCGGCTGCTCAGCGTCCCCTACCGGCTGCTCTACCCCGCAATCCTCGTCTTCTGCTGTATCGGCCTCTACAGCGTGAACAACAACACCTTCGACATCGCCCTCACCGCCCTGTGCGGGCTGTTCGGCTATGTGCTCCACAAGCTCGACTGCGAGCCGGCGCCCCTGATCCTGGGCTTCGTGCTCGGTCCGATGATGGAGGAGAACCTTCGCCGCGGGATGCTCCTTTCGCGCGGCGACCCCACGATCTTCTTCACCCGGCCGCTCTCGCTTCTCTTTCTCGTGCTGGCGGCGGCGCTTCTGATCGGCATGGCGCTCCCCGGCATCCGCAAGAGCCGCAGCCGGGCGTTCGAAGAATAGAAAAACGAAGGAGACTTGCGCGATGACCTACCCGAGCGTTTACCCCACGGGGGTCACCCTCTACGACCCGGCCCGCTGCTGGAACGGTTACACGATCTTTCAGGCGAAGGAAGTCGGGGCGCTGCTGATCGACATGAACGGCGGGGAGGTGCAGCTGTGGAAGGAGCTCCACGGCATGCCCAACCGCGTGCTCCCCGGCGGCCACCTGATCGGCAGCACCGGCGAGCGCAGCACGGCCTTCGGCAGCCAGGACGGGATCGACCTCGTCCAGGTGGACTGGGACGGAAACGTCGTCTGGCGCTTCAACCGCTACGAGTTCATCGAGGACCCGGGCGAGGAGCCGCAGTGGATGGCGCGCCAGCACCACGACTACCAGCGCGAGGGAAACCCCGTGGGCTATTACGCTCCGGGGCTCGAGCCTTTGGTGGACCGCGGCTATACCATGGTGCTCTCCCACAAGAACGTTCGCAACCCGCTGATCAGTGACAAGCCGCTTCTCGACGACACGATCCTCGAGGTCGACTGGGGGGGGGAGGTCGTCTGGGAGTGGGTCTGCAACGAGCATTTCGAGGAACTGGGTTTCCGGGAGGACGCGCGGAACCTCCTCTTCCGCAACCCCAACTGGCTCAAGACCGGCGGGGGTGTCGGCGACTGGATGCACATCAACTCGCTCTCGCTCCTCGGGCCCAACCGCTGGTTCGACGGCGGCGACGGCCGCTTTCACCCCGACAACCTCATCTGGTGCGCGCGCGAATCGAACATCACGGCCATCGTGGAGAAGAAGAGCGGGCGCATCGTCTGGAAGCTCGGGCCCTACTACGACGAGACGCCGGCCTTGCGGAAGCTCGGCTGGATCATCGGCCAGCACCACGCCCACATGATCCCCCGCGGGCTCCCCGGGGAGGGGAACATCCTCGTCTTCGACAACGGCGGCTGGGCCGGCTACGGAAGCCCCAACCCCGGCTCGCCCATGGGCTTCCGCAACGCGCTGCGCGACTACTCGCGGGTGCTCGAAATCGACCCGCTGACCCTCGAGATCGTCTGGCAGTACTCGCCCGTCGAGGCGGGCCTGGCCTTCCCCGTGGACGCGAACCGCTTCTACAGCCCCTTCATCAGCTCGGCCCAGCGGCTGCCGAACGGCAACACCCTCATCACCGAGGGCTCGGGCGGACGCCTGATCGAGGTGACGGCCGACCACGAGATCGTCTGGGAGTACATCAGCCCGTACTGGGGCCGGATGCTCAAGATCAACATGATCTATCGCGCCTACCGCCTGCCCTATTCCTGGGTGCCGCAGCTCGATCCCCCCCGTGAGCGGCCCGTCGAGCGCATCGACGTCACCCGCTTCCGCGTGACGGGGGCTTCGCCTCCCGGTCCGCGGCGCGTGGTGCGGGTGCCCGGCGTGCTCCCCTACCGGCCGGATGCCGCCCTGTGCGTGAGAACCGACATCGGAGACAAAAGCCTTTAGGGGGGCTTCCCGGAGGATCGGCATGGGGCTCGTTCTGTTTACCGTGAGCGGCTGCAGCCGCTGCGCCGTAGTCGGAAAATTCCTGCGCGAGCGCGGGATCGCCTGCGAGGAACGCGACGCTCTGGGTGAGGGCAAAACGGCCTTTGCCGAGTTTTACCGTGCGCACCGGGGGGCGATCGCCCGCGGGCGGGAAGGGGTCGAATTCCCCGTCCTGTCCGACGGCGACTCGGTCCGCCAGGGGCTCGGCCCCGTTCTGGCCTCCCTTCAGGGAGGGGCAAGGCTCGAGGCCTTCTTCCGTTGCGCCGAAGCCCCGCGGGGCTGGGTGTCGGGGATCGAGATCTCGGCGGGCGACGCCCGCGCGGCGGCGGACTTCTTTGCGGTCCTCGAGTTTCTGAAACGCGAGGGGCTCAAGCTCGAGGCCGCAACGGACGGCCGCAACGCCGCCCTACTCGAGGAGCTCTTCCGCCGGGACCTGGCGGACCGCGTGGTGATGCGGCTCCACGGCCCGCCCGATGTGCACCGGGAGACCCTCGGGGGAAAGACCGGGATCGAGGAGATCGAAGCCGCGATGACTTGGGTCTGCCGCTTCCGGGAGTACCGCTTCGAGACCCCGGTTGTGTGCCCCTCTCCTGGGACACCGGCCCCGGGCGGCCCGCGGCCGCTCACGCCCGAGGAGGTCGCCGCCACCGCCCGCTGGCTGAGGGAGGCCACCGGCTCCCACCGGCAGCCCTATGTTCTCGTCCCCTGCCCGGCCGCCGCCGCGGAGCCGCCCTCTTCCCCGGCGCCCGCCTGCCTCGTGCGCCACCGCAGCGCCGCACGCACCTTCCAAGTGCTCACCGAAATCGCCCCCTTTGCGGTTCGATAGGGCCGCCTGAGGCCCGCGTCGGGAAAGCGATCCTTCTGACCCAGCCGGATGTGCGGGCCGTACAGTTGGCCAAGGGGGCCTTGCGGACGGGAATCGAGCTGTTGTGCAGAGAACACGACTTCCCGCGCCCCGCCCGGATTCTCCTCGCCGGCTCCTTCGGCAGCGCCGTCAACAAGGCCGATGCCTTGACCATCGGCCTGTTCCCGCCGATCCCCGAAGCGGACATCGAAGCCGTGGGCAACGCCGCGGGACTGGGCGCCGTTCTCGCCTTGTTCAATCCGGCCTGTTTCGACGCCGCGCGCGACCTCGCCGCCCGCACACGTGTCTTCGACCTGGCCGCCCACCCCGACTTCCAGAAAACATTCATCGCCCATCTCTCGTTTTAACGATCGGCGCCGAGAGCGATGCGGTTCCAAGGCCCGCTGGGGGGCGTACCGGAAGGCCCGCGGGGGAAAGAGCGGGGTCGGGGGGATCGCAGAGGAAGGTTTCCGCCCCCGGCCGCATCGATCAACGGGGGAGGCGCCTTCTTCCGGATGGATGATCGGCGATGATTTTGCGGGCGGCCGTGAGGGCGAGGGATCTCGTCCTCTCGGGCCTCAGGGTTTTGAAACACCCGCCGACCGGGGGCGGTTCATGTTCCGTTCTACGGCCCGCCGGGGAGCGGAAAACCGCCCTCGTTTGCCGTCTGGCCTGCGGTATCGATCGCGAAATCCACTGCCGTCGCTGCAGCGGCCTTCAGAACAAGTGCGTCGGCGGGGGAGGATCAAGAGGGTCGAGGGCGGGGGAATCCGGGCCATGGCCCCGACCGTGGCCCCGACGATGCCGGTCGAGGCGGCGGGCAGCACCCCCACGAACACGACGGAAACCCCATGCCCTCCCCGTATCAGGCCGAAAAGTTGTCTTATGGTCTCCAAGCAGGTCCTCGGCGGTGCGGCTCTTCTCGAGCACGATTCCCCTGAAGGCGAAGAGCGGGACGGCGATCAGGACTTCGTGGGGGATCAGACCGAAGGCCCGTTGCGCGAGCGCCCCGGGAAGCCTCGGGTCGAAGGCGCTCCGGGCCCGGCCGAGAAAGGCGAACGGGGTCGCCTCCGGGGGAGCCGGCGTGAAAGAGAGCGGGTAGCCGATGAGAATCCCGAGGGCAGGGCCGCCATCAGGAGCAAATCGAGGGGCAGGGTCATGGGCGGTGCTCGAGACGGGTGCCGGTTGTGAGGCGAACGAGGTCCGCCATCGTGCGGGAGACACCCTGGAGGGTGAGCAGGGCGCAGAAACCGGGGATGTGCGATTGCAAATAGAACGAGGCGGGAATGCCGCCCACCGAGACGGCTTTTTCCAGGATCTTCCGGGAGCAGAGCACGGTCGGGCAGGAAAACCAGAGGAGCATCCCCATGCCGGGGAAGAGGAAGACCAGGTGCCCGGGGAGATTCAGGATCGTTTTTCCCCGGGCCGGGCGGCGGGCGGAGAAGATGCCGACGCGAACATGGCCGTCGGCGAGGAAATGGAGCGCCTCGAAAGGGAGAGCCTCCGGCCGTTTCCGTCCCGAGGAGTCTGCCCCACCCCCTCGCGGCGCTACAACCGTTGAGCCTTCACGTCCGTTTCCGTTCGGAAAAGACTTCGGCCACCGCCTCCTGGACGGCGACGGGGTCGGCCAGGAACGGAAGGGTGATGTGATCGCCCTTGTTGTTTTGGCGGTTGTAGGCCATGGCGACCTCCAGGGCGTTCGGGTTGCAGGCCCAGCTGCGCCGCGCCACGCCCACCATGACATCCCAGCTCATCGCCGAGTAGAGAATCCCGTCCACCCGGCTGCTGCCGTCCAGGACCATCCCGAAGCCGCCGTTGATGGCTTTGCCGATTCCCGTTCCGCCGCCGTTGTGCAGGGCCACGAGGGACATCCCCCGGGCGGCGTTCCCGGCGAAGCACTGGGTCGCCATGTCGGCGCAGACGTTGCTCCCGTCGCGGATGTTCGCGGTTTCGCGGAAGGGCGAATCCGTGCCCCCCGGATCGTGATGGTCGCGGCCGAGCATGATCGGCCCGACCTCGCCTGAGCGGACCATGGCGTTGAAGCGCAGCGCGATCCGCGTCCGCACTTCGGCGTCGGCGTAAAGGATCCTCGCCTGGCTTCCGACCACCAGCCGGTTCGCCTGGGCATTGCGGATCCACTCGTAATTGTCCCGGTCCTCGGGGCGGCGCGTCGGGTCGATGCATTCCATCGCCGCCTGGTCGGTGCGATCGAGGTCGGCGGGGTCACCGCTCAAGCAGACCCAGCGGAAGGGGCCGTAGCCGTAATCAAAGAGGGGCCCCATCAGATCCTCGAAGTACGACGGAAAGATGAAACCATCGCGGGTGTCGACGCCGTTTTTCGAGACCTCGCGGACGCCGGCGTCGAAAACGGCTTTCAGAAAGGCGTTTCCGTAATCGAAGAAAAAGGCACCTTGCCGGACGAGTTCCTGGATCACCTGGAAATGGCGACGGAGGCTCGCATCCACGAGAGCGCGGAAGGCGGCGCGGTCCGTGGCCAGCAGGCGGGTGCGCTCTTCGAAGGTGATGCCCTGGGGGCAGTAGCCGCCGTCATAGGCCGCGTGGCACGAGGTCTGGTCGGAGAGCAGATCGATCCGGCAGCGTTTGTCCGCCAGGTATTCGAGCAGGTCGACGATGTTGCCGTAAAAGGCGATCGAGGTCGCGGCTCCGGCGGCCCGCGCCTCTTCGGCCAGCTTCACCGCCTCGGCGGGATCCGCGCAGACGGTGTCCACCCAGCCCTGCCGCTGGCGTGTTTCGATGCGCGAGAAGTCCACCTCGGCGATCAGGGATACGGCCCCGGCGATCTTGGCCGCCTTGGGCTGCGCGCCGCTCATGCCGCCCAGGCCCGAGGAAACGAACAGGAGCCCCCGCAGGTTCCCCTCCTCGGGGACCCCGCACATCTTCCGCCCGGCGCGGAGCAGCGTGTTGTAAGTGCCGTGGACGATCCCCTGGGGTCCGATATACATCCAGCCGCCGGCGGTCATCTGGCCGTAGGAGGTTACCCCCATCTGCGCGGCGATTTCCCAGTCTGCGGGGTTGTCGTACAAGCCGACCATCAACCCGTTGGTGATGATCACCCGCGGGCTGTCCGGCCGCGATTGGAAAAGCCCCAGGGGGTGGCCGGACATCACGACCAAGGTCTGCTCCTCGGTCAGGATTTCCAGGTATTTCTTGATCAGGCGGAGCTGCATCCAGTTCTGGCATACGGCGCCGCTCTCCCCGTAGGTGATCAGTTCGTAGGGGTAGAGTGCGACGTCGAAGTCCAGATTGTTGTCGATCATCAACTGGAAGGCTTTCCCGGCGAGGCAGCGGCCCCGATAGGCGGAGATCGGCTTGGCCTTGAAAGCCCCGTGCGGCCGGAAACGGTAGCCGTAGATGCGGCCTCGCGTGCGCAGCTCCTCGAGGAACTCGGGGATGAGTTGCGCATGATGCTGCGGCGGAACATAGCGCAGGGCGTTCTGGAGGGCGATTTCGGTCTGTCGGGGGTTCAGGCGAAAGCCCCGATCCGGAGCCCTGCGGATTCCGGGCAGAAACGGTTCCTGCTCCGGCAGATCGTCATCGAGCCTCACCTGCATCGATGCGGCAGGATGCGTGTCGTCCCCCCCCATATCCTCCTCCTTTGGCGAGCAATGCCGGCTCAGTCGAGTGTGAAGAGCCGCATTCGAATGCCTGCCCATTTTTTCGTTATCACCTCGGCAGAATCCTGTCAATCGGAGGACAACCCTTTTGAATGAAATGTATTTGGAGAGTCGGCCGGCGCGGATGGCTTGTCATGTGCATGGCTCTTTCGAAGAGCCCGCGGGGGGACGACGACCTCCCGATCCAGCTCGGCCTTGGCTGCGTCAACCCGGCCGTCGCCCCGGTATCGGCCATCGAACACGGGGTCGAAGCGCTCATCCCCGAGCCCTGGATCCGGAAGCTGCTGCAGGTCGACGAGTCGGAGCCCTGTCTTGCGCTGCGCCGCAGGACGTGGACCCAGGGCCGCGCGGCGGCCTACGGCATCTTTTTCTACCCCGGCTCCCGCTACACGCCCGGCAGCCGATACCGTCCGGCCGACTCGGAAACGGTGTCGCTGATCTGAAAACCGCCTCCGGTGCGCCGGTGCCGGTTCCGGCTGCCCGTCCGCAGAAACGGGCTCGCCCCCCGCCCCGCGGCCCGGCGCCGGAGACGGACCGGGCCCGGGGATCGAAGCCCGGCATCGACCATCCGCGCGGGGGAGGGCCGGCGCTTCAGGGACGGCGGTCCCGGCCGGATCGGGGGTCGGAAAGCGGCGGGGCCTTGCGCTCGAAGAGGCGGCAGGGCTCGCCGCCCATGGCCGAGAGGACTTCGTCGGAGGGAAAGCGCGCGCTCTTGAACCCCATGGCACGGCAGCCGTGGGGAAAGCTCTCGTCCCAAGTGACGGCGTAATGGCGGCAGCGGCGGCAGTCGATGCGCAACGGGGCCATGGTCAGGCCTCCAACCGGGCGATGAGGAGGGTCGCGTCGTCCTGGATCGATTGCGGGTGCAGGAATCGCTCGAGTTCCTCGAACACCCGCTCGAGGAGGCTTTCGGCGGGCAGCCGGGCATGCCTGCGCATCAGCGCTTTCAGAAGGTCCTTGCCGAAGGTGGCCCCGGCGAGGTTCCGTGCCTCCCAGATCCCGTCGGTGGCGATCAGGAGGATTGCGCCTGCGGGACAGCTCCGGCGGTTCTCCTCGTAGGCGGCCTCGGCGATCACCCCGAGCGGCAGACCCCCGCCCCCCTCCAGCGCTTCGATGCGGTCGTGGGCCGGGTCGTAGAGCCAGGCCGGGTCGTGCCCTGCCCGCACCCAGACGAGCGTGCGGGCCTCGAGGTCGATCTCGGCGTAGAACAGCGTCATGAACCTGCCGGAGGTGCGCACGTCGCGGCTGAAGTGGAGGTTCACCTCGCAGACGACCTCCGCGGCCGACCCGGCGTGCGCCGCCGCCTCGCGAAGAAACGCGCGGGCCCCGGCCATGAGAAGCGCCGAGGGGAGCCCGTGGTCGGAGACATCCCCCACCGCAAGCACCACGCGGCGGCGCCCGCCGCGGGTGACGGTGAAATAGTCATAGTAGTCGCCGCCCGTCGCGTCGCAAAAATAACTCCGGCCGGCGACGTCCAGGCCCGTTTCCTCGATGCCGCGGGAGGGGAAAAAACCCTGCTGCACTTCCATGGCCTCGGCCAGCCAGCGCCGCGTGCGCCGGGCGAACTTGCGGTCCTTGCGCGTGCGTCGGAAGGCCCGCAGCCCCTCGTCGAGGGCTTCCTGCAGGGATTCGGGGGGACAGGGTTTGAGGAGAAAGCGGAAGATGTTGCCCTCGTTCACGGCGCGCACCGCGGCGTTCACGTCCGCACTCCCCGTGAGCAGGACCCGCACGGTCTCGGGGGCGAGCTCCCGGACCCGCCGCAGAAACTCGACCCCGTTCATCCGCGGCATGGTGTAGTCCGTGACGACGACGGCGAAGGGCCCGCGTTCGCGGATCGCGCGCAACCCTTCCTCGCCGCTCTCCGCCGTGTCGAGCTCGAGCCGCCGCCGGAACCGCCGCCGCAGGGAGGCGAGCAGCAAAGGGTCGTCGTCCACGAAGAGCACCCGCTCAGGCATGGAACCGCTCCTCGGCGCACAGCTTGCGGCAGGTCTCTTCCCAGCCGGAAATCCGGCCGGCGATGTTGAGCTGCCGGCAGATCTCGACCCCGAGCGGACCCGGCGGGGTGTCCGCCCCGTCTTCGGCGGCGAGGCGGTGCTCGAGCGCGTTCGCCGCATAGACCACCCCGACCACCCGCCCCGGGGTGCCGGTTTCGGGCGGGCGGTGATGGTGGGCGAGCGCGGCGACCACCTCCTCGCCGATCCCCCAGAGGCTCAGGAGATAGGCCCCGAGTTCGGCGTGGGAGACGCCGAAGCGCCCGGTCTCCACTTCCCAGAGCGGCCGCTCCTTCGCCGCGGCCACCATCTCCACGGTGGCGTCCGGGAAGTTCTGGGCGAAGATCAGTTTTCCCACGTCGTGGAGCAGGCCGGCCGTGAAGCTCTCATCGAGGGAGCGCCGCGGCAGTTTTTCGTACGCGGCGATTCCCCGCGCGAACAGGCCGACGCGGGTGCTGTGGCGCCACAGATCCTCCAGCCAGCGCCCCGGAATGCGGCCGACCTCGAATTGCGAGAAGACCTTGACCGAAAGCACGAGCCCCTTCACCGTGTCGAAACCGAGCAGCGATACGGCCTCGGGAATGCTCGCGATCCGGCGCGGCAGGCCGAAGAAGGCCGAATTCAAGATCTGCAGCATCTTCGCGCTCAGGCTGACATCGCGCGCGATCAGCTCGCCCACCCTCTTGAAGGAGGCGTTCGGCGCCTGGATCTCGGAGAGGATCTCGAAGTAGAGGGCGGGCAGACTGGGGAGGGAAGAGAGCTGCGGCAGAAGGGACTTGAGGCGGCGGTCCCCCATCATCCGCCTCAGCGCCAGCGCGCGCTCGAGCGCCGACTTGAGCGCCTCCGGCTGGCAGGGCTTGGCGAGGTACTGATGGGCGGTCTGGACGGTCTTGAAGATCAGGCTGCGGTCCATCTCGCCCGAGAGCACGATGCGCACGGTCTGGGGCCAGCGCTCCATGACCTGCGCGAGCAACTCCGCCCCGTCCATGCCGGGCATGCGCAGATCGCTCACGACCGCATCGAAGGGGCTCTCGGCCATCAGCCGCAGGGCCTCCTCGGCGCTCCGGGCGAAACGCATCTCCCAGCGATCGCGCTCGGAGCGCAGCAGGCGCTCCAGCCCCTGCAGGACGAGAGGTTCGTCGTCGACAAAGAGCACCGCCGCCCGGCCGCTGTGGTCGTTCATGGGTCCTCCCCCGGCCCTCCGACCGGAATCTCGATCGTGAAGGTCGTCCCCCGGCCCACCGCGGTGTCGAAGGAAATCCGACCCCCGTGGCGTTCCACGATCGCCGCGTGGCACAGCGCCAGCCCCTGCCCCGTTCCCCGGCCGACCTCCTTGGTGGTGAAAAAGGGCTCGAAAATCCGCGGGCGGACTTCGGGGGGAATCCCGCATCCGTCGTCGGCGATGCGGATCTGCGCCCGGTCGACCGCGGCACGGGTTTCGATGCGGATCCGGCCCTTGCCGGCGGCGGGCTCCCGCCGCAGGCGATCCTCGATCGCGTGCGCGGCGTTGATCAGGAGGTTCAGCACCACCTGGCCGATCTCGGCCGCATCGCAGACCACGGGGGGAAGCGCCGGGTCGAGATCCGTCTCCACCTCGGCCACGTACTTCCACTCGTTGCGGGCGACGGTGATCGTGGTGTCGATGATGCGGTTCAGGTCGCAGGCCTCCTTCTCGCGGCGGCCGGGGTGCGCGAAATCCTTCATCGCCCGCACGATGCGCGCGATGCGTTCCACCCCTTCGAGCGTCTGCCGCACGGCGGCCGGCACTTCCCGGCGGAGGTAGTCGAGGTCGGCCCGGGCGCGGGCGGCGGCCAGCCGGGGGTGGGCCTCGCCCCCCGTGGCGGCGCGGAGTTCCGCGATCACCTCCTCCTGCACGCGGAGCAGCCCCAGCAGATCATCGAAGGCGCTTTGGAGAAAGCGGGCGTTGTCGCCCACGAACTGGGTGGGCGTGTTGATTTCATGGGCGATGCCCGCGGCGAGCTGGCCGAGGGAGCGCAGCTTGAGCGCCTGGGTAAGCTCGCGCTCGAGCCGGCGGCGCTCGGTGACATCGGCCCCGACGACGAGAAAGGCGGTTTCCGCCTCCCTCCGGCCGGCCAGCCGGTGGACCGTCAGCCCGAGCAGTCCTTCCTTTCCGTCGGGCCGCCGGCAGGGGATCTCCTCGAGGCGCAGGCAGCCTCCGCGCCGCCGGCACTCCTCCAGCCCGCAGCGCAGCCGGCAGCCGTCATTCCCCGGCGGAAGTCCGGGAAACGGCCGGCCGATGACCCGCTCGGCCGGCATGCCGAGCAGCTCCTCGGCCAGCCGGTTCCAGAGGGTGACGCGCAGGTCCTCCGCGAGGCCGATCAGCAGGATGGGCAGCTCTTCGAGCAGCCGTTCGTTCGCGCCGGCGGCGGCCGCTCTCCCGCACTCCACTTCCGGCATCCTGGATTTCCGCGGCCTTCGGGCCGATCCTGTCGCCGATCGACTCACGGGCAGACCCTCCCGGGGACCTCCGGCTCAACGTCGGGGGTCGAGCCAGATCCCCATGCCCTCGAGCAGGCGCAAGGCCTCCTCCCGCTCCCGTTCATCGCCCGAGCGGCCGGCGGCGATCACCGCCTGGAGGACCTCGTCGGAGAAGCCGGCCTGCTTCAACTGGAGGAGGTCCTCGACCGTGCTCAGGCGGATCGGCCTCAGGCCCCGACCGTAGACGACCGGGGAGCGATCGCGTAGAAAGGAGCCCGCCTCGATCACGGATTGCAGCGTCTCCTCCCCGATCCCGGCGGCTTTCAGGGCGAGGATCTCCTCGACGGTCAGGGCACCGGTTTCGAGCGACTTCTCGCGCACGAGACGCTCAAGGGTCTCGTCGCTCACCCCGGCCCGCTTGAGGCGCAACACCGCGGCGCCGTCCAGGCCGGAAGCCGCCCCGGCCGCGAGCAGCAGAAGAGCGCACAGCAGGGGCAGGTAAAAGCCGTGGCGCCGCATCATCCCCTCGACCTCCCCGCGGCGAAGCCGCCGTCCCCTTCCCGCTACCGCAGAAAATCGACCAAGCTGGGCTGCAGGATCCGTGAGGCCGCGGCCAGGGTCGATTCGTAGGCGACTTCCAGGTTCTTCAGCTCGACGATCGCCTGGGCGACGTCGGCATCCTCGTCGCGCCCGATCGCCGCCTCGACGGCCGCCCGCCAGCGCGTGAGGTGCTCCTCGGTCGTCTGGAGGCGGTAGGCCTGGGGGGCGGCCTCGGCCCGCTTGTTCCGCAGCTGGACTTCGGCACGCTCCAGCGGATCGAGGGTCGCCTGAATCTGGGCCGTTCCTTCCTCGAGGTCGGGGTTCTCGAGCCCGCCGATGAGGTCGCGGAGCTCGTCGAACAGGTTCACGCCGCCCGCGGCTTCGTTCTGGAAATAGTTGCGCCCGTCGGCGTCCACGGCGACCCGCGCGCCGCCGGGAAGCGGGATGAAAAAGGCGCCGCTTTCCCCGCGGTAGGTGACATTGCCCTCGTCGTCCCGCACGAAGGGGGCGACATCCCGGCGGTCGCCGCCGAACACATACTCCCCGTTGAAGCGCGCGTTGGCGAGCTGCAACACCTGGTCGGCGATCTCGCGCACCGTCGTCGCGGCAAGAGCCCGTTCGGCGGCGCTCACCCCGCCCGCGCTCTTCTCTTCGGCCGTCCGCCGCGCCTGCCGGACGAGGTCGCCGATCAGCTTCAGCGTCTCCTCGTTGAATTCGAGCCGGCTCTTCCCCTGCTGAATGCCGGAGGCGTATTTTTCGATCCCGGCCAGCACCCCGCGGCCGGAGAGCACCCTGCCCGCCCCCGCCGGGTCGTCGGAGGGGCGGTTGATGCGTTTCTGGGTCGCAATCCGCTCCTGCTGCCCGATCATGGCCAGGGTCTGCCGCCGCAGCACCCCGGTGAACATCCGGGCCATCATGTTCTGCGTGATTCTCATACCGCCTCCACGCGGTCCGCTCAGCGGACCATGGTCATGAGGGAATCGAGCATCTCGTCGGCCAGGCTGACCAGTTTGGCCGCCGCCTGGTAGGCCGCCTGGTAGCGGATCAAGTTGACCATCTCCTCGTCGAGCGACACCCCCGACACGGACTCGCGGTGGTTTTCAAGAAACCCGAGCATGTCGGAGGTGTGCTCCGCCTGGGCGCGCGCCTGCTGCACATCGAAGCCGACGAGGCTGACCAGCCCCTGGGCGGCTTCCTCGAAGGTGGCCGTGCCGCCGCGCAGAATCGGGGTCTCGCGCAGTGAAAGCATCCGGAGCGCGTTGTCGGCGTTTCCGGGAACGCCCGCCGCCGTGGCCGAAGCGGCGAGTCGCCCGGGGTTTTCGGCCACCTCGGGGTTCAGCCGCAGATCCGCCGCCCCGGATCCCGCGAACAGATCCGTCCCCGTCGTCCCCTCCAGCCCGAAGCCTGCCGCATGGACGGCGTTCGCCTCGGTGAGAAGCCCGCGGGCGATCTCGTCGATTCGTTCCTGGTAGGCGACGAGACGCCCGTCGCGCACCGCGAGCAGCCCCCCGAGCCGGCCGCCCCCGACGGAGGCGGTGATGTCGGCCAGCGCACCGTCCAGGTCCGGCCAGAAAATCCGGGCGTGGCCGTCGTCGCCGGGGGCGACCCGGAGCGTCCAGGTGTTGCCGCTCTCGACGAGCGGGCGTCCGCCGGAGGTGGAAACCGAGACCTGCCCGTCGGCCGCCTCGGAGGTCTGGATGTCGATCAGCCCGGCCAGTTCCTTCAGGACCTGCTCGCGCCGGTCGCGGTAGTCGTTGGCCGTATCGCCGCCGAGCTCGGCCCGTGCGATCCGGCCGTTGAGCTCGGACACCTGCAGGGCGAGCCGGTTCACCTGTTCGACGGCGCTTTCGAGATCGCGGTCGAGATCCCGCCGCATCCGCTCCAGCTCCGCGTACCGGCTGCGGACGGTCTCCGCGAGTCGCTCAGCCGCGGCCACCGCCACGGTGCGTTCCACCTCCCCGCCCGGCCTGAGGACGAGATCCTGCCAGGAGCCGAAAAAGCCGGAGAGCGCGGCCGCAATGCCCCAGCCGCCGTTCTCGTCGAGCTGGGCCTCGGTGCGTTCGAGGGCCGCCTGCTCGGCCTCCCAGCGCCCGCTCCGCGAAGCCTCGGCCTGGATCTGGACCCCGAGAAAGCGGTCGTAGAACCGTTCGATCCCGCGCGAGACGACCCCGAAGGACATCAGCCCGGCCGCGGTCCCAACCGGCGTCGCCGTTTCCAGAACGATCCGCTGCCGCGAGTAGCCGGGGGTGTTCACGTTGGCGATGTTGTTGCCGGTGACGTTGATCGCCCGCTGCTGCGTGAGCAGCGCACTCGTCCCGGTCGAGAGAACCCCGAAGAGATGGGTCATGCGACACCTCCGGCCGCCGCGCGGCGCGTGGGGGATTCCGGCTGCAGGGCCTGCAGCACGGCCTGGGGGATCGCCTCGAGGGGGAGCACCTGGCCGGCCGCCCCGATCTTCACCGCCTCCTTGGGCATGCCGTAGACGACGCAGGTCGCCTCGTCCTGGGCGATCGTGGGCGCCCCGTTTTCCCGCATCGCGAGCAACCCCCGCGCGCCGTCCGCCCCCATGCCGGTCAGCAGGACCCCGACCGCGTTGCGTCCGGCCGTCTGGGCGACCGAGTGAAAGAGCACATCCACGCTCGGCCGCTGGTAGTGGACGCGGGGGCCGTCCTTGATGCGCACGAGATAGGTCCCCCCGCTGCGGGAGAGGACCATATGCCGGTTGCCCGGGGCGATCAGGGCCGTTCCCGGGATCACGTGGTCCTGGTCGGCCGCCTCGCGGACTTCGAGCGCGGTCACCTCGTCCAGCCGCCGCGCGAAGGAAGCGGTGAAGTGCTCCGGCATGTGTTGCACGATGACGATCCCCGGCGAGGTGGGCGGCATGGCCCGCAGGACGGTCTCGATCGCCCGCGTGCCCCCGGTCGAGGCGCCGATCGCGATCACCTTGTGGGTCGTCTGGGCGAGAAGCGTCTCGGGGTGACGCCCGGCCGCCGGAGCGGCCTGCGCCGAAGGCGTCGGCTTCACCCGCGCGAGGGCGGCGGCGCGGATCGCGTTCACGAGCGGCTGGGCGATGTCCTTGGTCGAATAGGAGGCGCCGGGCTTGCAGAGCACTTCGACCGCCCCGAGTTCGAGCGCCTTCAGCGCCAACTCGCTGTTCTTCGGGGTGAGCGAGCTCAGCACCACGACCGGCAGCGGGTAGTGCTTCATCAGCCGCGCGAGAAAGGAGAGGCCGTCCATGCGCGGCATCTCAAGGTCGAGGGTCACGACGTCGGGTTTGAGTTCCACGATCTTGTCGCGGGCGACGTAGGGGTCGACCGCGGTCCCCACGATCTCGATGTCCCGGTGCCGGGAGAGCTCCTCCACGATCACCTTGCGGACGACCGCCGAGTCGTCGACGACGAGCACCCGAATCATGACGCCGCTCCTTCCTCCGCGCGACCGCCCCCCCCGGGCAGGCCCCCGCCCTCGAGGAAGAGCCGTACCCGGCAGGCCCCGTTTTCGAGCGCCAGCCGGCAGTCGGCCGCCGCGCCTCCGGCCCCCTCCGGTGCATCCTCCCGAAGGGCGACCGGGGTTCCCAAGGTGAACTCGGCATTCTCCCCGAAGAGCCGCGGCAGGAGATTGCCGCAGATCACGTTGGCCAGCTCGCGCAGGGCATCGGTCCGCTCGTCGGCCGAGAGCTCCGAAGGGTTCTCGACGCCGAGCATGTTTGCGGCAAGCTCCGGCAGGGCGCCGGCGGAAAGCGCGACCTCGAGCATGCCGCGGCGTGGGCCCCGGAAAGCGACCTGCACGCGATGCTCGGGATCCGTCGGCGGGGACGCCGCCGCAGGTTCGTCGAGGGCGAAGACGAAGGCGAGCTTCTCCATCGTCTCGCGGGCCACCTCGGCCACTTCGTGCGCCACGGCTTCAGGCATGGAACACCTCGCTTCCCAGGAGATCCCTCAACGTGTCGCGCAGTTTCTCCGGCGAAAAAGGTTTGTGAATGAACCGCACGCCCGAGGTTTCGAGCCGCTCGATCCGCGAGCGGCTTCCCTCGGTCGATACCACCACGGTCGGGATCGAGCGGAAATCCTCGCGCGCGTGCATCGCCGCGATCATTTCCTCGCCGTTCATCACCGGCATGTTGATGTCCACCAGGACGAGATCGATCCAGGAGGATTCGAGGATTTCCAGCCCGGCGCGGCCGTTTTCCGCCTGGTGAACCTCGCCCAGGGACAGCCCGCTCAGCTCGATCGCCTTGCGGATCATCGCGCGCATGACCCCGCTGTCATCGACGATGAGAACGTTGACCGCCATCGCTTCCTCTTCGCCTCGTTGCCGTTTCGTCGCCGCGGCATGCGGCTCACGCGCCGAGCGCCTGGGCGAGCTCGTTGGCCCACTGGAGCGTCCGGCTCGCCACACGCTCCAGGTGGCCCGTTCCCACACCGAGCCGCCGGGTCACGGATTCCGAGGGCTCGGTTTGCAGCCCCTCCCGGCCGAGGCCGATGCCGATCATCCGGCACAGGACGTTCCCCACATGGACGACGTCCAGCATCGGGTGGCTCGCCGGGGCCCGGTCCGGGTCGTGGTGCCAGCGCACGGCGAAGACGATGTCCGCCGGGATCGCCCAGCGGGAGAGCAGCTCGGCCCCTACGGCGGCGTGGTCGACGCCGAGCGCCGCCGTCTCCGCCTGCTCGAAGGTAAGCCCCCGGGCGAGCGCCGCCTCGATCCGGGTGAGCTCCTCGCCGACGTAGCGGCCGAGGACGACCTTGCCGATGTCGTGCAACAGGGCCGCCGTGAAGATCTCCTCCCCCGCTCTGATCCCGAGCTCCCGCACCAGCCCCTCGGCCGCGACCGAAACGGCGAGCGAATGCCTCCAGAGCTCGCCGGCCGGCAGGTCGTAGCCTTCGACCGGGCGCTGCAGTACCGCGGCCGCACAGGCGGCGACGACCATCTGGGTCACCCGCCGCAACCCCAGCAGGCTCACGGCCTGCCGCACGGAGCCGATTTTCGCCGGGATGCCGAAATAGGCCGAATTGGCAAGCCGCAGGAGATTTGCCGTCACCCCGGGGTCGTCGCGCAGTGCGGCCTCGATCTGCGCCGCGCCCGCCCGGGAGTCCTCGATCAGGGCGAGCACCCGCAGCGCCGCACCGCCCATGGCGGGCAGGGTATCGACCGATCGGGTGATCTCATCGAGCCGCATGGCGGCTTGCCTCTCTGCGGCGGGCCGGAATCACAACGGCCGGCGCGTTCCGTTGCTGGCGACCACGACCTCTCCGGTCTCGAGATCGAAGTGCAGCGTCCGGCTCTGGTTTCCGCCCACGTCCTCGGCGGCCAGCAGGATGTTGTTCTTCCACAAAAGCTTCTTCAGCACGGTGTAGTTCCGCTCCCCGATCTTGAAGACCTCGTTGCGGCCCATCGGGGCGCCGCAGCCCGCCGCCTTGACCTGCAAACGCGATTTCAGAGCCCCCTGCTCGTAGAGGGTGCGGAACAGCAGCGGCACCCCGGTGTCCACGAACATCGCCGGGTTCGCCTGGGCCTTCTCCGGGTTGATGCTGGAGAGCGGCAACATCGCGTGGAGCAACCCGCCGATCTTGAGCACCGGGTCGTAAACCACAAGCCCCAGGCAGCTTCCGAGCGCATGGGTCACGAGATGGTCTCCCGCTTCGCCCGTCTTCATGTCCCCGACCATCACGGTCAAGTTCATCGGCCCCCGGTCCCCCCCGGCTCACTTGCGGTACACGGCAGGCCGGATGTACTGAAAATCATGGCGGATGGCCGACAACCCCTCCGAGTGCCCCACGAAGAGGTAGCCCCCGGGCTCGAGGATCTCCGCGAAGCGCCGGATGAGTTCCTGCTGCGTCGGGCGGTCGAAATAGATCATCACGTTGCGGCAGAAGATGACCTGAAACGGCCCGCGCATCGGCCACGGCTCCATCAGGTTCAGGTGCGCGAAATGAACCAGCCGACGGATCTCCTCGGTCACCTCGATCTCCGGCGGCCGGGATCCCGGGTGGGGTCGGAAATAGCGGCGGCACCCCGGCTCGGGCATCTCCCGGAGCACGGACGCCGGGTAAACCCCCCGGCGGGCCCGGGCAAGAACCCTCCGGGAAATGTCGGTCGCCAGAATGCGCACGTCCCGCCGCTCGATGTCCTGCAGGTGCTCGCAGAGCACGATCGCGAGCGAATAAGGTTCCTCGCCCGAGGAGCAGGCCGCGCTCCAGAACCGCAGCCGCCGGCCGGAGAGGGCCGGCAGCACCGTCTCGCGCAGGAAGTCGAAATGGTCGGATTCCCGGAAGAATTGGGTCTTGTTGGTCGTCATCACGTCGACCAGCTCCGGGATCTCGCCCGCCCCGCGCTCGCCTTCGATCAGCGCGAGGTAGTCCTCGACGCAGCCGATGCCGAGCTGGCGCAGCCGTTTCATCAGCCGCGCGCGGACGAGGGCCTCCTTGCCGTCCTTGAGGTGGATCCCGGCCACCCGGTGGACGACCTCGCTGATCTTGCGGAAATGCTGCGGTTTCAGGTCTTCGGCGCAAAGCGGCATGGACCGATCTCGTCCTCTTCTCAGGCGGCGGCCGCCTGCATCCGGGCGGCCGCCTCCTCGCGCAGGGCGTCCCGCCGTTCGGGTGCCGCAAACCGCAGAAGCCCCCCCACATCCAGGATCAGCCCCACGCGGCCGTTCGGAAGGATCGCCCCGCCGGAGATGCCCGGGATGTTCTTCATCGTCTCGCCCAGGCTCTTGATCACCACCTGCTGCCGCCCGACCAGCTCATCCACGACGAGGCCGGCCTGACGCTCGCCGTCCTCGACGACCACCACGATCGCCTCCGCGAGTTCCCGGCAGGCGCCCTCGAGATGATAGACCTCCGCGAGCCGGACCAGCGGAATCAACCGGCCCTGCAGGCGGAGCATCTCGCCCTGGCCGAACACGGTGTGGAGGTCCGCCGCCGACGGTTTGACCGAGCGCACGATCGCGATCGTCGGCAGGACATAGGTTTCCTTGGCGACGCGGATCACCATGCCGTCGATGATCGCCAGGGTGAGCGGCAGGCTCATGCGGAAAACGCTTCCCTTGCCCTTCTCGGAGCGGATCTCCACCGTGCCGCGCAAGAGCTCGATGTTCTTCTTGACCACGTCCATCCCGACCCCCCGGCCGGAGACGTCGGTCACCACCTTGGCGGTGGAGAAACCCGGCTCGAAGATCAGGTTGAAAACCTCGCGGTCGCTCGGCTCGGCGTTCTCGGCGACGAGCCCCCGCTCCCGCGCCTTGGCGAGGATCGCCTCGCGGTCGAGCCCCTTGCCGTCGTCGCTGATCTCGACGACGACACTGCCCGCGGAGTGGAAAGCCGCGATCTTGACCGTTCCCTGCTCGGGTTTTCCCGCCGCCCGGCGCTCCTCGGGGCTCTCGATGCCGTGGTCGACCGCGTTGCGCACCATGTGCACGAGCGGGTCGTTCACCACATCGACGAGGTTGCGGTCGATCTCGGTGTCCTCGCCCTCGGTCACGAAGGCGACGTTCTTGCCGAGCTTGCGGCCCACGTCGCGCGCGAGCCGGGCCATCTTGTTGAAGGTCGCCTTGAGGGGCACCATGCGCATGGACATGCTGATGTCCTGGAGCTCTCTCACGATCTTGCTCGTGTGGGCGACTTTTTTGGCCAGTCCGTGGTGCCCGCCCCCGGTCACGAGGGCGTCCTGGGCCACCATGGAGTGGGCGATCACGAGTTCCCCCACCATGTCGATCAGGCGGTCGAGCCGCTGGGTGCTCACGCGCACCGAGGATTCGACCGCACCGGCCCCCGCGCGCATCTGCTTCTGGACGCGCAGCGCCTGGCACACGTCGGCGAGGCTCGCCGCCTGCGACTTGACGATCGCCACCCCGGCTTTCTCCCCCGGGTAGCGCTCGAGCGCCTCCTCGATCGCTTCGCGTTCGACTTTCCCCTGCGACACCAGGATGTCCCCGATCCGGGGGGCGCCCGCCTCGCTCGGCTCCTCGGAGACTCCGTGCGCCTCGGGGTTTTTGAGGATCTCGAGGAGCCGGTCGTAGCCCTCGGGCTTGAGGAGCGCGCCTCCCGCGAGGGCCCGCTCCACGCCGGCGATCAGCTGTTTGATCGTGTCGAGCGCCTGCAAGCACAGGTCGGCGTAGCCGCCGCGGTAGCGGATCTCCCCTTCGCGCACGCGGCTGAGCAGGCTTTCGGCGTGATGGCCGAGCTCGTTGATCAGGGTAAGCTCGAGAAACCCGGCGGTCCCCTTGATCGTGTGGAAGGCGCGGAAGACCCGCCCCACGGCCTCGAGGTCATCGGGATCGTGCTCGAGCGAGAGGAGCGCCTCCTCGGCGTTCTGGATGAGATCGTTGCTCTCGGTGATGAACTCGGCCAGCAGATCCGGGTCGGCTCCGGGCGGAATCCAGTCCTGCGGCGCATCGGAGGCCCGGCCTTCGCCGTCCCCGGGGTCCTTCGCCTCTTGCGCCGGCGGCGGCTCCGAAGAGGCCGCGGTCCCTTCCTCGGCGGCCGCGAGGGCCTCCTCGAGAAGCGCGCCCACCCGCGCCGGGAGATCCCCGCCCCCCGCGCCCCTCCCGGCCGCGGCCTGCTCCCGGCAAAGCCGTTCGGCTTCCAGGACGGAAGATTTCGCCGACGGTGCGAGGTCCGGCCCTGCCGCAACCGCGGCAAGCCGCTCGGCCAGAGCGGACCAGCCGCGGCGATCCTCCGCTTCGAGCGCGAGAAGCCGGGCGAGCGCCTCGTGAAGACCGCCGCCGGCCGAAACCTCCTCCTCCCCTCCGGCCGGCCCCGCGGGCGGCTCCAAGGTGCGGAGCTTCTCCTCGATCGCGGCGAGCGCGGGTTCCTCGATCTCACCGGCGATGACCCCTGCCGCCGACCGCAGGGCAGAGGAGACCGCCTCCACCAAGGCCAGCGAGCAGCTTCGCTCGGCGCAGCCCATGCGGCGCACCGCCCCGGCCGCGGCGTGCAGCAGCCTTTTCACGGTTCCCCGGCGCGCCGGCATATCGGCGCCGATCGCTTCGAGCCGGTCGGCGGCGGCGGCCCAGGCGCCCCCGTCGTCCAGTCGGATCTCCTCCAGGCCCTCGATGAGGCTGTTCAATTTCCGGTGCAGGCTCCGCTCGTTACGGTTCATCTTCCGACTCTCCCCCGAATCCTTTCCCCTCCGGGTTTCAGATCTCCCGCGAAAGAAAGGCCCCGCTGGCGGGGCTTTCGTCGACCTTCCCCTCGCACCCGTAGCGCACGCCGGCCGCCGACGCCCCGCGCGCCGCCTCGAAGAGGGTGCGCGCGAGCTCCGCGACCCGCCGGCAGTCCAGACTCGCCCGACCCTGCATCTCGCGCAGCCTGCCGAGCAGGTGCGCCATCTCCCCGCGCAGATCCTGCAGCCGCCGGCCTTCGACGGGGGGCGCAAGAAGCGCGATCCGCCGCACGGTGACCTCGGAGCCGGGGCAGCCGAGCAGGGAGGCGAGCCGGACGACCCATTCGCCGCGGCGCCGTTCGGCTTCCCGCATCCGCTGCTGGAGGAGCTGCATCTGTCCGGTCAGCGTGGCGACGAGCGCGGTGTCGGCGGCGGAGGCGGCCCTTGAGAAGCGCTCCAGCGTTCCGATCCACTCGCGGCAGATCTCGGACTCCTGCTCCAGCAGGGCGATCAGTCTTCGAAAATCGATCTCCATCGGTTCCCGGCCCGCCGGGCGGACCGCCCAAGCTCACTATCGGATCATCGCGCCTCTTCCTTTAATTCCGGCCCTTCGCGCCTCGCCGGAGGAGACCGGCCTCAGCGATCGCGCTCGCGCTCTGCAACCCGAGGGGCGAGTTGCTCGTAGAGCAGGCGGGAGAGGCCGATCCCGCCGGAGGCCGCCATCGTGCGGGCCCGCTCGGCGTCGAGAAAGGCCGTGTAGAGTTCCTCCGCCCGCCCGCCGTCGAACAGGCCTGCGCGATCGATCGTCTTGCGCATCTCGCTGAGCAGGTGGTGGAGGAAGAGCGACTCCATTTCCTGGCAAGCGGCATGCAGCCGCTCGTCCTCGACACCGCGGGAGGCGGGGGCGGACGCCGCCGCCCGGGCGGCCGGCCTTTCGCGGAGACCTGGCGCCGGGCTGATGAGAGGAAAGGAATCGGCCATCACATGATCTCCAGCTCGGCCTGCAGGGCGCCTGCGGCGCGAAGCGCTTGCAGGATCGAGATCAGGTCGCGGGGGGTGACCCCCAAGGCGTTCAGGGCGCGCACGACTTCGCCGATGCTCACCCCCGTGGGGACGATCTGCAGCGGCGCCCGCCCTTCCTGGACCAGCGTCTGAGACTCCTGGGTGACCACCGTTCTCCCGCCGGTGGCGAAGGGCAACGCCTGGGAGACCTGGGGGGTCTGCTTGATCTCGACGCTCAGGTTCCCGTGTGCGATCGCCACCGTGGAAATGCGCACGTTTTCGCCCATGATGACCGTCCCCGTGCGCTCGTTGATCACCACACGGGAAATCCCGTCCGGGGCGACTTGGAGGTTCTCGATCTGGGCGATCAGGGGGGCGACCCGGCCGCGGTACTCCGGGGGGACCTGGACCTGGATCGTCCCCGAGTCGACCGCCTGGGCGACCGGGGAGGCCAGACCCTCGTTGATCGCGCGGGCGACCCGCGCCGCGGTGGTGAAGTCCGGCTTGTGGATGGAGAGGGCGAGTTCCTCCTTCTGGTTGAGCTGGAAGGGAATCTCGCGCTCCACGGTCGCCCCCTGGACCACCCGCCCCACGGTGGGGAAATTTTTGGCGACCTTGTCCCCCCCGCCGCCGCCCACAAGGAACCCGCCGGTCGCCACGGGTCCCTGGGCGACGGCGTAAACCTGGCCGTCGGCCCCTTTGAGGGGGGTCATGACGAGCGTGCCCCCCTGCAGGGTCTTCGCGTCGCCGATCGAGTTCACGAGCGCGTCCAGCCGCGACCCCACGCGCGAAAAGGGCGGCAGATCCGCGGTGACCATGACCGCGGCCACGTTTTTGACCTTGATGTCCTCGGGGGTGATCGTGACCCCCATCTTTTCCAGCATGGCCGACATGGACTGCAGCGTGAACTGGGTGCTCGCGCTGTCGCCGCTTCCGGCGAGCCCGACGACGAGGCCGTAGCCCACGAGCTGGTTGGGCCGGACCCCGCGGAAGGTGGCGATGTCCTTGATGCGCGCGGCGTCCGCCTCCCCGGGCGGAGCGGCCAGCAGCGCGCCGAGCATCACGAAACGCATCCAGAGGGAGCGGCGGAACATGGGGCTTCCTCTCCTCAGAAAGGCCAGACGGTCTCCAGGAAGGTCGCCAGCCAGCCGGGACGCTGGCGGTCGTCGACCACGCCCGCGCCGCTGTAGGCGATCTTCGCATCGGAGACGAAGATCGACTTGATCACGTTGTCGCTGCCGATGTCGCGCGGCCGGATCGTCCCCGAAAGGACGATGATCTGGTTTTCGTGGTTCACGAGCACCTCGCGCGTGCCCACGATGCGCAGGTTCCCGTTCGGCATGACCTCGGTCACGCGGCAGGTGATGTAGGCCGTGAGATCGCCGCTGCGGGTCGTCGTGCCGTCGCCCTCGAAATCGCTCTTGATCCCCCCCTTGACCGAGACCGCCCCGAAGGGGTTCACCTTGGGCACACCGGTTCCCAGCCAGCGCAACAGCTTGTCCTGCCACCAATCCTCGACGCCCATCGCGGCATCGATCCCGGCCGAAAGGCTCGAGTCGCGCGCCGTCTTGGTGTTCGCCTTGTTGGTCGCCTTGGAGGACTCCTGGACCTTGACGGTCACGATGTCGCCGACGCGCCGGGCCTTGGTGTCCTGGAACAGCCCGGTCATCGCCGAGCCGTCGGTGAAGAGGGAGTTCTCCTGGTAGGCGGCCTGGCGCTCGGCCGCCTGCCGCTCGAAGGCCTCCGCGGGCGGCGGCGGGACCTGCGGGACGACCAGGGGTTGACGGGCGGCGCAGCCCGCAGCGCACCAGACCGCGGCGAGGAGCGCGGCCATCTTCATCCCACGTCGAAACAGCCGGATCATGATCCGATCCTCCCTTGCGCCGGAAAGAGCGCTCAAAATTCGATGCGCACGGTGCGCTCGTCGACCACGCGGGCGGTGACGGTCTTGCTCGAGTCGAGGTTCACCACCTGGACGAGATCCCCCGGCGCCCCGCGCTGCCGGACCACGCCGAAGGCGGTGACCCGCAGCCCGGCCGTTTCAGCGACGATGCGCACGCGATCGCCGTTCTTGACCACGGGTTGAGATTCGAGGAGATCGGCGCTGAGCACGGCACCGGCCTCGACGGGCCGCTTCACCCGCTTGCCGATCACCTCGCCGGGTTGCGTGAGCGCATCCGCGGGAACCCGCGTGGAATCGAGCGGCCGCCGTTCGACGTCCTCCTCGGCGAGCGGCTTGAACCGCCCGAGCGGCCGCCGGGCGACCAGCACCGAGACGGGCCGCTCGACCGTGACCGCGGCCGGAAGCCTCCGCTCGGGCTCCTCGCCCGCTTTCACGACCAGCGTGAGCGGCACGGTGCCCACGAGATCGCCGCCCTTCGGCCCCAGGACGCGAAGTTGCCGCTCTCCGGCGGGGACGACGAGCGCCTCGGGGACGCGGATTTCGCGGATCCGGCTCACCCCCTCCTCCCCCGCCCGGGCGCTTACGTATTCCCGCACGGCCTCCTCCATCGTCCGGCGCTCGAGGACCGCCGCGGCGCGCCGCACCGTGACCTCCTCGGGGGACGCGAGCTCGAGCCGTTCGGCCTCCACGCCGGCCGTGCGGATCCGCGCGGCGATCCACGCCGGATCGAGCCGCCGCTCCCTTCCCGGAAGGGGGGCGCGGCCGAGGGAAACGGACTCGAGCCGCCCGCGTTCCTCCGGGTCGGCCGCCTCGATGCGGGCGATCTCCCCCAGCCGGATCGGGTCGGAGACGACCTCGGAACGCCCGGAAACCACGACCTGCACCCGGCCGGCCGGGTCGGCCCCGGCGGCGGCGGCCGGCAGGAGCGCCGCCAGAAGAACCGCAGTCCAGAAGGCCGTTGTTCGACGCATCCCCCGCACCCCTCCGTTTCCGGCTACCGTCTCAGGTTGTTCGCCGTCTGGAGCATGTCGTCGGAGGCCTGGACGATCTTGCTGTTCGTCTCGTAGGCCCGCTGTGCGGTGATCATGCTCACCATCTCGTCCACGATGCTGACGTTGGACATCTC
The DNA here is from genome assembly GCA_037481615.2 of Desulfobacterales bacterium. Taxonomy (GTDB): domain Bacteria; phylum Desulfobacterota; class Desulfobacteria; order Desulfobacterales; family SpSt-501; genus SpSt-501. Next base: position 47,982 of record JBBFLI020000009.1, read on the forward strand.
GAGAAACCCCTGGGCGATCGTCCCGAAGCTCTGCTCGCCCGCCGTGCCCACGATCACGGCCCCGGAGGCCTCGGTCTCGAGAAAGAGGTTCTTGCCCATGCTCTGCAGCCCGGCCGGGTTGGGAAAGCGCGCGAGCTGAATCGTCCCCAGCTGACGCGGGGCGGCATCGCCGGCGACGAGCACGCTCACCGTGCCGTCCAGACCGATCGACAGCGAGATCGCATCGGTCGGGACGGTGATCTCCGGCGTCAGGAGGAAACCGTCCGGCGTCACCACGCGCCCCTCGCGGTCGAGCTTGAAGGCCCCGGCCCGCGTGTAGGCCGTGGTCCCGTTGGGCAGCGTCACCTGAAAGAAGCCGTTGCCCTCGATGGCCAGATCGAGCTCGTTCTTCGTGAGCTGCAGTTCGCCCTCGGCGAAGTTGCGGGCCACGGCGACCGGCCGGACGCCGTGGCCGATCTGGATCCCGGTCGGCGCCTGGGTGTTCTCCGAGGTCGACCCGCCGGGGGGCTGCATCGTCTCGTAGAGCAGATCCTGGAATTCGGCCCGGCTGCGCTTGAAGCCGGTCGTGTTCACGTTCGCCAAATTGTTGGCGATGACATCGATGTTCAGGCTCTGCGCCTGCATGCCGGATGCGGCGGCCCACATGCTGCGGATCATGGTCTATCCTCCCCGATGTTCTCGATGCCTCCGTCGCGCCCCCCTCCCGCTTTTCGGGCATGGGGCTCACGCGCTTCGGCCCAGTTCGCTCACGCTCTTCGCGTTGATTTCGTCCACCGCGCGCATGAGCCGTTGATAGGACTCATAGCCGCGCAGAATCTCGATCATCTCCACCATGCCCCGGACGGCCTCCACGTTGGACATTTCGAGAAAACCCTGGGCGAGGTCGAACTCCGCGAGCGGCGCCCCGCCGCCCGGGGGCGGGGCGAAATAGCCGTTTTCGGCGCGGACGAGCGCCTCGGCCGGGATCTCCTCGACGCGCAGGCGGCCGACGTCGCGCTCGTCCACGCGCACGGTCCCGTCGCGTCCCACGCTGACCATCGCCCGGCCGCCCGCGGCCCGGCCGCCCTCGATCCGGATCTCTCCGCCCTCCCCCTGGACCGGCCAGCCCTCTTGGGTCACGAGCACGCCCTCGGCGTTCAAGGTGAAGTTGCCGCGCCGGGTGTAGCGGGTGCCGGCGGGGGACTCGACGGTGAAGAACCCCGGCCCGTTCAGGGCGAGGTCGAGGGGATTGCCGGTCTGGCGGAGGGCGCCGGGCGCGGGGTCGACCCTCGCCTCCCAGGCGATCCAGAAGCGGCTCGCATCCGGGACGCGGGGATAAGGGGGCAGGACCTCGCGGGGGCGATTTTCCTCGTCCAGCACGTAGGCCCGGAACGAAACCGCCTGCCGCTTGAACCCCGTCGTCTGCAGGTTGGCCAGGTTGTTGGCCGTGACTTCGAGCCGCTTCTCGTACGCCAGGGCGGCCGCCGCCGCCATGTAGATCTCACCGCTCATCGTCGACCTCCGGGCACGGACAAGCGCCGCAGGATTGCCTCGCCCGAGTTATAAGCAAATGCCGTGCCCGTCCCGCCGCGTGCGGCGCCTCCCGCGACCGAACTGCGCCGCCAGGGCCTCCGCATGCATCCCGCGCGAACGGCGGTCAGCCGCTTCCGCGCGAGACCGGCAATTCTTGCCGGGGGGAGGAGGCATCGTTCAGGCAGGCGCCGCCCGCCGCACCTTCAAGGCGAGCTCGGCCTCGTCCAGGGAAAGCCCGCTGCGTTGTGCGGCCTCCTCGAGCGGACAGCCCGCCGTCGCCTGCTCGACCAGCCCGGCGTAACGTTCCTCCGCCGCGGACGCCTCCTCGCCCGCCGCCTCCCCCAGCCGGAAGGGCCTCGAGAGGGATGCCGCCTCCGCAGCGGTTTCGCGGGGGCTCTGGAGCCGTTGTTCGACCGTCGACAGGATCTCCTCCAGCCGCGCCTGCTCGGCCTCGACCGCCGCACGGATCCGCCACAGGGACTGCTCGGCCTGCTGGCGCAGGATCTGGATGAGGATCTCGCCCTCGAATCCGGGAAGTGCTTCCCCCGCGGAGGCACCGCTTCGCCCGCCGGGTTTCCTTGCCCCACGGCGCAGACGGGCGAGGATCAGCGCGCTCAGCAGGAGCTGGAGTCCCCCGACCCAATGATCCCAGCGCAACCCTTCCATCCATTCCATCATCGCCTCTTCCTCCGCCCCTCGTCCCGCGGGGCTCAGATGCGGATATCGATACGCCGCCCCCGGCAGGGATCTTCCTCGGCGCGGCCCCCGCCGACCCCCTTCACACTGTCTTCCGGCCCCCGGGCCTCGCCCGGCGAAGCGGCTTTCCGTCCCGGCTCCTCCCCGGTCCCGGGGCTCTCCTCGCCGTCGTGCTGGAGGAATCTCCGGAAAGCCTGCTCCTTCCCGGCATCCCGGCGGGGCTCGGCGGGGTTGACCCGCTCGGCCCGGCCGGTCGCCGGCACGGGTCGCGGGAAAACGACCGGTTCCATGGGCGGTCCCCTCCTCGACGGCGTCTCCGCATCCGGCCTCAGCCGTCGGGGTCCTCGATCAGGCGTTCCTTGCGCAGCTTGTTCCTCAGCCGCAGGATCGCCTGGGAGTGGATCTGGGAAACCCGGGACTCGGTGATGTTGAGGACTTTCCCGGTTTCCTTCATCGTCAGTTCTTCGAGGTGATAGAGCGTGATCACGAGCTTCTCCTTTTCGGGGAGCTGCTCGATCGCCCGCGCGAGCGCCTCTTTCAACTCCTTGAGCCGCGTCCGGCTCAAGGCATCCTCGTCGTTCTGGATCAGGTATTGGGTGAGCTTTTCCTTCTCATCGCGCGAGGCGACCCCGAGCTCCTCGAAACTGATGAAGGAGATTCCGGCCAGCTGCCGCGTGCGGTGCAACTCCTCGAGGCCCACCCCCATCTCGGTGGCGAGTTCGACGTCCTCGGGCTCCCGCCCCAGGCGCTGCTCGAGGCGCTGGCAGGCATTCTCCATCTCCCGCAGTTTGCGTCGCGAGGAGCGCGAGAGGTAATCGCGCGCCCGCAGTTCGCTGAGGATCGCCCCCTTGATGCGGAAGGCCGCGTAGGTCATGAACTTGTTGTCCCGCCGCGGGTCGTAGCGGTCGACGGCCTGGATCAGGCCGATCACGCCGACGTTGATCAGGTCGTCCAGCTCGACCGTGGACGGCAGGTGGGCCGCGATCCGCTGGACGATGCGCTTGACGTAGGGCAGATATTCCCGGATCAGCTGCTCGCGGTAGGCGGAGCGTTTGCGCGCCGAAGCCCGCGGTCTGCGTTCCTCCGCAGGCGCCGGCATGCCCGAAGTCGCGTAACGCAAGGTTTCCTCCCCTCAGGGGTGATGGCTGCGCACCAGATGGTGCCAGAAGAGATGGGTGTCTCCTTTCGGCCGATGGGCGGGCGGGGTCGCGATCAGCCGGCGGGCGAGATCCGCGAAGCACCGCCCGGCCCGGGAATCCGGATAGAGCTCGCTCACCAGCCGCTGGTGCTTCACCCCGCGGGCGAGCCGGTCGTCGCGCAGGATGTGGCCCCAGTACTCGACGCGGATGTCCAGGAAGCGCCCGGTGACGAGCTCGAGCTGCCGGAACACCTCGCGGGCCTCGCGGGGGCTGGAAGCCAGGTTGACGAGCAGCTTGCAAGACTTCTCCGCGTACTTGAGCGAAAGCACCTTCATCAGCGCGTAGGCGTCGGTGATCGCCGTCGGCTCGGGGGAGACGACCACGACGATCTCCTGGGCCATCACGCTGAAATCCATGACGTTCGAGGAGATCCCGGCCGCCGTGTCGATGAGCAGCAGATCCACCCCGTCGATGAGGCGGTCGAGGTCGGAGAAGAGCTGCAGTTTCTGCTCGGCGTTGAGGCGCGTGAGCTCCTGGATGCCGGAGGCCGCCGGCAGGATCTGCATGCGTCCCGGCCCCTCGGCGAGGATGTCGGCGAGCATGCGCTCGCCGCGGATGACATGGGAGATGTTCCAGCGGGGGGCGATCCCCAGGAGCACGTCCAGGTTGCCCAGCCCCAGGTCGGCATCGAGAATCATGACCTTCTTGCCCAGGCGGCTGAGCGTGAAGCCGAGGTTGGCGACGATGTTCGTCTTGCCGACCCCCCCCTTGCCGCTGGTCACGGCCAGGACCCGTGTGGGTACCCGCTCCCGCCTCGGCGGTGGCCCGCCGCCGCCTTTTTCCTCCCGGCGCGGCAGCGGGATGACCTTTCCGGAAACCCTCTGGCTCATGACGTGAGGAACCCCTCCCCTTTGGCCGTCACAGACGCACGGAATACCTTGGCCGCGCGAGGCCGACCGCATCCCGCCCGCCGACGGTCCCGCTTTCGGCGCTGATGCACGTGCGGCAGGGCTGGAACCCCTCGGCCTCGGCTGCGGCCGCGGACGCGAAACGGCGCAGATGCCCCGCCTTGATCCGCTGCGCCCACTTGCATCCTCCGCGGTGGTAGAGCTCGGAGTTGCGGTTGGCGACGAACGCCGCCTCCTCGACGGGCGTCGGATCCCCTGCGGCCGCCGGCTCCGCGGTTTCCGCGCCGTCCGGTTGCGGCCACAGCCTCGCCGTCAGCCAAACGAGGGGGTGTTCCGCCAGGTCTTCCGGCACCCGCCGACCCGTCCCGAGCCAGGAAAGGGGCAGGCGGCTCCACCGTGCGGCACCCAGGACCGCCCCGGGGAAAACGGTTTCGTCGAGGCGCGTGAAGGCGATCGAGCGGACGCCGTGCCCCGTCCAGTCCCCGATCAGCCGGCGGTGATCCGCGTCGCGCAACCCCGCCGGGACGACCAGATGGATCTCCCGGCAACCGATGGCGGAGAGCCGGCGCACGTTTTCGAGGCGCCGTTCGTCCTCCCCGGGCCCGACCCCTGCCGTATCGATCAGAACCCACTCCCGGCTCGACCAGTTGCGGATCGCGCAAACGGCCTCCTCGGCCGAGCGGGCGGCGGCGAAGGGAACCCGGAGCGCGGCGGCGTAACTCCGCAACTCCTCCGCGCCGCCGATCCGCCGGTCGTCCAAGCTGAGGAGCGCCACCCGCCGCCCGCGCCGCAGCACTTCGCGCGCGGCGAGCTTGGCCGCAAGCGTGGTCTTCCCCGCGCCCGGCCCGCCGACGAAGGCCGATCGGCGCGGGGAGGCCTCGGCGGCCGTGAACTCGCAGACGCCCAGATCCTCCAGAATCTCTGCCGCCGCTTCCTTCTGGCGCTCCGGGGGAGATGCGGGGTTCCAGGCCGGGGATCGGGTGAGCCGCTCGACCCACAGGCCGGCGATTTCCGGTTCCACGCCGCCGGCGATCAGGCGGCGGCGAAAATCGTCGTCGAGGCCCGCGCGCCCGCGGGGGGGCGCGACGGGATTCTCCGCCGCGAGGCGGCCGGCGAGCGCTCGCAGGCGCGACGACCAGACCGGAAGCCTTCCCCGGCGGAGGCCCTCGGGCTCAACCGGGCTGTCGCCGCCCGCGCATAAACCGGCGCTTGACGATGCCGCCGCGGACGGCTCGGCCGCATCGACGGCGGCGGTCACCTCGACCCGCCGGGTGCGCGCGAAACCCAGACTCGAGGGAAACCGGCGCAGGCTCCGCGCCGACAGGATGACGGCGTCGGGGCCGAATTCCTCCCGGATCTGTCGCAAGGCCTCGGTCATCGTCGGGGCTTCAAATCGCTTCAGGCGCATCGCTCAACTCCACCGATCCGATCGAGCGGATCTCGACGCTGTTCAGGATCTCCTCGTAGGAGAGCACGGTCAGGTTGGGCATGAACCGGTCGACCAGCCGCTTGAAGGCCAGACGCACCGGGGCCGAGGCGAGCACGACCGGCTGCAGGTTGCGGGCCGCGGCGCGCTCGATCTGACGCCCCAGGCTGCCCATCATCCGCCGGGCCGTCGCAGGATCGATCGCCAGCACCCGCCCCGCCTCGCCGCGGTGCAGCGCCTCGAGCAGCGCCTGCTCCACGTCGGGCCCCAGGGTGATGGCCGAGATCGTCCCCTCGGCCGAGGCGTGCAGGCGGGTGATCGTCCGGGCGAGCGCGCGGCGCACATGCTCGGTCAGGGCGTCGGTGTCCTTGGTCACCGGCGCCCAATCGGCGAGCGCTTCGAGGATCTGCGGCAAGTCGCGGATCGGCACCTGTTCCCGCAGCAGGTTCTGCAGGACCTTCACCACCGCCCCGAGAGAGAGCAGGTTGGGGATGAGTTCCTCGATCACCTTGGGGTGGGACTGCCGCAGGGGGTCGAGCATCCGCTGGACTTCCTGCCGCCCGAGCAGCTCGTGGGCGTGGCGGCGGACCGTCTCCGAGAAATGCGTGGTCAGCACCGTCACCGCGTCGACGACGGTGTAGCCGCGGGAAACCGCCTCGTCGCGGGCGGATTCGCGGATCCAGGTGGCCGGCAGGCCGTAGGTCGGCTCGCGGGTCGGGATCCCGTCGAGTTCGCCCTCGGCTCCGCCGGGGTTGAGCGCGAGGCAGAACTGCGGCATCAGCTCCGCGCGGGCGACCTCGTTGCCCTTGAGCAGGATCAGGTACTCGCCGGAGTTGAGCTGCATGTTGTCCTGGATGTGCACCGGGGGCAGCACGACTCCCAGCTCGAGGGCGAGCTGGCGTCGGATCGCCTTGATGCGCTCGAGAAGCTCGCCGTTCTGGCGGGCGTCGACGAAGGGGATCAGCCCGTAGCCGACCTCGACCGCGAGCAGATCGACCGGCGGCGGGGAAACGAGGCCCTCCGCGGCGGAAGGGGGGGAAGCCGACTCCCGCTCGGCCCGGGCGGCGCGTTCCGCCGCCTTGCGCACCGAGGCGAGCTTCCAGGCGAGCAGGCCCGAAGCGGCGGAGAGGGCGAGGAAGGGCAGCGTCGGCAACCCGGGGACGAGGGCGAAGCCGAAGAGCACGGCGGAGGCCATGCCGACCGGGCGGGGGTGGAAAAGGATCTGGGAGGCCATCTCGCCGCCCAGGCTCGACTCGTTCCCCGCGCGGCTGACGATGATGCCCGCGGCGGTGGAAATCACGAGGGCCGGGATCTGGGAGACCAGCCCGTCGCCCACGGTGAGGATGGTGTAGTTCTGGGCCGCGGCCCCGAAGCCCATGCCCTTCTGGAAGACCCCGATCGCGAGCCCGCCGAAAATGTTGATCAGCGTGATCAGCACCCCGGCCACGGCGTCCCCGCGGACGAACTTGTTGGCGCCGTCCATCGCCCCGTAGTACTCGGCTTCGCGCGCCAGACGCTCGCGGCGCTCGCGGGCTTCCTGCTCGCTGATGAACCCCGCGTTCAGGTCGGCGTCGATGCTCATCTGCTTTCCGGGCATGGCATCGAGCGTGAAGCGGGCGGCCACCTCGGCGATGCGGCCCGCCCCCTTGGTGATCACGGCGAAATTGATGACGACGAGGATGGCGAACACGATCAGGCCGACGACGTAGTTTCCGCCGACGACGAAGCCGCCGAAGGACTTGATGATGTTGCCCGCGGCGGCGGTCCCCTCGTTGCCGTTCAGCAGGATCGCCCGCGTGGTGGCGATGTTCAGGGTCAGCCGGAAGAGCGTCGCCAGGAGCAGAACCGACGGGAAGACCGAGAACTCGAGCGGCCGCTGGACGTACATCGAGACGAGCAGGATCACGAGCGCGAGCGTGATGCTGAAGGCGAGCAGCAGATCGAGCGCGAAGGGCGGAAGCGGGATCACCATGAAGACGAGGATCCCGACGACGGCCGCGCCGAGGGTGAGATCGGAGCCTTTCAAGAGCCTCGGGAAGATCGCGCCGGGGTCGGTCGCCGGGACTGCCGTCATGCACTCTTCTCCGGTTCGGATCGAAGCCTCACGTCAGGCCGTGGGTTGTGCATTTTCCATGCCGGGCCCCCCCTCTTTCCGCCCGCGGCCCCACCCTCGTTTCGCCCCGCCGCATCCCAGATGGATGGGTCGATCCCGACATGCGTTCGGGGGAAATCCCGCTTGACCGCCACAAGATCTGGGGGGAGCCCGCCGCCGAGGCCCGCAAGCGGCGGGGGGGAAGTCAGGGGGTGGGAAGGGGGACCCGCCGGCGGGAAGCGCGCGGCGACAATTTTTTGTCGGCGAAAGCCGCCGGGCCGCTGACGAGGCGGAAGGGTCCGGGTTTCCCCCGCCTTTCCTCAGAGACGGCTGCGCCCCTTCAGGCGGTAGACGTAGGCCAGCACCTCGGCCACCGCCCGGTAAAGCTCGACCGGGACGGTGTCGCCGATGTCGGTCAAGCGGAAGAGGGACCGGGCGAGCGGGGGGTTTTCGACGACGGGCACCCCGTGCTCGGAGGCGATGCGCCGGATGCGCTCGGCGACGTGGTCGGCCCCCTTGGCCACGACCTTCGGGGCGGCCATCACCGCCGGGTCGAAGCGCAGGGCGACGGCCAGGTGCGTGGGGTTGACGACGACGACGTCGGCCCGCGGGACCTCGGCCATCATGCGGCGGTAGGCGACCTGGCGCTGGATGCTGCGGATCCGGGCCTTGACCGCCGGGTCGCCCTCGGTCTGCCGGCGCTCGTCCTTCACCTCTTGCTTGGTCATCTTGAGGTTTTCCTCGTACTGCCAGCGCTGGTAGAGGGTGTCGAGCGCGGCGAGCAGCGTCATCGCGATCCCCGAGAAAAGCAGAATGCGCATCACCCCCTCGAAGGCGAACCCCCGGATCGAACCGAGATCCAGGCGCACGAGGGTGGGCATCTCGCTGCGCATCCCCCAGACCACCGCCGCCGCGACCGTGCCGACGAGGGCGAGCTTCACGAGCGACTTGGCGAGTTCGAAGGCGCCGCGCAGGGAAAAGATGCGCTTCAGGCCCGCGAGCGGGTTCAATTTCGACCATTTGGGCTGCAGGGCCTCGGCGTGGAACTCGACCCCGATCTGGAAGGCGTTGCCGAGGAAACCGGCGAGGAGCAGCGGCAGGCAGACGGGGGCCAGAAGCGAAAGCACCTCCGCGGCCAGCTCGGAAAGGAGCGCGGTGGCATCCTCCAGGCGGCCGATCCGCAGGGTGTGCAACCGCGCGTAGATGCCGCCGACCAGCCGGATGCTGCGGTCGAGGAGCGCCCCGCCGCCGAACACGAAAACACCGAGCAGGGTGAAGAGCAGGAGCGTCGAGGGGATCTCGCGGCTGAGGGCCACCTGGCCGCGGCGGCGGGCCTCCTGGCGCCGCTTGGCGGTAGCGCGCTCGGTTCGTTCCTGGCCCCCCGCCTCGGCCACGCCCCGTCCCTCAGCGAAGCAGCTGCAGCATCAGCCGCGGCGCCCCGGCGAAGAGCCCGCCCAGCCAGGAGACGAGATGCGGCAGGCTCAGGCCGAGGAGAAGCAGACCGAGCGCGATGTGTAAGGGCAGGGAGACGACGAAGATGTTCATCTGCGGCACGGTGCGCGCGACCACGGCGAAGGCGACGGTCGCCAGAACGAGGGCGACGATGACCGGCGCCCCGGCGCGCAGGCCGTTTTCGAACACCCCGGCCGTGAGCCGCATCAGGCGTTCGACCGTCGCCGAGCCGGCCTGGAATCCGTTCGGCGGCAGGATCGTGAAGCTCTCGGCCAGGGCGCGGATGATGCCGTGGTGGCCGTCGGCCGCGAGAAAGACCAGGGTGGCGACCAGGCCGAGCAGCTGGCCGAGGAGCGCCACCTGGTCCTCGGTCGTCGGGTCCATGACCTCGGCGATCGCAAGCCCCATCTGGTATCCGGCCAGCTCGCCGGCGAGATGGACGGCCTCGAAGATCACCCGGATCGCCACCCCGGCGAGCAGCCCGATCATCATTTCACCCGCGGCGGCGACCCCCAGGCGCAGGACGTCGGCCTCGAAGGGCAGGGCCCCCGGCCCGACCCGCGCGGCGAGAAGCAGGCTCGCGGCGAGCGCGAAGCCGAGGCGGAAGAGGACCGGGAGCCCGGCGTTGTTCCAGAAGGGAAGCGCGAGGAGGAAGGCGCCCGTGCGCAGGAACACCAGGAGCAACCCCTGCAGCTCGGCCAGGCTGAGCGAAACGGTGAGCATAACCCGCCCGCGACGCTTCAGCGGATGAACTGGTTCATCCCCAGGAAAATCCGCTCCGTGAACCCGACGAGCGTCTGCATCATCCAGGGGAAGAAGAAGATCAGGGCCACGGCGACGGCGAGCATCTTGGGGATGAAGGTGAGCGTCATCTCGTTGATCGAGGTGGCCGACTGGAAAATGCTCACGGCCAGGCCCACGACGAGACCGGCGATCAGCATCGGGGCGGAAAGGAGAATGGTCACCTGGATCGCCTCGTAGAAGAACCCGGTCAGGGTGTCGGCGGTCATCGTCGGCCTCCTCCGGTTCACGCGAAGCTCTTCACGAGCGAGCCGACCAGGAGATACCAGCCGTCGGCCAGCACGAAGAGCAGCAGCTTGAAGGGCAGCGAGACCATGACCGGCGGCAGCATCATCATCCCCATGGAGAGCAGGACCGCCGCCACCACCATGTCCACGATGAGAAAGGGCACGTAGAGGAGGAGCCCGATCTCGAAGGCGGTCTTCACCTCGCTGATCACAAACGCCGGGATGAGGACCCCGGTGGGGATGTCGGCGCGGCTGTGCGGCCGCTCGAGGCCGGCGATGTCCACGAAGAGCGCGAGGTCCTTTTCCCGCGTCTGGCGGAACATGAATTCACGCAACGGCGCCGCGGCCCGCTCGAGTGCGGCAGCGCCGCTGATTTTCTTCTCGAGGTAGGGCTGCAGGGCCTCCTGATTCACCTTCTGCCAGACGGGGGTCATGATGAAGGCCGTCAGAAAGAGCGCCAGGCCGATCACGATCTGGTTGCTGGGCAGCTGCATCGTCCCCAGCGCGCGGCGGATGAGCGAGAGCACGATCACGATGCGCGTGAACGACGTGAGCAGAATCAAGAGCGCCGGCGCGAGCGAAAGCACCGTCATCAGAAGGAAGATTTGCATGACGACGGTCGTCCGCGCCGGATCGTCGGCCGCGCTCACGCCGAGGCTGAGGGTGGGTGCGGGCATCGCGGGTTCCGCCGCGGCGACGGCGACCGGCGGCAGGAGCAGGAGAACCGGCAGAAAACGCAGCGCCGCCCTCATGTCCCCTCCCCTTTCCAGGCCGTCGTGACGCGGGAAAGATGATCGAAAAAGGAGGCCGCCTCCGCCGGCGTGCGGGCGCGGATGCGCTCGAGCTCCTCGGGGTCGTCGAGCCGCGCGAGAAGCGAGACCTGCTCCGGCGACACCCCGACGACGATCGCGCAACCCGGGACCTCGAGCAGGACCACGCGGTGCTTCAGCCCGAGCGGCTGGGAGGCCGCCACGCGCAGAAGCCCCTCGGAGGCCGCCGCCGGACCCCGGCCCGCCCGGCGGCGCAGCAGGGAGAGCAAGGCGAAAAGACCGCCCAGCACGACGGCCAGGGCGAAGAGCATCTTCAGGGCCGAGGGCCAGAATTCCGGGCCGGCGCTCATCTCAGCCTCTCGATCCGTTCCATGGGGCTCACCACCTCGGTCAGGCGTACGCCGAACTTCTCGTTCACGACCACCGCCTCGCCGCGGGCGATCAGCTTCTGGTTGGCGAGCACATCGAGGGTCTCGCCGGCGAGCTTGGTCAGTTCGATCACCGACCCCTGCCCCAGCTTGAGCAGCTCGTTCACGAGGAGTTTCGTCCGCCCCAGCTCCACGGTGACCTCGAGCGGGATGTCGAGGATGAACTCCATGTTCAGGGGCGCCGTGGACCCGGAGGCTTCCGGCCCCGGGGAGGCGCCGGCCGATGCGGGGGAGGGGGTTTCTTTCGCCGTGGTCATGGGTGCGCCTCGCCTTCGCCCGGCGGAAGGATCCGGGATGCGATCTCGACGGCCCGGTTGCCCTTCATCACCCCGGGGTATGCCAGGTACTTGGGCACGTGGTCGATGCTGAGCACGATCGCGTCCTCGGGGCCGGTCGGCAGCATCAGGAGGTCATCGAGCTTGAGGTTGAGGATCGAGCCCAGGGTCGCGCGCGTGCGGCCGAGCTCGGCGACGAGCGTCACCGGCACCTCGCGGATCAGCCGCTGGAGCGGCAGGCTCCAGGTGTTTTCGATGTCGCGCTCGCGCAGGTACTTGTGGGAGAGCTTGTCCTTGATCGGCTCGAGCATCAGGTAGGAGAGGCAGAAGTGGAGATTGCCCGTGTACTCCTTGCTCTTGATCGAGAAGACGATCACGACCATCATGTCGTGCGGGGAGACGAGGTGGACGTACTCGGGCTTGGTCTCCGTCTTCTTGATGCCGATCGTCACCGGGTGGACGAGCCGCCAGGCGCTCTGCAGCTGATCGAGGATCTCGCGTGCCAGGCGCAGGATCATGCGCTGCTCGAGGGGCGTGAAGTCCCGCACGCGGTTGAGCGGCTTTCCCTTGCCGCCGAACATCAGGTCGATCAACGAGAAGACGAGGTTCGGCTCGATGGCGAGCAGGGCCGAGCCGATCAGCGGCTCCATGGAAAAGATGACGAAGCTCGTCGGCGCCGAAAAGGCGCTGATGCACTCCTGGTATTTCACCATCTCGGTCGAGACGAACGCCACCTCGACCGTGCGCTGCAGCATGGCGGAGAGCGAGCCGGTGAGCAGCGCCCCGAACTTGTCGTAGACCTCCTCGAGCGCGCTGAACTGGTCGCGCAGCATGATGTTCTGGGAGGTGAGGTTATAGGGCTTGGCCTCGCTCTCCCCCTGGGTCGGCTCGAGGTCGACGTCCCCCCGGTCCATGGCCGAGAGCAGGGCGTCGATTTCTTCTTGGCTGAGGATCTGGTCGGGCATGGCGTCGTCGTTCCGGCGCGCGGCTACTGGATGACGAATTCCTTGAAGTAGATGCGGTTCACCCGTGCCTTGGCGAGCAGACCGTTCAGGGCCTGGGCGAGTTCCTCGCGCATGGCGGTCTTGCCCTCCGTCGTGCTGATGTCCGCATAGCGCTTGGTCGGCAGGATCATCAGCACGGCGTCCCGCAGATGCGGCACGCGGGCGGCGATCTCCTCCTCGGCCGCCTTGCCGCCGGTCACCTCGAGGTCCATGGTGACGCGGAGGTAGCGGCTTCCGCCGGGATCGGCGAGATTGACGATGAAGGTCTCGAGGGGGACGATCTTGCCGGCCTGCTCGGCCTTGGCTTTTTCCGACTCGGCCGCCGCCTGGCCCCCCTCACCGGCGGCCGGGAGGTTGCCGACCTTCTGCCAGATCAGAAACAGCCCCCCGCCCAGTCCCAGGACGAAGAGGAAGAGCACGCCCATCAGGATGGTCAACAGTTTGTTCGACATCGACTCTCCTCCGCCGCGCGGCCCGCGTCGCCTCGGGCTGCAGGTACGGGAAACACCCACCGCCCGGAAATTCCCGGGGAAAAGCCGAGCAAGGATTGTGCCAGGAGGCAAAAAGCGGGCAGGGCTGTGCCGCGCAGGGCCAAACGCGCCGTTTCGAAGGGATGCGGCGGCCGGGCGGAGCCCGCCCCGAGCGCGGGGGAGTCAAGCGCTTGACGGGGCGGGCCGCGTGCTCAGGCGGCGGGAAGCGGCTCGAGGGCTTGCCCTTCCGGGCAGGGCGTGCTCACGGCGCGCCGGTAGCGCAGGATGCGCCGGCTCACCTCCTCGGCCGGTTCCTTCACGATCAGACGGTCGCGGTTGAGAAAGGTGATCACGGTGTCCGGGTTGGCCTCGACCGACTGGATGGTCTCGGCGTTGATCAACAGAACCGAATCATTCAGGCGGGTGACCTGGATCATGGGTGTCGCCTCTTATCCGTTCCTTCACCGCTTGATGTTGATCAGCTCCTGGAGGATCTCGTCGCTCGAGGTGATCACCCGCGAGTTCGCCTGGAAGGCGCGCTGGGTGGTGATCATCTTCACGAACTCCTCGGCGAGATCGACGTTGGACATCTCGAGGCTGCTCGGCGCCACCGACCCCAGACGCCCCGTGCCGGCCGTGCCGATCAGGGCCTGTCCGGAATCGAGGGACTCGGCGTAGAGGTTTTTCCCCATCTTGGCCAGCCCGTCGTAGGAGGGGAAATCGACGAGCGCGAGCTGGAACATGGGGGTCATCTCGCCGTTCGAGTAGGCGGCGGTCACGACCCCGGACTCGTCGATCGAGATGCCCCGCAGCATGCCGGGCGGGTAGCCGTCCTGGTACTGGAACGTCGTCCCCGAGGGCGAAGCGTACCCGGTGATGTCGCCGAAGCTGTCCCCGCTCGGGTTGTAGAGATCCCAGGTGACCACCTGCGGGCTGGCCGCCCCGTTGGTCAGGGTGAGCGAAAGCGGAACATCGCCGGCCGGGACGGTCATGGCCCCGCTTTCGTCGAACTGGATGGTGAGGCTCGCCCCGCCGCCGATCGTGACCCCGGATCCGGCCGAAGCGGGGATGGAGGCGCTGACCGACCAAGTCCGATCGGCCGCCTCGCGCGTGAAGGTGAAGGTGACGGGGATCGCGTTGCCCAGCGAGTCGTAGAAAGTCTGGGCGGTGGTGTAGGTGTCCCCGGGAGCGGCGGTCGAGCTCAGGTTGATGTCGAAGTTGAAGTTCTGCGTGGCCTGCGGCGGGGCGACCCGCTCGCCCGGGATGTAGATCGAGGTGATGCTCCCGACGTTGCCGTTCGCGTCGAGCTGGTAGCCCTGGAGCCGGTAGCCGTCGGGGTTGACGAGATAGCCCTGCTTGTCGAAGACGAAATTGCCGGCGCGCGTGTAGTAGCGCGAGCCGTTCGGGTCCTGCACCATGAAGAAGCCCTTGCCGTTGATCGCCAGATCGGTCGCGCTCGAGGAGTTCTCGAGCGAGCCCTGGGTCCACTGGGCGTAGGCCCCCCAAAACTCGACCCCGCGGCCGACGTTGGCGGTGGCGGAGTCGCCGCCGAGGGAGGTGCTCAGGATGTTGGCGAAATGGGCCCGGTTGCTCTTGAAGGCCGTGGTGTTGACGTTGGCGATGTTGTCGCCGATCACCGTCATCGCCGTGGCATTGGCGCTCAGGCCCGAAATTCCTGCGTAGAGAGATGCGATCATGGGAAGTCCCCTCCTGGATGGAAATGCCTAGATCGTGGTTGCCTCCGCCGGCATCGTGATCCGCGTCACCTCGCCGACGGCGACCTTGCGCTCGCCGACCCTGAGGTAGGTGATGCCGTCCTCGAAGAAGACGCCGTCCACGCGACCTGCGGCATAGGGGGTCACGGGCACGGCATCACCGTTCGCCGTCTGGGCCTGGACCTCGAAGCGGTAGGTCCCCGCGGGGAGCGGGCCGCCGTTTCGATCGCGTCCGTCCCAGGCGACGGTCTGCCGGCCGGCGGGGAGCGCTTCGAGTTGCAGGTCGCGGACGAACTGCCCGGAGGCGTCGTAGATGCTGATCGCCGCCTTGCGCGCGGCCTCTTTCAGCTCGAACTCCAGCCCCACGGCGCGGCCGGGGGCGAGCTCGACCCGGTCCCCCCGGAATTCGATCTCCTTGCCGATGAAGGACACGCTCTGGGCGTTGTTGATGGAAGCCTGATAGAGCTTGAGCTCCGCGAGCGCGGCCGAAATGTTGGAAAGCTGCTCGAGGGAGCTGAACTGGGCGAGCTGGGCGGTGAACTCGGTGCTGTCCGCCGGGTTGAGCGGGTCCTGGTGCTGGAGCTGGCTCACCAGCAGCCGCAGGAAGGCGTCCTTGCCCATCTCGTTTTTGGCGGCGGCCGTCGGCGCGGCGGCCGCCGCCGTGTTGTTGACCATGGAGAGTGCGTTCAAGTCCATCGCTGCTCCTCGGGTTCTCCCGTCCCGGCCCACGAAGGCCGGCGTTCATCGCTCAGGCGAATAGATCGAGCAACCCCCGCCCCGCCGCAGGCTCCCACGGGCCCGCCTGCCAACCCCGGCCGGCGCCTGCGGCTTGGGCGATCTCGAGCCCCTTCCCCGGCGCGGCCGGTGGAGAGGAGGCAGCCCGTTCCCGGAACCCCTCGCGGCGCTCCGAGCCCTGCCGGTCGTCGGGGGCGATCGCCACCTCCAGCCGTTCCACGCGCAGGCCCTGCTGCTCGAGGTCCAACTTCAACTGCTGCAGGCCCGCCTCGATCCAATCGCGCGCGAGCGGCATTTCGGCCAGGATGCGGACGGAGACCGCCTGGTGGGCGGTGGCGATCTGCATGCGCACGGGCCCCAAAAAATCGGGTTTGAGATCGATGCGGATTTCCTCGCGGCCCCCGCGGGCCAGGAGGGTCGCCCGCTGCACGATCGGGTCGAAGAGCTGCGCCCGGCCGGGCATGCCCGGGACCTCCCGTTCGCCTGCGGCGGGTGGGGCCTGGGCGCGATGCCCCGATACCGTCTCGGCCCGAAGCTCGCGGGGGCCGTTTCCGGCAGCCGCCGAAGGCTTCTCCAGGTGCGCCGGGCTCTCGGGGAGCGCCGCTTCCGGTGCGTGTGCCTGCTGGGGGGCCCTCCGGCCCGGGGCCTCCCTTTCGGGTGCTGCCGCTTCCGCGTCCGCGGAGTCGCCCGGGGGATCCGGTCTTTGCGGCTGGAGCCGGGGCGCCTGCCCCTGTTCCTGCACCGCAGCCTCCGGCGCGGGGGAGGCCGCATGCGGGAGCGCCGCACTCGACGCCGCGGCGGGCCTGCCGTCGGCGGCTCTGGCGGGGAAAGATTCGGGAGCGGGGATCTGCGGCCCGCCCGCCTCTTCCGACCGGCTCGCCGCAGGCCCGGCGGAACCGCGCTCGGCCTCGGCCGGAGCCGGAGCGTCTCGGGGGGCCGAGGGCGCCCCCTCCGGCGGGCCCGGGAGATTCCGCGGCGTCGCCTGCCGCTTCGGCTCGGCGGTCTCCGGGCCCTGTGCGGTGGCGGCGGCGGGCTTCTCCGCAGCCTCGGGCTTTCCGGTCGGGGGCATGGCCGCTTCGCCCGGGGAGGGGCGCTCGAAGACCAAGGACTCGGCCGGCGAGGCTTTTTCGACCGCGGCCTCCCCGGCCGCAGGCGGCGCCCCGGGCGGTTCGCCCACGGCCGGGCGGGGCGGGGCGAGAAAATCGGCCTGCCCGGCGGTCTGCGCCGCGGGCGCTT